>JAPLLY010000026.1 GCA_026387315.1 Candidatus Omnitrophota bacterium
AACAATAAAACCATCAGCTATACCTATCAGGAAGGAAAACTTATCTCTATCAATGCCGCAGCCGCTGGCGCAATAACCCTTGCCTATAGCGCGGATAAGATTAGCTCGGTAACCGGCCCGGGCCCCAGGACAATCAGCTATGGCTATGATGCCAGTGGTAACCTAATTACCGTAACCAATGCCGAAAACCAGTCTATCCATTACGAATATGATGCTGACCACCGGATTATCCGGGTTACTGATCCAAAAGGAAATTTAATCTTTGAAGGCAGCTATGATGACTACAACCGTCTATTAACCCAGAGGCTTAACCAGGAATTAGACTTTGGCCGCAGTTTTAGCCTGGCCCTGCGTAAAACCGTGGAAACCAACCCTGATGCTAATAAAACCATTAAACTCTACGACGATAAATTCAGGGTTATAGAACAAATAGACCACTTAGGCAATAAAGTTAATTTGACTTATGACGGGGATAATGGGCCCAAGACGGTTACCGATACTAAAGGCGCGACCACCCAATACACCTATGATCTGCACGGTAATATCTCAGTAGTGGCTAAGCCCGACGGCAGCCAACTCAAATTATATTATGACGCTAATGATAACCTGATTGCCCTGATGGATGCTGTTGGTAACGCCACTGCCTACGGCTACGATAGCGCCAACCGCTTGGTGACTATTTATCATAGCGTAACCCTTAATTTGGATGTTCAGGGTAATCTTACCGGCTGGCAATACGACCCCAATAATCTGACTACCTTTACTTATGATGCGGCCAGCGGCCATCTTTTATCGGTTACCAATCCCGAAGGCAGAAAGCAGCTCTTTGAAAACTACAACTCCAGCGGCCTGCCGCAGGTGATCAAGAGCACAAGCGGCTTTGCAATGAGCAATGTTTACGATAGCTTATCCCGCTTAAAAAGCATCAACGACCCGGCCAACAACAAGATCTCCTTTGAATATACCAACACCGACCAGATTAAATCCATTACCACTGCCGCAGGGACAAGTTATCTATATTACGACGCCAATAATAACCTTACCTCTATAAAGGACGCTAAAGCATACGAAACTACTTTTAGCTATGACGCCAAAAACAATTTACAAAACGTTACTGATCCTGAAGCCGGGCTTACTTCCTATACCTATGATAAGTTTAACCAGCTTACCCAGGTAACCCTGCCTAATAATACCAAATTAGGCTATGATTTTGACGATTTAAACCGATTAGTGCTGGCCCAAAGCGGAATGGGCACACCGGTGCCGGTGATTGCGGTGATAGAGGATAGTTTAGATTTAGGCACGGCAGTCTTAGGCGGTTCAATAACCAAACCAATAACTGTCTATAATATCGGCACCCAAGAGCTGAGTATCACCGGGATGTCCTTTAATAATGGCCTATTTAGCGCAGATACTAATGCCGCGATTATCCCCGCAGGCCAAGGTTATACCTTTAATATTACCTTTACCCCGCTTACAGAAGGCCAGGCCAACGGCATACTTAGCATAACCAGTGATGACCCTGATTCGGCAACTACCACAGTTAATCTCACCAGCACATGCAAGCTACCCTCTATAAAGTTCACTGCGAATTCTTCTGGAAACGGCATTCAGGTAAACTGGATGCGATATGCAAGTGGCGGCATATTTGATCATTATTCAGTTTACCGTTCTGCTTCGCCTATAACCAACGTTACCAGCCTTGCCCCCATCGCTACCGTTCCAAACGTAAATACTACCAGCTATAATGATACGACCGCGGTTATGGGTACAAGTTATTTCTACGCGGTGGTTGCGTTTAATCCCAGCGGCACCCGCCTCACCAATATTGATTCATTCGGCCCTGTTATATTCCTTAACCTCGGATGCATTGGCCAGACAACCAATATAGAATCAGCAAATACAGAGTCAAAATCAACTATAGCCTATAATAGCGCTCAGAACGAATTTCTGATTGTGTATGAATATTACCCATCGGCAAATAATTGCCGCATATACGGACAGAGGATTTCCATTGAAGGGAATAAAATAGGCGGCTCTTTCCCTGTTTTTGACAGCGGCTATAATGAAAGCAAAGCGCATATTGTTTATAACAGCGTAGATAACGAATACATGGTTGTTTGTGATTTCAATATCTCCGGTTATTACCACGCGATGGGCCAGCGAATATCGGCATCTGGTTCCAGAAATGGGGAATGGTTTTATCTATTTAACACAACTACCCAAGAAACCAAACCGCGCGTTGCTTATAATCCAAGAGATAACAAATATATGGTAGTGATGGAATATGATGAGGCTGGTAATGGCAGTAAGTGGGACCTGCTTATCGGCCTATTTTACGCGAATGGGAGCTGGATAAATAGTAAGCTCTACAGTGCTAGCGGAATACATTTACGTAATCCCAATGTGGTTTATAATTCTGTAAGAAATGAATACCTTGTCGCTTTTGAGTTAACGTCGGGCTCTACGAATAACGATATTTATTGTTGGAGGCATGACGCGAATAACAATGGGGTAGGGAATAGTTTTCGAGTGAACCCAACCTTTATTAGTTCGACCATATATTTTCGTCCGAGGATGGCGTATAATCCTGATAGCGACGATTATGGATTTATTTCTTACTCGTATAATTATTCAACCCAGAAGCATGGTATGTTGATAACGCGTATTTTGGGAACCGGCGGGACAAGTGGAATGACGGTTTTCGGCGCGTCACACTACAATCCTCCTAACCCTGAAATTTATTATTTTGGCGGCCATAATGAATATCTTTATGCCTATACAAATAGCAAGGTTTCCGCTTCTGATCCGAATGTTTCAGCGCAACGCGCATCCGCGGCCAATGTCACTATCCCTAACGGCTCTGAGATTATAGTAGCCGGCTCAGCAAAAGCGGAAAACAACAATTTTGTTATTTATAATCCTGTCAAAAATGAATTTTTAGCCGGTTATGAATTTGATCAAAATGGCGACGGTTCAAACTTAGATTTAAAGATTCAACGGTTAGGAACATTGACACTTAGCTTAAGCGTAAGCCCTTTAAGCCTTAATTTTGGAGCAATAGATATTACTAAAACCCTTGAGGTTGGAAATACTGGCGGTGCGTCAATGTTCTTGAACGCCAGGGTAGACAAAGCATGGCTGCAGGTTAGCCCTCTTACCATAAATACTACCTCCCCAATAGCTGAGTTTACCATAAGCGTCTCAAGAAGCGGGCTTGCAGTAGGTAATTATTCAGGCAATATATTCATTGATTACAGCGGCGGTACCCTGATGGTGCCGGTGGCAATGAGCGTGGTTGCCCAGCCGCCGGAAGTTCCTTTTAGCCCTTTGCCCGCGAATGGCGCCGTCAATCAAAAAGACCTTGGTTCCGCGCTTACGGTAACCATGAGCTGGTTATGCAATGATCCGGACGCGGGAGATGCGCTTACCTATGATTTGTATTTTAGCGATGACTCCGGTAAAGTTAATAATTTAGATGTTTCTTCTAAGGTGTCCAGTAATCAAGCGCAGAATTCTTATAAATCGGCCGCTCTGCAGTACCGAAAAACTTATTATTGGCGGGTGCTGGTTAAGGATAGCCATAGTTTGAGCTCTACCGGGCCGGTATGGAGTTTTACTACTATAGGCATACCTTGCCCGCAGCTTATACCTTATACCCCTGACCCGACGAATAATAAACGGCCCACGCTTTCCTGGAATAGCGTGGCAGAGGCGGCAAAATATCATTTACAAATCAGCACTGATTCAAATTTTTCTTCATTCATTATTAATGATACTAATGTAACTAATAATTCTTATACCTTGATTTCTGATTTGCCGGATGGGAAAATTTATTGGCGCCTAAGCAGTATTACTCTTGCGGGCAACGAAGGCGCGTTCTCTGAAAGCGATGACTTTGTGGTTAAGACAACTTTGCCGCAAATACCCGTGCTTATCCCTTATGCGCCTAATCCCACCAAAGAGCAGAAGCCGGTATTGAACTGGCAGGCGATAGAAGGGGCAGCCTCTTATCATTTGCAAATCAGCAATACCGCTGATTTTAGCAATTTAGTTGTGGATAAATATGTAACCGGCGCCAGTTATACCCCGGAAACTAACCTTGGCCAAGGCATAATTTACTGGAGGCTGTCTAGCAAAGATCAGTCAGGCAATGAGAGCGGTTTTTCCGCGTCCAGCTCCTTTAGAATTGATATTACTCCACCAGCGAAGATAACTGGCCTTAGCGCCGCTGTTATCCGAGATAAGGTTACTTTAACCTGGAATGTGTTTACTGACACCGACGGCGATTTCAGGCATTTTAATATTTATCGCGGCAACACGCAGATTACTAATGTCAGCGGCCTGGCCCCCGTATCCGAGGCAATTACCGAGCCTTTCGTTACCAGCTTTATTGACTCTTCAGTAACAGAGGGCGTTAAATATTATTATGCCCTGAGCGCGGAAGACACTTTGGGAAATGAAGATAAATCCGTGGCCGGTATAGGCCCGGTAACGCCGCAAAACCAGCCGCCGGTTTTAAATGCCATCGGCAACAAAGCTGTTAACGAAGGCGGGCTTTTAGAATTTACTATTTCCGCATCGGACCCTGAGAATCAAACTTTAACTTATTCTGTTTCCGGGCTTCCGCAGGGCGCGTATTTTAGCGCTAATAAGAGAATATTCAGCTGGCTGCCTAATTATAACCAGCAGGGGAGTTATGTATTACATTTTGAGGTAAGCGACGGGGCGCTAACGGATTCCGAAGATATAACGATTACGGTTAACAATACTCTTGTAAATCCCGCCTCCGGCAAATCCGTTGGCATAAAACTAAAGGTAAGGGTGGTGCAGGAATAAGTTGACGAAACCCCTAACTCTCCGGCATTGATGCACATTGACGCAGGAAAGATAAAAAAATTGTTAAAAAAATAAACACTTGATTTATCTTGGACAAAGTCCTATAATTATTGAAATAAGAAGCTGCAATTAAGCAGCAAAAAGGAGGAAGTATGGCATATCAGCAAGGTGGTGGATTTGGCGGGGGCCCCCGGGAGATGCATAAGGCAATCTGCGGCGAATGCAAAAAAGAATGCGAAGTCCCTTTTAAGCCCAGAGAAGATCGTCCGATATACTGTAAAGAGTGTTATTCCAAGCGCAAAAACGAAGGCCGTTAATTAATAGGTTAATAATTTGAAAAATCGGAGACGGTTATATTTTTAAAAACACGGGGACGGTTCTGTTTTTTTATATTATAAAAAAAACAGAACCGTCCCCAGTTTTTAAACGGAGGAGGAAACCATGGCGGTTAAGGGAAAGGATGAGAAGTCCGGATCAGCTTTGATGTTTGGTGAAAGTATTTCGGATAAGATTCGTAAACGCGCCCAGGAGCTTTTTGAAAAACGGGGCAGTGCTTCGGGAGATGCCCTGGCTGATTGGCTGAAAGCAGAAAAACAAATAAAATCGGAATTAAGAAAGTAATTTGTTAAAAAATTTATCTTTGAACAATAAAGGACTAGGCAGTACCAATAGTCCTTTATTGTTTTTATTAACTATGTGTAAGGATGGATTAAAGTAAGGCATTTTATAATGAGCAGGTATAATCCGCCAGGAGAGTTTAATGTTTAGAGAGAAGATTAAGGTTTTAGATTGTACGGTTAGGGATGGCGGCTTGATGAATAACCATAATTTTGATCTGCGTTTTGTGCGCCAGGTTTACAAGGCGCTTTCGGAAGCAGGTATAGACTATATGGAGATTGGTTATAAAAATTCCCAGCGGCTTTTTAGTACCAAAGAGTATGGGAAATGGAAATTCTGTAATGATCAAGACATCGCAGATGTGATTCAAGGAATTGAATCCGCGGTCAAGATTTCGGTGATGGTAGATGTGGATAGGGTGGATGTGGATGATGTTTTGCCTAAACAGGATAGCCCGGTGGATATGATTAGAGTGGCCACTTATGTTAAGGATGTGGACAAAGCGATATACCTGGTTAATCATTTCGCGGATAAAGGCTATGAAACTACGGTAAATATCATGGCCATTTCCCGGGCTCTGGATAACGAACTTACGGAGTGTTTAGAACAGTTAGAAAAGGAGTGCAAAGCGCGGGTTATCTATATAGTCGATAGTTTTGGTTCGTTATACCAAGAAACAACCGAGTTTTTGATTAAGAAAGCAAAAAGTATCTTAAAAACTAAGGAAGTTGGGATGCACGCGCATAACAACCAGCAGTTGGCTTTTTCTAATACCATTGAGGCGATTATCCATGACGCTAATTATGTGGATGGGTCTATTTTTGGTTTAGGCCGGGCAGCCGGAAACTGCCCTACCGAGTTAATTTTGGGATTTTTGAAGAACCCCAAATATGATATCCGGCCGATTCTGGATGTAATCTCCAAGGAGTTTATTCCTTTGCAAAAGAAAATCGAATGGGGTTATTTTATTCCTTACGCCATAACCGGGATTCTGGACGAGCATCCGCGCACCGCGCTGGCTTTGCGGCAGAGCGATAAAAAAGAAAATTACCGTGAATACTACGAGAGTTTAGTCGCCGAAGCGGAAGATTAATATAAATAAAATGGAAGTAAAAATAATCCGCAGCCAGAGGCGCAGGCGTTGGATAAGCGCGAGATTAGTCAATGATTTGCTTCTGATTAATGCTCCTTTGGCGCTTTCTCAAGAGCGCCTGGATAAGATTATCAGCGGTTTTAAATTGAAATTCGCCAGAAAAAAGCTTAAAACCGAATTGGATAAAGAAAAAAATCTCTCGGATTTAGCCAGCGCGCTAAATCAAAAATATTTTGACAATAAACTAAAAATAGATTCGATAGAATATGCCACTAATCAGAATAGCAGGTTTGGTTGCTGCAATTATCGCGCCGCTAAAATTCGTATCTCGCACAAAATAGGCCTGATGCCGAAGTGGGTCAGAAAGTATGTTCTCATGCATGAAATGGCGCATTTAATCCAGCCAAACCATAGCCAAGCATTTTGGGATATAGTTTCACGTTATAAATTAACGGAACGAGCCCGGGGTTATCTGATGGCCGCCGGCTCGGTTAATTCCCCTGATTAGAATATTACTCCGCTCTATGCGCCAGTTTTTGCTCTCAATCTTTATAATTTCATCTGCCTTTTTCGCCACTCCTGTTTTTGGCGCCGAAACCACAGGTCAAAAGGCCGTGGTTTGGCTTCCAATAGCCAAAGCCAATATTCTTCTGGGTAAGGAATACTTTCAAACCACGCGTCAAGCCATTCAGGAAGCAAAAGAATCAATTTACGTGGCGATGTATCTCATTAACGTAGAACCCACCCCCACTGACAATCCCGCCTCAATCCTTCTGGAAGGCCTGATAAACGCCAAAAAAAGAGGCGTACACGTAAAGGTTATTCTGGATGACACTACCTTCAAAGTTAATTACAATGCTTATAAACGCCTCCAACAAGCCGGCATAGACGTGTTAATAGATAGTACTAAAGCCGTACTCCATGGCAAAGGCCTAGTTATTGATTCCAAAATCTGTATCCTTGGCAGTTTTAACTGGTCCCGCGCCTCTTTATATGACAACTACGAATTCGCCACTTACATAGAAGGCCCGCAACAGGCAAAAAAATTACTGGATTATATCACTAAGATAGAACTAAGCCCTCAGCCGCCCATCCAGCCCGCCGCTGCCCCAGGCCCAAAATTCCCTGTCAGCCTCTTAACCGCTGTGCCGTTTGTGCCGGGCTTTCCCGGTTTTTTTATCGAACATTCCGAGAATGCTCTTGATCTATATTTATATTTAATAAAAAAAGCCCACAGTCAAAATTCAAACCGTATAGAGATTAACAACGAAGAATTCGCCAAGGCCCTAGGCTACAGTAGCAAATATTACTCTCATGTTTACAAGCCGTTGAAAAGATTAATTCACATGGGGCTCGTTCAGCGTAAAATTTTAAGCAAATACCTTATATTAAAAGATATTCCTACTAAAGCTTGCATCACTATTCCTGACGTTTACTGGGACTACGGCTTCTGTGGCAAACTTTCCTTTGAGGCAAAATATATGTATTTAATTTCTCTTAACGAGGCAATAATGTCACCCCGTAATCCTTACTGGTTTAGAAGCCAGGAAGACCTGGTCCGTATCTATGGCATTTCTGTTATTCCGCTTATTCACGCTATAAATGAATTGGAGCAGAAAAATATTCTCGAAGTATACAGGCAAAAGCCCGATGAAACAGCAAGTTTCAAGGATCGCCTGGTTAACAGGTACCGCCTTAATCCCTTAGAATCTTCTGAACAATTTTCACAAGCCCTTAGCTCCTTATCCGCCAAATATGGCGCCAGCCTTACCGCGCAAGCCCAAGGCCTTTCAGCCCAGCTTAACGAACCAAATGACTTAGAGAAAATCAAAACTTATATAGAATTAATTAATACTTACGGATATGAAAAGGTAAGGGAGGTTAATTCCAAAGTTGCCTTATACCATAAGGAAACCGGCTTCCGCGACCTCTCCCAGGTAATTTTATTATTGAAAAGCGTAAAGTGACTGTAAAAAATGGGGACGTTTCTATTTTTCCGTAGAGACGCAAAATTTTGCGTCTCTACATTAGAAAAATAGACGCGTCCCCTGGTTTTCCGCCTGTCCGGCAGGCAATCCCGTTTTAAAAAGTCAGCAAGATTTGTTACATCGTCGTAGTAATGCGTCAGTGAACGGGGGTGTGTCATTGCGAGGAGCCGCAGCGACGAAGCAATCTTCGTCGAGATTGCTTCGCTCACTTCGTTCGCTCACAATGACACGCTTGCGCTATCCCCCATTAACTGACCCATTACTCGTCGTATTGTAAATCCCTGTTATTTTGAAATAGATGTGGTATAATTATAAATCAGTTGATTTTATTATCAGTAGAATAAAGTTCGCGCGAAATATTTTCATCGGGATGACCAGATTCTTCTATTAAAAATGATAACTATAAAACTACCAAAATATTTTATTGATCAAGAGCTTAATTTCTTACTCGACCAGCTAGAAAATTTAGTTAAAGAAGTTAAGAACAATCCTCAAGAGATAACTTTTGATTTGATTGAAACAAAATATGTTTCAGTGCTGGGTATTTTATTAATTGTACAAAGCTGCGATGATTTCTGGAAAATAGGCTGTAAATGTTTTATACGCCATATTACTGAATCTACTCCATCTTGGTTTGTAAGAATTATGTGGCCTAAAAATGAAACAACGAATGAAATACATGAGTATTTAGATACTATTAGAGTTAGGGTTCAAAGATGTTTTGATAGTGATCAGAGTCAAATAGCAGTGGATAAGTTTATCCCTATTATTAAGGCTGAGTTTAAGCCGTCAGATCACGTTTTAAAAGCATTAAATTGGGCTTTATGGGAATTTGTTGGTAATGCCGGTATGCATGGTTACGGTTTTTATGGTGAGGTTAAAGCCGTCTATCCGAAGCCCGTATATTTTTGCGCCTTTGATTATAAAAATATTATAGAAATTGCAACGCTGGATGTTGGAAGGGGTATACATAAATCTTTCGTAATGTCTGGAAAAGAAAAATATAAGAACATTACAAATGAAGAAGCTTTGAAATTATCAATTCAGGATGAAGAATCTGGCCATCCCGCAGGTAGTCCTGGTTTTGGGTTATATGGCTGCGCTGAGATTGCGAGGCAATCAAACGGAAAATTAATTATAATTTCCGGTAATAATAAACTAATCGTAACAAAAGATAAGACGGAGATATTTCCCTCTTCAAATTTTAATGGAACTATGGTATCATTAACTATTGCCAGGGAGGGAGTAATAAATCTAGAAAACATTTTTGGGAAAGAAAATGTTATGGTCGTTGAGTCTATTGATGATTTACTGGAAAGATTAAATGGAAAAAATTAAGGTAATCAAATTATCTGATTTTGGAAAATCGATGGGAACCCGAGAACTCGGGAACGAGATTAGGAACAGTGTTCTGGCTTCTTTAAAAGATAATTCCCAAGTTCTTTTTGATTTTTTAAATGTCGATATTATTTCAAGCGCTTTTGCAGATGAATTACTTGGTAAGCTTTTTAATGAACTTGGGGAAGAAGTTTTTAAGAATAAAATCAAAATTAATAACTTTAGTAATGAAGAGGCAAAGAAGTTAATACTTTTGATTATAAACAAAGCTATCACCTTTAGGAAAATCAATCCTTCTCTTCACTAGGATTACAAGTAATTTTATTATTAAAAAACACTTAATCCGTCATTCTGGTGAGAAAATAAGATGCTAATATGGATTTAGTTCAGAGGCTAGGCATTCATCGCTTAGAAAATAAAATCTCCCAGCAGTTGTTAGCCGCGAAGCTGGGAGTTTCTTTTGTTACGGTTAATAGGTGGCTAAATGGCAGGACCAAACCGAATAAAATTCAGCAGTATCATATTGAGAAGTTTTTGAAAGGTAAAATTACAAAACACGATAATAGGTAATTCAAAGTATGGAACAAAAATTAGCTAACTTCATAAAATATTGCCTTGGATATATACGGTTTACTCGGGAACGCACGGTTGCCTCGCAACAAAAATATTCTGTCAATTTACCAAAGGAACATTTTTCAATAGCAGGCTTATTGAATGGGGACGCTGATGGTAGCTTGGCAGAGATGATAAATCTTGAGACTTTTTATTCATATGATCCAAAGGAAGTGCCGAAGACAAAACTCGAACAATATGCAAAAGAGAAAGAACTGGCAAATAAAATAGAGGATATTTACAACAAATATAGAAACGACCAATTTACGAAACAAATAGTATTCAGTTTTGGCTATTTTGAAGTTGAATTGCCGATTGAAAGCGATGTCGATGTCTTAACCTTAGAAAATGGCGAGAACGGCGAAGAGGATGATTTATTTGCTAAGCAGGTTAAAGTTGACCGGTATCCCTTATTTACAATTCCAATTAAAATTGAGAAAGAAATCTCTAAACAAGGAGTTGGAAAATACTTTATTCTCGCTGTTGATCCGGAGATTCAAGTTAATATTGGCATGCTGGAGCCGATTCTTGGAGAGGATCTGTACTTTCAGCTTTTAGAAGAGATGGGAACATATGAAATGGAGGGCGGTCTAACACTGCCTATTAACGGATTAGATATTTTTACAGAAATATGGCATAAGATTAAAGCACAACTTCGGTTAAAAAATGCAAAATTCGATGAAAATTCATTCTCACTTGAGGAAATCAAGATCGCATTAAGTCCAAAAGCGAATTATTTCTTAGCAGAAGACTTGGCAAAACTTGCAAAGTTGTCAGAAGAAGAACTCAGAAAAACAGCATTAACAAGCTGGACTGAGGATGAGGACTTAAACAACGAGACCAGCCTTCCAAACGAACAAGAATTATATTTCCCTTTTTCTTATGATAAATATCAGCTTGCAACATTATCAATTATTAACAACAAAGCCTCAATAATCCAAGGCCCTCCGGGAACTGGTAAATCCGAAACAATTTCAAATGTTCTTTGCCATCTGGCCGCTAACGGCAAACGAGTCCTTTTTGTAAGTCAAAAAGCTCAGGCTCTTAAGGTGGTTAAGGATAAGCTAAAAAAACTTAAAGTCCAGTATCTCTTTGGCTATCTACCCAATCCCAGCTCAGCACAAATCGGAGAAGATGATGAATCGGATGGCATTGCCCCCCAATTAAGTGCATTAGGGGCATATATCGAAAAACTTGGTTATAAAATTGGTGCCCGTGGAAAGGTCATTCAGCAAGGAGATAGTGATTTTCCCGCATCGTCAATATCCAAAGTTGTTAACGAAAAGAAAGAGTTACAGAACGGTTTTAACGTGGGGATTCAATCTCAGAGGGTTTATTGTCAGCTCTCTGCGGAGTTAAAAGAGTTACAGCAATACTATATTGATATAAATGATATGAAATCTTTCATCGCTAATTTTTCAACTTCTGAGTGGCAGGAATTAAAGAAACTGGAAAATGATATTTTCGGCTGTATAAATTCTATCAGTGCATATGAAAACTCTGGCGATAAAAAAGATGTCGAAAAGATATTCTCGGGGTTGGACGTTTCAAGCAAATTAATCTTGGAGGCGGTTGAGGCCATAAAAGATGATGTCGTGAGAACAGGCTATGACAGGCATTTTGCTTTCTTGAGAAAAATTAATAACGCTCTTAGAAATAGTCGATTGGGAAAAATTCGTGGTATTCTTCCAAGAGAGTTGATAGATTATATTGATAAAACTTTAAATGAAGATTTATCTCGGAATAATGCTACGAAATTTTTGGATGGTTTGTGCGCATATTGTAGGCACCATGTTAATATTCGCACGCTCGAAGAAAATAAAGACCGTTTTCAAATAAAACTAAAGGCTTGCGGAATATCAGACTCACAATTTAAGACCCTTAATGAACTTATTGGAAGAAACAATCCCGAAGACACAAAGAAACGAGTTTTAAGGGTTCTTGAGATATCAACGGAGCTTAGGAAAATTATTGGATCTAAGAATCTCAATGAAATAGTTTCTTCGCTTAAGCGGATCGAATCCAGGCGGAGTCAGCATATCGCCATATACCTTCAGAACATTATTAATAAAAACATCACTGAAAAATGGATAAGTAAAACAGAGGGTTTAAAAGTACGTCAAATTGTGCAACAATTAGCCAAGGCTTTTGGCAAGTCCAAGAAGGCATTTAAGACGTTTGATAATCTACGTAAAGACCCGGATAAGTTTAACGTAATCCTTAATTTAATTCCTATCTGGATAATGGAGCTCGATGACGCAAGCCGTATTATTCCACTCAATCCCGGTATATTTGATTATGTGATACTTGATGAGGCATCTCAGTGTAACGTAGCCTATACTTTGCCAGTAATGTTTCGATCAAACCGTGTTTTGTTTGTGGGAGATAGCGAGCAAATGCGGGACAGCACCATCATTTTTAAATCAAATCGTGTTTTTGACGAGCTTGCTCATAGATATCAGATTCCCGAAGATCGTCAGATTAAATCAACTGGCGCCACAGTACAATCTGTTCTTGACATCGCAAAGAACAGAGGATTTCTGTATCGGACTTTGCATTATCATTATCGATCCCCGAAAGAGTTAATAGGGTTTAGTAATAAATATTTCTACAAGCCCAATGGAAAAGATTTGATTTCTTTGAATAGCAATTATCTGGCCTATAAGGATACAAATCGTGTGATGGTTATCCATGAGGTTAAATCTGATTGGGGTGAGGAATTTTCCGATCGAGTAAATGTTGCTGAGGCTAAACAAATATTGAAATTATTTATGGAATTAAGGGATTCGGGAAAGTGCAAAGATAAATCGATAGGTATCTTGTGTTTCTTTAATGCACAAGCCACTTATATCCGTGAGCTTTTTGAGCGGTCCGGTTTTAAGGAAGAACAGGACAATTATAAAGTTAGCATAATAGAGGGTATACAAGGGGATGAAAAAGACGTTGTGATTTATTCCTTTGTTATTCGTTCGCCCGAACAAAAAAATAAATATGTTCCTCTTACTGGCGAGGGAGGAGACATTCGTGCTGATATTAATCGCGGCAGAGTTAATGTGGCTTTCTCTCGAGCACGCATGCAAATACACTGTTTTATTAGCATGCCGATTAGTCAAGTGCCAGAAAGAATATGGCTAAAGAAATATTTAGAGTACGTTAACGATTGTGGAGAAGTTTCGTTTCATTCGTCAGAACTTAAGCCTTTTGATTCGTATTTCGAGGAAGACTTCTTTAATTTTATAAGATCTTGTTCTGACTCGGGCTATAAGATCCAAAATCAGGTCGCAAGCTGTGGTTTCAAAATTGATTTTGTCATCAATAACATGCAGAGCGGACGGAGAATCGCTATTGAATGTGATGGACCTACGCATTTTCAAAATGAGATTGACGAAGCGTATGGCGTTTACATAGAAAACGACGAAGAACGTCAAAGAATTCTTGAATCGGCAGGATGGAAATTCTA
Organism: Candidatus Omnitrophota bacterium; assembly: GCA_026387315.1. Taxonomy (GTDB): domain Bacteria; phylum Omnitrophota; class Gorgyraeia; order Gygaellales; family Profunditerraquicolaceae; genus UBA6249. The sequence goes on from JAPLLY010000026.1 coordinate 13,949, forward strand.
CAGGATAAAATATTCTGATTGGATTAATTCAAAGTTTGAACGTAATTCTGTAGCTGTCGATATAGCAAATCTATTAAAGTGATTGAGGTAACCGATGGCATTTACCCAAAATATATCATCCTAAGCCTTGAGCAGGCCAAGAGTACTACTGATCCGACAAAGCATTACGTTTTACTGTGACACGTTACTGTGACATACTGTGACATTTTACTGTGACAAGTATCAGTAGGAAGGGGGCTAAAATTGGGGGTTTTACTTATATCTTCAAGTCCGCATCAAGAAAAAAGCAGCACATTTTTATTAGCTAAAGAAGTTCTGTGCGGTTTGAGCGAAGAAGGCGTATCCGGTGAAACCTTGCATCTGGATAATTACAAGGTATTTTTCTGTAAGCATTGCGAAGCCTGTCATAAGAAGATCTTAAAATGTCCGCTTAAGGATGATGTGAGTATGATTCTACAGAAGATGCTGGAAGCTGACGCCATACTTTTGGCTTCGCCTAATTATATCAACCAGGTAACCGCGTCGATGAAGGCATTATTTGACCGTTCAGCGCATTTTATCCATTGCAAAAGGCTCGCCGGTAAATATATCGCCGGAGTGGTATCCAGCGGCAGCGGGCAGAATCAAGAAGTCCTGGATTATCTTAAATATTACGGCTCTGCCTGCGGCGCGCAATATTCAGGAGGAGTTTCCGCTCAACAGCAATTCGATCAGGATAAAAAAGATGAGGCCTTTGAACTAGGTAAGAAAATCGCCTCTGACTTAAGAGAGAAAAGACAGTACGCGGATCAACTGCGGAATATTGAAAAGGGTAAGCAATATTTTGCCCGGGTAATCAAAGCCAGGAAAGATGACTGGCAAGAGGAATACGTGTACTGGTCGCAAAAAGGTTGGCTTTAAGCTACGTTCTAGGAGAATGTCAGGAAAAGCAGGGAAACTCCACTAGAACTTACCTTGATAAGATGTGGTGTATAGTGTATAATGTATAATTGGAGGTGAGAAAATGAGTAATTTACACCGGACTCAAATTTATATCGAAGAAGATCAGTTGCATCAACTTAAGCTGGAGGCAGAAAGAGAACGCCTGGCTATTTCCGAGTTAATCCGAAGAGCGATACGGTACCTCTTAGAAACAAAAACAAAAAGTGTTAATTGGGATGGCGATCCGCTTACTAAGGCTATTGGTAAAATTAAACTCGCGGCAACTGATGCTTCTGTGAACCATGACCACTATTTGTATGGAAGGTAATTTATGGAAAAGGCCTTTGTAGATACTAGCGGCTGGGTGGCTCTTTTTGTAGATAATGATAAATACCATAAAAAGGCAGCCTCTGTCTTTGAGGAGATTAAAAACTCAAAAGCGTTGATCTATACTTCAGATTACGTGATTGATGAGACTATCACTACTATTCTAGCTAGAGGCAGTCATAAACAATCTGTCTTAGCAGGCGAGGCGCTCTTTACCAGTAAAATAATAAAGATCGTCCATGTCTGTCCCGACTATCTTCAAGCTGCCTGGGAGCTTTATCAAAAGTACAAAGATAAAATGTTTAGTTTTACAGATGTTACTTCTTTTGCAATAATGAAAGAACTTAATATCAGAAAGGCTCTTGCCTTTGACAGGGAGTTCATTCAGGCAGGTATTGACTTAATGGAATAAAGAGCGCTACCTGGGAAAAAGCCTTAAAACTAGTGGATGCTTCGGATTTTAAAAAATGACGATGTAGTGATAACGATAAATAGAAACGGTCCATGGTTTTTTAAGTCGTAATATTTTTAACCAAAGGAGGGAAAAATGAGCTGTGGAAGCTGTAAGAAACCCAAGAAAAAAGCCAAGAAGAAAAAGAAATAAGTTTGTTGGGAGAAAGGGGCGCTTCGTAATTAAACTAAAAAATCGGAGCGCCCCGCTTTATACATGTCATCTAACTACATCTCTAACGAAATGTCCGCCTGCCTCAAACGCTACTGGGGCTATACCCAGTTTCGTCCTTGGCAGGAAGACACTATCCTCGCCATTCTCGACGGACGGGAAACTCTGACCATCCTGCCCACCGGCGGCGGTA
>JAPLLY010000034.1 GCA_026387315.1 Candidatus Omnitrophota bacterium
ATTAATCCTAAAGATGCCCTGCTCTATGGTTCCAATATTCTGCAAAGGCATTTGGATATCTTTGTAAGTTTCGGCCAATTACCGGAAGAGATCGCCGAAGAGGAACCGGAAATGACCAAGGAAGACGCGGCTTTGTATGAAAAATTAAGGCTGCCGATTTCGGAGCTTGAGCTTTCAGTGAGAAGCTCTAATTGTTTAAGAGAAGCAGGGATTAAGACGATTGCCGACTTAGTCAAGAGGAGTGAAGAGGAGATGCTTAACTTTAAGAACTTTGGTAAAAAATCTCTTACTGAGATTCAAGAGCTCTTGGTAGGTATGGGAGTTACTTTAGGGATGCAAGTTGATCCTAAGAAAATAAAAGGATTAAAATAAAATGAGACACGCTAAGAAAAGGCTGCAATTAAGCCGTTTTACTAGTTGGCATGACGCGACGATTAGGAGTTTGGCTAGAAACATGGTCATCTGCCAGAGTATTACAACTACTTTAACTAGAGCTAAAGCTAGTAAGCAGATGATTGAAAAACTTGTAACTTTAGGTAAGAAAAATACGCTTTTTGCCCGCAGGCAAGCGCAAAAAGTTTTGGGCGAGCATAAATTAGTGAACCTGCTTTTTAATGAAATTGCCCCGCGTTTTACCAAACGCAATAGTGGTTTCACCAGGATCATTGGTTTAGGTAAACGCCGTGGGGATAATGCCGAAATGGTCATTTTTGAGTTTACCGAATTAAAGATTAAAGAAACCAAAAAACCAAAGCCGGCCAAGGAAGATAAATCGCAGGAAGCTTTAGGGGATATTGAGGCTGCGCAGGTGAAATCTACACCGGAACAAAAGAAGGAAATTAAGGTAGTAATTAAAGATAAACCGATTGATGAAAAAAAGCCGCAGAAGAAGTTTATGGGCGGCTTAAGGACAATATTTAAGAAGAAAAGTGATTCTTTATAAATTCATCCCGCACCTTCTAAATCCCGCACCTTCAAGAAGGTGCGGGATGAATATTCAGCTTTAAATTCTTAAGATTTAATGAATTGAATAAAAAGAAGGTGCGGGATAAAGAAAAACTTTTATGAAAATAGATACCAGGCTTGCTGAGCGCCTGAAAAAAATAAATCCATCCTTAACATTAGCAATCACATCTAAAGCCAAAAAGCTTAAAAGCGCGGGTAAGGATATTGTTAATTTTGCCGCCGGAGAGCCGGATTTTGATACTCCTGATTTTATCAAGGAGGCGGCAATCCAGGCAATAAAATCAGGATTTACCAAGTATACTCCTACCACCGGTACCGCGGAATTAAAAAAGCTCATTTGTCAAAAATTTAAAAAAGAAAATTCCTTAGAATACGCTCCGGATCAAATTATTGTTTCTAACGGGGCAAAGCATAGTATTTATAATGTGCTGATGGTGCTTGCCAATCGCTCTGATGAGGTGCTCATCCCCCTGCCTTACTGGGTGAGTTATCCGGAGATGGTTAACCTTTGCGAAGCAACCCCGCGTTTTATCAAGACAACCGCGGCAAATAATTTTAAAATCACCGCGCAAGATCTGGCCAAACACCTTACTCCTAAAACTAAAATATTGATTCTTAATAGCCCGTCAAACCCCGCTGGTTCAGTTTACAATAAAGAAGAATTAACCGGGATTGCTAAAATCTGCGTAGACAAGAATATTTTTGTGATTAGTGATGAGATTTATGAAAAGATAACCTTTGACGGTTTAAAACACGAATCTATTGCCAGTTTTAATAAAGATATCTATGATTTAACGATTACGGTTAACGGTTTGTCCAAGAGCCATTCGATGACCGGTTGGCGTATTGGTTATCTGGGCGCTCCGCCTGACGTAGCGGCCGCTATTTCAAACCTGCAGGATCATTGTACCTCTAATCCTAATTCTATCGCTCAGAAAGCAGCCGAGGCTGCCTTAGCTGCTGCGGATGATTTTTCTAATAAATTGTGTCAGGAGTTTACCAAAAGAAGAGATTATTTAGCTGCCAGGATTAGAGAGATTAAGGGTTTGGATTTTTGTCTGCCGCAGGGAGCATTTTATATGTTTTGCAATATTTCTAAAACCGGCATGGATTCGATGACTTTTGCCAGGAGGCTGCTGGATGAAGAGTATGTAAGCCTTATTCCGGGCAGCGCTTTTGGATTGGATGATCATGTTAGAATAAGTTTTGCCACCGGCATACATGAATTGCAAAAAGGCATGGATAGGATTGAGAGTTGGTTAAAGAAAATAAGTTCTAAGCTGTAAGTTATAAGCCGTAAGCGGTAAGCTTAAAGCTTAAAACTTACAACTTAAAACTCAAGGTTATTTTATGGCCAAAACAATAGCTGAGAAAATATTAAGTAAACACGCGGCCAAAGGTCTATCTGCCGGCGATTTTGCTGTTTGTAAAATTGATTTTGCTTTTGGCCAGGATGGCACCTCATCAATAATTATTGACAGGATTAAGGAGCTAGGGATAACAAAAATAAAGACCGCGTTTTGTATGGTTATTGATCATAGCGCCCCCAGCCCCAGCGAAGGAGTATCCAGGGTGCATAAGAAGATGCGCGATTTTTCGAAAAATTTTAAAACAGAAATTTTCGACATTGGCTGCGGAGTTTGTCATCAGGTAATTCCGGAATCCGGCAATATTTTACCGGGAGATTTGGTTTTAGGCGCGGATTCCCATACTTGTACTTATGGGGCAATTGGCGCGTTTTCTACCGGTGTTGGTTCTACGGATTTAGCCATCGCCCTGGCTACCGGGAAAAATTGGTTTAAGGTGCCCTCGACTATAAAAATTGTCGTTAAGGGTAAGTTGGCTAGAGGCGTTTTTGCCAAGGATATCATCCTGTATATAATCGGTAAACTAAAAAGCGATGGGGCAACCTATAAAGCCGTGGAGTTTTCCGGGCCCCTGATTGATAATTTAGGAATGGATGGCCGCTTTACCATAGCGAATATGTTAGTGGAAATGGGCGCTAAGGCCGGCTTTATGCCGGTGGATAAAAAAACTGTTGCCTGGTTAAAACTCAAGGGCCTTAAGAATAAGAGGATCCAAAATATCTTTGCGGATAAAGGGGCAGTTTATGAAAGTGTTTATGAATTTGATATTTCTTCGCTTAAGCCGATGATTTCTATGCCGCACAGCGTGGATAATGTTGCCCAAGCCTGCTCCTTAAATAAGGTGAAAATAAGTGAAGCTTTTTTGGGTACCTGTACTAACGGCCGGATAGATGATTTTTTAGCCGCGGCAAAAGTTTTAAATAAACGTAAAGTTAGCCCACAAGTTAAATTGATTATTGCTCCCAGCTCACGCCAGGTTTATCTAGAGGCCTTGCGGCTGGGCTTGGTTGAAATATTTATTAAAGCTGGCGCGGTTATTGTTGGGCCCGGCTGCGGCCCTTGCGTGGGCACGCACAATGGTATCCCTAGTGATAACGAAGCCGTGATTTCAACTGCCAATCGTAATTTTAAAGGCAGGATGGGAAATCCGGCGGCATTTATTTATTTAGCTTCTCCAGCAACAGTGGCGGCTTCGGCGCTGACTGGTTTTATAACTGATCCTAGGGATTATTTTTAGACACCCGGCGCTTATTTAAAACAAGGGGACGGTTCTCTTAAGAGAACCGTCCCCGGGATTTCAAAGTAATTTTCCCCCTCGCGGGAGCTCGGGGTCATTTTTCCCCAAGCGCCGGGGGCTGGGGAAAAATGAGGAGGATAAGCATGGAAATTCGTGATTTATTTTTGATGTGTATTGAAAAGAACGCTTCGGATTTACATCTTACGGAAAATGAACCGCCGATTTTACGGGTTGATGGCAGGTTGCTGCGTACTAATCTGGAGACATTGAATAAACAGGATTTAAAGAAGATGCTCTATAGTATTCTTTCTAATGTTCAGAAAGAAATTTTTGAGCGGGAATTGGAATTGGATTTTTCACTGGCCCTGCCTGGTTTAGACCGTTTTCGAGTAAATATTCATTTGCAGAAAAGTAGTGTCGAGGGAGCTTTTCGCCGGATTCCTATCGAAATACCTACGGTTGAGAAGTTAGGTTTACCGCAGATTATAACGGATTTAGCGCGTAAGCCAAACGGTTTAGTTTTGGTCACCGGCCCCACGGGTATGGGTAAAACCACAACCTTGGCCGCGATGATCGATCTGATTAACAGCGAACGGGAGTGTTTGATTACTTGTATTGAAGATCCGATAGAGTTTGTTTATGTTAATAAAAAAAGCATTATTAAACAGCGCGAAGTTTACGCGGATACGCATTCTTTTGCTCAGGCCTTGCGGCATGCTTTGCGCCAGGATCCCAATGTCATCGTGGTAGGGGAGATGCGCGATTTGGAGACTATTTCCACCGCGTTAACTGCCGCTGAAACCGGACATCTGGTTTTAGCTACTTTACATACTCCGGATGCCCCGCAAACTGTCTCTAGGATTATTGATGTTTTTCCGCCGTATCAGCAGCAGCAAGTTAAGCTGCAGCTTTCTGATTGTTTGCAGGGAGTAGTTTCTCAGCTTTTACTTCCGCATGCCTTAGGTAAGGGCAGGGTGTTGGCTACGGAGGTTATGGTGGCTACCGCCAGTATTCGCAATCTTATCCGTGAGCAGCAGATCGAACAGATCCCCACGGCCATGCAGACAGGTTTACAATATGGCATGAATACTATGGATAGCTGCCTGAAAACTCTGATGCAGAAAGAATTAATTACTTTGGATGTAGCGATGTCTAAAGTAAAAAATAAGGAAGAGTTTAAACAGCTATGAGTATCACGGGAAAAAGCGTAAAACTTGGGGATAATATTAATACGGATTTTATTATTTCCGGCAGGTATAAGTTTGCCATTACCGACATCCAGGAGCTGGCTAAGCATATCCTGGAGGATATCGATCCTAATTTTGCCCAAAAGATTATTCCGGGTGAGTCGATTATTGTCGCGGGTAATAACTTTGGCTTGGGCTCTAGCCGTGAGCAAGCTCCTTTAGTAATTAAAGAGGCAGGGATCGTAGCGGTTTTATCAAACCAATTCGCGCGTATATTTTTCCGTAATGGTTTTAATATTGGTTTGCCCCTGATTGAAACTGATACTAGTAAAATCGATGAGGGTGATCAGTTACAAATTGATTTAGATCAGGGGTTGGTGAAGAATTTGACTAAAGGAATAGATTTAGAAATTAATCCTTTGCCTAAATTCATGCGGGAACTTTTGGCCGAAGGCGGAATAATTAATTACTATAAAAAATACGGAGAACTTAAGATTTAAATGCCGCATAAAATAACCCTGATTCCCGGTGATGGTATTGGCTATGAAGTCTCTTTGGCCGCTGTTAGATGCATCGAGGCTTGCGGCGTGGATATTCAGTGGGATAATGTGCTGGCGGGCCAGGATGCCCTGGAAGAAACCGGAGAGCTTCTGCCGCAGAGCGCGCTAGATTCAATCAAGAAGAATAAGGTTGCCCTTAAGGGGCCGATTACTACGCCCATTGGTATCGGATTTCGTTCCGTAAATGTAGCGATCAGGCAGGCCTTGGATCTTTTTGCTTGTGTGCGTCCGGCAAAAAGCTATTTGGGAGTTAAGAGCCGCTTTAAGGATATTGACTTGGTTATTGTTCGGGAGAATAGCGAAGATCTTTATACCGGAATAGAGTTTCAGGAAGGTAAACCTGAAACCGCGGCCTTGATTACACAGATCCAAAAATATACAAATAAGTTTATACGCCATGATTCCGGAATCAGCATTAAGCCGATATCTAAATTTGCTTCAGAGAGGATCGTCCGGTTTGCTTTTCAGTATGCCTTGGAGAATAAACGCAAGAAAGTTACTTGCGTGCACAAGGCAAATATTATGAAATTTACTGATGGTTTATTCCTGCAAGTTGCCCGTCAGGTAGCCAGCGAGTTTGCGGGAAAAATAATTTTTGAGGAAACGATTGTGGATAATATGGCGATGCAGCTGGTGCAAAAACCGCATAATTATGATGTTTTGGTGCTGCCCAATCTTTACGGAGATATTATTTCCGACCTCTGCGCGGGGCTTATCGGCGGTTTAGGGGTTGCTCCCGGCGCTAATATCGGCAGGCAAATGGCTGTTTTTGAGGCAGTGCACGGTTCTGCTCCTAAGTACAAGGGGAAGAATAAGGCTAATCCTACGGCTATGATTTTATCCGGTGTTTTAATGTTACGCCATATTAAGGAAAATAAGGCAGCTGACAATTTAGAGGAAGCAGTCAGGCAGATAATCGCTGAAGGGAAATCTGTAACCTACGATTTAAAACCCGATCCGCTTGATTCATCTGCTGTTGGTACGGCGCAGATGGCGGATGCGATTATTGGGAAGATGAGGCGTAAGTCTTAAGGCGTAAGTCTTAAGGCGTAAGTCTTAAGGCGTAAGTCTTAAGGCGTAAGTCTTAAGGCGTAAGGCGTAAGGCGTAAGGCGTAAGGCGTAAACTTACAACTTACAACTTATAACTTATAACTTATAACTTACAACTTACAACTTTTGTTGGGGTTTTTATAAGAAGGGAAGCAGGGTGAAGATCTCAATTATTGGCGCGGGCAATGTGGGAAGTTTAGCTGCCATGCGCATTGCCGCGGATGGACTGGGCGATGTTTTGCTGATGGATGTAGTAAAAGGCCTGGCTTTAGGGAAGGCCCTGGATTTAGAGGATGCCCGGCCGCTTCTAAAAAGTAATTATAGTATTAAAGGCAGTGATGATATTATTCAAATTAAGGATTCAGATATTGTCGTGGTTACTGCCGGCCTGGCGCGTAAACCCGGAATGACCCGCGAGGAATTATTAGTTAAAAATGCCCGGATTTTAAAAGATGTATGTTTAAAGATTAAAGAATTAGCTAAAGCTGCGATTGTTATAATCGTAACCAATCCTCTGGATATTATGACTTTTTATGCCTTGAAGCTTACTGATTTTAAGCCCAGTAAACTCTTTGGTATGGGGATTAGTTTAGATACTGCCAGGTTTATTAATTTAATCTCGCAAGAATTGCATCTGCCCGCCGCAGATATCGAGGCGCAGGTTGTGGGTGCCCATGGTGAAGGTATGCTGGCCTTGCCAGGTTTGGCAAAAGTTAAAGGGGTAAGTTTGGATAAGTTTATCAGCGAGGATAAAATTGAGTCGTTAATTAGCCGTACGGTTAACAGAGGGGCTCAGATTGTTGCCAGCCTGGGCACAGGCAGCGCTTTTTTTGCTCCTTCAGCGGCAATCGCCTCAATCGTCAAAACTATCGTTAAGGATGAAAAACGCACGATTGGTTTATGCAGTTATCTAAACGGCCAGTATGGTATTAAAGATTCTTGTATCGGCGTTCCTTGCCGAATAGGCAAGAATGGTATTGAACAGATTATGGAATTAGATCTTTCCGCGGGACAATTAGCTCAGCTGGCTAAATCCGCTGCGGCTGTGGCTCAAGCAACAGCAAAGTTATTCGTTTAATCTATGCCTATCTATGATCTAGTGATCATCGGAGCGGGTTGGGCGGGTTTTAACGCTGCCTTAAGGGCAAAAGAACTGGGTTTAAAAGTTTGTCTGATTGATTCTCATCAGATTGGCGGAACTTGCCTAAATTACGGTTGTATTCCTACCAAAACATTAATTGCCTGCGCCAAGATATTTTCACTTGTCAAAAGATCATCCAATTTCGGTATAGAGTTAGATAATCTACGGATAAATTTAGCAGCCATCCAAGAGAAAAAAGATAAAGTTATCCGTCAGCTTAGCGTAGGTATGCAGAGCAAGCTTTCAGGGATTGATTTTATTAATTCCCTGGCGCGAATTATCTCGGCCAAAGAAGTAAAAGTTGTTGGCCGCGTAATTAACGCTAAGTTTATACTTATTGCTACGGGTAGTTACCCTATTGGACTACCCGAGTTAAAATTTGATAGTTCGACTTCGCTCACCATCAATCCTGAGCAAGGTCGAAGGATTGATCGAAAAAAGATAATTTCAAGCGACGAGGCCCTGGTTTTACTTGAGATTCCGCAATCTCTGTTAGTTATCGGAGCAGGCGTGATTGGTTGTGAATTTGCCAGTTTATTTTCTATTCTTGGGGCTCAGGTAACGATTGCCGAAAAGATGCCCCTGCTTTTACCGGCAGAGGATAGGGATGTATCCAGGAAGATAGAAGTTATTTTTAAGAAAAGAGAAATTAAGGTAGTCACTGGCGCGGATATTTCTACTTTTGATATTGAGAATTATTCTAAAATACTGGTTTGCGTCGGACGCGCCCCGAATACCAATGGATTAGGTTTAGAGGATTTAAGGGTAAAGTTAAAAAACAATAGAATAGTGGTTGATGATTATCTTAAGAGCAGCCTGGATAATATTTATGCCGCCGGGGATTGTACGGGCCAGCTGATGCTTGCTCATTACGCGGCTTATCAAGGTGTAATGGCAGTACAGAATATGTTCTCTAGTGACAGGAAAAAGGCGGATAATTCAGTGGTGCCTGCTTGTATTTTTACCGAGCCGCAGATTGCCAGCGTGGGAGTAAAAGAAAATGATACTCTAGTTTGCGCCAAGCGGATTAAGGTGCATAAATTTGATTTTCGCGCCAGCGCAATGGCATTGATTATTGATGAAGCTGAAGGGTTTGTTAAAATTATCAGCAATCAAGAGACTGGACAGATAATTGGCGCGTCTATCATTGGCCCGCTGGCAACTGAATTAATTGCTACTTTAGCTCTAGCAATTTCCTGCCATCTCACTGTTAGTGAAGTTGGCGCGATGATTTTCGCGCATCCTACTTTCTCTGAAAGCTTGCGCGAAACTCTAAATAAGCCGTAAGTTGTAAGCCGTAAGTTGTAAGCCGTAAGCCGTAAGCTTAAAGCTTACAGCTTAAAACTAAAACTTTATTTTCGGGAGGAATTTATGATCAAAGTCGTTTTGCCGGAATTAGGAGAGGGTATTACTAAGGCGATTGTTTCATATTGGTTTTTTAAGGATGGTGAAATGGTAAACGAGAATGATGATTTGGTGGAATTAACTACGGATAAATCTACTTTTAATCTTCCTAGCCCTTGCAAGGGAATAATCTCCGAGATTATGTATAGCGAAGGGGATACTGTAAATGTTGGGCAAATTCTCGCCGTAATTAACGAAAGTTAGCCATGTAATCGGTCAGTGAACGGAGGATTTTTGTAGGTGTCATTGCGAGCGAACGAAGTGAGCGAAGCAATCTCGACGGGATTGCTTCGTCGCTGCGCTCCTCGCAATGACACATCCTGCTAATCACCCCCGTTTACTTATGTATTACTTAGCCATTCTGATTGACATTGTTTGACTTCTCTAGTATATATAAGATAAGTTTAGTATGTTAAAAAAAGGAAAACTATAATTTAAATGGCCATTGATTATAAAAAAGAATTAGAGGGCACAGCCAGAAACATGATCTTTGTGCACGATCCGGACCTTTTGATTAAGATGATCGTGCGGATGATGGTGGATAGAGCTAAGATCGCCCACGCCAGTTTCTTTTTGCACAATCAAGAAAAGCAAGGTTATCTGCTTACGGTTTCCCGGGGGTCATTGCATAAGAAAATTCCTTTGGATTTAGTTTGTATTGATAAAGATGATGTGTTAATTCATTTCTTTAGGGAACATAAAAGCAGCTTTATCTTTGGGAGAGAGGCGTTATTACTTAGTGAAGCAAAACTGGCGTTAAAAGGCGATAAATTGAAGTCAGAAGCCAAGCAGCAACTGTCCCAGGTCCTTTATCAAATGGAGCTTTTGGACGCGGTGGTTTGTATCCCCAGTTATTTCCGGGATGAATTGTTAGGGCTCCTATTGTTGGGTAAGAAGGAGAGCGGCAAGAAATTTATTGATGAGGAACTGGATTTCTTTGTCGCGCTTAATTCCAGTGTAGCTATGGCTATCAGAAACGCGCAATTGTTTAAGGAGTTAGAGTATGAATTAGACCGTAAACATCAGTTGTTTATCCGGACTACCGTGGCTTTAGCCGCGGCTATTGAAGCCAAGGACCATTATACCCATGGGCATACTAGCCGGGTAACAAATCTAAGTATGGAGATTGCCCAGGGGATGGGAATAAAGGCGAAGAAAAATTTTGACGGCAAATTCTTGGAGAATTTACATATTTCCAGTCTCCTGCATGATATTGGCAAGATCGGCGTGCCGGAGCATATTTTGAATAAAAGAAGCAGCCTTACTGTGGGTGAGCGTAATCGGATTGAAGAACATCCCACGATCGGAGTAAATATCTTAAAGTCGATTAAAGAGCTGGAAGGCGCAGTGGTGGGGGTCAGGTATCATCATGAACGATTTGACGGTAAAGGGTATCCTGAAGGCTTAAAAGGTGATCAAATTCCACTAATTGCTTTGATAATTACTGTAGCAGATTCTTTTGACGCGATGAGCACTAACCGGTCATATCGGGCAGCTCTGAGTAAGGCGGATGCGATTAATGAAATCAGGCATTTAAGCGGCCGGCAGTTTTCTCCTGTAGTTACGGATACTTTTTTGGAGCTTTGCCAGGAAGGTAAAATTTAATTCTTAACATACCCCCTAAACGTATAATTTTAATGTATATCTCTGAAGTTTCCGGGCATCGTAGCGCGACTACGGCTATTGAAAAAGCAATTAGAGAGCTGCGTCCGGATACTGAGATTTTAAATATTAATGCCTTCAATTATACGAATCCTATATCAGAAAAAGTGATTAATCGGATCTATATGGAGGTAATTAAGCGTACCCCTAAGATCTGGGACTATCTTTATGATAACCCTAGCGTAGTTAAGGGGCTGGAAAATATTAAACAGCATATCCATAAATCAAATTCGCCAAAACTTAAAAAACTCTTCGATGGTTTTAATCCGGATCTAGTGGTTTGTACTCAAGCCTTCCCCTGCGGGATGGTTGCCGATTACAAGAAAACTTACGGGGTAAATTTACCGCTGGTGGCGGTATTAACGGATTATATCCCGCATTCTTATTGGGTCTATGACGCGGTGGATTATTATATAACTCCTTCAGAGGAAGTGTCCGCGCGCCTGGAGAAAAAAGGAGTTAAGCCTTCTAAAATTAAGCCTTATGGGATTCCGTTTGATCTTAAGTTTAACCAGAAACTAAACCTCGAAGATATTTTCTCTAAATTGAAACTAAATTCGCGTAAGCCGGTGGTATTAATTATGGGAGGCGGCCAGGGCCTGGGCCCGATTAAAACGATTGTTAAGTCACTAGAAAAAAGCCAGTATGATCTCCAGGAGTTGATTGTTGCCGGAACCAATAAGAAATTATTCCGCTGGTTGAAACGAAAAATAAAACATTATAAGCAAGACATTCATCTGTTTGGTTTTATTCAAAATATCCATGAATTAATGCAAATTTCTGAGGTGATTATATCTAAGCCCGGAGGGGTCACTACTGCCGAGGTTTTAAGCCTGGGGCTGCCCATGGTTATTGTTAAGCCCATTCCCGGACAGGAAATAAATAATACTAATTTCTTGACTCAAAAGCAAGCAGCAATTAAGGTGGATGAACCTAAAGAGGTCTATCGGGTCATCGATGATTTGTTAAAGAATAAGGTAAAGTTAGAACGGCTGAGAGCCGCCGGATTAAAGATTGCTAAACCTGGCGCAAGTATGGATATTGCCAAGCTGATCTTAAGCTTATAAGTCGGAGGACAATGGTTTGCCCTCCACTAGGCAAAGCCATAAAAAAGTGAATTATTATATCTATCGTTTTGGTCAATTTCTCGCCTTAACCTTACCATTAAGATTAGTTTATTTTTTAGCGGCTTTTTTAGCTCAAGGATATTATTTTTTTGCCTTTGGCGACCGCCGGAGCGTAAAAGCTAACCTGAGGGTTATTTTTCCTAAAATAACGAATCGCCAATTACGTAAAATTAGCAGAATGGTGTTTCGGAATTTTGCCAAATACCTGGTAGATTTCTTTCGTTTTGAAAAGTTAAATCGCCAGTATATAGATAAAAACATAAAATTAGAGAATCTGCGTTATTTTGATGAGGCTTTAGCTAAGGGTAAGGGGGTAGTTGTCTTGACCGCGCATTTAGGTAATTGGGAGCTAGGCGGGGTAGTTATCGCGCAATTAGGCTATCCTTTTTGGGTGGTAGCTTTGCCGCATAAAAATAAAAAAGTTAATGAATTTTTTGACGCGCAGAGAAATAGCAAGGGAGTTAAGGTTATTGCCATGGGTAAGGCGGTAAGGAGTTGTATTACCGCAATCAGGAATAATCAGATGGTAGCTTTAGTCGGTGACCGGGATTTTACCGAAAAAGGGGTTATTGTGGATTTTTTCGGCAGGCCTACGCATTTTCCGCAAGGCCCGGCAGCTTTGAGCCTGATGACCGGCGCCAGTATTGTCCCGGGGTTTATGCTTAGGAATCCGGATGATAGTTTTACCTTAAGGATTGAGAAACCCCTGGAATTTACGCCTACCGGTGATAAAGCCAAAGATTTAGCGGATTTAATCAAAGTGTATAAAGTTATCATTGAAGATTATATACGTAAATATCCGGAGCAATGGTATGTCTTCCGCAGGTTTTGGGTAGGATAAATATGCGTATTTGCGTGATTATTCCAACTTATAATGAATCTCGGGCAATTGAGGATTTGATTAATCAGATCACTAAATTAGGGCTAGAGGTAATTATCATTGATGATGGTTCAACTGACGATACAGTAAAGATCGCTGCTGCCTGCGGCGCTAAGGTCTTGGCTAACCAGAGAAATATGGGTAAGGGGGCGTCTTTAATTAAAGGTTATAATTTTGCTCTGGCGCGCGGTTTTGAGGCCGTGATTAGTATGGATGGCGACGGCCAGCATGCGCCTGATGATCTTTTGGCCTTTATTCGGAAGGCCCAAACTTCTCAGAGCGCGCTGATTGTCGGCAACCGCATGGGGATGGCCAAAGGAATGCCTGTTTTGCGCATGATCACCAACATTTTGATGTCAAAATTTATCTCCCTAATTGTTAAACAGCATATTCCTGATACACAATGTGGATTTCGTTTGGTGAAAAAAGAAGTACTTCAGAGGATGGATCTATCAACTTCTAAATATGAGACGGAATCTGAAGTTTTAATCAAGGCAGCGCATCTGGGTTTTAAGATTGAATCTATTCCGGTAGAGACCATCTATTCCGGGCAAAAAAGCCAGATTAACCCTTTGGTTGATACTTTAAGATTTTTACGTTTTATGATTCTGGAGTTTACCAAGCCACCCAAGCATGCTTAATGTTATTCTAAAATATTTAAATCAACTGCCGAAGGATTACGTAGTAGTGATTGTAGGCGCTCTACCTATTTCAGAGTTAAGAGGCGCCATACCGCTGGCATTGTCATTCGGAATGCCTTTAGCTAAGGCTTTTTGGCTTTCCGTCTTAGGTAATTGCATGATTGTGGCTCCGGCGCTTTTTCTTTTTGAGCCGGTTACCAGGTTTTTAAGAAAATTCAAAATCTGGAGCCGTTTTTTTGATTGGGTTTTTGAGCGCACTAAGAAAAATTCAGATTCTATCCAGAAATATGAAGCTTTGGGCCTGGCTATTTTTGTGGCGATACCTCTGCCGATGACCGGAGCCTGGAGCGGGGTGATCGCGGCGTCTTTATTTAAGATTCGTTTTCGTTACGCGTTTTTAGCGATTATTGCCGGGGTGATTTGCGCGGGGCTGATTGTTTCGGTATTATGCGCTTTAGGGATTTTAAGCTGGAAGGCGATGGCAGGATGATTCAGGTTTATACGGGAAACGGGAAAGGTAAAACCACCGCTGCTTTTGGGCTAGCTTTAAGAGCAGCCGGAGCAGGGTTAAATGTTTATATCGGACAGTTTACAAAAGGTTGCAGTTGCAGTGAGCATAAAGCATTAAAGAGAATAAAAAATATAAAGTTAGAGCAATTCGGCAGAGAATGTTTTATCCGGGATAAGCCTCGGCAGATTGATGTGGAATTTGCCCGTCAAGGAATGGAGAAGATAAAAAAGATCATTGCTTGTCGAAATTATCAGGTAATTATTTTAGATGAAATTAATATTGCTTTGAGATTTAAGCTGGTGCGCCTGAAAGAAGTGCTGGACTTAATTAGGCTTACTCCGAAAAATATTGAATTGGTATTAACCGGCCGGTACGCGGCCGCGCGGCTTATTAAAGCCGCAGACTTGGTTAGCCAAATCAGGGAAGTTAAGCATTATTATGCTAAAGGAGTAAAAGCGCGCCGGGGGATTGAGTTTTGAATCAAGGGGACGGTTCTATTTTTTTAAATTTAAAAAAATAGAACCGTCCCCATTTTTCTATTAGATCCTTCGGCTGCTGGCCTTAAGGATCAAGGAAAGTTTCTAGGTTAAAACTTTCCTTGACAAATTATTATTGAGTGTTAAGGTGGAAGAAGCAAAATTGGTAATATAGGTTAAGGGAAATCCGTAGGCACCCGGCGCTTAAAGGTAATTGCGCCGGTGTAACTCCTGTGCGTTAAATCGGATGCGGTCCCGCCGCTGTAAGAGTTGACGAAAGCTGCAAATATCACAGGCTATGAGATAATAGCCAAAGCCACTGTGCTGACAGATGTCAGGATGGGAAGGCGCAGCAAGTAGAATGAGACTCAAGCCAGAAGACCTGCCTATGTTAAGAAAGTAACGCCTCGCGGAATGGGCCATAGTATTATTAGGGTGAAGCCCGATCCAAGTACGAAAAGTACTAGGTCGGGTATTTTTATTTTCTTGATAGCCTAGGAAATTATATTAGATCCTTCGGCTATTAGCCTCAGGATCAAGGAAAGTTTTTAGGTTAAAACTTTCCTTGAGGGAGAGATAATGACGACAAAGCTTATTTTAATTCGTCACGGTATAACCAAATGGAATAAAGAGGGGCGTTATTGCGGATATAAAGATGTGAGTTTAAGTAGTCAGGGTAAGCTTGAGGTTATAAAATTGCGCAAGAGCCTTAGTAAGATCAATTTTGACAGAATCTATTGTAGTGATAGAAAACGCGCTCTTGCGACTAGAGCCATACTTTTCGGAAGAAGTGATTTTACCAGAGTAAAAGGGTTAAGGGAGATTAATTTTGGAGTGTTTGAGGGGTTAAAACATGATGAAATTGTGAAAAAATACCCTGAGATTTATAAAAAGTGGCTGATTGACCCTTATAAGGGGCGAATCCCGAATGCTGAGTCTATGCAAGTTTTTAAAAAAAGGGTTAAAGGTGCTATCAATAAAATACTTTGTCTTAATCGCGGCAAAACTATTGCTGTGGTCTGCCACGGCGGGGTAATCGGTATATTTGTTAGCTGTATACTAAAAAGCGGAGATTTTTGGAGCTATGTTCCGTCTGCGGCAAGCGTAACAATTGTGGAATGCAGAAACAACAGGTTTAAGATAAATAAATTTAACGATAAAACGCATTTAGTGAAGGTTTAAGTAAGGTAAATGATGAATAAAATAACTTTAATTTTGGGTGGGGCGCGCAGCGGAAAAAGTTCTTATGCCCTGAGCCTTGCTAAGAGATATAAAAAAGTCGCTTTTATTGCTACCTGCCAGGGCTTAGATAAAGAAATGCGCCAACGCATTGAGTTGCACAAAGAAACAAGGCCGAAGCATTGGGAGACCTTTGAGGAGCCTAGGGAGTTAACAAAGCTGTTAGTAAAAATGGGTAATAGCTTTGATTGTATTGTTATTGATTGCCTGACTCTTTTGGTTTCAAATTTAATCTTATCTGCTAATAGCCAAAAGCAGATTATTGATAAAGTTCAAGAGTCGTTACTTATTTTAAATAAAAAGAAAGCCAGGATTATCTTGGTTTCTAATGAGGTGGGGTTGGGATTAGTTCCTGCGAATAAGTTAGGCAGAAAGTTTCGCGATATTGCTGGTAAAGTAAATCAAATTGTTGCAAGCAGGGTCAATGAGGTTTTGTTTATAGTGGCGGGGTTGCCATTGAATATTAAAGGGAAAATAGGATAAGGTATGTTTAAAAGTTTCTAAAAAATCTAAATAAAATAATGTTCCCCCTCGCGGGAGCTCGGGGTCATTTTTCCTCAAGTGCCGGAGGCTGGGGAAAAATGAGGAGGGCGCTATGGATTCAAAAAAGAAAAAGAATGTTTCAAAAAGCAACCGTAATAATATCCAATCGCAGTCAGGTAGTATTGCCTATCGCCTTAAATGCGCTAAGACTGCTAATGGCCTTTCGCACTTTGTGATGTATGGTGATGTGCGTAAAGATAAGGCGCTGTTTTAAATTTCGGGTTAAAACGTAGCTTACTGAGCCTCCAATAAATAATGGGCGCATTGGCTGGAACGATTTTGGAGCGAGACAAGGAGAGAGGACGCCGGCGTAGTCTTGCACTACGCCAAGGACGAGCGACGCAGTCGCAGCCCAAAAGCGGCCAGCCCCTTCGGGG
>JAPLLY010000006.1 GCA_026387315.1 Candidatus Omnitrophota bacterium
GATTTGGTCAACTGGTTCAAGCTCTTGTGCCTGCCGGTCAAATGGCAATCTTCCACGCTTCAGACTATTCGCAGCGAATTGCTGGTTTTGCCAGCCAGACTGGTCTATTCCGCAGGTGTCAACGAACTCAAAATTCCCGCGGGCTATATCCACCAAAAACTCTTCCATCAGGCACTCGGGAATATCGAACGCTTGAAAATTCGGTAACTTTGTTGAAAACTTACATGGTAACATCGTCGAGACTCGTTTTAAAACACGGCAATTCGCCGTTTTTTCAGGCTCATCTCTTCTCATGCCAGTAATGTATAAAGTAAAATATATCCCATACCAGTTAATACTGCCACTTTCTGCTTTTGCCCCGTCAAAGAATTTAGACAACTCATCATCAGTAAGACAACGCCTCTTCTGGACTTTTATCACCTTAAATGGCTTGACCTTTATTACAGGGTTAATTTCGGGTATCTTTTTATTTTCAATAAGGACACTGAATAGATTGTTTAGAGCCGTCCTTTCAGAGTTTACGGTCTTGGTAGCCCTTCTTTTTTCATTCAAGCGATAGTCCATAAATTCTTTGATATGCTCTGGACGGATTTCGTCAAAGTGCCTTAAATTAGTCCGCTTGGTTTTAATAAACTCAAGGAAATTGTCCATATGGCTGCTATACCTAACATAGGAAGTTTCGTCTATACTGCCCTTCTTGATTTTCAGCCAGAATTCTATTCCCTGCTCAAAGGTTATCCTATAGGTAGGTCTTCCTGAAAGGTCGCTGAATAACTGCTTTATCATATCGGCACGTTTAAGTTTAGCTTCCCTATCTGTAAAAGCTCTAACTTCTTGGCGCTTACCAAAACTATCTGTTATCCGAAACCAATATAATCCATCTTTCCTATATATCTTTGGTTCCCTATAGCGCTTTCTCATAGCAAACCATTCTTAGTTGCGCCAGAAAAACCCTGTTCTTCCCATTGCTCAAGGTCTTTCGTCCTGAACCGCAACTGCCCCATTATGTGGAGATGGGGAATTAAATTTTTTGCTGTCCATTGATAAATTGTCCATTTGCTCTTGGTGTATCTCTGACATAAATCGGTAATAGTTAATAATCTGTCCATGATTTTTCACCTCCCTTAGTAAGTTTTTAAGGCTTTAACGTTTAGCCTTTCACTATAAGAGTGATGAAAAATCGAAAAGTACTTTAAGATTTTTTAAAATATTTTTGTTGTTGTAACACCTTGATATATATTAAAATACAAATATTGATTTTTCTCATCAGTACTTTTTATATTTTTTAATTTATGTAACTTATTCAGATATATGAAGATATAATTACACGAACCAAATTTAAAGTTTTTTATTGCTGTAACCATAATGATATCAATGCCTAACAAGACGATAACCGAATTTTTGTTAAAATTAATTTCTTTTATCGCTTGCCTAATTGCCTGTTCTTTTTCTTAATTCCAGCGTATCGCAATTTATACCCCGATGTAGCTCTGGGTCTTTTATCCTTGCTTCCAAGCCGTCTCCCAAGCTTAACCCCAGCTCTTTTTGCTCTTTCTAAACCGCTGATTACCCTGCCCCTAATAATTTCTTTTTCCAACTCGCTAAAAACTCCCAGTAACTGCCAAAATGCCTTAGACACGGGGTCATCTGCCTTAAAGGTATCGATATTATCCGCAAGAGATATTAACCGGACTTTCCTATTCCTAAATTCTTGGAACAAATTCAAGAGGTGCGATAAAGAACGGGCTATCCGGTCTAATCTATAGATTACAATAACCTCAAATTTCTTAATCCTCATATCATCCAAAAGCCGATTCAATTGCGGTCTTGATTCCTTAGCGCCACTAACGCCGACGTCGACATATTCCTTAAAGACCTTTATCTTATGCTCACGACAGAAATCTCTAGGTGGTAATAGCTGTGTTTCAGCAACCTGTTTGTTTGTAGAAACCCTACCATAAATTGCTCCTAACATAATAGCCTCCTTTTAATAATTCGGACGAGGCTTATCCTGCCAGAGATAAAGAAACCTCGTCCTATTTATATGCAGATGATTATTCCAGCATTATCCCTGGCAGGGTTTAGCTATTAAAAGATAGCCTATAAACCACTGCCGCCAAAGGATTATTTTTTCGATGAAATTTATGGGTAAGTAACTATAGGGAGGGTAAAGAATTGCCAAAACCAAGAAGAGAAAAAATTATTTGTTGTGTAACTTCTGATGAGAAACCATCCTATTTTCGCCTGCTCAAATTAGCATCCACGACCTTCAAGTTTCCTTTAAATAAACATACATTGTCTGGTCTGATATCAGTCAAACCATATGGCTTTAATCTATATTTCAAATCAATAAGTCTTGGGTCTTTTTCGGATAGCTTCCTCGGTCTCTTTCCCAACTTTTGAAGTAAACAATATCTTGTATGCCAATACATCTTTGCTATATATCTATTCCTAATCGTCTCGGGAACCTTTTCATATACCTTGAAATCTCTTTTTAAGTTCTTTGTAGGGCTAAGTTTCAAAACCAGGTCTCTTTCTTGAGAATATACATAATAAACACTCTTATATGCACCTCTCCCCAAATGTTTGCTCCTTGGGAAAAGCAACTTTATTACTGTTTCGGCAGCTTTATGCGGAAAACTAATGCGTCTTCTAATCCTTCGGTAATGGTCTATGAATTCATCTATAAACTCTGCTTTTTGAGCAATCCTTTTAAATCTTTTATATCTCATTTATGGCTCCTTTTAACTTTTCTACAAATTATACCATAATTAACTAATAACTAAACATTTGAAACGTTTTAGTTTTGGCTTAAGGGTGCCAAATTAACTGTTAATTGTTTGGTATAGGGTTTAAGGGAGGGGTATCGACGAAGACTAAACTATATTTTTATAGGGGGGTTTATTTGAGTCAGTATTTATACGGAAAACTATTCCGTATAACCAATCGGAAGCGACTTTAATGTAAAAAGAATAGCATAAGAACGTTATGTCAAATGTAAAACCCCAAAAATAAGTGATAAATTCGTATGACCATAAAACTTGCCTATTTGTAATTCCTTAAATTGCCAAGAATTTCTATATCTTTTATCAGACAGTCCCTCAATTGAATAACGAATCTTTTCCTTCCTCTCTTTAAAACCCCCTCTAAAACCATTAAAATAATCGTAATATTTTACTATATTTTCGAATCTTTCATCTATTTGTTTATTAGGCAATAATGTCATAAAAACAATAAAACGGTGCGGGTACGGTTTCCCCCAAAAGAGCTTCCCGATATCTTTCTTTATTTCTTTTGCAAAACCAGGTATTCCTTCAGCCACATTGCATAATTTAAATTCAATTAGTACTTTAGGTTTATTTTTTTCCTCTATTATTGCCAAATCTATCCTCTTGCCCCATTCTCGGGATACTAAAAACCTCTTTTTGCGAAGCTCTCGGTCTTGATAAAGCTTAATTGCAACTTTATCTCTAATATAGTGCTCACTCTTTGAAGTCAATAGCAGAAAGGCAAGACTTCCATTTTTAATGTCATCCTTAATTGCATTTTTAATCAGATTAATTATATCTTTCGGCTTATCGTACACTATAGCTCCTTATGTTCCGGATTATACACCTCCATATCTGGGGGTGTCAAGAGCTAAAGCACCATGCAATAATGTGTCAATGAATAATGTTATAGGAATAGAATTGAGTAGGAAAATTAAAGAATTTCGAAGGAAACGAGGTATTACGCAAGAAGAACTAGCCGAGCTTGCTGAAACGAGCTACAAATATATTCAAAGAATAGAAGGTAAAACTCCTCCCGATGTACGATTAACTACAATTGTAAGACTTGCCAAAGCGCTAAAGGTTAAACCTGCCGAGTTGCTAAAGTTTTGAAACATCGTAATATTTTAAGAGTTCAACCAATATACCCTCTAACGAATTCTGATTCTCTTTCAATTGTTTAATAAGACCACTTAAAGTTTGCGCCCTAGATTGTGAACTAATCATTGGTTTATTCGCCGTATCTAAAAAGTTCTGAAATAGCTTAAATGCACTATATACCTGAACTAATCGGTCTAATAATTTTGCATCGTCAATCGTAGCATTTTGTAAATTTGCTTGATAAGCTTCAGAAGAAAATACTGCTAAAGCGACTCTTCCACTTATGCTTTCATCTGTTAACTCATTTTCTAGCACTATTGTATCCTTTACCCAACGAATATTTTCTTTGAATTCTAATAATAGAGCTGACAGAAGCGCTTTCCTTTTATTCTTATTAAATTCCTCGTTTTTGTCTATGTAATTCTGGGTTGCCATTTTAATGGCATTTATTTGGTCTACTGTAGCATTCTTGATAGTGTTTATCTGCTCCATAGATGATTTATTGTTTGCATATATCGTAATAATCATTACGAGAATAGCTAAAAAGTTCAGAATCAAGATTATAATACTGATACTATCCTGAGTTGTGATATTCAAAGATTTTGAAAAATACCTTGCTATTGGTGCTGCTCCAATAAACAATGCTATTATCACCATAAGTGCCATTGCTACGATTCTTAATGTGTCTGCCATTTTCTCCATACTCCTTATCCCATTCATGCAACGTCTTAAAGAATCCGTTTAAATTATCGCAAATTTCTCTGTATTCTTCTTCGGTTGCCTGCCATAAAGCTTAAACCCGACTTACTTCTCTTTATCCTGCAACTTTGACAGAGATACGTTTCTTTTAACTTCAATTTTCAAGAATTGCTTAATCCTATCTATTATCTTTTTATCCCATCTTAGTTCATTGACAGCTTTTTCCATTGCGTAAATATCAAGGTCGGAAACTTCATCCCACTTATTAACTTCACGCAAGATACCTTCCAGTTCTTTACGTTCAGGACTACCTTTGGGCGGAGAAGAAACTTTTTGTTTTTCGCTTATCTTTAATTTAGAATCACTACCCCTTATAACCTCCACGCCTTCTTTTTGAGCATACTGTATAACCGCTTCTTTAACCTTATCAATCTCTGCCTCTATCTCCTCAATCTGCCCTTGACAATCTCTCTTTTTTGCCACCAGCTTAGTAAAAGTATTGGTAAGGCTTACACCATCGTCTTTTAGGTATTCATTAACCGGTAAAGCTTCTACTTTATAAAGATGTTTTCTTTTTGGGCAAAGGTCTGGATATACGCACCATTCACATAAATTACTTTCTGTCGGCAGGAATTCTTCTGTCTGCTCAACCTCATCAATAAGAGCTACAGTGTCTTTCTTAAGTTGCTCTAATTGCTCCTTAGTCCTTGTTGAGGTTAACTCTTTATCAAAAGCCACGTAGTGCCAGATAAGCCTTGTCTTTTTTACATCGTTCCACATATTCTCTATACCCATCTGATACAAAGCAAGCTGCCTATCTTCATCAAGATGTTTTTGTTCTGGGAGATAACCTGAGGTCTTATAATCGTGTATTTCGTATGTGCCATCGTCTCCCTGAGAGATTCTATCTATAAACCCCCTTAATTTATGCTTGCCGTCTCCATCCAAATCCATCATTATCGCTCTCTCAAGACCAAGAGTTCTGCCCTGATTAAAAGGATAATATCTTTTGTAGTAATCTTCTATACACTTTTTGCCTATGTTTTTATAGTCTTGGGCAGTCCTGTCTTTTTTGGTTACAACAACATCATCGGTCCATTCTTTAGCCCAATTATTATTATAAATTTCTAGCAGTTCCTCTAAGGAATACGTCCTACAATTAAGGTCTTTATAGAGTTTTTCCATAACCTCGTGGAAACGAGAACCGACAAACGCTTCTATGCCTTTTGTGTCACGGTCAATTTTATCTAGGTAGGTGAATTTATACTTAAGGGGACAGGTTTCAAAACATCCGAGTCTTGAATGAGAATAGATGGGCATATTTGATTTTTTTAAGTTAAATAATTATTGGTACTCATTATTTAAAAAATATAATTTTTATTCCATAAACTATAAGATACAAGATGGTAACAATCCCAATAAAAATTAAGATTCTTAACACATTAATAACCCATTTAGGCAGTAGTGGAGTAGGAATAACATTTATAACCTTGGCTAATCCTTCATCTGACTTCGTATATAAATTTATTTTATCCCATGTTACAGGAGGGAAATAAAGATACGAAATGGTGAGCTGTTCTTTAGGAACCAGTTTTGGAATTAGAATTTCGGCTCCTCCTCCTGAAACATTTTCAACTGTATGAGACACATTAGGATAAATATTAAATTTTGGCATATAATTATGCCCAATACGAATGTTATTCGCTGTTTTTCTTCCTGTATTCAATAAAACAATAGAATGAGTAAACACCTGCGTATTTTTCTCGTCTTGAAGCGAAAAAGCGGATACATGTCCTAAATATGATATTAACTTAGGACGTTTTTCTAAAACTCTGTCGAGGTAGCGCCCTAGAAAAAGAGTTAACAACGGGACTCCAATGTTAATTACTAAATTCCAATTAATTCCATTCATTAATTGTGACATATTCCCTCCCGTTTTCAATTTAAGCGTATTATACTACTCTTTTAAAGCCCAAGGTAGCATTTTTAAGTCTTTAAAGCTAAGATTACTCTAACAATAACAATGGCTAAATACCTTTATTACACAATGGAATGCCAAAGTAAATCTCTCTTTACCTTTAGTCCTAATTTAGAACTTATTGCTTACTTAGAGTAAATCCTCAGAAACACCCGTATATAGAGTAAAGTAGTCTATGCTCAATCTTACTAAATTCAGCATTTCTATCTGTATGAATTATCTTGGTAGAAAACGTATCATAGAATTACCTGCTTAATGGTCAATTACTAAAATCAGCATTCCAATCTATATAATTATCCTGGTAGAATCATTTATATAACTACCCCATATCAAAATCGGATAATTTCCAGTTAACCCCAAGTAATCCCTGAAGTTAAACTAAAATTGCCTGTTTTTTAGTAAAATAGGTTCTCTCCCGCCAGTTTAGGCTCTAACCTTGATATAGGGTAGTTCAACCAATGCTCACGTTCCTAAACCACTGCTAGCTGGTTTAAAGGTGGGTTAGGGCTGATGGGTCGAGCATAAATACTACCTTTAAACTGAAGGGGTTTACGCCATCGGCTGTTAATCTTAAATGACTCAAGCCTATCAAAGTCAGTATAGATGTGCTTCTCAACCACGTAATTGACAAAAGTGTACGGCAATCCTGAATAATTAAACACTTTAACATTAGAATTTCCGAATCTTATACAACATTCCCTTTGTAGGAAGCTAGCTAATCTAGGAGCTACTCCCCGAATAAGTATGTGCAAATGTAAACCTTCAACTGTTTCTTCGAAACATACCCAGCATAATATGTATTTCTGGAAAAATATAATGTCGGGCTTGTTCAGATACCTAAAGAAGTGTTTCAGCCTTTTCAGTGCTAATTTACGGTTGGTAGCTTTACGAAAGGTTACTGTTAGAAATAATTCAGCTTTAATTCTGTCTACAAATTCAATCCAAGCTTTTTCCATCCTATCCATTTGAATTCTGGTAAATCCTAATCTTCTCATTACAGCGAATCGTTTCTCTGCCCTATCCATAGCTGACTTTATTCTTTCTAATCTCTCCTTTTGCAATCTGGTCAAATCCACCATATTCACCTCCAGGTTAGTTAATTCTAATTAGACATAAAGAGGTCCAAGGTGTACTCATAACGAGCAAACCCTGAACAATATCCTAAAGCTAACCTTGCCGCTGGAAGATGCCGAACGACAAGTCGTAAAACTATAAATTTTGAAGGCTGTACTTAGTGAGCCAATAAGACGCCAATAAGAATCAAAGCTCTACAAAACCCTACAAACATTTCTAAATAAACAAAAAAGGCGTAACCACCTTAAAAATAAGGTAATTACGCCTAAATAAAGCAAAACGAGAGGCTTGTGAAAACCCCTCGTTTTTATATGGAGCCGATGAGTGGAATCGAACCACCGACCTTGACTTTACGAAAGTCCTGCTCTACCAACTGAGCTACATCGGCAATTTTTCCAACATTATACCAATTCCTGAATAATAGTCAATCATATGATAGCGCATTAAAAGGGTTGACAAATTTATAATTCATGATAGATTTATAGAGTAAGATTAGTTTAGAGGAGAAACAAAGAAATTGATTAGTAATACATTCAAACCGCAAAGCAGCAACAAAAAATAACCATGCTCTGCGGTTTTTTTTATACACATTAGATCCCTCCTCCGCCACTAAATCAATGGCGGGCTTGAGGATCGATTTTCCGAACATTAAGTCGGGAAAATTCAAGAAGGAGAAACAAAATGGCAAAAGGTAAAGTAAAGTGGTTCAGTAATCAAAAAGGTTACGGATTTGTTACTTCTGAAGATGGCAAAGATGTTTTCATTCACTTCAGCGCTATCACTGGAGAAGGATATAAATCTTTAGCAGAAGGCGATGAAGTTGAATTTGAGGTTACCCAAGGGCCCAAAGGCGACCAAGCAACTAACGTAAAAAAGATATAAGTTCCTAACAAAATAAAATAAGGCCAGTTCTTGATTGAACTGGCCTTATTTTATTCAAAGAAAACTATGGAAACTAGGAATTCTGGGGACATCATACTTAATTCCGAATTATGCAATGTGTCCCCCCGGAATTCCCCTTGGGCACAAAACTACTCGCACAGTTTCTTTAAATTCTTTGAAAGAAAATCCTTAAAACCAACTATTTTTGTTTTCAATCTAAATGCAATAGCGCCATCGGGAACACGATATATATCACTCAAAGATGATGCTATGCTACTAATAACTACATCACAAGCATCTTCACTGGCCGTCTTTACTATCTGAAAAATAGCTGTCTTATTTTTCTCGTATGCTTCATCAGCTCTCTTTCTTAAATCTGCTCTTGGGAGCAAAATGGCATAAGCAAGTTGCTTTGCATTAAACTCAATCATCATTTCTGACTGCTGTGAATTAAGTTTAATATAAAAATTATAAGCATCTTCTAGGCTATTTACATCAGAAAAATGATCTCTATGCAAAATACAATGTGAAAGTTCCTCAGCTATCGTTAAATTTGTGTGATAATTTGTTAATTTCAAATCCCCTCTCTGGACGAAAATAACAAATTTACCCTTAATCTTAGCCAATAAACCATACAAACCAAAATCTTCCTTTAATCTGCTAATCTCTCTGATTTCAAGCCCCATAATTTCAACCAAATAATCAATATCAACAGGAACATCCGCTCCATAAAGCTGGTGAATCTTAACAGCGATTTCCTCCAGCTCTTGATGCTTATGCCATTTCACAAAGTTAGTATTCTTCATGGATTCTTTTGACAAGTTTCCTCAAGGTGTCTTTAGATAGCTTTTTCTTTTCAATAGTTCTAAACAAAACAGGAATAATATCATTCTCTTTGATTTGATGCTTAATATCAGCTGGTATTTTCTCTTTAGAATCATTCGCTGCTAAATCAAAAAACTTACCCCTGTCGGAGTCTTTTATATCTAAAACTTCGCATATCTTGTTTAGCACATTAATATCACTAGGAGCTGGAAATTTACCACTTTCAACTCTACACCAGTTACCTGCATCTTCTCCTATTTTATCAGCAAAAACACGTAACCCCATTTTCCTCTTTAGCCGTCTTTCTTTTACAAAAGATCCGAAAACCATTCTAATCACCCCCCTTTTTGCGTTATTTAAGACTAAACGCGAGCCATTTTAATATGTTGTAATCTCTACAACAAGTATACAGTATTGATATAGAATTGCAACATATTTCTTCTGAAGGCATATCTGAAGTCTTTTCTGTCTTCTCTTTATATTTTCTTAATTTAGGTTCGCGATGAATTAAGATTGCATTATAAAATTCGTTTCCTTTATTATTTGATAGACGCCTTTCATCCCAACTAGATTTATCGGAGCTTTGCCTACTCCTTTCGCTTCATTAATCGCACTTGAAGTGAAATGACTCGTTGAAATAATCACCCCCAAAACTATTAAATCCTAAACTACCCCTTAAATTTGCCACTTCTTTTCTTCCAACAGAATGTTTCCATCTTTTTACCTGAAATTGATAATTTAAGTCTAAGCTAAACCTGTGTTTTAGACAACCATAAATATCAATTCCATCATCGGGATTGTGACTGCAAGAGGGCTCATTACACAATATCTCCTTTACCGTTAACTAAAATAATTATACCAAACAAATAGATAAAACTCCAGCGAATATCACAAACCTATAGGCTAATTTATAATAATTCTTTCTCTTAAAATATTTCCTTGGTCAGAGAAACTGTAATACTCATTATCTCCAATAATTAAGTGATCAAGCACCTTGATTTTCATCAACTTTCCGGCATCATATAGCTCTTTAGTAAATTCCTTATCCTCGCTACTTGGTGCTATATTTGCACTCGGATGATTGTGAACGCAAATAATCGACGCCGCAAATTTTTGTAGAGCATATGAATTATTTCGCGAATAATCGGTAACGCATGGCCCACTGTTCCAATAGCCGCATCCATAATGTCAATAACCCTATTATTACTATCAAGATAGATCACTTTAAAAACTTCTATCTTTAAATCGCGCATTTGCGGCATAACTATATTTGTTGCGTCTTTCGCTGAGGTAATTCTTTGCTTTTCTACAGATACTTCATCCTCCCGATAACACCGGCCAATTTCTAATGCGGCTTTGATCTGAGAAATTTTCGCTGAACCTAAACCTTTAAATTCCTTCCAATCGCGGACATCAGTATGACTCATATTACGAAAGCTGCCAAATTTATCTAAGATCTTCCTAGCCAAATCAACCGCACTATTACCCCTGATACCAGTACGCAGTAAAATCGCTAAAAGCTCAGAATTGCTTAGCGACCGCTCTCCGCTTTTTAACAATTTCTCCCTCGGCCGGTCATCCTTCGGCCAATTATTAATGCCTCCCGTATTAAAAAGTTTTTTCTCCATATACCCTCCTAATTTAATAGACGAATAAAAAGGCACTTTCTAACAAATTATTTTAAAAAATGGTACCTCCTGCGAAGTTTTTACTCTACTGCAACACTAATCGATCTCATCACCAGCAATTCCTTTTTATTTTTTTCATCCTATATCCGATATTTTCCGCTAACAATAAGATCCCTGCGCATTTGTTTTAGGTAATCAGACTCAGTTTGCGTGTCATTTTATTAATATTTTGACACACAAGTCATATATCGTATCATTTATTACACACAAGATTATTGCACAATATTAAAAACCTCCGCAAGCGAAGGAACAGTCCCTTCGCTTGAGCCTTTAATGAGCCAATAAGTGTAAAGAAAATACAAATTCATACAAAAAGAACTAATTAGGTATAGAAAAACAAAAAGGCGTAACTGTATGTTTTCCACACAATTACGCCATAACATAAACAAAAAAGAGGGGTTATGAAAACCCCTCTTTTTATTAAATGCCGAGAGAGGGAATCGGACCCCCCACGCCGGCCTTTTCAGGGCCGCGCTCTACCACTGAGCTATCTCGGCAAAATCCTCTAATCTTTGGATATATTGTACATAAATTCCTTAAAAAGAAAAGAGAAAATTATTTTATTACATAGTTTTAAGCGCTTCCTGGATTAACGGTAATACGCCTTCGGCTTCTTCTTTTACCAGGCGCCCAAGTTTGGCAAAAGCATATTCGCCATTTCTATCCTTGATTTCTCTGACGATTTGAATCTTTTTAGGGCCCTGGTTATAAGAATAAACGCTAACCACAATCTTACCTGAATCATTTTCCCAAAAACGCGTGAACACCTGCGTATCCAGACTGCTGTCATATGGCATGGCGCATTCCTTTCTTTTTAGAATTTCTTTCCGTGGCGATAAGGCCGGGTTTTATTATATTCGATCTTTTTAAACAGCGCTTTCTGTAAATCTATTTTGCGTGAACCGCAATAATCAAATATACGGATACAGCAGTCTGCCAGCTCCTCAGCCAGCGCGTCTTGGCCGCCGTGATTACGCATTGCCTCTAAGGCCTCGGATAACTCCGAATGCATCAACGCAATCAACTCTCCATCATTACGCAGATCATCCCACCAGCCTTTACTTTCAGCAACCCGATGGCATTCTTTAATCAGATCCTTAATTCCCGGATTCTTCTTTAACATTATTTTTTTTCTCCTCAATCTTAGGTTTAATCAACTCGTCGAGACCAGTAAAAATCCTATTAGCAATTTCCTCTTTAGCATAAGTGCTCGGACTAGATATTTCAATCAAGGTATTACCTCCCGCTTCCTCGGTAAAAAATATTCCTACAGGAGTAGTATCTGTCTGGCCAAGATAAACAGCAATCATCTTTTTCTTAGCATCCTGCGCGTAAATAGGAGATTCTTTTTCCTTTTCGTTCCCTTTTAAAATCTCCTTAACCTTAACGTAGCAGCCATTATAATCCAAGGCAAAAGATTTCTTCAGGGCATCCTTACGCTTTTGGTCTAAAACCAGCGTAGACACACCGATAAAACCTTTACCCATTTCTTTAACTGTCGCGCACCCCGAAAAAACAACGGATATCAAACAACAGATAGCCATCAGGGAAAACCGATTCCAATATTTCATTATTCCATTCCTCCTCCCCACTAGGGGACACCGGCGCAATTCAAATAAGCGCCGGGTGTCTTTGATATAAATCATTCATTAACCAGCTGCCAGATCTGATCCAGGTGTTTACGCGCCTCAGCCTCTCCGCGCTTGGCGAATTCATCAGCCTTATGCAGCTCCAACCAGAATAAACCTGTAGTATCCGGATGTAAAACAATATCCGCCAGCTCTCCTTCTTTCCTGGCGACCTCAGACTGCAAAACCTCAACACTGCTAAAAATAATATCTACAATGTTAAGGCTAAAAAGATTCTTGAGGCGTCCAAACAAACCTGGGCGGTTGGTTTTCTGAGGCTGGCCGATAAACTCCGCAGGAGTTCCTTCTTTAAGTTTTTTTAACTGTTTTAAAATATCCTCCCGGGAAGGAGTAACATTGACCGCGATGATCTTCTTAACCCCCATCTGCATTAAAGGCTCAGTGGGTAAAGGATAAATCACCCCTCCATCAAAAAGCATTTCATCCTTTCCCGCATCTTGCGGGATCCCGCTTTCATTTAACTCCCTGTGGCGGGAAAGTATAAAAGGCGCAAACACCCCCGGCATGGAACAACTGGCCATTATAGCATCAACTAACGGCCCTTTGTCTAAAATCTTCGGCTCTTTCTTGCTCACATTACTGGCAATTATTTTTAAAGGAAGTTTTACGTCATAAAAAGTTTTATCTCCCAAGTGTCTCTTTAAAAATCGATGCAATTTATTGCCTTTAATAAAACCCAGGCGCGGAAAAGTTATGTCGATCAAGCCCCAAATATGCTTGGGCTCTCTAAACTCCCGCATGATCCCTAAGATTTCGCTGCTGCTTTTACCAACCGCCCAGAGGCTGGCAATTAGCGCGCCAATACTGGAACCTACGATTATATCAATCGGGATATTTTCTTCCTCGATAACCTTTAATACCCCCACATGGCAAAAACCATACCCTACCCCTACCCCCAGCACTAAACCCACCAGGCAATCTCCTAACTGCCGCCCAATGCGCCTGACTGCCTTGGAATATTCGCAATCCGGCGCGTCAATAATTAACCGGGCCGGCGCGTCAAATTTTATCTTCGGAATAGTAGCGAAAATATCCTGGCCCAAAATCTCTAACTGACCGCTATGGCCGATCTTAGATAATTTATATTCATTAATAATAGCCTTTATTTTAGCCGGATCAAAATTAAAATCCGTTTTCAGGCGGCTGATCAGATTATTCGTGCGTTTTAAATCGCAAGGATCCGGGCTGCTCAATATATGGATCAGGTCGCTTTGATTAAGCATGCTGATGATCGAACGGTCCATCGCCGCGGGCAGGTCCAGAATAATGTAATGATAATCATTAACCAAGAGGCTTAATATCTCAATTAACCTTTTCAGGCAGAAATCATCATCTTCCTGATAATAAAAACAGAACAGATCTATACCAAAGTTACTTTTAGAAATAAAATCTTTGGGCAAAACATGAATATCGGCTGCACTGGATAAATCAAATATTGGCGGCTGCTGGATTCCTAGCTTTTGCGGCAAAGTATGTATCTTGTCTTTAGATAAAATGTCTAAAATAATTACCGATTTATGCGTTTCACGATTAAGGCTTAAGCCAAGATTCAAGGCATAAACGGTTTTTCCTGCCTGCGCGTAAGAGCTAAATACCGAAAGAATCGTACTCTCAAAGATTTTTTTCTGATGGATGTCTTTGCGCTTAAGCCGGCGGCTTAATGTTCGGCTTAAATCAATGGCCAAATGCGGAATACTCTGCAGCAGGAAGTTAAAGTCATCTTTCTGGATCTCCAGAATAGCGCAATCATTCATTGCTTCGCTAGTGACCGAATGTGTTTCATTAGTAAGCAAAGAAATAATTCCAAAATATTTACCCCGGTGCAGATATTCTAAAATTAATTGGTTTCCGGCTTTATCCTTGGTATAAATTTGTACCCGGCCCAAGATAATACAATAAAAAGCGCTGGGGGCGGAACCTTCTTCGTAGATAATTTGGCCTTTGCGATATTCAATAATCTGGCTCCTGGCATTAATTATGGCTAATTCTTTTTTGCTCAAGCCCGCAAAAAATGCCAATTCTCTGATAATAAACTCTTTATCCACTGGGTTCATCCCGCACCTTCCTTTTATTAATTCTTTAAACCTATGGCTTTTATAGTTGAATATCCAGAAGGTGCGGGGTTCATTTAAATTTCACCGCTTTTAAAAACTTCCGCCAGTTTCTTTGCGCTTGCCCTAATCGTACGTTTATAATTCTGATAATCCACATCCACCAGGCCAAAACGAGGGCTGAATCCTTTATCCCACTCAAAATTATCCATCAGCGACCAATAAATATACCCTAAAACTTCAACCCCCTGGCCGATAGCCTGATGTAATTCTTCCAAATGCTCGCGGATATAATCCCACCTTAGAGCATCATCTTGCGTACAAATACCATTTTCAGTAATTAAAACAGGCAGATTATACTTCTTCATAGCCATCAGTAACTTATACAATCCCTCTGGATAGATATCCCAGCCTAAAGAATTTTTACGTAACGGATGGTGATTATCTTGACAGGTATCCAGCAATAAATGCCTGATCCCCCAGCTGCGCACATCCGCCAGATTCCGGCCATAATAATTAATTCCAATGTAATCCAGAGTTTTCTTGCGCAGAAGTTCCTCGATAAAATAAAAATTATATAATTTATTCCGCAGATAGGCAGCCAATTTATTTTTTAAGGTTGGCTGGCAAATCTCAAAGGCCTGCAAATTAGCCGCGATACTCACCAGCGGCCTGGCTAAACCCTTCTGCCGATAAATCTGATGTATAATTCGATAAGCTTTAATATGCGCGCTGGCCAAATTCAGGGTAACTTTGGCAGTCTTAAATAACGAATGTCCGCCAGGAGGCCAAACGCCTAAGAGATAAGCATGTGAAGAATAAACCAGGGGTTCATTTATAGTAACCCAGAATTTTACCTGATCAGCAAACTCCCTGACTATTTTATCTACAAAACGTAAGAAATATCCTTGCAGCTTAAATTTAGTCCAGCCGCCTTTTTGGCTGAACCAAATAGGATTGGTAAAATGATGCAAAGTAACTACCGGCTCTATTCCCTTGCTTTTTAAATCCGCGATAATTTTACGATAGTGCTCGATTTCCAAGGCTTGGAAATTTCCTTCTTGCGGTTCAATCCGGCTCCATTCTATGGAAAAACGGTGACAGTTATGATTAAGTTGTTTAGCGATCGCGAAATCTTCCGCGTAAAGCTCATAATGCTTACAGGCTAAATGGGAAGCTTCTTTTAAGAGATGCCCCTGCTCAGCTTGCCACCAGTCGTTATAGATATTCTGGCCTTCAACCTGATGCGCTGAAGTTGCCGCGCCCCAAAGAAAGGCTTGCGGAAATTTCTTCATAGAGAATTATATTATAGCACTACCAAAAAAAATTCCCAATGAAAAAAGTAAAAAAGGTGGGAATGATACCATACATCATTACCCCCTCCCCTGTGAGGTAAAGTTAACGAAAGTTCTTTGTATAAGTAGAGAAATTTTTAAGAAATTAAAGGCGGCTTTGAATGAATTCGATTTAGGCCCGAAACCGGCATCACCTA
>JAPLLY010000016.1 GCA_026387315.1 Candidatus Omnitrophota bacterium
CCCTCCCCCTGCGTGGGGATTTCAAATAATCGTTCCCTCCCCCCGCGTGGGGAGGGTTAGGGAGGGGGGGATTAATCATATAATCTCCAATTTCCCGATCGAATACAGGCGGTTTTCATCCAGTTTATCCGCTTGGCCCTGCACAATTTTTTCACAACCGCTAATCGTATCTTCTATCCCGACATAAACTCCGGGTTTACCGGTATAAACCTCAGCCGTAAAAAATGGCTGGGCTAAAAAATTCTGCAGCTTCCTGGCCCGGTCAAAAATAATTCTTTCCTCCGGAGAAAGTTCCTCTTTTCCGATAATCGAAACAATGCGCTCTAATTCATCGTAACGCCGAAAGTGCCGGATTACCTCCTGGGCAACATTAAAATGCCGCCGGCCGACTATTGCCGGGCTCAAAGAGTTCGCCGAAGACAATAACGGGTCAATTGCCGGATAAAGGCCGCGCTGGACCAGGCTGCGTGAAAGCACAATCAAGCTGTCCATATGCGCGAAAATAGCCACCACTGCCGGATCAGTTAAATCATCCGCCGGTACGTAAACTGCTTCAATCGCCGTGATACTTGCTCCTTTTTCCGAACGGATTCTTTCATGCAATTGGCTGATCTCGCTGGTTAAAGTCGCCTGATACCCGCCTTCCGAAGGAATCCTTCCTAAAAGCGTGGAGAGCTCGCTTCCGGCCTGGACAAAACGAAAAATATTATCCATAAAAAATAAAACGTCTTTGCGCTGCTCCAATAAATATTCCGCCAACGCCACTGCCGAATTAGCCGCTTCAAAACGCATACCCGGTGATTCATTCATCTGCCCAAAAATTAAAATTGAACGCTTCAATAAATCCGCGCGTTGGAATTCATAATAAAGTTCATTTCCTTCACGGATACGTTCACCCACGCCGGCAAAAATACAAGTACCTCTTTGATAAGTAATAATATTGTGGATAATCTCTAAGATTAAAATTGTTTTCCCGCAGGCAGCTCCTCCGAGAAGCCCGCTTTTAGAACCTTTAATCAGAGGGAACAAAAGGTCAATCATCTTAATCCCAGTTAGAATAATTTCGGTTTTGCTTTCCCCCTCAGGTTTAACCTCAAGCTTAGAATGCGCGACCCTGCCCGTAATCGGAATACCATTAGTTAAATCAAACTCCCCCTTATGATCCACCGGCTTGATCATCGCGTTTAAAACTCGGCCGTAGAGAGTTTCAATATCGCGCGGAATCACCAGCCCCTGCTTTTCCTGGCTAACCGGCATATTTCTTCCCACGCCATAAGTAAACCCCAAAGCAATGCACCGGCAAACATTATTCGCGCGGTGCTCGACGACATGTAAAAGCACCTCTTTCTCCAAGTTACCCAAAACTTTGAGCAAGGCCTTAATCTCCGGCAATTCAGCGCCAAGAGGAAATTGCACATCGACTACCGAGCCGTAAACCGCGATTACTTTCCCTAATTTTTCTTCCGTGGTCATTGTTTTTATTATTTCCCCACCCCTAGCCCCTCCCACCAGGGGAGGGGGATTTCAGGAGAATTGCATTTGTTATTCCCTTACCCTCGAATCTCCCCCACCCCTAACCCCTCCCACCAGGGGAGGGGGGATAAACATCCCTAATTATTCCTTCTCACCATCCGCGCCGCGGAAAGTTCACGAATCGACTTATCCGAAAGCCCGTGCAAATATTTAAAATACTCCATCCGCAAATGCTGATTAATCTTAGTCAACTCTCCAACGCTTCCTTCCAGATGCATAATCCGGGCAGCGTACTCTGCCAGCTTAGAAGACCAGAAAATATGATAAAAACGAAAATCCAGCCATAGTTTAATCCAGCCCTCTAGGACGGATTTAATATTCGGCTCAATTAAAATCTCCTTGCCTTTACGCGCGGCATTTTCTTTACGCTCTAAAGGCAAAAGATTTTCTATTTCCACCTGCTGAGCGGTAATATTGATAAACCGGGAATAAATCACGGTTACCCGGCTAAGTTCCTGTTTAAAATAACGCCCGGACAGATAATCTCTAAGCATGCCGATTTTCTGGGCATCTAACTTATCTCCCGGAGATTCAAAACTGATGAAGCTAATTTTAGCTTCATTAAGATAGTTAATCCCCTGTTGGCCTAAAACGACAATTTCATCCTGTTGGCGCTTAGTATCCAAAAGGCGGTTAACCAGAAGAATATTGAGTTCCCCTAAGAATCCTCCGTCGGAACTGACCAAAACAATCAAGCCCGGTAAATTTTCCGGCGGATTAAAAAAACTATTTGTTGAGGAATCCAGCGGTAATGAGCTATAAGCGGAATTCAGTAAAGTATAAAAGTTTTCTTTAGGCTCCTGATGCACGCGGAACTGATTAAACTGCAAGGTAGCCGCCATTTTCATCACCTCAATTAAATCCCCCAGATTCTTATTAAAGAGCAAATTCTGCTTGAGCTTACCGATTGGGATCATTGCTATCCTAATTAACTACGTGTCATTTACTAGAATTACCCCTCCCCTAACCCCTCCCACCAGGGGAGGGGGATTGCTTTTATTATTTCAATATTCCAATACATCATTCCCT
>JAPLLY010000037.1 GCA_026387315.1 Candidatus Omnitrophota bacterium
ATCCTGTTAAAGAAAGCCTGTTTGGCTTTTTTTACCATTAGTCCTAAAGTACGGATTTGTTTTATTAATTATTCAGTTATCAAAGAACTTTTGACCCGTTTTAATCAGACTTTTGACACAGTCTGGCAAGCGGGAATCTAATTCTTTTAGATCCCCGCTTTCGCAGGAATGACAATTGCCAATGAAGAAAGATAAAGAAAAAAAACTTGGTTTAAAATACGCTGAATTAAGCAATGATTTAAAGAATTTAATTGCTGATATTGCCGGGGTGGCTGTATCCGCTATTAAAGATTCAACAGATTTACAGAAGCATCTGGGAATAGATTCGTTTAACGCGGTAGAGATCTTAGTTGCCATTGAACAAAGATACGGAATAAAGATAGAGCAGGCGGAGGTATTTGGAATCAGGACATTCCAGGATGTATTCGATTTAGCCAAAAAGTATCTTTTAAAAAAATGAAAGAAACAATTTTTATTACCGGAGCCACTGGTTTTTTAGGCTCGTATCTTTTAAGAAAATTATTACATTATAAAAATCATACTATAGGAAATATTATCGCCCTTAGCAGGGGAGAAACGCAAAAAGAAACAGAAAGGCGGGTGCGGCAATCGCTATGGGGACAGCTGCCATTAAGACAAAAGCGCGGCCTGATATCTTTACTTGAAGTTGTGAGAGGTGATATTGCGAAAGAGAATTTAGGGTTATCGAAAGCCGCTTATAATAGAATAATAAAAAAGGTTACTATAATTTATCATAGCGCGGCGATATGCGAGTTTGGGGTTCCGTTGCCGGTTATCCGCAAAACAAACGTTGATGGGACGAGAAATGTTTTGGAATTAGCCTTAGCCTGTAAAAAACAAGGAGGATTCAAGCGTTTCCATCACATCAGCACGGTAGCCGTTGCCGGCGATAGAAAAGGGGTTTTTTATGAAAACGAACTGGATTTAGGGCAGAAATTCAACAATACCTACGAACAGAGTAAATTTGAGGCGGAGAAAATGGGGGAGAGATACCGCGATAAAGGCTTGCCGATTACCACCTACAGGCCAAGCATAATTGTGGGTGATTCCAGCACCGGCTACACGAATAATTTCAAAATGCTCTATCAACCGCTGCATTTATTCTGCATGGAGTTATATAAAGAAATCCCTGCTTCGGGAAACACGTTTTTTTCTTTTGTCCCCGTAGATTATACCGCTGAAGCGATAATCCGTATCTCCTTGGATAATTGTGCCGGAAATCATTCAGTTTATCATATTACTAACCCTAACGAGACTAATTTCGGTTATTTTCTGGATATGGCCTGTAAATATTTTAAATTCCGCAAGCCCGTTCTAACGCCTGGAGAAAAATTTTCTTTTGAAAAATACACTCCGCTCCAAATCGAGCTTCTTAAGCCGTTTATTCCTTATTTTAACTATAAAGTCCGATTCGATGCCTCCAATGCTCAAAAGATCTTGAAAAAAACAAATTTTAAATGGCCTAAGGTTAA
Organism: Candidatus Omnitrophota bacterium; assembly: GCA_026387315.1. Taxonomy (GTDB): domain Bacteria; phylum Omnitrophota; class Gorgyraeia; order Gygaellales; family Profunditerraquicolaceae; genus UBA6249. The sequence continues at coordinate 1,494 of JAPLLY010000037.1, forward strand.
CGCGCAGTTTCTCCGGCGGCTATTTAAGTTTTGCGTCAAAAGCGGATTCATTAGGAGAAAGCGAAAATGAACCTTGTCCAAGTTTTAGAATCGCAGGCTAAAGATTGGCTTGGTAAGCTAGCGATAATAGAAGAAGGCAAGGAGGTTACTTATCGCGAACTCTGGCAGAGGGTTGATAGATTAGCGAAGGCATTTTTAGATCTCGGCATAAAAGAAGGGGATAGAATAGCGATTTGTCTTCCGAACTGTCAAGAGTATATCTATGCCTTTTTTGCCACCCTTAAAATAAATGCCATTGCTGTGCCTCTTAAGCAAAGCATCACCTCTTACGAATTAAAAACATACTTAAAAGATTGCCAGCCGTTACTACTTATTACTGATAGAATATTTTTGAAAAGAATGCTTCCTTTCGATCTAGCCATAGAAACAGGCAAATTTGTAATCTGTAGTAGACATATTTTAAAGAAAGGTGCTCCAAAAAGGTCAATTAGAATTAATGATTTAATTAAAAAAACTTCTGGATTGGAAACAACTTTTCCAGCGGATGATAGCACGGTAGCAAGTATAAATTATACATACAGAGGATATGGTTATCCTTTAGGGGCTATGTTGACGCATGGAAATTATAGAGCAGGTGCAGAAGGTTATGTGCATACAGTTGAAATTAAAGGAAGGGAAAAAACTCTTTTAATGTTGCCTATGTTTCATATTTTTCCTTTTATGGGCTGTATAATTGTGCCTCTTTTCACCAACGGTACCATAATAATTCTGCGTAATCCTAATCATAGAATGGTTTTCGAAGAAATAGATAAAAATAAAATAAATGTTGTAATTTCAGTCCCAGTCTTTTATTTAAATCTGTTAAAAAACTTTAACAAAACTAATTTCAAATTAAATACAGTTTCTTGTATCATTTCAGGTGGCGATATTTTACCCTTGGATCTTTTTTCTTCCATTAAAGAAAATTTTAGATGGGAAATACGTCAAGGATACGGTCTTACTGAATGTATGCCAATAGTATGTAATCCTATTTTAGGAAATAGGCCAGAAGCTTTAGGGAAAATAGGTTTTGGCGTAAAAGTAAAAATTGTTGATGAAAAAGGTAACGAGAAAAAACCGGGAGAGATTGGAGAAATTGTTGTTGGCGGTCCAACTGTGATGAAGGGGTACTATAATAAACCAAGAGAAACAGAAGATGTTTTAAAAAATGGTTGGTGTTATAGCGGTGATTATGGTTATTTTGATGAGAAAGGGTTTTTATATTTTTCAGGATTAAAAAAACAAACAACTAAGGTTGGTAGTAATATGGTAGATTTAGTTGAAGTAAAAAATACAATAGATCATTTCCTAGGTGTTATTAAAACAAAGATTAATGTAATGGCTGATGAAATCTGGGGCAATGTTTTAAATGCAGAAATTTACGTTAAAAATCCAGAAAAGTTTAATATAAGACAATTGAGGAGTTTTTTAAGGGATAGATTGTCTTCTTATAAAATCCCTCGCTTAAAAATAATAAATTAAAAAATGAATGCATTTGCTTTATCGGGTTTGTTTATCGGAATCACTAGTTCAATAATGGGTATTTTTGTTTATTCAAAAAACCCTAAAAATTTAATAAATCGAGTTTGGCTAAAATCGCTTTGGTTAAAGATGCAAATATAGCATTATTTTGGTGGCGATTGACACATGTTGGAATAATATTTATACCTGTATTATTTTTACATTTTGTTTATGTTTTTTTAAAGAAAGAGGAAAAAAGGCCGATTATATTAAGTTATTTAATGGGTATCTTATTTTTATGCTTGAATTTTACAAGTTTGTTTATAAAAAAGGTAGAACAAGTTTTTAATTCATTTTATTACGACGGCCGCCCGCCAACAGTTTTATACACCATTTTTGTTCTTTTGTGGATTTTCGCCGCAATATTTACTCATTATCAGTTATTCAAGGGCTTTAGGAAGGAATCAGGAATTAGAAGAGATCAGATAAAATATTTCTTTCTTGCTACTATTATTGGCTATGGAGGCGGAACCACTTCTTTTCTACCTGTCTTCGGGTTTAATATTTATCCTTTAGGAAATTTTACTGTTTGTTTATACCCTTTAATTATGTCTTATGCCATCCTTAAATACCGGCTTATGGATATACGAGTTGCTTTTACTCGCGCGGGAATATTCCTTGCAGTCTATACCGTTGTTTTAGGCATACCTTTTATTGTGCTTCATCGCACAGGTTCAGGGTTACTTGCTACTTCTCTTGCGGTTGTCTTCGCGACAATGGGGCCGCTTATTTACCGTTTTCTGCAAATGAAAGCAGAAGCAGTTATTTTGGAACAACAACTGCGTTACCAGAGAATACTTTTACAGGCGGCAAATGGTATGGCTATTGAACATGACCTGGTAAAGTTATCTAAACTCATTGTTTATATCTTAAAAAGCGCGATCCGGCTTAATTTTACGGCAATTTTTATTTTAGACAAGGAGAGCAAGCTGTATCAATTAGAATCGATACGCGGCCAATCTACTCTTGGAGAACCTATCCGGAGTTTTAACGCGGAGCATTCCTTTATCGGTTATCTTAAGGAAAATCGCGAACCTTTTATTCTTGAAGAAGCGCCTATGCAGGTAAGAAGTTCTCCGGATATAATTTTTAAGTCTAGGGTGGTTATTCCGGCATTTATTGGAGATGAACTTCTTGGTTTTGTGCTCTTAGGTGAAAAGACAAATACCCAGTCTTACACCGAGGAGGATATAAATGTCTTTAAAATCCTTGCGCGCCAGGCGGCATTGGCGATTGAAAACTGCATCTTCTTTGAAGAGACAAAAGATTCACAGGAGAGGATGTTTGCCGCGGAAAAGCTTGCTTCCATAGGCGGGATGGCGGATGGCGTGGCGCATCAGATTAAGAATCGGCTCAATCAATTTTCTATGGCCAGCGGCGAGTTAAAAAACGAAATTGAGGATTTTAGCGCTAAGTATCCGGAGCTAATCCAGAAAGACCCGGAATTAAAAAAGACATTTGATTATTTGGCAAAAATAGCCCGTTCGCTTATTGAGAATGTAAAAAGAACAGATGGCATCATCAAGGGAATTTTAGATTTTGCCAAGGTGGAAAAGAAAGAGAATTTTTTCACAGCCTTTTCTTTAAAAGAAGCCACTGACCTTTCATATAATTTGCTGATGATTAAGCATGAAATCGCGCAATTGCCCATTACGATTAACTTAGGAACTGATGATATTATTTATGGTATTAAATCGCAGATCATCGAGGCGGTCTATAATATGCTGGATAATGCCTATGAAGCGACTAAAGAAATGCAGGTTCAACTTAGTCAACAAGATCAGGAATCTTTCCTGCCCAGGGTGGTATTAAATCTTACGCACACACAAGATCGTTATGTGATCAAAATATCCGATAACGGCATTGGGATAAAGGAAGAGGATAAACATAAAATATTCGCTCCGTTCTTTACTACAAAATCATCATATAAATCCGGTTCCGGTATTGGCGCCTATGTGGTAAAAAGGATTATTGAAGAGAATCATAAGGGTAAGATTCGGTTTGTTTCCGCGTATCTAAAAGGAACGGACTTTTTTATAGAGCTGCCCAAGAGGCAAGTAACCTAATGTTAGAAACTAGGGGACGGTTCTCTTTTTTATAATATAAAAAAGAGAACCGTCCCCGCGATTCTGGGGTTAAACGAGAAAAAAGAGAACCGTCCCCGGGATTTACCGTAAAATGGAGGCAAAAAGGATGAAAATACTCGTGGTTGATGATGAGGTAGAAGTAGGAAGTTTTCTTTGTGATTTTCTTAAGCGCCTGGGTTTAGAAGCCCAGAAAGCAACTTGCGGGGAGGAAGCTTTAAAGATGTTCAGCCTGATTAAGCCTGACTGGGTTTTTCTGGATTTGAAGATGCCGGATATCGACGGACTTGAGGTTTTAAGAAGAATGAAAGAAATTGATTCCGGGATCCAGGCGCTGATGATAACCGGCAAGGATGATGAGTTATCGGAAAACGAGGCGCAGGCCTTAGGAGCCCGGGATTATTTAGTTAAGCCCGTTGACCTGGATGAGCTGCGCGCTAAAATAAAGAAATATATCCTCAACGGTCAATAAAATTTACCTCCACAACCCCCGAGGTTTACCTGGATTAAATTCGTCTTAACCTCGGGGGTTAAATGACCCCCACAACCCCCGAGGTTTATTTGGATTAAATTCGTCTTAACCTCGGGGGTTAAAAGGTTAATTTTATCAATGCTAAACACACAGTCGGATTATCGCAAGGAATTGGAAAAAGCAGCTAAGCGGATGATTCTTATCCATAATGTGGATACGCTGGTTAAGCTGATTTTAAGGAGTACCGTAAGGTTTTTACGTATAGAACATGCCAGCCTTCTGCTTTATGACCAAACCCGGAATGCTTACGTAGCGCATACTTCAAAAGGTAAGCCAGGATTAATAATTCCTAAGGGATTTACCAGGATCTCGAATGAAAATCCGGTAATCAACTATTTTACGCAGATGCATTCCCAAATTATAAAAGCGGATTATCTTCTCTTTAGCCATATTGGAAATATGGGCGGCCAACTTCAGGAAAAAATAAAGGATCAATTCGTGCTCTATAATGCCATGGCCTGTATTCCGGGTTTTTTCCGGGAGAAACTTATTTTTGCTTTATTTCTGGGTAGAAAAATGGATAGGCAGGATTTTACGGATGAGGAATTGGGATTCTTATCTGTTCTTTCTTCGGATGTGGTTATGGCTATTCAGAATGCTTCTTTGTTCCAGGGGCTTAACGAACAGCTGTTAAGAAATAAAGACCTTTTTTTACAAACTGTTTTCGCGCTTAGTTCCGCTATCGAAGCCAAAGATCCCTATACTCAGGGCCATACTAAACGCGTTACGCGATACGCGTTAGTGGTGGCAGAAGAACTTAAAGCCACGGGGAAAATTTACGGAACAGATCCTGTTAAGTTTTTTGAGGATTTGCGCATCGCGGCTTTACTTCATGATATAGGTAAAATTGGCATAGCCGAGTCGATTTTAAATAAAAATGGCGTGCTTGACGAAGATGAGCGTAAAGAGATGCAGAAACACCCTTATATCGGAGCTAAAATATTAAGCGAGGTAAACGAATTTTATGAGTCGATTCTAGGAGTGAAATATCATCATGAAAAGTATGATGGCTCAGGTTACCCCGACGCGCTTAAAGGCGAGAGTATTCCCTTGATTGCCCGGATAATCTCCATTGCCGATACCTTTGACGCGATAACTAGCAACCGGTCGTATCGGGAAACTTTATCTCGTGAAGAAGCGATTAGGTTAATAATCCAACAGAGCGGTAAACAGTTTGATCCGGCCGTAGTAGAGGCTTTTTTGAATGCCTGTAAAAAAGGGCAAATGTGAAACTAGGGGACGGTTCTATTTTTTAATACCGTTATTCCCACGAACCACGTAGACCTACGCGGTCTACATATATGTAGACCGCGTAGGTCTACACAGGTAAATCAAGGAAAAATAGAACCGTCCCTTTGATTTAAAACAAAGCAAGAAAAAGGTTAAGGAGAAGGGGAAGATGGCAAATTTTTCTTTTGAAATTGTTTCTGAAGTTGACCTGCAGGAAGTGGATAACGCGGTAAATCAGGCGAATAAAGAGTTAAGCCAGCGCTACGATTTTAAAAATAGTAAGGCTTCTATTACTTTTGACCGCAAAGAAAAGAAAATCATCTTAGTTGCAGACGATGATTTTAAGCTGCGCGCGCTAACGGATATTTTAACCCTGCGTTTGGCAAAAAGAGGGGTTTCTATCAAGTCCTTTAAATTTGGTGAACCTCAAAAGGCTTTTGAGGGTTATCTGCGTCAGGAGGTTGGAATTTGTATGGGGATTGATAAGGAACGCGCAAAAGAACTAACCGGTATAATCAAAGGTTTAGGAGCCAAAGTACAGACTCAAATCGAAGGGGAGAAGATTAAAGTTAGTTCAGCCAAAAAAGACCAACTGCAGGCGGTGATTGCGCATTTACGGGGTTTGGATTTTCCTATTCCGCTGGGGTTTGGTAATTATCGATAAAAAATAAAGGGGACGGTTCTATTTTTCCCTAAAACAGTAGGGGAGGTTTAAACTATCTTTAGAATTCGGGCAGCGTAAACTTTTCACTAGAGTAAATATCGTAGAAGAGACACTTTCCGAAGCAATTGGGACAGTGTCCCCGCCTCAAGGTAGAAATGTGTACCTTTTTAGTAAAAGTTATGTCTAAAAAATCATAAAAAAACTTGACTAATTATGATTATTATTGTATAATTTATCTGGAGGTGATAGAGATGAGAACAACTGTAAACTTAGAAAAAGAGGAATTAACACATCTACTTACTGCTACCCATCTAAAAAATAAGAGTAAAGCAGTAAGAATTGCTATTGAGGAATTCCTAAGAAAAGAGAGACTAAAAAAAATAGACCTTTTAAGAGGCAATTTTTCTTTTGATAAGACAATCTTGGAGGCACGCCACAATGCCCGATAAATTAGTTTTTATAGATACCTCTGCCTGGATAGAGTATCTCAAAAAAACCTCCCACCCTATAACTAAAGAGATAGAATCAGCCCTACTCCTTAATACCGCTGCCACCTGTCAACTCGTCTTGGCCGAATTGATTCAAGGGGTTAGATCTGAGAAAGAAACCGCGCTTATCATGGACTTAGCTTTAGTAGCGAAGATTCTCAAGGAAAGTGAATCTACCTGGCAACAGGCAGGGTTTTTAGCAAATAAACTTAAAAAGCAAGGCAAGACCTTATCGCTAATTGATTGTTATTTAGCAGTTCTCGCTAAAGAAAACAAAGCAGTAATTCTCACATTAGATAAACATTTCTCAATTATTGCTGATTTACTCTAAGGAAACAAAATGTTTAAGAAAGAAAAACGAAACAATAGGACCGTTTCCTCTGAAGTCCTTGATATTTAAGAAAATCACGGGGACGGTTCTATTTTTTAATACCGTTATTCCCACGAACCACGTAGACCTACGCGGTCTACATATATGTAGACCGCGTAGGTCTACACAGGTAAATCAAGGAAAAATAGAACCGTCCCCTTTATTCGAAGAGCTAAATCATGATTTCCGTAAGTAATCTATCTTTAGAATTCGGGCAGCGCAAACTTTTCACTAAAGTAAATATTGTTTTTTCTCCCGGCAATTGCTATGGTTTAATCGGCGCCAATGGCTCGGGTAAATCCACTTTTTTAAAGATCCTTTCCGGAGAAATTGATTCTTCTGCCGGAGAAGTGGCTATCCCCGCGGGTAAGCGGCTTTCGGTTTTAAAGCAGGATCAGTTTGCTTTTGATCAGTATACGGTTTTAATTACGGTGATCATGGGGCACAAGCGGCTTTATGAAATCATGACAGAAAAGGAAGCGGTTTATGCCAAAACTCCTTTTACCGATGAGGATGGAATGCGCGCTTCAAAACTTGAAGAGGAGTTTAGCGAGCTAGGGGGCTGGAACGCGGAGTCTGATGCCGCCAAACTTCTAAGTGATCTGGGGATTGAGGAGTCGCTGCATGGCGCGCGGATGTCTCAATTGGAAGCCGGGCAAAAAGTGCGCGTATTATTAGCTCAGGCATTATTCGGCAATCCGGATATTCTACTGCTGGATGAACCGACTAATCATTTAGATGTGGAGTCATGCCTGTGGCTGGAAGAGTTTCTCTGTGAATTCCAGAATACGGCTATCGTGGCCTCGCATGACCGGCATTTTCTGGATAAAGTCTGCACCCATATCGCGGATATTGATTATTGCAAAATCCGGCTTTACCCGGGTAATTATACTTTTTGGTCGGAAGCCAGCCAGCTTGCCGCCCGTCAGCGCGGCGAATCCAATAAGAAAATTGAAGAACAGCGTAAAGATTTAAAAGATTTTATCATGCGTTTTGCCAATAACGCCTCTAAAGCGCGCCAGGCAACCAGCCGTAAAAAAATTCTGGAAAAACTTACTTTAGATGATATCGGGCCCTCTTCGCGTAAATACCCTTATATAAATTTTGAACCGGAGCGCCAGGCTGGTAATGATCTTTTAAGCATAAATAATTTATTCAAAAAGCTGGACGCGGAAGTAACGTTTGAGCGGCTTAATATTACTATTCATAAGGCCGATAAGGTGGCTTTTGTGGGGCCCAATGATTTGGCCAAGACTATGCTTTTTGGAATTTTGATGAATGAATCTGGCGCCGATTGTGGAAGCTTTAAATGGGGTGTTTCTACGCGGCGGGCGTATTATCCCCGGGACAACTCCGCGTTTTTTAATTCACAAGCTAGCGTCGCGGATTGGCTCAGGCAATTCTCGGCTAACACTGAAAATGAATTTATTCACGCCTTTTTAGGGCGTATGCTTTTTTCAGGAGAAGAGTCGTTAAAGCCGGTAAATGTTTTATCCGGTGGAGAGAAGGCGCGTTGTATGTTTGCCCGGATGATGGTTACCCAGCCTAATGTACTTATCTTAGATGAACCGACTAACCACTTGGACCTAGAGTCGATCACCGCTTTAAACCGGGGCCTGGATAAATTTCCAGGGACGATTCTTTTTTCTTCTCATGACCATGAGCTAGTCCAGACGGTAGCCAACCGCATTATTGAAATTACCCCCCGAGGATATATCGATCGCATCAGCACCACCTTCGATGAATATTTGGCTAATGAGCAGATTAAAGAACAGCGCCGCCAATTATATAAAACTACACAAAAGTAGAGAAGGTTTAAACCTCCCCTACTTTTGTGTAGTTAAACAGGAGGGGCTAGAGAATGAAAGTAATCGCATTTAACGCCAGCGCGCGTAAGGATGGGAATACCGCGATTCTGATCAAACAGGTTTTTAAGGAGCTAGAAAGCTTAAAGATTAAGACCGAGCTTATCCAGCTGGCCGGGCAAAGAATCTGCGGGTGTATTGCTTGCGGCCAATGTTTGATTACTAAGAATAATAAATGCGCGATAACTGATGACCTGGTTAATGAATATGTGGCCAAGATGGCGCAGGCAGACGGGATAATTATCGGCTCTCCGACATATTTTGCTGATTGCACCGCTGGCGCCAAAGCCTTGATTGAAAGAGCAGGTATGGTCAGCCGGGCCAATAATAATTTGTTTAAACGTAAAATAGGGGCGGCGGTGGTAGCGGTCAGGCGGGGAGGGGCGATCCATGCTTTTGATTCCATAAATCATTTTTTTACCATCGGCGAAATGATCATTGTGGGGGCTTCATATTGGAATCTGGGAATCGGCCGCGAAATCGGGGAAGTAACCAATGACCAGGAGGGTTTAAACACGATGAGCGTTTTGGGTAAGAACATGGCCTGGTTAATGAAAAAAATTAACACTTGAAAAAAAACACTAGGCAAAATAAAATTGGCAAATTAGCTCGCATATGTTATACTATCTTTAAAATTAAGCTGCGGGACTAGGTTAACGCGGATTTAGGTAGAAGGATAATCGCGGATGAAAGAGGCCAAGCCAAATAAAGGAATAATTTTAGGAGGTTTGGTTTTGTTTTTTTGCCTTGGGGCTAAAGTTGCCTTGGCAGCAGTTCCTATCTTAGGCACGATCACTCCTTCCAGCGGTTCTTCCGCCCCTGATACAGCTAAGGCCTTTACCTGCGTATATTCAGATGTAAGTGGTTGGACTCATCTAAAAGAGGCCTGCTTTCTAATCAACATCAATTCCACAACCCTCACTAATACCGTTTATTTATATTACGATCAGAATACCAATAAGCTTTACCTGCGCAATGACGCCAACTCTGCTTGGTTAGGCGGATATATCCCCGGGTCAGGTAACATAGTTGAGAATTCCCAGGTCAAACTAAATTGCAAATCTAGCACTATCTCAGGTTCTGCAAATACCTTAACCGTAAACTGGAATATTACTTTTAAAGCCACGTATTCCGGTAAGGCCTACAACAGCTATCTTTATGCCAAAGACGATAGCGGTAGTGTTGTAACCTGGACTAAGAAAGGGGACTGGACAGTGAATCGCTCACCTGCGCTGGGGACAATCACCCCCTCTTCAGGCATAGGCCAGGTAAATACAGCGCAAAGTTTTACTGCCACTTATTCTGACCCAGACAGTTGGCAGAATCTGCAGTATGCCTATCTTTTGATTAATACCTCAACTGATGGCACGAATTGTTTCTACGCTTATTACGACCAGAACACCAATAAACTTTACCTTAAGAATGACGCCAATTCTGCTTGGTTAGGCGGCTTTGCCCCTGGCTCAAGCAGTATAATTGAGAATTCCTACGCTAAACTAAACTGCGTCTCTACTACAATATCTGGCTCAACTAACACTTTAACCGTTAACTGGTCAATTACTTTCAAGCCGCCCTTTATCGGGATAAAAAAGACTTATCTATCCGCCACAGACGATGTGAATGCCTTGGTTAGTTTGACCCAACAAGGCACCTGGATTATCGTTGCGCAGACCCTATCCATTTCAGTTAATCCTAAATTGTGGAGCATCGGTTCAGTGGCGGCAAATAGCACGGTCATCCTCTCCCAGGCAAATAAAATAACTGTTACCAACGATGGCAGCGGGCCTGAGACATTTGAATTAAAGCTTATCAATCCTCCTGGCTGGACAGCCTCTACAACCCCTGGGCAGGAAAAATACGTCCTAAGCGGGATTTTTTGCAATGCCAATGAGTTACCCCAGCGGAATAATTTCAACCAGGATATCTCGGCTAATGAAGATGTAATTGCTACAGAATCTAAGAAAGCGACCAATACCGTCTTTAGTTACAGCCAGTCCACTGCTAACGGCGTGGCTGTCCCTAGGTCCGGGGTAAGGTCTTTATACCTGCAATTTAAATCGCCAACAATTACACAAAGAAAGGAGGAGCAAAATATTTCTCTGATTATAAGCTGTCAAATACCTTAGAAAAGAAAATAGAAAATGGGAAAGGAGGTAAAAATAGATGAGGAATAATTCTTTAAGATTAGCAATGGTGTTGTTAGTAGTAATGTTGAGCTGCTCTGCAGTAGCTGAAGCAGAAGCAACGCAATCAGACACAGTGGCAGTTAAGGTAACCGTTACATCTACCTTAAGCGTCAATATTACCGAGGATACCCTTGCGCTTGGTTCAGTAGCCGCAGGCAGCACAAAAGTTTCAACTGCCGCGGTTACCGTCACTAACAACAGCAGCGGAATTAACGAGACCTATTCGCTTTCTCTGGCTAATCCTTCTGGCTGGACCGCATCCCAGGCTGCCGCAGGCGCTGAGACCTATGTGCTTGACGCTGTTTTTGATGCTGATGGAACAGGGATTACCTGGAGTGAGGCTAACTACGCCTTGTCAACTACGGCTGTGGCTTCTTCTGCCACAAAGTTTGCCGGCGATCAGACCGGAGTAAGCGTGCCTTATAACGCGGCCAGAAAACTCTGGTTCCAGTTTAAGGCGCCTACCGCCACTACGGTTAGCACTGAGCAGAGTATAGTAGTTATGGTTACTGCCCAAGCAGGTTAAGTATTCAATTGTATGCGGTTTATATAAGCAGGCGGGATAAATAACTTCATCCGCCTGCTTATATAAACAAACTATTACTTAAAACTTATGATAAGACTTATTCAATTAACAGTGGTTTTGTTGTTGCTTGCGTATATCTGTATTCCTCTTGCTGAGGCCGGCGGGCTAAGCACTACTTTTAGCGAAGTAACCCTGGAGAATTTAGAGATAGGCCAGGCCTATAGCACAAAAGAAACAGCCGGCCTGCCCTTGGCAGTGATGAATACAGGCAAACAAGCGGTGGATTTAAAGGTAGAGTTATTGCTTCCTGCCGCCGAAGAATTAAAACCGGCTTTCAAGTCTATCCCTGATTTATCCTGGATAAAGCTGGAAAAAACAGATTTTCAGGGGATAAAACCCAATGAATCCGCCATAACTGACGTAATAATCTCTATCCCCAACCAGAGGCAATATAAAGGCGAACAATATCAGGTTTTTATCTGGTCGCATACCACAGGCACAAGCATTGGCATTGGCTTAAAGAGTAAACTGCTGCTTAAGATTAAAGGGGAATGATATGCTTAAACCTAAAGCCAAAGTTATTTTCATAATTTTTTTTATATCCGTTGTTTTTGTGTATGTTAGATTATTATCCGCGGAACCTTCCGGGATAAATGACTCAATAGAACAGGAGACTATTGCCCCAGACTCTTTAACCGCTGATATACAAATAGAACAGCAAGAATCCGATAACCTTAAGTTAAACCAGCCTCACCTTCAACAGGAAAATTCAGCTGGTAGGCGTATATCTATCTTAAGGGTTGCGGAACCGCTCCCGGCCACGGTTGTTTCTTCAGGGGCGGCAAGATTAGGTTGGAAGAGAAAAGATATCCAGAGGCCAGAATCGGTAAATACCTTAGTTAAAGAGATTCCTTTAGAGGTAAAGGCGAAAAAGGAAAGATTAAAGGCAAAAATGGAGAGGATGAAAAATAACACCCATTCGTCCAAGAATCCTAAATAATATGAAAAAAGCGTATCTCTGCCTGATAATAGCAGCTACCTTTTTGCTGCCGATCAAAGCCTGGGCCCTGTCTAAGATTGTCGCTACGCCTGAATGCCTTGTATTTTACACCGTGGAAGGGAACAGCAACCCTGCCAGCCAAAACTTTAAGATTTCAAACGGAGCAGAGGGGGCATTAAATTATACTATAGACACAGCCGCATCCTGGCTGAGCATAGACAGGGTTTCCGGTTCGCTTACTACAGGAAAAGATACCGTAAATGTTTCGGTTAATGCCAGTGGGCTTACCTCAAGCCAAAGCCCATATCTGGCCGATATAACCATAACCAATAGCGATGACCAGGCGCAAAAAAAGATTGTCAAGGCCCGGTTAAGCATCATCACTGCCGAATCCTACGCCAAGGCCTACGCCTATGACCAGAACGGCAATTTAGCGCGCAGGCTTACCCCTAACGGAGATATTGTTGAATACGAATATGATAAATTAAACCGGCTCGCCCAGATTTATTATCCGGATGGAAACAGCGTATCCTATACCTACGATAATAACGGCAATCGCGTTAAAATGACTGATAAAACCGGCGCCACCCAATATGTATATGACAGCCAGGATCGGCTGGTGGCGGTATGTTTTCCTAATATCAATCCGGTCATTTATACCTATGATAAGAGCGGCAACATCATTAAGATAGAGTATCCCGGCCATTCCCTGGTAAGCTACGCCTATAATAACGATAATAAATTAATCAGCGTTACTGATTCAACCGGAACGACTAATTACGCCTATTATACCGACACAGGGCTGCTGCATACCAAGGCCCTTCCTAACACCGTAACCACCACTTACACTTACGATAGCGCGAAAAGAATTACTGATGTGGGTAACCGCGGGCAAGCCAGCGTCCTTATCTCCACTTACCACTATCAATACGACGCCAACGGCAATATTACCTCTTGTTTGGAAACTACGCTTGCCGGCGCAAAAACCACTACTTATACCTACGATAAATTAAACCGCCTGAAGACTGTGGCTTATCCTGATGAGCGGGGCACAGTAACTTATGAATACGACAAGAGCGGCAACCGCGCTAAGATGGTTACGTCCCAAGGCACGACAAATTATAAATACGACACGGATAACCGGCTTATCCGCGCCGGCCGCGAGATTTTCTTTTACGATAAGTCCGGCAACCTGATTAAAAAGGTATCGGCGCAGAAGACAGCAACTTACGTTTACGATTACGACAACCGGCTCATCCGTTACCAGGATAATGCCTCTACGGTTGAATACGGCTATGACGGCGACGGCAACCGTGTCTCTAAAACCGTAAACGGCGCGACTACCTATTGCATCAATGACATACTCCGAAACCCGACGCAGGTGATTATGGAAACAGACGCCTCCCGGCACGTTACCAAAATTTACCGTTATGGCTTAGACAGGTTAAGCCAAGAGGAGTTCTAAATGAGACACAATACCGGTATTGCAAGGTTTACGGCAGTGGCTAGTTGGGTTAAATATGCAAAAGAGAAAAACAAACCGCTTGCAAAAATATGATTATTCGCAGGGCGGGTACTATTTTGTTACTATATGCACGAAGGGCCGCGGAGAATGGTTTGGAAAGATAGAAAATGGTGCAATGGTATTGAACGAATATGGCGCCATTGCAGCCATTTATTGGGCAGATATCCCCAAATATTACCCTGGCGTAGGAATGGATGAATGGGTGGTTATGCCAAACCATATACATGGGATTATCGTAATATCGCCCGTAGGGACAGAACAATGTTCTGTCCCTACGCAGCGCGTTTCGTTATCACAGATTATAAAATCGTTTAAGGGCGTAATGATAAAACGTATACGGTCTGAATTTGGAGATATACGTTTCGCGTGGCAGCGTTCATTTTACGACCACGTCATTCATAATGAAACATCGTTAAACCGTATCCGTGAATACATAAAGAATAATCCCAAACAGTGGGATATGGATATAGAAAACGCTTGCAGGACAGGACAATGTCCTATCCCAGTATGTGGAGCAAACAGCACGACGTAGGGACACTTTTCCGATTAGCATGGAAAGTGTCTGGAGGTTGTGGGGGTTGGGGGTATGCGAGAGGAGGGAAAAAGTGAAATTTATCTGTTCTTGGAATATGAGAAACGGTCTGGGGTAAAATAGAAACGGTCCCATTATTTTCGAAGCAATCTTAACAGAAGACAGTTTCCAGAGTGAAGATGGAAAGCACAAGAAACAAGAAACGGGGTCAGAGAAACGGGGTCAGATTTATTTTATAGAAAATAGTTCTGACCCCATTAATTGGAAAGGAATAATAGAGTGACACTAAAAGAAAAACAGATAAGGAAGACCTCGAGCATCAAAAACCCCCCTTTTTTCTATAGCTCAATGTTAGTCTATGGACAATCGTGGATATTGTTTATTTTAGTTCCATTTTTTTATCTAATTTTATATGGTATTTTTCGTGATTATTATAAATTAAATGTTTTGTGGGTTTATTTAGTAATAGCCATGGGAAGTCTACTCGCAACCTTACGAATAGCCATAAAGCCACCCAATCCTTTCGGAGAAAGTTGGCTTTGTTCAAGGACAACAGCAATGCTTACAGAGGAAGAAAGAAAAGTACTAACATTTTTAAAGACCTCAAAAACAATTAAAAAAATAGCCATAATAACTGGTTCTATTCTTTTTCTATCAATTTTAGTTTTTCCATTGATAAAATTATTAACGCATTATAATACTTACAATTATATTACTAAAAAAGTAAATCTTTTTGTATTATTCGGCGTAGCTTTTATATATGGATTTTCTTCCTATCTGTTTCTTATATTTATTATTAGTCGCTATATAATAAATCACTGGAAAGAAATCCAGCAATCAGACATTGAACCATGGCCAAAAGATAAATCCTATTCAACAGGCCCATTCAGGTACCATGTCCAGAATGATGGCTATCTTATTGGTGATATTTTAGCTATAGACCCAAATATGCCATTTAACTGGTATGATTTTCTAATTATTCTGGCTATATTTTTATCTATATGCCTAATATTTTGGGGTGTAGGCGCCATGGCTATTTTATTTAGTAAAATGGCTATAGCTATTTTTATCTTAAAGACAGCCAGTTTTATTACAGGCATAGTTATCTTAAATATCGGTGCAAAGATGTGGTATAAAAAGCATAAGAAGAAATAAATATGCGCAAGTTAAATCTCTTAATAATCTTATTTTTTGCAACGGCCTATTTAGCAAATAGCTACGCAGCGGGAGGAGATGTTTCTTTTTATATATATGACAGGCCGAATCGAAGCGTTACTGAAATTACAGATACAAATAGCAATATTCTAAATAAATACACTTATGATGTTTTTGGAAAAATTTCCTCTAAGACCGAAACAAAGCTAAATGAGTTTACCTATGTCGGAGAATGCTTAGATACCGAAACAAGCCTAATCTTTTTAAGGAACCGTTATTATGATCCTGCTTTAGGAAGATTTATCACTAAAGATTCCAATCCTGGTTTTAGTATAATCCCTCAGACTAAAAATCCCTATCCTTATTGCAACAATAACCCAGTCAATTTTGAAGATCCCGACGGCAAGGTTATCCCGCTTATCGTTGCCGCTGTTATAGCCTCTGTAGCCTGGGGTTGGTATAACGAAGCAATGTCTGCTTTGAAGGCAGGTGGTGATTACGCTGATATAAATAATGCAGGAGCGATAGGTGGAGTATCTAATGCTGTTGGAACGTTAGCTGCGAGAGTTACACTTAATCCGTGGCTTGGCGGAGCAGTTAGCGGTGGTATCTCATCATTTTCAAAACAATGGTTAACAACAGGAGAAGTAGATCCATTAAAAGTTGGGGTTTCAGCTGGTTTCAGTGCTCTTACAGGAGGACTTCTCTCCAAAGCTATCCCCCTAAAAGCTCCTGGTTGGTTAGATGTAATGAAACCTCGTGATTTAAGTACTGCTGTGGGTGCTGATATGGAACGTTATGTGGCAAAGAGTTTATTGAGTCCGACTATTTCAAATATAGCAAAGATGGGCTATGATACAGCGACTTCTGGTTTAGCTAATCTCGGCTCCAACATCTACGCCGACCCGGCCATCTTCGGCGCCAACTACGGCGGGGTCTCCCTCTCCAAAACCGCTCAGCTTCTTACTAACTTAAGCGAAATCAAAGGCGCTTTCTATGATGATAAGACCGGGCAGATTATACTCTTGGGTAAACAGAATATGAGCCTGCCCCAGAT
>JAPLLY010000021.1 GCA_026387315.1 Candidatus Omnitrophota bacterium
AGATTGGTAAAGACGTAAAGCTTTCTGATATTAAGTCAGGGAACAAGGTTATTATGGATTATCTAAAAGAAAAAGATGGCAAATTGACTGCTGCAATTATTAAAGTGTTAAATTAGGTTGGTAAGGGTAAGCTATGCAAAATTAATTTTGGAATACATGAATCAAAAAAATAGAATTAAAATATGCGAAAGGAGGTGAAGAGGATGGTTAAAGTAATGAGGTTTGCTGTGATATGTTTAGTAGTGGTTGGGTTGGTGGGGGTGATTGTGCCAGTTTTTGCTCAAGAAAAGGTGGAACCGCAAGTTACCTCGGTTTCAGGTGAGGTGGTTTCAGTCGACCTGGTAAAATCCGAAGTGGTGGTAAAGCAGCTAAAGGATATGGTTACCAGCACCTACGAGAATACCACGTTTTCTATCGCATCTGAAACAAAAATTAACAAAGGAGATATTATCTTAAAGCTTTCTGATTTGAAGGCGCAAGATAAAGTAGCAGTGAAGTACGCTACCAATGTATTGGGAAAGCAAAATGTAGAAAGTATTACCGTAGCAGTTCAAGAAGCAATACCAGCTAAATAAGCAATCGAAATAGATAGCGGCGGTTAGTTATCGCCATATTAGCCGCCGCTATTATCTTAAAAGAGAAAGGCAGGTTTTTGATGGGGGATAAATGGTGGGCAGTTATACCTATAACTTTCTTACTTGCTGGCTGTTCGACAGTTACAAGTAATAGAATAAATAATCTTGAAACAAAAATAAGCACCCTAGAGACAAAAGTTGATTCTATTGAGCAAAGGCAATCTACCATAGAAGGGCAGAATGGCGAGTCTCGGGAATCAGTAGGTTATTTAAAAGGCAAGGTGGATTCGCGCGGACCTTCTACTGTAGTTGTTACAGGTGCTCAAGGTAATGAGGGGTATCTTTATAAATCTGGTAAAGAGTCTTTAACTCATAAAGATATTCAGCTTGCTTTAAAAAACGCTGGTTTTTACAACGGTCATATTGATGGCAAAATTGGAAAGAGCACTAAAAAGGCAATTAAGGAATTCCAAAAGGCAAATGACTTAAAGGCAGATGGCGTTGTCGGTAAAGATACGAAAGAAAAATTAGCAGGATATTTGAAAGCAAATTAATTCGGAGACTGAGATGAACAAAAGTATTTTCTTTCTTTTTATTATTGGGTTGATTTTTGTATTTGGATGCAATCAAAAGATAAAGCAGGCTTCTCTTGAAACCACTTCTAAAATAGAATCCTCATTAACGGAAAACGTACCTACAGTATCTGTATCAAAATCTACAGAAAGTACTAGTCTTAAGTTAGCAACTTTACCTTCGCCTCAAGAGATCCAGCAGGCCTTAAAAAATGCTAACCTTTACCAGGGTAAAATTGACGGTAATATCGGTCCTAAGGCTAAGCGGTCCATAAAAGAATTTCAAATCCGAAATAACCTTAACGCAGATGGTAAGGTGGGGTTAAAAACCTGGGATAAATTAAAGGTATATCTTAAACCCCAAGAAGGAATTTCTTCTAAAAATAAAGAGATAAAAGATTAAATTGCAAGGTGAGCTACGTTTGAGTTAGAGTAAAATATTAAAAGAGCAATAATAATGATAAATAGCTAAAATGAAGGGGGGTGAAAGTGATGGCATCTGATAATCTTTCTAAAGTCAGAACCAGCTGGAGTTTTCCAAAGGTTGATGAGGCTAAAATACAGCAGATGATTAGTGGAACGGCTTACCATATATGGGAGCGGAAAGGAAAGCCTTCTGGTAAAGATTGGGAAAATTGGCTTCAGGCAGAAAAACAAATTCGTGTAAAATACAAGTAAAGGAGGTGAATGAAAATGGCAAGAAAGAAAAAAACTCTGGTCACGCCGGTAATCCCGCAAAAGACAGAAGTCCAATCTGCGCAAGTAACTCCTCAATCATCGCAGAAGGATATATCTTTCAATACCCAGGTTTCTTCTGAAGCAAAGCCTACCCCTACCACGCTGAAACCATAATGGATTTTGGCTAAAGGCGTAGGATAGCTCAAGGGGATTATTTTTATCCTACGCCTTATTTTTAAATCTGTAGAAGAGAGGGAAGATATTTAGAATGAATGGAGCCAGTGGTCAAGATATAAAAATAATAATTTTGGTTTTATTGTTGGGTTTATCGGGATGCGCTTTTGTTTTTCAGGATTTTAACGAAGGCGAAAATAAAAATTTGGTTTACGGAATGTCTAAGGAAGAGGTAACCCGGGATTTTGGCGTACCACAAAAGGAAAGCAAGGTGATAATAACCGGTAAAGAATATGAAGTTTGGGAATATCCGGTAAATGAATCAGGTAAAATAAAATCAAACCGAGTGGGAATTTCATCCCATAAAGTATTTTTTCTGGGCAATAAGGTAGTGCTGTGGGATAAAGATAAGGTTTACGCTCAGCCGTCATTTGAATTTCTGGAGAGCCTGGCCTATGAGCAGGAAATCCCAACGGGTAAGATTTCTGAGTTAGGACAGGATTTGAAGTAACAATATTCAACTGTTTTCTAAATTGTTATTCGAATTATCTTGTGGTACAGGAAAGTATAAAACACTTTGCCATACCACTGCGAAAATCGCCGAAGGCGATTTTTCTTGATTTTAGTTAGAAAAGTGATAATATAATTACCAGAGAAAAATAGTTCCGGGTTTTAAGGTGGGTCTGGATTAAGAAAATAACGAGAAACCTTTGTTCTTGGTTTGTATCTACAGGCAAAGGTTTTTTCTTTTTATAGAGGTTATCCTGTTCAAATGCTAGATCTTTTACCGAAACAGCTTTTTATATTTGATCCGCTTTCGCTGTTCTTCCTTTTTGTCATCTTTATTGTTTCTCTCCCGTCAGCTATTTACTCTCTCGGTTATTTAAAAGGTGAGTACTCGTCTGCCAAAATAATCCTTTCCTGGTTTCTGCTGGCTGTTTTTGTTTTATCCATGGCAGCGGTGGTGACCGTAGGCAACGTATTGATATTTCTTGTGGCCTGGGAAATTATGTCTTTAGTTTCTTATTTTTTTGTGGTTTTTGATACCACGCATGAGAAGTCTATCCAGGCAGGCACGATTTACATTATCATGACGCATATCGGCACGGCGTTCTTGATAGCAGCATTTATGATAATGTATAAATACGCGCATTCATTTGATTTCTTTGCTATAAAAAATGCTTGCCTTACAATGCCGGCTCCGACAAAAGACATTATTTTTTTGTTGTTCTTAGTGGGCTTTGGAACAAAGGCCGGTATTGTTCCTTTGCATATCTGGTTACCTTACGCCCATCCGCAGGCTCCTAGCCATATCTCATGCATTATGTCAGGCGTAATGATTAAGACTGCGATATATGGAATAATAAGGTTCGTAATATTTCTGTTGGGTGTAAATTCTTCTTGGTGGGGAGTCTTGATTTTAATCTTAGCAGTGATAACTTGTCTGGTAGGAGTGATTTATGCGCTTATGGAGCACGATCTAAAGAAATTACTTGCCTACCATAGTGTGGAAAATATCGGAATAATACTGTTGGGAGTAGGGCTGGCAATGTTTTTTGCTAGCCTGAATTTGCCTTATTTAGCCGTTTTTTCTTTGATCGCCGGTTTGTATCACTTAATAAATCATGCCATTTTTAAAGGGCTCCTGTTTTTGTGCGCCGGTAGCGTGTATAAAGCCACAGGAACGAGGGATATTGAAAAATTGGGAGGACTGATTAAAACAATGCCGCATACCGCGGCTTATTTTTTATTAGGTGCCATGGCGATTTCGGCCTTGCCTCCGTTAAACGGCTTTGTCAGCGAGTGGTTGACTTTGCAGGCGTTCTTTTTGGGAGCTCTTAATGTCATGGGGGGGATTAAGCTTTTTCTGGGGATCTGCGCGGCCATGCTGGTTTTAACCAGCGGCCTGGCCGCTGCCTGTTTTGTTAAGGCCTTCGGGATAACCTTCCTGGCTCAGCCTCGTAGCCATTACGCGCAAGAGGCAAAAGAGGTTGCTTTATCCATGAGAGCAGGGATGTTCTTTCTGGCTCTTTTTGCCGTAATTTTTGGTTTAGCCGCGGCGCTGATCATAAAATTGCTGGCGAAAGTTTCCGGTAGCGCTCTGGGTATCGATATCAGCAATATGGGTTTTTCTTTAAATAATTTCACCCTAAGCCCGCAGGCAGGTAAAAGTATTTATCTTTCAACGCCCTTGCTTGCGTTATGGCTCATCATCCTGGGGACTGCCGGTTTTGTTTTTTACATGTTATTGGGCAGAAAAAAAGCGGTAATTTATAAGACTTGGGATTGCGGTTACTACAAATTGGACTCGCGCAATGAATATACCGCGACAGCTTTTTCAAAACCATTTAGAATTGCTTTTAGTTTCTTTCTTTTGCCTTATCGTAAAACACAGAAAATCAGAGAATCATTTTATCACGTTAAGTCATTTTCTTATGATACACATACAACGCCGGTGTTTAGAAAATACATTTATGAGCCACTGCTGGCTGTAATTATAAAAAGCGCAAAATCCATGCGCAGGATTCAGCCGGGTAGCATCCATTTGTATCTGGCGTATATCTTTTCCGCGCTCCTGTTATTAATTATATTTATGCATAAATTTTAAGACAATGAAAATTACTTTAATCTTATTGCAATTAATCTTTTTTATAGTAGTTGCTCCGTTTTTAAGCGGGTTGATTACTAAGATCAAGAATAGCCTTAGGATGCGTAAAGGCCAAAGTGTTTTCCAGCCTTATTACAATCTCATAAAACTGTTCTCTAAAGGCGAGGTAGTTTCTGAAACCGCTTCTTGGATATTTAAAGTTACGCCTTTTATCGTGATTTCTTCAACATTAACTGCAGCATTATTAGTGCCTGTGTTTATTTTATCTTGTCCGCTGTATCGTATGGGTGATTTCATAGCCATTATGTTTATCTTGGCTTTAGGCCGTTTTTTTCTCGCCCTGGCAGCCTTAGATACCGGAAGTTCTTTTGGCGGGATGGGTTCATCCAGAGAGATGTTTATTTCGAGTTTAGCGGAGCCCGCTCTTTGTTTGGTAGTATTTTCTATATTCTTACAATTTGGATCAACAAATATTTTTGTTTTTAATGGCATGCACGCGGTATCTGTTTCTTCTCTGGTTGCCGCGATTGCCCTATTTCTAGTTGCAATCGCCGATACATCACGCGTGCCGGTAGATAATCAAGAGACGCATCTTGAGTTGACTATGGTGCATGAAGCAATGGTTTTGGAATATTCCGGTAGATCACTGGCTTTAATAGAGATGGCCTCGTATTTAAAACAAATGATTTGGTTCTTCCTAATTGCGCAGATTATTTTTCCTATTGCTGCTTTAAATTTAGTTAATTTAAAAGGGTTATTTTTTTGGGGCTTATGGTATTTGGTAAGAATATTTATTATTGTTATCGCCATGGCTTTAGTGGAAGTTTCGGTTGCCAAGATGCGGTTATTCCGGGTAGCCGATTTTTTAGGGTTTGCTTTTGTTTTGGGGATTATCGCTACTATATGTGCGATTTTAGGAGTTTAATATGCAATCTATAATTTTATTTGCAGTTTTAGTTTCGACGTATCTTATGGTTATCGCTAAAAGAACGCCAGCTTTAATTAGAAGTTTTCGTTATCAATCGTTTTGTCTTTTTTTGGCTACAGTTATTATCGCGTTGCGTGAACACCAACTGGATTTGTATGTAGTCGCGGGATTACTATTTATTCTAAAAGTAGTTTTTATCCCGCAGTTATTATACCGGACTATAAAAAAAATAAAAGCTTCTGAAGAGTTGGGATTATTTATTAACCCTCAGCTATCTTTATTCTGGGCTTTAGGGTTCACTTATTTATCTTGGGTTTTTAGCGCGCGCTTAATTGGTCCGAGTGACGCGGTTAAAGTCATCATACTTGCAATAGCTTTCTTGGTGGTACTAGCGGGCATATTTTTGATGATATTTAGAATGACCGCGCTTGCTCAGATTATCGGGTTATTAGTAATGGAGAATGGTATATTTTTGCTTGCCTCAATGGTTTCAGGCGGGATGCCATTTTTTGTTGAGATCGCCATATTTTTTGATGTATTTGTAAGTGTTTTGATTATGGGTTTTTTTGTTTATAGAATTAACAAATTCTTTACGCATATTGACGTGAATAAGCTTTCACGCCTAAAAGGATAATTTACCGGAGATTCAGTAATGCAGATATTTTTTATTTTAGGGATTCCGCTATTACTGGCAATAGTATGTTTAGTGATTAAGGGGCAGAGGCTTTTGGGTATATTAAATTGTGCGGGTTATCTGGCGGTTTTGTTTTTAAGTGTAATTCTTCTGAAGCAAATAGCTCTATCAGAAACCACCAGATCGTTTTTAGGGTTTATCTGCCTGGATACCTTAAGCGCATTCTTTGTTTTTGTTATTGCAGTTGTTGTTTTTGCTTGTGCGTTATATTCGGTTGGGTATATAAAAAAAGACATAGAAAAAGGGATTATATCCGAGAAGAAAGCCAGGATTTATTATCTTCTTTTTAATTTATTCTGTTGTTCGATGTTTTTTGTTCCGGCAGTGAATAATTTGGGGATGCTCTGGGTGGCGATTGAAATGACTACGCTTATTTCAGCGTTTTTGGTAGGATTTTACAATAATAAGGAGTCTGTTGAAGCTGCTTGGAAGTATATAATTATTTGTTCAGTGGGAATAATTTTCGCGCTTTTGGGTACGATTCTTTTCTCCTACGCTTTTTCAATTTCCGGGCTTACCAAAAGCCTGAATTGGTCGGATATGGTGCCGGTTGCGCATATATTAGATAAAAATATCCTCAAAATAGCTTTTATTTTTATTTTAGTCGGCTATGGAACCAAGGCTGGACTTGCGCCTATGCATACCTGGTTACCGGATGCCCACAGCCAGGCGGTGGCCCCAATTAGCGCGCTTTTATCGGGAGTTTTATTAAAAACCGCCCTTTACGCGATTTTGAGATTCGGTATCATCATAATTAAAGGTGTTGGTTTCGCGTATTTCGCGCATTTAATGATGCTCTTAGGCGTGATTTCCTTGGTAGTATCAAGTGGTTTTATTTTAGTGCAGAAAGATTTAAAACGCCTTCTGGCTTATAGCAGCATTGAACATATCGGGATAATTTCTATTGGTTTTGGTTTGGGTACGCCCTTGGCTTGCGCGGGCGCGTTGCTGCATGTTTTTAACCACGCGGTGACAAAATCTTTTATGTTCTTTGGAGCGGGGAATATTGTTAGTTTTTACAGGAAACATAATATGAATGCTATTAGAGGAGTAATTAAGGCCCTGCCTTTTACTGGCATGCTGATGCTTTTGGGGATATTCGCGCTTACAGGTTTTCCGCCTTTTTCTATATTTATTAGTGAGATGATGATTATTATCGCTGCTTTTACCAAGGGTTCGTATTTAGTTGGCGCGATATTGTTACTGTTTCTAGCAGTTATTTTTGGAGCATTCATCAATCACTTTGGGAAGATGCTCTTTGGTAATCTCCCTAAGGGGATGGCTAAGACTGGCGAGCCGTTAACTGGAAAGCTTGCGTTTTTGTTTTTAGGCCTGTTGATATGTATAACCGGAGTTGGGTTTGTGTTTATAAAAGGGGATTGGATATGGATTGTTCAGAAGTTATTTCTAGTATAAAGAAGAGTTTGCCGGATTTCAGCCCGTTGTTTATATCGCAGAATTATTTGGATGAAATTTGCATAAAAGTCAGCCCGCAGGCTTTTAAGAATACAGCGATGGTGTTACATAAAATACTTCCTTCTCCGGTAATGATGTTGTTCGCGGTTGATGAACGTGAGTTTTCGGGGGCATTTGCGATTAACGCTGTGTTTGTGAATTTAAAGCAAGCACAGTGGGTTATTGTGAATATGGATATTCCACAGGAAAATCCCTGTTTTGATTCATTGGCTAAAAGCATATATTCAGCTGCCCTTTTTGAACGCGAGATTCAGGAGATGTTTGGTATTGAGCCTAAAGGTAACCCGGATTTAAGGCGGCTGAATTTGCACGATGAGGTTTGGCCAAAAGGAAATTTTCCTTTGCGCAAAGATTTTAAGGAAATGGGGACCGGGAATTTAAGCGAATACAAATTTAATCGAGTAGAGGGTGAGGGTATATTTGAAGTTCCAGTTGGCCCTGTGCATGCCGGAATTATTGGCCCGGGCCATTTTCGTTTCAGCGTTGCTGGGGAGCCGATTGTAAACCTGGAGATTAGGTTGGGGTTTACTCATCGGGGAGTGGAGAAGCTTTTTGAAGGTAAATCTTGTTTTGACGCGCTGCGGCTTGCAGAGTGTATTTCCGGGGATTCGTCTTTTGCTTATAGCGTTGCTTTTGCCACAGCCGCGGAAAAAATTTCCGGGATATCAATCCCCCAGAAAGCAGCTTATTTAAGAGGTATTTATCTGGAACTTGAGCGCATGTATAATCACGTTAATGATATTGGCGGCATTGCTCTAGATGTGGGTTTTAGTTTCCCTGCTGCTTACGCCTCATTGATCAAGGAGGCAATCCTGCAATTAAACGAAAAGCTCACTGCTAGCAGGTATCTTAAAAAAGTTAATATTATAGGAGGGATTTCTATAGCTATAGATGAGCCTAAGAAACTAATACTTTTTGATTCTCTTAAGAAGATAAAAAAGGATTTTAATGAGCTGGTTAAAATGTTAAATTCCAGCGTTTCTTTTATGGACAGAGTTGATACTACTGGTACTTTAATAAAAAAGACTGCTGTGGATTTAGGTGTGGTGGGCCTGGTTGCGCGCGCGTCAGGTATTCCCACGGATCTAAGAAAATATTTCCCCGGAATATATAAACAAGCTAAGTTTAAAATGATGACACAAGAAGGTGGGGATGCGCTATCAAGATTGCAAGTGAGATTTTCTGAATTTGTTGAATCCTGCCGGTTGATTGAAGAATTTACCGCCAAGCTTACTGAGAGTTTAGGTATTGAAGTTAATCCGGTATTAAAGCAGGCAAGCGCGTTGGGTTATACGGAGGGATGGAGAGGGCCTGTTTTATGTTGGCTTAAAACAGATGCTAATGGTTTAATCGCCAGATGCAAAATTGTAGATCCTTCAAGTCACAATTGGCAGGCTCTTTCTTACGCGGTATTGGGAAATATTATCCCGGATTTTCCGCTTTGTAATAAGAGTTTTAATTTGTCGTATCCAGGAAACGACCTGTAAATTATGATATATATACTGAAAAATAGAATTTTAAAAGGCGTCGTCACTAGGCATATTGAGACGGGATTATCCAAAGAGATTGAGGCGGTTGGTTCTGAACTAAGGACTTTGATCCGGAAAAAATTCAGCAGGTCCCTGCATATACGTGAAGTCGACACGGGTTCTTGCGGAGCGTGTGAATCGGAAATTATTTCAGCGAATAACCCGATTTATGACTTGCAGCGATTCGGCATCAATTTCGTAGCTTCGCCGCGTCATGCTGATGCGCTTTTGGTAACAGGGCCTGTGTCGAAAAATATGTTTCTGGCTTTAAAAAAGACTTACGAGGCTATGCCAGAGCCTAAATTTGTCATCACTTGTGGAGATTGTGCTTTAGATGGAGGATTGTTTAAAGATTCTTATTATGTTTGCGGAGCAGTAAGAAATATATTACCGGTAGCATTGCATATCCCAGGATGCCCGCCAAGTCCCTTGGGTATTATTCAGGCATTATTAACGTTTCTACGGAAGAAGGAGCAGCGCGATGCATAAGTTTATGATTACAACATTGATGCTGGTGTGCAGTAACGTATTTATGACATTTGCCTGGTATGGCCACTTAAAGAATTATAACGATAAGCCCTGGATAGTAGCGGCTATAATAAGCTGGGGAATTGCTTTATTCGAATATCTTCTGCAGGTACCCGCGAATAGAATCGGGCATGAGGTGATGAGCCTCGGACAGCTCAAAATTCTGCAAGAGGTAATAACTTTATCAGTGTTCGTGCCGTTTTGCATATTTTATATGAAGGAGGGCTTAAAAAAAGATTACCTATGGGCAGCGTTATGCCTCCTGGCTGCGGCCTTCTTTATGTTCCGTGGATTATTAGCAAAGGCTCTTTGACGATTTAAGGTTGAGCTTTAAAACAGCAAACCTATCCCCAGCCGCCTTATTCAATAAAATAAATTTTAAGTTGATAATACATTCATAGTATACCATAATGTAGAATAGTTAAATATGGAATTCCGGGGATACGTACTTAATGTGCGCCACTTTATGCCCATGCTGTGGTGAGCAGGTTAAGATTAATGGATAAACAGATTCTTGTGGTTGAGGCTTCTGCCGGCTCAGGCAAAACTTATGCCCTTGCCCGGCGCTACCTGAAACTTCTTCTTAATGCTTCAGCTAAGCAGGAAGAAGATGCGCTGCGCTCGATTCTGGCTATTACCTTTATGAACAAGGCAGCCGTAGAGATGAAGGAGCGGATCTTAGAGCTCCTGAAGCAGCTTGCCCTCGATACGTTTAAAGACGAATCCCACAAGAGGAAGCTGCTTGATTATATCGGCCTTGATGAAAAGCCTTGCCGGGACGCATCCTTCCGAGCGATGCAGGAGATTATCCGGCGCTATGATTATTTTCAGGTGCAGACCATTGACAGCTTTATCAACTCTCTGCTTTTGGGCTGCGCTTTCCGCTTAGGCCTCTCTGCTAATTTTAATATCCGCGAAGATTACAATAAATATATTGCTTTAAGCCTTGATCGGCTTTTGGATTTTGCTGCTCAGGATCAAGAAACAAAAAAGCTATTTCTTGATTTTGTGCGGCATTACTTAAGTATCGAGAATCGCGGGGGTTGGCTGGCTAAGAATGATATTCTTTCCGTGGTAAAGTCGTTTTTCTCTGAATTTAACCGTTATGGCGCTCCGTTTTATATTTATCCTAAAGGCGATGTGGAAATTGCCGCTAAAAAGAAAGAGATCTACTGGAGAATAGTTAAAATAAGCAAAGGAATCGATTGCGATGGCATAGATAAGAGATTTGTTAAGGGGGTTAAAGACTTTGCCGGGCAAAATGACGCTAATTTCCAGTTAAACAGGTTAAAATCAACGAGCTGGCAGAAAGAAGAAATTCCCTGCAACAAGTGGGTATTGGTTCCGGGAGAGCTTAATCAAGAGTGGAGTAAGCTGCGCGCGGAAATCAGAGGGCTTTGCGAGATGGAGGCGTATTCACTTTTTAATCCGTATATACAAATCTTTAATAAAGTTTTCGGGTTTTTCTTGCTGCAAAGCCAGAAAGAAGACATCCTTTTTTTGGAAGAGCTTAATTCGCGCGCCCGCCAGCTCTTTGGTAAAGGAACGATTTCCGTGCCTGAAATTTATTACCGCATTGGCAGCCGTTTCCGCCATTTCTTAATTGATGAATTTCAGGACACCAGCGTACTGCAGTGGAATAATATTTTTATTTTAGCAGAAGAGGCGCTCTCAACCGGAGGCACGCTTTTTTACGTCGGTGACAAAAAGCAGGCGATTTACCGTTTCCGCGGCGGAGAAGCGAAATTATTTGACGAGGTAAAGAAGGAATTAGGACAGTTTGGCCAGAAAGTAGACGTGCTTGGGCGTAATTACCGCTCATCCAAAGAAATCGTTCAATTTAACAACCGTATTTTCTCCTCGGAAAATCTTAAGCATTTTATCAGCGGCTATAACGCGTATCAAGAGGCAAAATCAAAGAAGGATGAGTATTTTAGATTTTTTCCTGCTTTTGAGCAGGAGTTGCTGCAGGTTTTCTCGCATTCCGAGCAGGAGCCCCAGCTGGATAAACTCGCCGGCTATGTCAGCGTTGAGCGTTTTGATATTCTACATGGAGAAGAAGGGTCGGATATCGTCAGGGAGAAGCTATTGGGATTAATTAAAGACCTGCGTGCCCGTTCCTTTGAATATAAGGATATTGCCGTATTCTCCCGCGGCGGCGCCAGGGTTGAGGAGATATCCGGCTGGCTGATAGAAGAGGGAATTCCGGTAGAGTCAGAGAAAACCTTAAACATCAGGGAGAACGGCCTGATTAAAGAAATTACCTCTTTTCTGAAGTTTCTTGACTCTCCCATTGATGATCTTAGTTTTGCCTCATTTATTCTCGGTGAAATATTCTGCGCTGCTTCAGGCCTAACCAAGGAAAAAATCGAGGATTTTATTTTTAGAAACAGGATGCAAAAGAAAAACCAAGGTGCTTTGGCGGCATATCTTTACCGCGCTTTCCAGAGAGAGTTTCCGTTGGCCTGGCAGCGGTATATTGAGAAATTCTTTAAGAATGCCGGTTTCCTGCCTTTATACGAGATGCTCGTGACAATATACGCGGATTTTGGCATATTGGATAGGTTTCCCGGAAACCAAAGTTTCTTTATGTCTTTTCTTGAGCGGGTTATGGAAAAAGAGGATGAATATAACGGCATAAGGGCGTTCCTTAAATACTTTAAGGATGCGGTTAATGATGACCTTTATGTGAAATTTCCGGCCAGCAACGCAGTCAAGGTGATGACCGTGCATAAGGCAAAGGGTTTGGAATTCCCGGTGGTCATTATCCCGTTTCTTAAAATAAACCCCAAGGCAGAATCAACCTCAGATAACCGCGGCACTTCCTATACCCCTGATCTTGACCGTAAGGAAAACATCCTTAGGCTTCTGCGCTTAAAAGAAGATTACCGTAAGTTCTCCCCGGAAATACAAGCTCGCTACAACGAAGAATATTTCCGCGGCTTTCTGGATGAATTAAGTAATATTTACGTTTCTTTTACCCGCGCTAAACAGGAGCTTTATATTTTTATACCCAGGAAGCCGGGCGCGACAGGGCCCGTAGAATTTTTAATCTTGGATGATTTTGTAGAGTTGGGCAGGAAGGGCGAGCCGCCGAAGAAAGAAGCGGGAAAAGAGAAGTCGCATGTTTTAAGCCCCAGCCGCTACAGCGACTGGATAGATATGCTTAAGGATGAATTTAAGGATTACAGCCAGCTAAAATTCCATAAGCAGGTTAAAAAAGGCGAGGTTATGCATTATATATTCTCGCTTTTGGGAAATCTTTTTGGCAAGGACCCGGATGCCGAATTAAACAGGTGTTTGGAACTAGGGCAATCGCGCTTTCCGGAATTTGATGACTTTGCCGGGCTCCAGGTAAAAATTAAAACGCTTTTAAAGGGCCCGCGCTTTAAGGAATTATTTTTCTGTGAAGCCGGCAGGGTATTTACGGAAAAGGAAGTGGTCAGCCGTTTTGGAGATACTAAGCGTATTGACCGGCTGATTTTAAAAGATGATGA
This sequence comes from Candidatus Omnitrophota bacterium, assembly GCA_026387315.1. Lineage (GTDB taxonomy): Bacteria > Omnitrophota > Gorgyraeia > Gygaellales > Profunditerraquicolaceae > UBA6249. Next base: position 13,260 of record JAPLLY010000021.1, read on the forward strand.
GGCAGTTATCGTTGATTTTAAAAGCGGAACAGAAGAAGAGGGGCAAACAGGACAGGTAAAAGAATATATGGATTTAATTTCGGCAATCTATCCGAAAAAAAAGGTAAGAGGTTGTCTTCTGTGGCTTGGGGTATCGGAAGCCCAACCATTGATTAAAGAGGTCAATTGATGGAACGGGTTACTTCAATAGCTTTAAATGATGATTTTATCCGCGGGCTTACGGATATTTTACAAGAAGATTTCATCCAGAAAAATATCCCTTTGGAAAAGGTTGCGGTAGTATTCGGCGGAAAAAGGCCGGCGTTGTTTTTAAAAAGAGAGCTGAGCCGCCGGATTAATGGCGCCTATTTTCCTCCTGCGTTTTTCTCGATGGATGAATTTGTAAAGGAAGTAGTTTGGCGTAAGAGCCCGGCCAGGATGATAAGCAGTATGGATCTGGCTTTCTGTATTTACGAATTGGCAAAGGCAGCGCATCCGGGCCTGCTTATTGGCAGAGACAGCTTTGCTATGTTTCTGCCGTGGGCAGAGGAGATCAGCGCTTTTATTGAGCAGCTGGATTTGGAGGAGATTGAAGATGATAAACTGCGGTCAGTGCAGGAGAACGCAAAAATAGGTTTTGATACCCTAAAAGAAGTAAACTTACTCTTAGCGGATATTATAAAGCTGCGCAAAGAGTTTCACGGGGCTTTTAAAAAAGCAGGCGCGCTTACCCGCGGCATGCTTTACATGAGCGCTGCTGAATGCGCGAAAGATGTTAATTTTGATGATTTTGAGGCGATTATCTTCTGCGGTTTTTTCTATCTGCATAAAACTGAGCAGAAGCTGATTAATGAACTTCTGAGCCGCGGCAAGGCAAGGCTTGTCTTTCAGGGGGATGAAAACGAATGGGATGTCTTAAAGGGCTTGTCCGCGGTTTTCTCAAAGCCCATAAAAGCCGATGCGCCAGCACGAAAGAAAAAACCAGAGATTAATTTTTACCGCGGCTTTGATATGCATTCACAAGTTGGAATATTAAGAGAGAAGCTTAAAGAGATAAAAAACCTAGAAAAAACGCTGATTCTGCTTGCCAATCCTGATGCTTTGGTGCCGCTGCTTTCAGAGATTTCCTCATTGGGCGTTGATTTTAATGTTTCTATCGGCTATCCGCTTAAAAGAAGCTCGGTCTATTCGCTTTTTCAAGATATTTTTGCTGCCCAGCTATCGCGTAAAGGCAGTTCTTATTACAGCCGTGATTATTTGAAGGCCTTAAGCCACCCGTTTTTAAAGAACCTGGAGATTGTCAGCGTCAGCAGAGTTGTGGCGCATAAGGCAGAAGAGGCCTTAACCGGCACTATTGAAAGCGAGCTTGCCGGAGAGCTATTTATCAATTTGGATGAAATCGCCGGCCTGCCCGTTTTGCTTGAGGAAGCGCAGGATACCCTAAAACACATGGATATTAAGGTAAGCCTTGATGATATAGCTAAGACTTTTAAAGAGCTCAACGAGCTGGCTTTTGGTATCTGGGAGGATATTGGCAGTTTTTATGAATTCACGGTTGCGGCAGAAAAAGTGATTATGGTTCTGCTTGAGAAAAGCCCCTTGGAAAAATACGCGCCGAATTTAAAGGCTGCCGAGAAGATTCTGGAGTTGGTTGAGGAGCTGCGCAACGCATCATTCTGCCAAGAGAAATTTTCCCAAGAAGAGATGTTCGGGATTTTTACCCAGCGGCTTGAGCGGGAGATGATATCTTTCTTTGGCTCTCCTTTAAAAGGCATGCAGGTCTTAGGGCTCCTTGAGACTCGCTCGCTTACCTTTAAGAATGTTATGGTGATGGATGTCAATGAGTCTATTTTGCCGAAGCTGAGAATTTATGAGCCGCTTATTCCGCGCGATGTGATGGTTTCCTTGGGTATTGAGCGCTTGGAGAAAGAGGAGGAGATCCAGCGTTACCAGTTCACCCGCCTGATTAGCGCGGCAGAAAATGTGCATCTTATATACCGTGAAGACCGGGAAACTATCCGCAGTAGGTTCTTGGAAGACATTATCTGGAAAGAGGAGCAGAAGCAGGGCAAGGTCGGAGTGGTTGAAATCCCGCTTTATAGTTTTAACATTAAGGCGCTTCCTAAGAAAGCCATCGTCAAAAAGACGAAGGATATGATTGAATTCCTTAAGAAACGAGTATTTTCCGCATCCAGCGTGAATATGTATGTTTCTTGCCCGCTTAAGTTTTATTTTTGTTATTGCCTTGGCCTTGAAGAAAAAGAGGATTTGTTTGACGAACCTGAAGCCGTGGATGTCGGGATTTTCGTGCACGAGCTGCTTGAGAAAACCTACGCAGGGTTTATGAATAAAAAACCCGTAATTGATGAAAGATTTGAAAAATTATTTTTTGCTGAATTTGATAAGCTTTTTAAGCAAAAATTCAGCCGCAAAATGAAGGCTGATTCTTTTATTCTGGAGGATATTCTCAGGTACCGAATGAAAAAATTCCTGGAGAGTGAAAAGCAAAGGAATGATATAGATGCGGTGGTCATGCTGGAGAAGAGGATCCCCTGGAAGATAGAAACCCAATCCGGCGTATTTGATTTTATTGCCGGAGTTGACCGGGTGGATAAGCGGCCCGGCGGTTCGTTTTTGGTGATTGATTATAAAACCGGAGGCGCCCAAACGCCTAATGTAAATCTGGATAATCTTGAATTTTGCCGCGGAGAAATCAAAAATGTGATTAAGTCATTCCAGCTGCCTATTTATATCTGGGCATGCAGGGAGAATTTAAAGGCGCAGGATGTAAGTGCCGCGATTTATTTCTTACGTACCTGCGAAATAAAAGAGTATCTGTGGAAAGCTACTCCGAAGAATAAAAAAGAGAATTTGGATGCCTGTCTTAAGGCGATTTCTTTTATACTTGATGAAATTATAAATCCGGATGTGGCTTTTGTGGCAGATAAAGATGCGCAGCGCAATTGCGCTTACTGCCCGTATTCCTCTTTATGCCGGTAGATATGCAAGTTGCCAAAGGAGCCAAACAGAATTTCCCCACAAAAACTTTCCTTGACAAAATATCGTTATATGATTTAATAAGAATGTTAAAAAAAATTGGGGAGGCCGTGTAATCGGCCTGAGAGTTTCGCGTAACCAGCGAATTACCCTAGTAACCTGATCTGGATAATGCCAGCGGAGGAAAGAAATTGGAATGTGAGCCCTTATGCAATGGTATAAGGGCTTTTTATTTGGAGAAAAGCATGCGCGTGCGAATTAACGGAGAAGACCTACCAATTGTTTCCTTGATTACCGTGGCGGCATTGATTGCGCAGCGTAAGGTACGTCCGGAAACAGTGGTAGTGGAACATAATGGCGTTATCCTTGCTCGAGATAAATGGAAGGCGGTTGTGCTTAAGGAAAACGATACGCTTGAGATTCTGTCTTTTGTGGGAGGAGGATAAGCATGGAAGACCATTTAATCATTGCTGGGCACTCAATCAAGAATCGTTTTTTTCTGGGTACGGGAAAATTTGCGTCATATAAGTTAATGAAAGAGGCGATTATTTCTTCTGGTGCCCATATCGTTACCGTGGCGTTACGCCGCGTGGATATGCAGTCTTCGCATGATAATATACTGGAATATATTCCTAAAGAATGTATTGTCATGGCCAATACCTCTGGCGCGCGTAATGCCGATGAGGCGATTCGCATAGCCCGGATTGCCCGAGCCGCAGGCTGCGGAAACTGGATTAAAATAGAGGTAATCCCGGATAACAAATACCTTCTTCCTGATAATAGCCAGACTATCCGGGCCACGGAAATTCTGGCCAAAGAGGGTTTTATCGTTATGCCCTATGTAAATCCTGATCTGGCGGACGCGCGGCGGCTTTTTAACGCGGGCGCCGCTTCGATTATGCCTTTGGGCGCGCCTATTGGTACCAATAAAGGCGTATGCACGCGGGAATTGATTAAGATATTAATACAAGAAATCAGTTTGCCGATTGTGGTGGACGCGGGTATTGGCCGTCCCTCACATGCCGCGGAGGCAATGGAACTAGGCGCCGCAGCAGTGCTGGTAAATACCGCTGTGGCAACCGCTCAAGACCCGGTATTGACCGCGCGGGCATTTTCTCTGGCGGTGGAGGCTGGAAGGCTGGCGTATCGTGCTGGCGTTGTCGCGTCCAAAGATAAGGCACAGGCATCTTCCCCTCTTACCGGGTTTCTCCGATAATATGAAAGGTTCTTTCTTTGATGAGCTGGCGCGGTTTGACAGTTTTGATTTTTCTTCCTTTCTAGAAAATGTAAGCCGGCAAGATGTCCAACGCGCCCTGCTCAAAGATTCCCTCGGTGAAATGGATTTTCTTGCCTTGCTTTCGCCCCAGGCTCTTGAATATCTTGAGCCAATGGCGCGCAGGGCCCAGGAGTACACCTTGGCAAATTTCGGCAGGGTGATTTTGTTGTATGCCCCGCTTTACCTTTCGAATTACTGCGATAATGACTGTCTTTATTGTGGTTTCAAGCATTCAAACTTAATTCAGAGAAGAAAGCTTTTAGTCAGCGAAGTAGAGCAAGAGGCGCAAGAGATAGCCAAGAGTGGCATTCAGCATATACTTCTTTTGAGCGGAGAATCCCAGGATGTGTCGCCGGTTTCCTATATTAAGGAATGCGTTCAGGCGGTAAGCCGGTATTTTACCGCGATTGGTATTGAGATATACCCGTTGACAGAAGACGAGTATGTCTCACTTATCAGAGCCGGAGCAGATGGCCTTACGATTTATCAAGAAACCTATGACCGGGGTTTGTATAGCGCATTGCATTGTCAGGGCCCTAAGAGTGATTATCGTTTTCGCCTGGATGCTCCGCAGCGGGCCGCCGAAGCGCGGATGCGCCAGGTGAATATCGGGGCGCTGTTGGGGTTGGGGAAATTTCAAAAAGATGTATTTTTTACGGGATTACACGGCCGCTGGCTGCAGGATAATTATTCTGAAATAGAATTGGGAGTTTCGTTCCCGCGGCTGCAGCCGCAGGAAGGCGGTTTTATGTGCGCGCACCCGTTGACCGACCGCCAATTGGTTCAGTCGCTGATTGCCACGCGGTTATTTCTGCCGCGCGCGGGAATTGCCATTTCTACCCGGGAAAACAGCGCGTTGCGTAAAAATCTCATCGGCTTGGGGGTTACGCGGATGTCCGCGGGGTCGCGCACGCAAGTTGGAGGATACGCACTTGGGGCTGCTCAAGAAGGGCAGTTTGAGATCGCCGATACCAGCAGCGTGGAGGAAGTTAAAGAGATGATCGCGCGCAAAGGATATCAGCCGGTGTTAAAAGATTGGCAGGTATTATGAATGCTTTTGAAAAAGCGTTGATCCAATATTTTGGCAAACCGGGCCTGCGCAAGATTCAGTCAACCGTAGTGGGGATAGCGGGGTTGGGCGGGTTGGGGTCGAATTGCGCTGTTTCTTTGGTTCGCTCAGGATTCCGGAAGTTTATCCTGGCTGATTTTGACAAAGTAGAATACGGCAATCTGAACCGACAATTTTATTTTCTGGATCAGGCCGGCCTTTATAAAACTGACTGCTTGAAAGCCAATCTTTCGCGGATTAATCCGAATTTAGATATTACGTTGGTAAGGCAGAAAATCTCCGAGGATAATGCCGCCGAGGTTTTCGCGGATTGCGGCGTGGTGGTTGAGGCCTTTGATAAAGCCGAATATAAATGCCTTATGGCGCAAGTGTTTTTAGGCTCGCCAAAACTCTTAGTAAGCGCTTCCGGCCTGGCGGGGTGGGGTAATAGCGACGCGTTACGTATCAAGAAGATAAAAGATAATTGTTTTCTTATCGGCGATAGTTATTCTGAGGCTACCGGATCGCTGCCGCCCTGCGCGCCGAAAGTGGCAATTGCCGCGGCAAAACAAGCAGACGTAATATTATCGTGGGTTTTGGGACAGAGATGATTACGCAAGCAAAGCGCAGAAAATTGGCGTATCCATTATATGCGATTACCGCAGAGGAATATTCTGTTGGGCGCAGCAATAGTGATGTGGTAAGGGATATGCTTGCTGGCGGGGTAAAAATCCTTCAGTATCGCCAAAAGGAAAAGTCCAGGAGGGAAAAATATCTGGAGTGCGTGGAAATCCGCAGGATGACGGAAAAGGCTGCTGCCACTTTTATCGTCAATGATGATGTGGATATTGCGCTTGCCGTTAAAGCCGACGGAGTGCATCTTGGGCAGAATGATATGCCGATAGAGGTAGTGCGGGAATTGGTTAAAGAAGAGATGATTATCGGGCTGTCTACTCATTCGCCCCGGCAGGCGCTGGATGCGATTTCCCGGGGCGCGGATTATATTGCCATCGGCCCGATTTTTCCTACGCAAACCAAGAAGGATGTTTGCCCTGCGGTGGGCTTAGAGTATTTGGATTACGCGGTTAAGAACGTGGCGATACCTTTTGTTGCCATCGGCGGGATTAAACTGCATAATCTGAGGGAAGTCCTGGAGCATGGAGCTTCTCGCGTGGCGATGGTCACGGAAATAGTCGGCGCCGCGGATATCCGCGCGAGAATCAAAGAAATCCTCTCTTTTTTTCATCACGAATAAGTTTTCCTCCAGCGCAGCCCGGTTTTTTAAAATTTTTAGGTCTATTTTGAATTGACAAAATATTTTCTTGAGGTATTATTACTTCTTATAAATAGGTAATTGCTAAAGTCTCTACTTTAATAGGTAGAGGCTTTAAAGCAAACGGGGGAACCATACAGGATCGGTGATGATCTTGGGGCGAATGTCTATGACTGTCTACAAAGTAGTAGATTAGGGTTACTCAACCCGAGCCCGACAGCTAACCTCGTAGGCCAATTTCAGAGAGAACACACCAGAGAAAGCGTTCTCTGGTTTTTCTTTTTTAAGGAGTGAGCAATGGATATTCTTTTTGTAGTGATAATAATGGGTTTAGCCATAACTTCTTTTGCGTTCATCATTCTTTGTAGTAAGGTATAGGGGGTAGATCGCATGCCAGTTATTTATTGGATAGGTGGTATTATTTCAGTACTTTTACTGATTTATCTTTTAATTGCCCTTTTGAAACCGGAGATTTTTTAATGAATTTGAATAATTTTATCCAAAGCGTTATCTATTTTGCTGTGTTGCTCGCTATGGTTAAGCCGTTAGGAATTTATATGGCGCGTATTTACGAGGGTAAACCAGCCGGGCTTAATGTTTGTTTTGGATGGTTGGAAAAATTGGTTTATCGGTTATCGGGTGTACGGCCTGAGCAGGGCATGTCTTGGAAAACATATGCTGTAGCTGTGCTACTGTTTAATATTTTAGGTATAGTTGTTGTATATGTTTTACAGCGTTTTCAAGGGCACTTTCTTTTGAATCCTATGTCTATGCCGAAAGTATCTCCGGATCTAGCCTTTAATACGGCGGTAAGTTTTGCCACTAATACGAATTGGCAAAGCTACGGCGGTGAAACAACTTTAAGCTATCTTACGCAAATGCTGGGGTTAACTGTGCAGAATTTTGTCTCTGCGGCAACGGGAATGGCTATTCTGGTGGCAGTAATTAGAGGTTTTGTGCAAAAACAAATCGAAACCATCGGCAATTTCTGGGTAGATTTAGTCAGGTCAACACTCTATATTCTAATGCCGCTGGCAATAATCCTATCTTTGGTTTTGGTATCACAAGGAGTTGTCCAGACTTTTAAACCCAGCGCGAAAGTTACGTTGCTTGAGGCTTTAAAAGATACGGGTGGAAAGGCTATTACAGAGCAGGAAATTGCTTTAGGCCCTGCGGCATCGCAAGTTGCCATTAAACAACTAGGCACTAATGGTGGAGGGTTTTTTAATGTTAATTCTGCTCACCCCTTTGAGAATCCTACGCCTCTGTCAAATTTCCTGGAAGTTTTGGCTATACTTTTAATAGCTGCGGCATTGTGCTATACCTTTGGCTACATGGTTAGGGATAAGCGCCAAGGTTGGGCGATACTGGTAGCAATGCTCATTATTTTTATACCATGTCTCTGGTTCTGTATGCACTTTGAACAACAAGGCAATCCTCTTCTTGATAAATTAAATATTGACCAGCGCTCAAGCGCTTTGCAACCCGGTGGTAATATGGAGGGGAAAGAGGCTCGTTTTGGCATCGCGAATTCCGCTATATGGGCAGTTGCTACAACCGCGGCATCCAACGGCTCGGTAAATTCCATGCATGATTCCTATATGTCTCTTGGCGGAATGATCCCGATGTGGCTTATGCAGTTAGGGGAGATTGTATTCGGTGGTGTAGGCTCCGGACTTTACGGCATGATAGCGTTTATAATTATCGCTGTATTTATAGCCGGCCTTATGATTGGTCGCACTCCTGAATATTTAGGAAAGAAAATTGAAGCCTATGAAATGAAAATGGCTTCTCTTATGATTTTAATACCGCCGATTCTTGTTCTTATCGGCACAGCAATTTCAGTTATTGTCCCTGCAGGGAAAAACTCGATTTTAAATCCCGGGCCTCATGGATTTAGTGAAATATTATATGCTTTTTCATCGGCAAGTAATAACAATGGGAGCGCGTTTGCCGGATTAACCACTAATACTTTTTTCTATAATGTGGCTCAAGGATTAGCGATGTTTTTTGCCAGGTATTGGCTTGTAATCCCCGCGCTTGCGATTGCGGGTTCACTTTCTAAGAAAAAGATTGTGCCGCAAAGTCAGGGGACACTACCTACGCATACGCCGCTTTTTATTATATTTTTAGTTGTGGTTGTTTTAATTGTCGGAGCGCTTACATTTTTCCCAGCCTTGGCTTTAGGTCCTATTGTTGAGCATCTTATGTTAAGAGGTATTTCATGAGTAAATCACATAAGGCTAAATCTTTATTTGATCCGTCTATCTGTTGGCCGGCAGCCGTTAATTCCATAAAGAAATTAGATCCCCGGCATCAGATTAAAAATCCCGTAATGTTTGTAGTCTTAGTGGGGAGTATATTGACTACGGGTTTATATTTTCAAGCTTTGATTG
>JAPLLY010000061.1 GCA_026387315.1 Candidatus Omnitrophota bacterium
AAGCCGGCTAATCTTAATATATTTGGCTTAATCTTATTGCTTAGTGGCATTATCTTCCTCGGACCTATTCCGTTGCTAACTCGTTAAAAATGTAACACCTAACCCTATAAATTGCAAGAAGTTTTTAATGGTGGCTAAGAAGTTAGAAAATTAAAGGGACGGTTCTATTTATTCTCCCGTTTAACCCCCGAGGTTTACTTGGATTAAGCTCGTCTTAACCTCGGGGGTTGATCAGGTAAAAAATAAAATCGTCCTCTAATTTTTTTACTTAAAAAAGTTAATTCCGGCCCCTGCGACTAGGGCTAACACCTGGCCCGCCTTTAGGCCCAGGAGGGTTACCTATTTTTGGCTTTCTATTAGGGCTGGCACCTGGCCCGCCTTGTAGCCCTGGTTTATTCTCCCAATTAGTTCCGGCACCACCTTTTGGCCCGGGAGGATTGTTGTCTTTTTTTGCCGCCTGCATTTCTTGTTTATCTTGCATCTTTCCCCGCAAATTTTCCTGATGAACAGACCTAAGCTGCCCTCTAAGCTGTTGCGCTGTTTGCGTATCACCTGAATCCATAGCAGCTTTTATCTGCTGTTTTAATTGATCTTCTTCTGCTCTTGCTGCTTGAGCATTTTGCGATAGTTCCTGTTTTTGCGCTTGCATCTGCTGCTTAGAAGTAGTTTCTTCCTGTTCAACATTACCCGCGGTTTCTCCTTGCGCAATATTAGAAACCGCTTCTTCCTGAGCGAATACCAGATAAACGCCAGTCAAGAAAAAACAAAAAACGATGATGCTAAACACCAAAAACATTTTTCTCATTTCTCCATCCCTCCTTAAGTTATGCCCTATATTCTTATCACTCGTGTCCAAGCAATCTTAAAATCAAGATTGCTTCGCCCCTGCGGGGGCTCGCAATGACACACGTTTTGTTATTGCGACACAGTCTGAATAACACTAATTTGGACAGCAATGTATTCTTATCATCAATAATTCTCAGCAAGAACTTCAAAAAATGCCTGCGGATGTTTACAAGCGGGGCACTCTTTAGGAGCTTCAGCGCCTTCAATAACATAACCGCAATTGATGCAATGCCATTTAATACTCATTTTCTTCTTAAATACTTGACTATTGGCAAGATTATTGATTAATTTACGATAACGGGCTTCATGAAACTTTTCTACTTTAGATATTTGCTCAAATGAACGCGCTATTTCCGCAAAACCTTCGTGCTTAGCTACTTTAGCGGAATCCGCATAAAGCGTGGTCCACTCCATATTTTCACCGGCTGCCGCTTCTTTAAGATTAGCCTGAGTATTCTTAATTAAACCCGCGGGGTAGCTGGCAGTAATTTCCAAATCTCCTCCTGGGAGGTATTTAAAGAAAACTTTGGCGTGCTCCTTTTCATTCTCCGCGGTTTCAGTAAAAATATTGGCAATCTGCTCAAACCCTGCTTTTTTCGCCACAGAGGCAAAAAAAGTATATCTGTTTCTAGCCTGTGACTCACCGGCAAATGCCTTTAATAAATTCTGCTCGGTCTTACTACCTTTGATGGATTTACTCATCTTTAATCTCCTATGAAACAAGGGGACGGTTCTATTTTTCCTTGATTTACCTGCGTAGACCTACGCGGTCTACATATATGTAGACCGCGTAGGTCTACGTGTTTCGCGGGAATGACGGTATTAAAAAATAGAACTCCTCCCCTGTTTTCACATTAATTTACCCTGATTGGATACTGCTTCCATCGCTTGCTTCACTTGCTCTGGATCACCCAAATAATAACTTTTAACGGGTTTTAAATTATCATTTAACTCATAGACCAGAGGCAGCCCGGTAGGAATATTTAAATTTACAATTTTCTCCTCGGAAATATTATCCAGATACATCACCAGAGCGCGCAATGAATTTCCATGCGCGGCAATAATCACGCGCTTACCGCTTTTTACCGCCGGGGCAATTGTTTCGCGCCAAAAAGGCAGGAATCTAGCCACCGTGTCTTTTAAGCATTCAGTAAGAGGTAATTCTTTGAGCTTAAGACCCCGGTAACGAGCATCAAGCCCCGGATAACGCGGGTCATTTTTTTCCAAAGCCAGCGGAGCGATATCATAACTTCTCCTCCAGATTAAAACCTGCTCCTCGCCGTATTTGGCCGCGGTCTCAGATTTATTTAAACCTTGCAAAGCACCGTAATGCTTTTCGTTTAGACGCCAAGAGTTATACACCGGTATCCACATTAAATCCATTTCATCCAAAGTCAGCCAAAGCGTGCGGATTGCTCTTTTTAAGACGGAGGTATAAGCCGCGTCAAAAACAAAACCCTCTTGCTTAAGCGCTTCTCCCGCTTTTTTTGCTTCCTCTAATCCTTTCTCTGATAAATCAACATCTGTCCAACCGGTAAAACGGTTTTCTTTATTCCAAATGCTTTCTCCGTGCCTTAATAAAACTAATTTCTTCATTAAAACCTCCGTCACGCCGCGGCCATGGGGACGATTCTATTTTTCACCTGCTCAACCTCCGAGGTTGAAATAGATTAAATTCTCGTGAATCTAGGGGACGGTTCTCTTTTTTATATTATAAAAAAGAGAACCGTCCCCTTGTTTTTAAAGAATAGAACCGTCCCCATGATTTAAAGCTATTTCGATTTATTTAAATCAATCATCCGCGTATCGCCATGAATCATGGTTAATTCCGGTTTGGTTAATTTTGACATCTTATCCGTAACTTCGCGAATTTTTAGAAAGTTACCGCGCATAGTCTGGATGCGATTGAGGACTTTTTCGCCAACCTCCAGGTGCCTGATTTCTAAGTCCAGCATTTCGAGGTTTCCGCTAATCACCAAAAGCGGATTATTCACCTGGTCGCCTAAAGCTAACACCGTCTCGGTAATCGCTGCCAAACGGTTCTTTTCGATTAACTCCTGCTGCATGCTCAAGATCTTTGAATTATCATCAATTAATTTGAAAGTTATCGACATAAGCATTTTCCTGCCCACCACAATCCCCATGACAAAAACACCGATAGTCGCCATGACAATATAACCTACCTGGCCAACTAAAATTTTAATATTGGAGATTTTAGCGACTAATAAATACATAAGAACCAACAAAGGAATAACGCCAGCCAAACTTATCAAACGATTAAAATCACCTCTAATATTATTATTGAGTTGTTTTATTTCCATGAAAATTCCTCCTAATTATTAACAAGGTTAAAAAATAACTAAGCGCGCCTAAAACTAAACCCATAACTAGATACCCGGTAATCACCGGTAAAAGCACTTCTAAAAAAGAAAGTTTGAAAAATTTAGCCCAGCCGAAATTTTTAAGCAACCCTTGCGCCTGCTGCCGCACTGTTTGCCAATTCATCTTAAGTATAACAGAACCCACTTTTATTGCCAAGATAAAAGTTACTAATGAGAGCCAGGTGTTCGTAAGCAGGCCGCCCAATAATGCTGAGGCGCGATTAGCCCTAAAGATAAAAGCCAGAAATAATGCCGCGGCCGGTCCAGTCCCGGGCAGTAAACCGGCAAATACCCCTAAACCCACGCCCAAGGCAATCTTTTGCGCGGAATCATTAATTTTAAAAAGTTTGGCAAAAAGAAATTTATTAATTTTAGCAAACACTGATTATTTAGGCTTAATATTCACTCCGGCAAATCTTTCCGCTCCGTATGACTCCTGAATCCAGCCATTTAGCAAGTGATAGCGCTCTAAAATTTCCTTAGCTTCCTGATATTCCTCTTTTTTCAGGCGGCGATTGATTTTAGGGTACCCGGAGGCCAAATGATACGGCAAATACTGGCTCATTAAACTTACGTGGGTATCCTGGGATAATTCGCCGGCAATAAATTTCATAACCTTTTCTGTCTGCGATGAGCGGTTAGGCAGAACCAGGTGCCTGATAATCAGGCCTCTTTTAATCAATCCATCAGCGCTAAATTCAGCCACCCCCACCTGCCGATGCATTTCTTTAAGCGCCTCTTGATTATATTTGACATAATCGCCAGCTTTTGATAATTTCCTAGAAACCAGGTTATCCCCATAACGGCTATCCGCTAGATAGATATCCACTATACCCGCTAAAGACTTAATCACTCCGGCTAGTTCATAACCGCTAGTATTATAAACCAAAGGTATTTTTAAGCCTCCTGAAATAGCTAGCTCTAAACTTTTAAGTATTTGCGGTAAAACATGCGTGGGAGTAACCAGGTTAATATTATGGCACCCTTGGCTTTGCAGCTTTAGCATTACTCGCGCCAGTTCGCTAAAAGCATAAACCCTGCCCTTTCCTAACTGGCTAAACTCATAGTTCTGGCAATAAACACAGCCCAGATTACAATGGCTAAAAAATATCGTACCGCTGCCGCCGGTACCTGAGATTGGCGGCTCTTCACCATGGTGAGCCATAAAACTAAAAATTTCAGGCAAGCGCGCGGTTTTACAAAAACCTTTTTTATTATCTAAACGGTTAACCTTACAACGGCGCGGGCAAATTTGACAAGACTTTAAGGATAAAAATAACGCATCCGCTATTTTTTTTAACTCTCCGCTTTTATAGGCATTAAGATACCCCGGATAATCTGGCATTAAGAAGTAAAGAGCTTTCTAATTTGATTAAAAATATCGATATATTCTTTACTGCGGTAATCCGGATAGGCCCACTCATTGGCAGAAAACGAATTTCCTCTAAAAGAAAGGGTTATTTCGGCAAAGATACCTTTACGCAAGAATATCCTATGCGCGTAATCTTTAGTCGTGGCCAGTACTAGTTTAGCTAAATCCAGATAGCCCGGGTCGATATTTACCTGACGGGATTTGGCCGCCAAAAATTTTGTTTCCAGCCGATTGGTATAAAGCTTAATCCGGTATAAATCCTGAATAGGGATAAGTTTAGTAAAACTGATAAATCTTCTTTTTAGCGCTTTGCCCATTTCGAATTCATAATAATCTGTATAATTAAAATCCAGGCATTCTGACACAAAATCGACTTTGCCAAATTTTTTTATTAATTTTTCTTTGGCTTTTATAAAAATAGCCTCATCTTTATAGATGAAGCCGATTACTAGCTTAACTTTCAAATTATATTTTCTGATTTTTTTCAATTTGGTTGGAAAACCATGGTTTGGCAACCAAATAGCCAAAGCCACAGAATTTTAAGGCAAGGCATCCGGCGCCAATTGGTATTGCGCCGGTGTTGTCTAGGTAGGCAAAAACTGGCTGATGTACCGGGCGATCTTTTTACGCTGATCTTCGCGCATTTGATTAAAAAATATAGCTAGGTTAAATCCGCCCTTGGCCTCGTCTTCAGTCCTTACAACTACCCCCTTACATTCAACAATCGTGCTTTTGCCTGCTTGAGCCCTATTCGGCAGGCTTAATTTCACGCAGATCCTGGTAAAAGGCGGCATATATTTATCTAGATGGCAATAAGCGCCCACACTGCTAATATTATGCGAGATGGTAGAAAAATCATAACCGTTTACCGCTAGATTAAGCGGCAACTTATGCGCCAGACGTGGATGTACCCTGCGTTCTTTAATGTTTTTCATTATTTTTTCTCTTCTAGCTTAGATTTATCGATAAACGCGCGCCAGCATCTTTTACTGCAATAGAATTTGCCGTCACGATAATAGCGTTTTAGTTTCTTAATCAGCTTGTTACAGGCTAAGCAATTGGCCTGTCTTTCGGCTTTGGGTTTGACTACTGCTTCACTTTCCTTAACTGCTTCTGCTGCCATGAAATGTTCCTTTCCTTAAGTTATACCTGCATATCTATGAAATCCTTGAGGTATTTCTGCTCTACACTGTTAAACTCTACAAATTCTATACCGGTTTGATTACGGTTAGAATGCGCCAGCGGAATTGACCAAGCTACCTTACCAACAGGCCTTAATACCCGATTTAAAATATTAATTTCAAGCATTACCAACGTCGTGGTAGGAATATACTGTTCGTTGGTGAGCCTTAAACCACCACAACTTATATCCTTGCTAATACCGCTATCAAAATCCGGTTTGCCCCTATACTGATAACGAATCTCGGAATGAAAATTTAACCGGGGAAAGCAACGATTTTCCTTTTGTTTTAGCAGGAGATCCATGAAAAAAATATAACACACATTTTAAAATATGTCAACACTTTACAAAATTTGCAATTTTGCTATAATAAATAAATGTACTGCAGATACTATGGGCTAAAAGAACGCCCTTTTAATGTTACCAGCGACCCGGCTTTCTTTTTTTCCAGCAAAAAACATAATGAAGCTCTCTCCCATTTGCTTTATGGAGTCTCTCAAAGAAAAGGAATTATTGTTTTAACCGGAGAAATCGGTACCGGTAAGACCACCATCTGCCGTTTTTTCCTGAATCAGGTTGGCAAAAACGTAAAAACCGCCTTTATTCTGAATCCCACCTTCTCTGAAATCCAATTGTTAGAATCAATCGTTAAAGATTTCGGGATTAACCCTAAGCATAAAACAAAATTGGCCATGGTTTTGGAGTTAAACAATTTTCTCCTGCGCGAATCCACCGCCGGAAATAATCTAGTGCTGATCATTGATGAGGCGCAGAATTTAAAGCCCAATTTACTTGAGCAGATCCGGCTGCTTTCCAACTTAGAAACAGAAAAAGATAAACTCTTGCAGGTAATTTTAGTCGGACAACCGGAATTAAATACCCGGCTTAATTTATATGATTTAAGGCAGCTGCGGCAAAGAATCATGGTCAGATACCACATTACGCCGCTAGACAGCGATGAAATTAAAAACTATATTAGCTATCGCTTAAAGATTGCCAGGGCAGAGCACGGGTTAGAGAACCATGATCCAGAAGGCCAAATTGAATTTAGCGATGAAGCTATCGATTTGATCAGCCGCTTCTCCGGCGGTACGCCCAGATTAATCAATATGATTTGCGATCGAGCGCTTTTAGCCGGGTTTGTCAGTGAAACTAACCATATAAATTTTGGTATTATCAAAAGATGCATCGAAGAACTGGATAGTTACTCTGTGAGCCAAAACGCATGAGTATCATTAATGAGGCATTAAAAAAAACCGAGGAGTACCTCCAAAAAAATGCCGCCAAAGATAACCCTTTGCCCCCAAAGCCCGCTAAAACTAAACCATTCATCCTCTATTATATCTTAATTTTATCGGCAGGGCTCCTGCTGGGCAGCTTTATATTTACACTGCTCAGGCATAAAATCCAAATTATTCAAACTCCAAAGAAAAATACTGATGCAATTATTCAAACTACAAATTTACCCCCTACAACCGCCTTGGCGAGCCAACCAACAGAAGAGAATAAACCTACAAAAGCCAACTTTGTTTTAAACGGGATATTCTTCTCCGATAACGATGGCTACGCGTTAGTCAATAACCAGATTGTCAGGAAGAATGATTACGTTGATGGAGCTAAGGTAGGTTTGATTACTACTAATACTGTAGAGTTGGATAACGCCGGCCAAAAAATTACACTTACCGCGGCCCGTTAACCCCTAAAAACATGAAAAACATGGGGATGGTTCTCTTTTTCCTTGATTTACCTGCGTAGACCTACGCGGTCTACATATATGTAGACCGCGTAGGTCTACGTGGTTCGCTTGATTAACTCCTGGATTGCTTCTTTGATTAAATCTAATTTAATATTACGCGCGATCCTGGGCTTGCCAATACCGCCGATAAGCACAAACTTATTTTCCTTACCCGAAAACTTTTTATCGTGATAATGCGCCCGGATAATCTTGGCCACCGCTACGCCTTTTATCTTTATCGGCAGGCCATAAAGCTTGATCAAATTCCTAATGCGCAACGCTGGCTTTGCATCAATTAATCCTAACCTTTTACTTAAATCTACAGCAACGATCATGCCCAGGCTGACTGCTTGGCCGTGGTTATAACCTTGATACCCGCTGGCAGCCTCAATGGCATGGCCAATCGTATGCCCGAAATTAAGAATGCTCCTTAAGCCAAAAGTCTCTTTTTCATCCCGACAAACTATACCTGCCTTAATCCGGCTGCAGGCATTAATGATTATTTCCAAGGTAGCAGGATTTCGCCGCGTTACTTCTTGGTAATTATTTTCTAGAAAACTAAAAAGCTTTTGGCCTTTTATTACCGCGTATTTAATCACCTCCGCCATCCCGCAGCGGACTTGCGTTATATCCAGGCTCTTTAAAAAATTTACCTCGCTAAAGACCAGCCTGGGCTGATAAAATGCCCCCACTAAGTTCTTGCCTAAATCCAGGTCAACAGCGGTTTTGCCGCCAATCGCTGAATCCACCTGAGCCAGCAAAGTCGTGGGAATCTGAACATAATTAATACCGCGCTTATAGACCGAAGCCACAAATCCTGCCAGGTCTCCAACCACCCCTCCCCCAAAAGCAATAATAAAAACTTTTTTCTTTTGGTCAAACTTAGCCAGTTCTTTAATTACCAGGCTGGCTGTTTCCATAGACTTGGCTTTCTCGCTATTTGCAATCAGCTTAAAACGGCAATTAAATCCGTTCCTGATTAAAACTCGCGACAGCTTTGCTCCATATTTATTTTTCAAAAAGGCATTAGTGATAATAAAGGCGTCCGTTCCCATATCCAATTTTTTTAGATACCCGCCAAGATGATAAAGTATACCCCTTCCAATAACAATCTGGTATGAACGCTTACCTAAATTAACCTTTATCTTTTGCATTAACCCCCCTACCCCTCCCCTAGCCCCTCCCACAAGGGGAGGGGAAATTATTTTATTCCCACTCCTTTGATATTATACCATCATTCTAATTACGGCGACTACCAGCGGCCAAAGCAGGCGATCAAATATTCCCAACCAAATAAATACAAAAAGCATAATAAAACCATAACGCTCGAAACTCGCGTACTGCCCTGATAATTGTGTCGGCAATAGGCCCATTAAAATTTTTGAACCATCTAATGGCGGGATAGGTATAAGATTAAATATAGCTAAAACAACATTAATCGTAAGCAGGTTAAAAAACAGGCTCCCGCCAATGCCTTGCGCAGGAATAACTCTTAATATTCCGGCGATAATAAAAGCCAGGATAAAATTAGCCGATGGGCCGGCTAAACCAATCCAAATCATATCTCTTTTGGGATTCTTCAGTGCCCAATAATTTACCGGAACGGGCTTGGCAGCGCCAAAAACAAAATGTCCGGCGGTAGATAAAAAAAGCACTAAGGGTAAAAGAATAGTCCAGAAAGGATCAATATGCGCCAACGGATTTAAGGTTAACCGGCCGCTTAATCTAGCCGTAGAATCTCCCAGCTTATAAGCCGCTAAACCGTGCGCGAATTCGTGCACCGTCATAGCAATCAATAAAAGCGCGAAAGACGCGGCAAAAGAAATAATTAGACTTAAGAAGTTCACCCCGCACCTTCTTTCTTATTTAATTCAAAATCGCGGGGACGGTTCTCTTAAAAAAGAGAACCGTCCCCTGTTTTATTCAACTTATTAAACCATATGGCTTTAATACCGGAATAATCAGAAGGTGCGGGGGTCAATTTAGCGCCTCAATAATATCGATTTGAATAATAGGATGTTTTGCCGTCGAACTAATTAATTTTCCGGTGGCCTTAACTTTACGGTAATTAAGGCTGTCTAAACTTTTGCGATCGCCTTTAAGAAAATATATTTTATTTTCAGAGGTAGTCAACTTATGCGTGGCCTTGCGCCAGAGGACTATCCCGTAAGGGCTAATCTTACCCTCAACGATCAACTGACCGCCTAATTTAGCAGTATCCGCGGCCTTAACCAAAACATCCTGTTTCTGAAGCACAACCACCTCTTTATTCACAAATTTTTTATTCACCCAACCATAACTCTGATAAACAGGATGAATCTTATACCAGCCTCCCTCATCCCCGATGACATTAACCACCGTGGCTTTGTCAACTTTCCCCAGAATCCATGCCGATTCAGCCGGCCCCAACCGGATATTTACTCTATCCTTAATTACCTTAGCGCTAAGGCACTTACCTGGTTGGGAAGCAAAATCAGCATTAACATTATTACATTCCAAAAGATTCTTTTTTATGTAAGCAGGCGCCTCGACGGGCAGGCGGATCTTATACCAGTCATAAACTTCCCCAACAACTTCGACTAATTCGCCTTTAGCCAGAGTGCAAATAACCTGCGCGCCTACCGTGGCATCCACTCGAACATTGATGCCGTTGGCATTGATCTGGCCTGTAAAAGCACCAAAAGTATCCGCAAATACGGTGCTTGCCAGGCTAAAAACCAGAAGAAAAAGAAATGAACTCTTAGTTTTAAGATTTATCAGCATTTAATTTAATCTATTACCTATTTAAGCCTTGGGAGCGGCCTTAGCCGCAGCCTTAGGAGCAGCCTTAGGAGCAGCAACTTTGGCATCCTTTGCCCCGGCAGCAGCCAGCGGCGCCGCGCCCGCTTCTGTGGCCGTGGCAACCTTCTCAACCTTCTCTTTTTTAATCTTAATCCTTAAGGCCTTGATCTTGGGTAAACCATAAATTGAATCCCCTGGTTTCCAATTACCTTTTTCCTGCATCTGCCTGATGCGCTCAATACGTTTTAATACTGAACGAGCCTTTTTGTCCTTTTCCGAAATAGTTAATGACGGATGTATTGACATGTTTATAGCCTCCTTATACGGCAACCCGCGTAGGTTCTCTGCAGCTGGATCAGCAAAGGCCGCGCGCTCTCCTGATTAGAAAATTTGCCTACGCACAAAATAATATAACCTCTTTTAGCAAAAACCATCGGAGTTAATCCTTCTTTTAGTAACAACTGAACTTCGCCTAAAGCAAGTTGCTTGTTTTTAAAAGTTGCTACCTGAATAGTATAACCAGCCTGATCCGTGGTATTATTTTTTACCCAGCCAACGCGCTTGCCTTTTTCCACCCCCAAGGAAAAAGAAATAATACTCGTTAAAACCAGGCCCATGATTAAAAGCATAACTTTTTCATATCCCCGAAACCGCAAAAAAAACGGATTTTTATGGCTGCGCGGCTTATATTGCCCGCTATTCTCACCTGGCGAAAAAAGTTCAGATTGTGAATAATCCTGCTTTTCTACCATAAATTAATATTATTACTCAAGAGCCATTCTGCTCCAAGTAAACTTTCTTATTGAACTTTTTAATTACCCTTAAGAAGGCCTCGACTATTTTAGGATCAAATTGCGTGCCGCTCTTTCTCCTTATTTCTTTGATCGCTGAAACGATATCCATTCTCTGGCGGTACGGCCGGCCATAAACCATGGCCTCAAAGGCATCGGCCACCGACATAATCCGCGCGCCCAAAGGAATCTGGCCGCCTTTGAGGCGCGAGGGATAACCCGTCCCGTTATATTTCTCATGATGATACATAATGATCGGAATAGCCGGGCGTAAAACTTGTAATGGCCTTAAGATTTGCGCCCCTTTAACCGGATGCTTTTTAATAATATCATACTCCTCGCTAGTAAGCTTAGTAGTCTTAGTTAATATCGCCGCCGGAATATCCGCTTTTCCGGCATCATGCAAGAGGCTGGCGTATTTAAGGCTTTGCAGCTGTTTCTCATTTAAATGAACTTCAGCGCCCAACGCGCAAACCAGCTTACTAAAATGCGGTGAATGGGTGTAATCCCGGGAAACCTGGGTATTCAAAAACGTAACCAATGATTTAATGCTGCCAAAAACTATGCGCTGCTGTTCCTCGTAAAGCTGCATGTTCTTAATCCCGACCACCGCCTGCTCAGCCATAGTCATCAGCATTTCCTGGTCAAACAGGTCAAACGGCTGGCTAGGCTTAACGCGTTTTATAATCGCAAAACCCATCAGGTCTTCAGAGATAAGCGGAACCCCTAAAAGATTGCCCTTTCTGACGGCCGAAGAACCTTTGATGATTTTTTCTTCAACCCTGCCGCTGATTTTAGTTTTTTTATAAACTACCAGTTTCTTATTAGCATTAATCGTGCATTTGATAATAGAGTATTTTTTGCTGGGATCCAATAAAACAATTAAACAATATTGGGCGTTAAAAAATTGACAAAATAGGCGTCCCATGCGGCTGATTAAATCATTAACCTCATAGGTTGAGTTAAGCAAGCGGTAAATACTATGCACCGCGGAAATTAAAAATCTATACTTTTTCGTAGGGGTTGAATAATTTTTTATACTCATCTAAAGCGTACCGGTCAGTCATGCCGGCGATATAATCACAAACTACCCTTCTTAAGCCTTCCTGAGGAATCCTGCGCTGTATTTCAGCAGGCATCTGCGCGGGGCGTTTGAGGTATTCAGTAAATAATTCCCGAATAAAACGCTTGGCTTTAGTGCTCATGCGCACAACCCGGTAATGATGGTAAAGCTTCTGCATGAGAAATTGCCTAAGCGGTTTTCTCAACTGCTTAATCTTGCCGCTAAAATCTACTAATTTAGAATTAATCTTTCCAACATCAGTGTATTTTTTGATCTTGCGCCGGGAAATCTCTGATTGCGTATGCGCGATTAGATCCGTGACCTGTAAATCAATTAAGCCGCGGATAATCAAATACTTCCGGCAGCCGGGATTAATTTTAGCATATTTCTGATTGATCGTACGATTTATTTTTTGCCAAATCTCCAAATTCTCCAAATCCGCTTCCTTAATCAGCCCGGAGGTAAGGCCATCATCCAGGTCATGATTATCATAAGCAATCTCATCTGCCACATCCACCACTTGAGTCTCCAGCGTTGGCATTTTCTTAGGGTAAAACTCTTTAGCCGCCACCGCGATATCAAAAACCGAGGAATGCTTCACAATCCCCTCTCTGACCTCCCAACTTAAATTCAAACCCGCGAATTCCGGATAACGTTCCTCCAGGAAATCCACTACCCTTAAACCCTGGAGATTATGATTAAACCCCCCGGCTTTAGCCATTAATTCATTAAGTACCTCTTCCCCGGAGTGGCCAAAAGGTGTATGCCCCAAATCATGAGCCAAAGCGATGGCTTCCGTTAAATCCATATTTAAACTTAAAGCGTAAGCAATGGTCCGGGCAATCTGGGAGACCTCGATACTATGCGTCAATCGAGTGCGGTAATAATCACCTTCGTGATTTACAAAAACTTGGGTTTTATATTCCAGCCTCCTGAAAGCTGCCGAGTGAATAATACGGTCACGGTCACGCTGATAACATGACCGATACGCATGCTCATCTTCTTTATGCGCCCGCCCGCGCGAATCACGGCTCTTCATTGCGTAAGGAGCAAGAAACTTATTTTCAAATTCGTTAATTTTATTCATTTTTTAAACGCCTGGACAACTCCTCCAATGACTGTGAGATAACCTTGGTGTTGCCGATTACCGGCATAAAATTAGTATCCCCCGCCCAACGCGGTACGATATGTAAATGTAAATGCCCGGTAATCCCCGCGCCGGCATTGCGTTCAAGATTAAAACCTATATTATAACCTTGCGGCTTAAGTACTTTTTGCAATAAATTTTTAGCTTGATTTAAACATTTAAACAGATCTAAGATTTCGCTATCTTGCATTCCAGATATATCGCGGATATGCCTTAAAGGTGAAATAAGCAGGTGCCCATTATTATAAGGATAAATATTTAGCATGACGATACAGAATCGTGTTTTAAAAATAACGTAATCTTTGGATTTACCTGTTTTGGCGCGGCAAAAAATACATCCCTTGGCCTTCTTTTTGCCACTGACATAATTAATTCTCCAAGGAGCCCAAAGTTTATCCATAGTGAATACTCCTCTTTGTTACCAGATAGTTTTGAAAAAACTAATTCCCTCCCCCTTGTGGAGAGGGTTAGGCAGGGGGATTTCAAATGCTCGGCATCCCCCACCCCTAGCCCCTCCCACCAGGGGAGGGGAATTTATCTAAAATCTTTCCTTAAATTTTTATTATCTTAGCCTCAATTTCATCCTGTCTATCGGGCGCCGGGCCGGAATTAACTGGCCTTTTCTTTAATTCAATTATCCCGTAAGAATTATACGCGGCGCTAAGATCAGTGGCGCTTCCGGGATTAAAAAATAATATACCGCCCATTCTTTCATTTACCGGTTTATGCGAATGCCCAAAAATAATCAAATCACAAACATCTTCTTTAAAAGCGC
This sequence comes from Candidatus Omnitrophota bacterium, assembly GCA_026387315.1. Classification (GTDB taxonomy): domain Bacteria; phylum Omnitrophota; class Gorgyraeia; order Gygaellales; family Profunditerraquicolaceae; genus UBA6249. The sequence continues at coordinate 14,072 of JAPLLY010000061.1, forward strand.
CCTTGAGCAGCTCTACAAGATTTAAAGGAGCGCCCGAACCGTGCATCAGGCCCACTCTATAGTCAAAAATTTCCAACACCTGTTTAACCGGATATTTTTTCCGCACCGCTTCCTGATCCATATTCCCAGCCACCACCACAACTTTTAAGCATACGCTCTCTAATTCCTCGATTACCCCTAAACTTACCAGGTCTCCGGCATGGATAATTAAATCTACATGCTTAAAAGCATCCAAAATTACCCGCGGAACATGCTTGCTTTTATCCGAAATATGTGTATCCGAAATTACGCCGATTCTCACCCCGCACCTTCTTTCGTAAATCGCGGGGACGGTTCTCTTTTTTTAAGAGAACCGTCCCCTGTTTTATTCATTCTAACCCCCGCGTCTTTCTATATTTAAATATCAAAAAGGTGCGGGGTTTATCAAACCGTATGCCTTTAATAGCGGAATCATTAGAAGGTGCGGGGTTCATGCGATTACCCGCGGCTTAGAAAATAAATCTAAAATCTGGTTTAAGTTGTTTAAATCCCAGGTCCAGATCTTCTCTTCCAACGCTCTTAGCCTGGCATTTGGGTCAACTTCCTTCAGTGTAACTATAATCTTACGCTGCGATTTATGATGATATCTTTTGCATTCTTTTGAAAACTCCGTGATATCCTGCTCAGTAAGCGCGTCAGATTTAATCGCCATAATCCACAGCGCGTCGTTAGAACGGCCCAATAAACCATCTTTTAAAAAACGCTGGCCAAATACCAACGGCTTTACCTCGCGAAAATGATGCAGCCGGATCTTTTTACGTTCAATCTGCACAAGATCATCCTCAAATAGCTGCAATAATTCCCCAACACGGTTAGCCAACGGTTTAATCGACTGCTTGGCAAATTCAGCGATAAGCTCCCGGATGCTATCCCGGAACTTTTCTTTTTGATTCTTAGCGTCAAATGATAACGAACGCAATTTCTGCTGATAAACAAAACGCATCCAATATGCGAATAAACGGTCGCTAACTTTAAGAAAATCCCCGCTGCGGGTAATCGCGTCCAGTTCTAGAAGATAATTAATCCTAACCGCCAGATCCTTTTTTTGCTTATGTAAGATCTGGGCGATTTCTTTAACGCGATTGCGCCCGGAGGCAATCAAATAGAATATAGAGACATAATCATTGCTAGCGCCTACATCTAAAAAACGCTTAATATAATTAGAGAATCTCTGATTAAGAATCCCCGAAGTATTAAATAGCAGCTCCTCAAGGATATCCACTAAATCTACCGCCGCATCCCCCAAACCCTGCCTTGCCGGCAGGCAGGCATTGCCTTGTGGCTTATTAGACAAGGCATCGGCGATCAACTCCAGGTATAATGGGTAACCGCCGGTAAAGTTAATAATGAAATCTTTTAATTCTGGATTTAACTTTAAGCCAGGGATGTGTTGATCCAGATAGCGTTCAGAAGTATGAATATCAAATGGCTCAATAGTAATAATCTCGAAATTACCGAACAACAAAGAAAGCTGCTTAGAGAGAATAACCCGGGTTTTAAACATCCTGGATGAGGCCAGGCAATAAAGCGTATTTTTCGCCACCATGAGCAGTTTACTCCACTCCCGGTATAAATTTTTTACCCCAATATCCTCCAGATTATGAAATTCATCTAAAAACAGGACCGTAAACTTACCGGTTTCCTGATTAATTAACTCCGGGAGATTAAAAAGTTCGGTAATAATATTTATCCTCTTTCTTCGAGAAAGCTCATTAAGTATAAAATTTATTCTTTCTGCCGTCTTAGGTATATACCGGGAGGATTTGGCAACTAAATAATCCAGGTCTTCCTTTAAGGGCAAAGCGCTATTTAAGAGAAAATTATACAGTAACGCCCCGATAAATCTTCTCGCAAATCCCTCAAGCGGCTCAGGCCGCGCCTCTAAGAATACAGTAATAATTCGAGGGTCATAAAAATTAGCCAGGAATTTAGAAATGATACTGGTTTTTCCGACATTTTCATCACCGATAATAGCAATATTCTGCCGATAGCCTTCTTTTAGGCTGCTCACCCGCTTTTCTAATATCTGGATATAATTCCTACGGTCAAAAAACTTGTCTTTAATCATAATAGGTAAAATAATGGATTCTGAGCCAGGGCGCCTTTACGAATCTCAAAATGCAGATAGCTATTTTTATCTCTTACGCTGGCACCCACTCGGCCAACCAACCCGCCCCTTGCCAGGATTTCTCCCGGTTGCACAAAAATTTCTGAAATTCTAGAATAAACACTACGCAGGCCGTCTCCATGGTCGATAATTACCGTCTTGCCATAATTACCGAAACCATTGGAATAGAAAACTACTCTGCCGTTGCGGGCGGCCAGTATATCTGAGCCTGCGGGAGCCTGAATATTAATACCCTTATTAATGAGGTTGCGATAAGTCAAACCAAAACCGGCGATCACTCTACCCCTTAATGGCCAGATAAAATCGTCTCCGCTAGCTCCGCTAAATTTTATCGAAATATTTTGCGGCCTTAAACGGTTAGGAATTAAAAGTACCCGTCCGATTTCAATAGCCGAACTTTCAGAAAGATGATTGAGACGAATAATATCATCAATATCTACGTCGTAGAGCTTGGATATCTTCCAGAGTGTTTGGCCTGCTTCTACGCGGTGATGTACTCCGCTAACCCCTTGAGCCAAGACAGGTAAACTCGGCCCGGTATATGGAGGGACAGTCGCGCAACCGGCTAAACCAATAACCATTAAAATCAAAATTATGTTTTTCATTAATCCTGCATTCTATAACCCTAGAATCAAGGGGACGGTTCTATTTTTTCTATTCTTTATATTATAATAAAAAATAGAACCGTCCCCTTGATTTTAAATAACACTGTCCACTTAATTCACAAGCGGGTGAGCGGAATCGAACCGCCATGTGCAGCTTGGGAAGCTGCCATTCTACCACTGAATTACACCCGCGAGCAATCTTCCATCAACTTAATAGAACAGTATTTCCCGCACATCGTGCACACGCTAGAAAGCTTAGGTCTACTGCTCAAGCGATACGCCCTGGACTTATCCGGATCAATGGATAACTTAATTTGTTTTTTCCAATTCCGCGCCTGACGGGCAACTGAAATACTCCTATCCCAGGCAATTGCCAGTTTTCTGCGTTTGACTAAATCTCCGGCATGCGCGGCAATCCTGCAGGCAATTACCCCCTCCCGCACATCGCTGACCGTCGGATGACGCAGATGCTCGGCGGCAGTTACATAACAAAGAAAATCCGCCCCGGCACTGGCGGCAATCGCGCCTCCGATGGCCGAAGTAATATGATCATAACCAGGCGCCACATCGGTAACTAAGGGACCTAATACATAAAAAGGCGCGCCAGAGCAATATTTTTTCTCTAAAGCAATATTTTTCTCTATCTGATCCAGAGGAACATGGCCCGGCCCCTCAATCATCACCTGCACGCCTCTTTCCCTGGCCCGCTTAGCTAATGAGCCCAGAATTTTTAATTCCGCGATCTGAGCTTCATCCGTGGCGTCTAAAATTGAACCCGGCCTTAACCCGTCGCCTAAACTTAAGGTTACATCATATTCATTAGCAATATCCAGGATTTGATCAAAATGCGAATAAAAAGGATTCTCTTGCCGATGATATTTTATCCAACTGGCGATAATCGCTCCACCCCGCGAAACCACCCCCATCAGCCGTTTATGCCGGCCTAACACTTTTAAGCTGGCTTGAGTTACTCCGCTATGTATAGTAAAAAAATCCACGCCCTGTTTAGCTTGATCAGCCAATACTTCCAGAATGTCTTGAGCGCTGAATTTAAGAAAATTTTTATTTTTTTCCGCCGCCCTGACGGCCACTTCGTAGATCGGAACCGTACCTACCGGCACAGTTGAGTGCCTTAAAACCTCTCTTCTTACTTTGGTAAGATTACCTCCCACGCTTAAATCCATCAGCGCGTCCGCGCCATATTTTATCGCTGTTTTAAGTTTGCGAATTTCATCAGCAATCCGGGATTTATCCGTGGAGGTGCCGATATTGGCATTAACCTTAGTGGACAAACCATTGCCTATAGCGCAAGGCTTTTTTATTTTATGATTTATATTTAAAGGTATAACCGCCTGCCCTAAGCGGATAAGGAGCATAAGCTCTTTAGGCTTGGCCCCTTCCAGATACGCGGCCTTACGCATAAGCGCGGTTATAATATTTTTCTTGGCGTATTCCAGTTGGGTCATAATTTTTCTATTTTTTTAAAAGACTCTTGCTCAATTTCATAAACTTTATACCTAAGCTGTTTAAAACCTAAAGCCGCCCTGGCATCTAGAAGCTTGCTAAATTCTTCCAGCACGCGCAAAGATTCTTTAACTCTCTGAATATTGGCCCGGAAGATATCCTTACAATTACCGCGCTTTAGTTCCCCGCGGGAATTCCTTCTTCCCACATCCGTCCGCGCTCTACGCTGACTAAGCAATTTAGCCGGCGCATAAAGCTTATTGCCCAGGCAATCTATATTATGCCTGATTTGCTTAAGCCGCGCCGTAAATTTATGGTTATCCAGAATAAACCGGGTAATTTCTTCACAAACACGTAATCCTTCTTTAGCCCGGTTTAAATTAGCATCAATTATCCGGCCGATATTATGCTTTTGAGAAATCCCTGACGATTTTTTCAATGATTGCGCTAGTTGAGCGGCCCTTAACTAAATTAACGGTAAGGGCCTTTCCGCCATAACTGGCTACAAAATCCGCGCCGATTATATTTTGCTTGCTCCAATCCGCGCCTTTAATCAGGATATCCGGCTTAAGCGCTTTAATTAAACGCAAGGGGGTATCCTGATTAAATAAAACTACAAAATCCACGCTGCCCAACGCGGCCACTGTTTTTAAACGATCGCTTTGGGCGATTACCGGGCGATTTTTACCTTTAATCTTTTTAATGGAGGAATCACTATTCACTGCCACCACCAGATAATCCCCCTTACTCCTGGCATCTTGGAGGTATTTGACATGGCCATAATGCAAAATATCAAAACAACCATTAGTAAAAACTACGCGCTGGCCATCCTGCTTAAGGGCCCTGACTTTACGTTTAAGCTCAGGAAGTGAAATTATTTTTGATCCTGGCAAAGCTCCTGCTCGATCATTTCGCATATTATGTGGGCGATTGTAATGTGCGCTTCCTGAATCCTGGCGGTTATTTTGGATGGAACAACCAAAGATACATCAGCGAGTTTTACAATATCCCCTCCGTCTCCGCCGCTTAAAGCTACAGTTTTAATCCCCATCTTTTTGGCCTGCTTAATCCCTAAAGCCACGTTTTTTGCTTTTCCGCTAGTGGATATCCCCAACACCACGTCATTTTTATTACCCAGAGCTTCCACCTGCCTCGAAAAAACCACATCATAACCATAGTCATTGGCCAAAGAAGTGAGTATCGCGGTATTGGTAGTCAAAGAAATTGCGGCTAATGCCGAACGATCTTTTTTGAAACGGCCAACCAGTTCAGCGGCAATATGCTGGCTGTCGCTGGCTGAACCTCCGTTGCCAAAAACGATTACTTTGCCGTCTTTTTTCAGGCAATCAATCATCAGCTGCGCAACCTGGGCGATTTGACCAATCTGATTACGCAGGATCTCTTCTTTAACCTGTATACTTTCTAAAAGTATATCTTTTATTCTTTCGCGCATATTCTTCTCCTCATTTTTCCCCAGCCTCCGGCGCTTGGGGAAAAATGACCCCGAGCTCCCGCGAGGGGGCACCGCCATAATACCAATTAGTAAAAAATAGAACCGTCCCCTTTATTTTAATATTTATCCAAAGAACACTTTGGCAACATTGTAAAACTCCATATCCACCGTTTTTAAAGCCTTCACTGCCTCCTCTAAAGGCACATCAATAATCTTGGCGCCAGCTAAAGCTACCATTTTACCGAATTTTTTATTAATAATCAACTCTACGGCTTTTACCCCAAAACGCGTGCCTAATACCCGGTCAAAAGCAGTGGGTGAACCGCCTCTTTGAATGTGGCCTAAAACACTAACCCGGGTTTCAAAACCGGTTATTTTTTCAATTCGCGCGGCTAAATCCTCCCCAATACCTCCAAGCCGCACATGGCCAAAAGCATCTAACTTTTGTTCCTGAGTAATCATAGCGCCATCCTTAAACTGAGCGCCCTCAGAAACCACAATAATACTAAATGCCTTGCCTCTTTGGCGCCTTTTTTTAATCACCTCACAGACTTCATCCAGGTCAATAGGAATTTCAGGAATCAAAATCATATCCGCCCCTCCGGCGATACCCGCCTCCAGGGCAATCCAGCCCGCGTGCCTGCCCATGACTTCGGCCACAATGATCCGATGATGGCTTTCAGCGGTTGTGTGTAAACGATCAATACACTCTACAGCCACATTTAAAGCCGTATCAAAACCAAAAGTATAATCCGTAGCGGACAAATCATTATCAATGGTTTTGGGAACTCCCACGATATTGGACAATCCGTCTTTGATCAACTTCGATGCAACCCCCAAGGTGTCTTCTCCGCCTACAGCGACTAAAGCATCTAAGCCCATCTTCTTAAAATTATCCTTAACCTTTTGCAGATCGCCTTCTTTCTTATACGGATTAGTGCGGCTCGTCCCCAAAATTGTCCCGCCTTTAGGTAAGATACCCGAAACTGTATCAATATTCAAAGGCAGAGTATCATTTTGGATTAACCCCTTCCAGCCATCTTTAATGCCGGTGATTTCATAACCTGCCAGTAAAGCTTTGCGCACCACTGCTCGAATAACCGGATTTAACCCCGGACAATCACCGCCACCTGTTAAAATCCCAATCCTCGCCATTCTTTATTTCCTCCTGGTATGCGAATTGTCAAAAATTTCTATTCTTAATTTCGTTATCTTCTTGGTTACCGGATAGTTTCAAAAAAACGGATTCCCTCCCCCTTGTGGGGAGGGTTAGGGAGGGGGGATTTCAAATGCCCGGCAATCTCCCCCACCCCTAGCCCCTCCCACCAGGGGAGGGGAATTTATCTAAAATCTTGTATACGCAATTCCAATAAGCGCCAGGCGCCTCTAAACCCTGCCATACCCACTAAAGGGTATTGTGGAACGATCTTCTTTCTCAAAATCCTTCTTTCTGCGCCCATCTTTTTCATCATGAGCAATCTTGGCTACATGAATCCTGATAATAATCTGCTCATCAACACCTAAAACCTCCTGAATTTTAGATTTAGTTATATCTTGAAGGCGGCTGGTCAACTCCGGAATATTCGCTTCAGAACGCAAAACCACGCGCATTTGGACAATAATGCCTTTTTTATTCGCCACCACATTTGGCCTTAACTCTTTAACTTCCGGAATTATTCCTGCGAGGCGCCGGATAAGATCCTCTACGGCTGAGAGCGAAATAGTTACTTGGCCGCTGGAGGTAGCAAAAGCAATTGTTTTTTCTCTTTGAAATTTTCCCAGGATAATCTGGGCAAAAGAAAAACTGATTAAAATTAAGAGCGCTCCAGAAAGCCCAATCACTACCCGGGAATTATGGCTGCTCTGAGCCAAAATTAATAAATTGTTTATATCCGCGGGCAAGAACAAATTTAACGCGAACACAATCAGCGCTAAACCAATTGCCATAATCACCACAGCGTAAAATACAATCCCTAAGACGGTAAAAAATTTCATTGCTTAGCCCCTTTCTATGCCCTGCACATTTACATTAATTTCTTTAATCGAAAGATTACTCATCTTCTCTAATGCCAGCCGCACATTCTCTTGAACGCGATTAGCGATTTCCGGAATGTTATAACCATACTTAATAATTAAAGGTATCTGGACTTTCACTTCTTCATGCTTAGAGATACCTACTTTGATTGCCGAAGAAAATTTTTTGCCCACTAATTCCAACAACCCGCTTTTTAAATCCCAGCCTACCCTTTTAACCCCTTCAATCTCTGTGGCCGCGATTGAAGATATCGATGAAATTACATTTTTATGTATCCTTAAAACTCCTAATTCATTCCGAGACTCATCGCGATTCACCCCGCACCTTCTTTCTTATTTAATTCCTTAAACCCTATGGCTTTAATAATGGAATATCTAGAAGGTGCGGGGTTCATTTATTCTCCTTTGTCTACCTAGACAACACCCGCGCAATACAAATTAGCGCGGGGTGTCTCCTTCATTCATCAAAAGATCCTGCACAAAATGCGTAGAGATATCTCCTTTTTTAAATAACGAATTGTCCATTAATTTAAGGTGAAAAGGTATAGTGGTCTTAATCGGAGCAATGTAAAATTCACTTAAGGCCCGGCGCATAGTCTTAATTGCCTCCTGGCGGTTATTTCCATGCACAATCAGTTTAGCCACCAGCGAATCGTAATAAGCGGGCACTTCATACCCGGCGTAAATATGCGTATCCACGCGCACATTCGGGCCCCCGGGAAGAATTAATGACTCAATCTTCCCCGGTGAAGGCATAAAATTATTATCCGGATCTTCCGCATTAATCCGGCATTCAATTGCCGCCCCCTTAATCTGCACATTGTCCTGGCTAAACTTAAGTTTCTCGCCAACCGCCACCCGGATCTGTTCCTTAATCAAGTCAATACCGGTGACCATCTCAGTAACCGGATGCTCAACCTGAATCCGCGTATTCATCTCCATAAAATAAAAATTACCGGTTTTTTCATCTAACAAAAATTCAATCGTACCGCAACTGAGGTAATTAATAGATTTCATTCCTTTTAAAACCATTTCTGTTAATTTACGGCGCATCTTACTATCGACCACCGGAGAAGGTGATTCTTCCAGCAGCTTCTGATGCCGACGCTGA
>JAPLLY010000009.1:0-38083 GCA_026387315.1 Candidatus Omnitrophota bacterium
GTAACCCAAAGTATTGACGGCTTTACCACAACCGGCTTAGTTTCAATGACCAAGACTGCCGGTACTGCCACATTCACAGGCAATGTGAACGGCGCTGGGCTGACGATGAGCGGCCTCGGCGGCACGTTGGATCTGGGTGTTAGCTTGACGCATACATTTACTGGTACGTGGACCAGAACCAATGGCACATTGGATTGCAATACAAGCACGCTGAATCTCGACGGCGGCACTAGCGGCTCAAGCGGAACGTTCATCGCAACCAGTGCGACTGTCGATTTCGGCGGCACGAGCGCGCAGACAATCCCTTATACAAACTATAATAATTTATCTTTTTCTGGCGCGCGCGCGGCGAACAGTATTACAATTGGTGGAACGGTGGGGGTTGCCGGAACGCTTACAAACACAGCGACATTCTCAGGGGGTAACTTTGTGCTTACGGGCAGCACAATTACTTTTAACGGAAGCGGCCCGCAGACAATTGCCAGCCTAACATATAACAACCTCACACTTTCCGGCTCTGGCGTAAAGACAACAACTGGCGTAATAGTTAACGGCATTCTTTCGATGGAAGGAACTGCAACTGTTTCTGCAACTCCAACGTATGGTGTAGCGGCTACATTGCAATATAAAGGAACTAGCACTCAAACAACGGGGCCGGAATTGCCGGCTACAATTTCTAATCTTACTGTCAACAATATTAATGGCGTCATTTTAAGTAGCAACCCGGTGATTAGTAATCTCATCTTAATTAACGGCAAGTTTCTGATTACGGTAACAGCTGATGCTGGTCAGGTTAAAGTCTATGGTGCTGTTGATTTGGCTTTGATATATACAATCACCAGAGGTAATTTGGTTAGCGGTGATTCTTTTACAGGAGCTCTTAGCCGGGCCGCCGGCACCAATGCCGGCAGCTACGCGCTTAATCTGGGGGACTTATCCGCCGGCGCTAATTACACGCTGACTTTTATCCCGGCTAATTTTGCGATTACCGCTAAAGCCATAACCGTCAGCGCTTCCGCCGGACAGAGCAAAGTCTACGGGGCTACTGACCCAACTTTTAACTATACCCATGAGGCCTTAGTGGGAACCGATGCCTTTTCGGGAAACTTATCCCGGGCCGCCGGCACCAATGCCGGCAGCTACGCGCTTAATCTGGGGGACTTATCCGCCGGCGCTAATTACACGCTGACTTTTATCCCGGCTAATTTTGCGATTACCGCTAAAGCCATAACCGTCAGTGGCTCATTTATTGCTAACGATAGAGTATATGACGCTACAATCAGCGCTACGATTAAAACTAACAATCTTAGCCTTAATGGCATTGTTGGTTCAGAAATAGTTACCCTAACGCCTGTTTTGGCATTTAGCGATAAGGATATAGGTATTGGAAAGCCAGTAAGCTTAACGGCGGACTCGTCTCTGGGTGGAGGAGATGCTGGCAATTATAACCTTTCTCTAATAGGCGCGCCTACAACTATTGCTAATATCAATAGTATTACTCCAGGTGGCGCCACCTGGACCGGCACTATTTCTACAGACTGGAATGACCCGTTAAATTGGGATATTGGCAGTGTGCCTGGCGTTACGGATACAGTGTTTATTCCAAACATTGGAATAAAGCCAATATTTTCTAGCGATGTAATTGTAAGAGATATGACAATTAATACCGGTGAGATGTTATCTACCGGCGGACATGCGTTTACCGTAGAAGGTAACTTTAAATTACTGGGCACACTTAATGCGGCTAATTCCATCATAACTGTCGGGGGTAATCTTACGACAAACTCGCCTGGCACAATACTGGGAACTAATGTTACGCTTATTGTTAATGGTTACCTAGGTACAATGGCCCACCCTATAAATGTAGATATTACAGGTGTCCTGTCTATACAGGCTGGTGGTATGCATGATATGGTTTCCGTTGCTCTTCAAGGAACTGGTAATTTCTCGTGGCAGGGAGCCATTCCCGGCTTTGTATTTGTCAATGATAGCCCTTTGGATCATGTCGGCCAGCAAAACTTTCGTAGTTCTTTAACGCAGGGAGGCAGTGTTCTATACCGTAGTGATATTACATTCCCTGTGCCTATGATTGCAATGTCTGTGTTTATGCCTATTGGGCAAGTTTCTGTTCCGACCGCTGTTTTAGCGCCAGCCGTTATAGCGCCAGTTTTTGTTCCTATGTCTTTACCCGTACCTGAATTGCCCAAGTCTTCTTCTGTAGGAAAAGTAAAATTACCAGTTGCAATTCCTCCTCCAGTATTTAATGACGTTTCATCTTATAGCCTGCTGCCAAAGCCAATTCCTGAACTTAATGGTGTAATACCCAAAGAGATTTTAACTATAACAGATTTAAAGCCTTTGATTTTTGAGGAGGCCATGAGCGCCCCGAAGGTGAAACTTAGGTTTCCCGAAGGAGGTAATATTACGGCGATTTACCCAATGAATGAGTATTTTAATGCAGGAAAACCTGAAAGATTATTCTTAGATATAACCGCATCAAGCTTACTGACACAACCTGTTACTTTTGAGGCTTTCAGTAATATACAGCCTGCAGCATATCTACCAGCGCCTGTAACTGCCGAGGTGTTCGCGGGCGCTTCCGCTTTTGTCGTGCTGCCAAAGCCGCTTCCTGAATTTAATGGCGTAATTCCATTGGTAACGTTAAGTAGGCCTTTATTCCTAGAAGAAGCTGTTGGCGCAATTAAAATTAAAATGATGTTTCCTGGCGGCGGTAATATAATATCATCTTATGGGATGGGTATGCCCCTAGGCGTAGAAAAGGATCTTTGGGAACCTAGAATTCGTAAAGAAGAGAAAAAAAGGTAAGCTACCCTACTTTAAAAGTCAAGGACTTCAAAACGGTTTTTCCAATAGTTAAATCTATTTTATATAACCCTTCGGGTAATTTTTCTTTTTCCGGCATAGCAAGTGCAACACTTCCGAAGCCTTCTTTTCTTGGTATGGTAAATTCGTAGTCGAGAATATGTATGTTATCAGTAACGAAGTGCCAGCGGGCTACAATTTTTGTGCCGATTTTGGCCTTTTCCCATTCAAGCCAGCAGAAGACTTTTGTGGTCCCTGAGGGGAATATATTTGTCGCCCGGATGGGCATAAGTTTTTCGTCGATACCGCTAGCGATTTTAGTGTTTGTAATGGTGATAGCAGAGCCAGGCCGGTTTATGGTACAGGAAGATAGCGTAAGGAGCATAGACAAAGGCATAAAAAACGCAATCACAATCCTGTTTCTTAAAAACATACCACACCCCCTATTTGAAATTCTCTGATTGTACTATTATCTTCTTAAAGAGTAAATACATTTCTTGCATAACATAGGAAACAAGGCTATTGCAAAAGGAAAAACTGAATAATTCCAGATATAGCCGTATGAAAGAAGGATATAACTTAAGAAAAAAAACAATAAAATTTCAGAAAAAATCAGTATTGCCGCTTTTAAGGGATTTAACCATGCCATAAAAAATGCTCCGAATATAATACCAAGAATTACAATTGCATATTCGGCATATTTCGGTGCATTTTTTAAGAAATCATGGGCGTAAAGAGTCAAGAAAGCGTTGGCGTTAATCGTCAGGCCGGGGAGCCATCCGATAGAGGTATATTCTAAATCTTGTAGAAGAGAAGAAAAGGTGCCGAGCATCACGATTTTGTTTTTTACCAAGTTGGTATCGAAATTTTCTTTTAATACCTGATAAAAAGATATTCTCGGGAAATCTCGAGTGCGGGCACGGAAACGTATTAAAAAAGATTTTGTATCTTCCTCAACCGGCACCATCCATTTTTCTCCTGAATTATCTCTGAATATGAGTGTCGAAGCGGCGCTGGTAAAGGATTTTAAATCTATATCTTTTGTCAACCTTAAAAGTTGCATCTCCCAAGAAAAAAAACCTTTGTTAATTTCATTTTTATCCGCGCTAACCAAATATGTCAGGCATCTGCGGATTGCTCCATCTGAATCTTGAATTTTCGAGATGATTCCTGTGTTTCTGAAGTTGGCAGAGAGACTATGTGAAAAATCTAACTCCCCCTGCTCGTTGATTATGGATGGAAGTAGTATTCTATTTTCAAAGTTAAGTGCATTTTTTAATGCCGCATCATCTGTAGCATCAGACTTTCCCAAAAACGCAAAGTCAAAAGCAATTGCTCGCGGGTGGTTCATTTTGAGATTTTCGATAACTTTAACAAAATCAGAGCGGGGATACGGCCAGCGATAGGGTATATTTGAAAGCGTTTCGTTATCAATGGTAACAAGAAGAATATCATTAATGACGGCGGGAGGCCGCGCCAGGTAATAATCTGTCTTCAGAAGTGCTCCATAGAATTTACGGTCGATATTCTTGGCAAAAGGGAGATATTCGAAAAAAAGTAAAGAAAAAATAGTTAAGCATAGGGATGTTATAATAATCCAGTATTTTTTTTTCAGAAGCTCAGAAGGTTTTTCCTCTTGAAAATAGAGATAATCGCACTGTTTGATAAGGGCATTAAGGGTATCCTTTTCGCTCACAAAACCATTTTTTATCAGTATTTCTCCGATTAGGCCGCCTTCTTTTTTTTGAATCTCCAAGCCTAGATTAAGCTGGCCTTGGGTTAATACTCCGTTTTCGATGAGGATTTGGCCGATTTTTTTTGGTTGTTTTTCCATAATATCCTTTTAAGATTTCCCTCAAAAGTAAGTTATTATTATATTATAACAACTAGCATCTAATTAGTCTATAATTTTTAAGCAAAATATCCTTGATATATTAAGGTGTTACATCTATAATTAACCTATAAAATTTACAAAAGAATAGGTTTTTAAAACAGTTATTTGTGCGGACAAGGCCTGAATAGAATCAATAAAATTCTTTTTGATAGCACTATACATAAAAAGTCAATTGAAGAAATAGTTTTATTTTTGAAATTAGGAATTTTGGTATTCTTATAGAGAAGAATCTTAAGAATAAAGGCAGCAGTTATAGTTTAAAAGAAAAAAAGAGGAGGCTAAAATTATGGCTAGGAAGATATTGTTAATAGATGATGATGTGGCTTTTCTTGAACTTATGGGCGAAACAATTAGAAGCTGGGGATATGAGGTAATTGTGGCTACCCGTGGTAAAGAAGCCACCGAGATTATAAAGAATAAAAACGCTGACATTGTAGTTTTAGATTATTTGATGCCGGATATGGATGGGATGGCTACCTTAAAGGAAATACGTAAAATTGATAAAAAAGTACCAGTGATTATGTTTACCGGCTGCTCCGATATTAAAGTAATAGAGGGTACAGAAGAATTAGGGGTGGTCCTTATATCTAAATTGTCTTCTTATCAAGATGCCAAAGCTACTTTAGAAGTGATAATTCAGACGATAGATAAGAAACTGGATAAACAGAATTAAAATCAAAAGACACCCTGCGCTTATGAGGCACCTGACCCAAATAGGAATTGGGTCAGTGTTCGTCTCGTGGCGAAAATTGCGCGGGTGTTGTCTCTATAGACAAGGAGGTTTTAGATGAACACGGATTTGACCGCGATTAACGAAAAAGTCCAGAAAGAAAGTTTATTTGTTCAAACTCTCACCGCCGAAATCGAAAAAGTCATTGTCGGCCAGAAATATTTAATCCAGAGGCTGCTCGTAGGTTTATTTGCCAATGGCCATATCCTGGTTGAAGGGGTGCCGGGATTAGCCAAGACTCTCTCCATCAAGACCCTGGCTGCAAGCATAAATACCAAATTTCAAAGGATCCAGTTTACTCCGGATCTTTTGCCCGCGGATCTCATTGGAACCCTGATCTACAATCCCAAAGAGGGAATATTTTCAACTAAAAAAGGCCCGATATTCGCTAATATTATCTTAGCGGATGAAATAAACCGCGCGCCGGCCAAGGTTCAAAGCGCCCTGCTGGAAGCCATGCAGGAAAGGCAGGTTACCATCGGTGAAAATACTTTTAAGCTGGATGATCCGTTTTTAGTCATGGCTACTCAGAATCCCATAGAGCATGAGGGAACCTACCCGCTTCCTGAGGCGCAAATTGACCGGTTTATGCTTAAAATCAATATCACTTATCCGAATTTAGAGGAAGAACATAAGATTTTAAAACGCATGAGTTTTACGGATAAGAAAAATGAAGTAAAAGCCGTGGTGGGGCCTGTGGATATTATTCGGGCGCGCAGCGTGGTGGATGAAATATATCTGGATGAAAAAATAGAAAAATATATTTTGGATATCGTGTTTGCTACCAGAGACCCTAAAAGATATAAACTCGATGAGCTTTTAAGTTTAATTCAGTACGGCGCTTCTCCGCGGGCAACCATTAATTTAACTCTGGCTTCCAAGGCCTACGCTTTTATTCAGGGCCGAGGTTATGTGACTCCTCAAGATGTAAAATCAATTGGCCCGGATGTTTTAAGGCATAGAATTATTGTGAGTTATGAAGCAGAGGCCCAGGAGAAGACATCCGATGATATAATTAAAAAGATTTTTAGCGAAGTTGATGTTCCTTAATCCCGCCTCCGGCGGGATTAACCCCGAAGATTGCGCAGAGAATGCCAGGCGTTTAGCCTTGAGATTTTCAAGCGTTTAATCAAGGGGTTAGGTTTTCATTCCTCAATCGTCTTTAAGCTTATGATACCTAAAGAAATATTACGCCAAATACGGCGAATTCAGATTATTACTTCCCGCATGGTAACGGATGTTTTTGCCGGCCAGTACATGAGTGTTTTTAAGGGCAAGGGCATGGAATTTTATGAGGTGCGGGAGTATTCTCCGGGGGATGAGATTCGCTCTATTGATTGGAACGTTACCGCGCGCTCTGGCCATCTCTTTGTAAAGAAGTTTGTAGAAGAGCGCGAGCTGACCGTGATGCTCCTGTTAGATATGTCTGCTTCCGCGTATTTTGGCACCGCGGAGCAGTTAAAAATACAGCTAGCGGCAAAGCTTTGTTCTCTTTTGGCGTTTTCCGCGATTAAAAATAATGATAAAGTAGGTTTTATTGCTTTTACCGACAGAATAGAAAAGTTTATCCCTCCGAGAAAAGGTATTAGCCATGTCCTGCGGGTTATCCGTGAAGCGCTCTATTTTAAGCCTTTAGGCACAGGCACAAATATTAGCTTGGCCTTAGAATATCTTAACCGCGTAACTACTCGTAAGGCGGTTACCTTTATAATTTCTGATTTCTTTTCTCCGGATTTTAAAAAAATGCTGGCCGTTGCCAATAAACGCCATGATATTATCGCCGTAACCATAACCGACCCTAGGGAGCTGGAATTTCCTGATATCGGATTAGTGCAATTATTCGATCCAGAGAAAAAACGTGATTTTATTTTAGATACTTCAGATCAAGGGCTGCGTCAGGAATACGCGCGGAAAAATCAACAAAGGATTAAGGAAAGAGAATTACTTTTTCAATCTTTGCACGTTGATAACATTGACGTGCGTACGGATATACCCTATTCGCAAAGTTTGTTGAAATTCTTTAAATCCCGCGAGAAAAGAAGGCATTAATGAATGAGGCACTGCGTGATATTAAAGGCCCATTAAGTTTAAGCAGCTACATAAATATTTTTCAATTGCTGGCGATTTTGGTTTTTTTAGCCATCCTGTTGTTTTTATTTAAATTTTTATTCAAAAGAAAAAAAACTCTCCTAAACGCTGCTCAAAAGCCAGCCCATGAGATTGCTTATGAGTTGTTGGAGAAGCTTAAGGCAAAAGATCTTATTCACCAGGGTAAGATCAAAGAATATTACAGTGAAGTCTCAGCTATCATCCGGCATTACCTGGAAAATAGATTTTTATTGAAAGCCCCGGAAATGACTACCGAGGAATTCTTATTCTATGTTCGCGATTATAGCCAATTGATCAGGGAGCATAAAATTTTATTAAAGGAATTTCTTTTGATTTGCGATCTGGTTAAATTCGCAAAATATGTTCCGTCATCGCCAGAAATAGACGCGATTTTTTTATCCGCTAGAAAAATAGTGGATGAAACAAAAGAGGAATTATTTGTAAAATGATTTTTCAGAGCTGGTTATTTCTATTTTTATTACCGCCTGTTGTTTTAGCAATTTTTTACGCTCAAAAGAAGAATCTGTCCAGCGGGTTTAAATTTTCTTCAGAAGAGCTCGTTCAGGATTTAAAACCAACGCTTAGGGTGTTTTTAAGCCAAAAAATTATTTATCTGCGCTTGATTGCAGTGGTATTGATTATTCTGGCTTTAGCTCAGCCGCAGTCGCCGATAGCAGATTCTAAAATTACCACCGAGGGAGTGGATATTGTTTTAGCTTTGGATTCCTCAACTAGTATGTTGGCCGAGGATTTTAAAATTAACGGCAAAAGAGAAAGCCGGGTGGAAGTAATTAAGGATGTAGTAAAAAATTTTATCCAAGGAAGAAAAAATGACCGGATTGCCATTGTTACTTTTGCTGGCAGAGCCTATACTGTCTGCCCTTTGACTTTAGATTACAATTGGCTTATTACTAATTTGGAGCGGGTAAAGTCAGGAATGCTTGAAGACGGTACGGCGATTGGTTCAGGAATCGCTACTTCTTTAAATCGTTTAAAGAACAGTAAGGCCAAAAGCAAGGTGATTATCCTGCTTACTGATGGCCGTAATAACCTAGGGACAATTTCTCCTTTAACCGCGGCTGAAGCGGCAAAAGCTTTGAAAGTAAAAATCTATACTATCGGCGCGGGGGGTAAAGGCTTGGTGCCTTATCCGATGCGTGATTTTTTCGGCAATAAAGTTTATCAGCGGGTGGAAGTAGATCTTGATGAAGACACCTTGTCTAAAATTGCTTCGATCACCGGGGCTAAGTTCTACCGGGCTACGGATACTGAAAGTTTACGCGAGATTTACGGCGAAATCGACAAGCTAGAGAAGACGCCGATGCAGGAGAAAGGTTATCTGCAATATAACGAATTATTCCCATTATTTCTTATTCCGGGATTATTGCTATTGTTTTTAGAAATAGTTTTAACCAATACGGCCTTAAGAAAGGTGCCCTAAAAAATGCGGTTTGCCCAACCATATTTTATACTTTTTATTTGCGTTACCCTGGGTTTAGTTTTGTTTCAGATCTGGGCTTTTAGGATGCGTAAGAAGGTTCAGGATAAATTCGCGCAAAAAGATTTACTTGCGGAATTATTGGCGCAAGTTGATTCCGGCAGGCAAAGATTAAAAGCAATTTTACTTATCTTAGGACTGCTTTTCTGTTTTTTTGCTTTGCTGCGTCCGCAATGGGGATTTAAATGGCACCAACTAAAGCGTAAAGGCTTGGATATAATCATCGCGTTAGATGTTTCAAAAAGTATGCTGGCTAATGATATAAAGCCTAACCGTTTGGAGCGCGCTAAACTGGCAATCGGCGATTTTACGCAGAAGCTTAAGGGGGATAGAGTGGGTTTAATTGCTTTTGCCGGAAGCGCGTTTTTAGGATGCCCCTTGACTATTGATTACGGTGGATTTTTGTTATCTTTAGAAAATATAGATGTTAATACTATTCCTAGGGGAGGCACTTCGATTTCAAGCGTGATCAAAGAAGCAATGCGCAGTTATCCTGCCACAGATGCAAAATTTAAAGTATTAATTATAATCACGGATGGTGAAGATCATGAGGGTGACCCGCTACGGCTTGCCGAGGAAGCTAAAAAAGAAGGTATAATTATTTGCTGTATTGGTATCGGCACTAAAGAAGGCGAATTGGTTTTCTTAGAGCAAGATGATGGCAGGAAGGAATTTTTGAAAGATAATGAAGGCAACGTAGTCAAATCCCGTTTAAATGAAGAAATTCTGCAGAAAATCGTTTTGGCTGCCGGCGGCACGTATATTCGTTCCACTAACACTGATTTTGGTTTGGATTTGCTTTATCAGGGAAGATTATCAAAAATGGAAAAACGCGAATTTGAAGGGAAAATGAACGAGCTTTATGAGGAAAGATTTCAGATACCGTTAGCCATAGGGTTAATCTTGATTCTGTTAGAGACAATAATTAGCGAGAGAAAGAATTGACGCTGTTAATAACTATGTTGGTTCCTGTCATTCCCACCCCCGTTTTCACGGGGGTAAACTCCAGTGGGAATCCTTGTCCCCACGCAAGTGGGGATAAAAACAGATCCCCGCTTTCGCGGGGATGACAAAAAGGGATAAGATGATAGAAAAAGTATTTTTTAGCGGTATAATTATAACGTGTATTTTTCAGGCTCAGGCATCGGCTTCTTCTGTCGCCGGGACAGTGGAAAAAGGAAACAGGTTGTATCAGGGCCAGAAATATGAAGATGCTTCAAAGTGCTATGGCCAGGCGCTGGCTAAGCAGCCGGATTCAACGATTATAAACTTTGACGCGGGTACGGCGCAGTACAAAACTAATGACTATCAAAAAGCGAATAGTTATTTTGAAAAATCTTTGATTACTGAAGATAAGGAGCTGGAAGCCAAAGCAAATTATAATCTGGGAAATTCCAAATATATGCTAGGATTATCAAAAGAGAACACGGATCTTGGAACGGCAGTGCAGTTACTGGAGGGAGCGCTTAATAATTATAAGAGGACGCAGGAATTAACTTTTAAAGACGAAGATGTAAAAGTAAATTATAAGATTGTCCAGGATAAGCTTAAGGAATTTAAAGAAAAATTAAAACAGCAGCCACAAGAGAACGGAAAACAGAGGACAGAGGACGGAAAACAGAATCAAGAAAAGAAAAAGGCTGAAGAACAGCAAGGGCAGCAGGAACAACAGAAGACAGAAGATAAGGAACTAAAAAACGAAAAAACTGAAAAACTGAAAAACGGAAGTAGTAAAGAACAAGAGCAGGAAAAGCCTGGGGACAAGCAGGGCCAAGGCCAGCAGGCTGGGCAAGAGGGCCAAGAAAAGGAGCAGTCAGCTACAGCCAAGTTGCAAGGGGCAAAAGAAATGTCTAAGGAAGAAGCAAACATACTGCTTGAAGGATACCGGCAGGAAGATAATACTAACGGTATGCTTAAGGATGACAGAAAAGGCACGGAAGAAAAAGTGCTCAAGGATTGGTAATGAAAACGGTTAGAATAGCAAAAATTTTTATCGCTTTAATATTTTTACTGTATACGCAGGTTTTGGCTAAGGATATTAATTTTGAGGCCACAGTAGATAGAAATAAAATTGGCTTAGGGCAATCGCTGCAGCTTGGCCTTGCCTTCGATGGCTCGCAAAACATGCCTGTTCCGGAATTATCAACTGTCGAAGGATTCCAGGCGCGTTATTTAGGCCCTTCCACCAGGATGTCAATTATCAACGGACAGGCATCCAGTTCTGTTACTTATGTGTACACACTTTTACCGACTAAGGTGGGAGTATTTAAGATTGGGCCTTTTAGATTCCAGCATAATGGCAATACTTATAATTCCAATACGATTAATATTGAGGTTTTAGAGGCGGCAGCGCCGCCGCAAGACCAATCTTCTCAGGAGGCCCAGCCGCAGACAAAGGACCTGAATGAGCGGATATTCTTAACTCTGCAGTTGAAAAAGAATAAAGTTTATTTTAACGAGGTAATTCCCGTTACGATTAAATTGTTGGTCAATAGGTTAGGGGTTAGGGATATCCAATTTCCTCAATTTAATCATGATGGTTTTTCCGTGGGTGAATTTGGGATGCCCAGGCAATATCAGGAAGTTGCAGGCGGGATAAATTACGAGGTTATTGAATTTCAGGCTGCGATCTTTGGATTAAAACCCGGGGAATTCCGTATTGGCCCAGCTACCATGCAATGCAATCTTGTTGTTAGAAGGCAAACTAATCGGCAATCCCTTGCTTCTTCTGATGATTTTTTTAACTCTGATGTTTTTGATAATATTTTTGGCGGATACCAGGCTTATCCGATGAATTTAAAATCAGCGGATATTCCGGTAATGGTTTTACCTTTGCCTGAGGAGAATAAACCCGAGGGTTTCTTGGGCGCATTAGGGGTTTTTGATTTCCAGGCATCGGTAAGCCCCTTGGAAGTAAAAGCAGGAGATCCGGTTACTTTAAAAGCAGTGGTTGCCGGCCAAGGGAATTTTAATACCGTAAATTTGCCCCGGGCAAATTTAGGCAATGATTTTAAGGTTTATGAACCTCAAGGCAAACAGGATAAAGACGCCAAAACATTTGATGAGGTACTTATTCCTTTAAATACATCCGTAAAAGAAATACCGGCGATGAGCTTTAGTTTCTTTAATACGCAGACAGGCCTTTATGAAACAATTACCAGGGGGCCGTTTCCTATAAAAGTAATTAAGCCGGAGAAAGAAGAGGAGCTTAAGATAACAGAAGGAAAGCAGCCCGCGCATATCCTGATTAAGGAAGAGAAATTAGGAAGAGATATAATCTATATAAAAGATAATCCCGGGGAATTAAGTAAAAAGCAAGAGTTTCTCTATAAGAATAGGTTATTTTTAGGGTTTCAGGTTATTCCTTTGTTATTTTATCTGTTGCTGGCAGCGATGCATGCGCGAAACAGAAAGCTGGCAACAGATGTAAAATACGCCCGGCAGCTTTTGGCTCCCCGGAAGGCAAAAGCAGGTATTCTTCGGGCAAAAGGGCTTTTAGAGCAAGGGAGCGTTAGAGAGTTTTATGATACTCTGTTTGATGTCCTCCAGGAATATTTGGGTAATAAGTTTCATTTACCTTCAAAAGGCATAACCATAAGTATTATAGATGAACAGCTTAAGCATAAAAATATACCTGAAGAAATCCTGGCTAAATTAAGGAACACTTTTTCCGAGTGCGATATGGTTCGCTACGCGGCTTCGCGGCTGGTAGAAGAAAATATGCGAAATTCTTTAAAGAGCCTGGAAGAGGTAATCGACTATTTACAGAGAAATAAAATATGAATAAGCTAAGGTTAGTAAAATTATCCGGGCTTGGTTTAGCCTGTCTGGCTGTGGTTTTTAGTTTGCGCGGCTCTTTTGCGCAAGGAACAGGAGTAACCGAAGTAAATCGATTTTTTTATCAGGGTAACTCCGATTATAAAGAAGCTAAATATGATGCGGCAATTGATAATTACGCAAAAGTTCTTAATTTGGGCCTACAGAGCGGTAACCTCTATTATAATTTAGGGAATAGCTATTTCAAAAAGAAAGAATTGGGCAAAACAGTCCTTAATTATGAAAAAGCATTATTTTTTAATCCCAATGATAGCGATTTAAAATCTAATTACGAATACGCCGTATCTTTTTTAAATTTAGATTCGCAATCTTTCGGAAATTGGTTTGAGAAATTTGCCAACAGGTTATTCCAAGGGGCAACGATTAATTTTTTAACAATCTTTTTGTCAGTTATCTATATCATTGCGTTTTTAGCCCTTATTTTTAATTTATTCTTTAATCGGGCGAAAAAGAATATTAAAATATTATTTTTTGTTTTAATAGTATTATTCGTTTTGTCGGTTGTCTCGCTAAGCAGCAAAATAACTTATCTGAATAAGGGGGCTATTGTTATAAGTAAAGAGGCGGATGTTAAATTTGAGCCGCTGGAAAAAGCAACAACCTATTTTAAACTGACTGAGGGCAATAAAGTTGAGATATTAGAAAAAGCTGAAAACTGGTACAAAATAAAGCGTCCTGATGGAAAAATTGGCTGGATCGATAAAAAAGAGCTAGGGTTAATTCTTGATTTACCAGAGTGATGAATGGGATAGTCGGTTTCTCGTATAATAATAAAAAATTTATTAAAAAATGGCGTTAATTAGTTTACAGGAAATTAATCTTAGCTTTAGCGGGCCGCTTATTTTCGATTGCTTAAACTTGCAGCTGGAGCCGAATGAACGTATCGCTCTGCTTGGCCGTAATGGCGCGGGTAAAACGACATTAATGAAGGTGATGAACGGCCAGCAGCAGGTTGATACTGGCAAGGTTATTGTGCAAAAAGGAATTCAGGTTGCTCATCTGCCGCAGGAAGTGCCCGTTGATATTACGGGGACTGTTTTTGAGATTGTGCTCTCAGGACTCGGGTTACGCGGCGAACTATTAAGCCGGCATCATCAACTTAGCCATCGTTTGCAAACACATCAGACTCCGGGATTATTAAGACAGCTTGATGCGTTGCAAGATGAGCTTAATCATGCCGATGGCTGGAATGTAAATAATCAGGTCCAAGAAGTTATCGCCAAGATGAAACTTGATCCGGATAGTGATTTTGCCCGGTTATCCGGCGGACAAAAACGCCGGGCGCTTTTAGCCAGGGCGCTGGTGCTTAAGCCGGAGGTTTTACTGCTGGATGAGCCGACAAACCATTTGGATATTGACTCAATGCTCTGGTTTGAAGGTTTCTTGCTTAATTATCCAGGTACGGTTTTTTTTGTTACGCATGACAGGATGTTCATGACTCGAATAGCTACGAGAATTCTTGAGCTTGACCGGGGTAAAATATATAGCTGGTCATGTGATTATAAGATATTTCTTGAACGTAAACAAGCAGCGCTTGATATCGAGGAAGCGCGGTGGGATCATTTTGATAAAAAGTTAGCGCAAGAGGAGATTTGGATTCGTAAAGGTGTCAAGGCCCGGCGGTGCCGTAACGAAGGCCGGGTTAAGGCTTTGGAGCGCTTGAGGGAAGAGAAGAAGGCCGAGCGTAAGGCGATGGGCCAGATTCGTGTGCGGGCGCAGAAAGCGGGCCCTTCGGGCCATCGAGTGGTTAAGATTTCGCAACTTGGTTTTGGGTATGGAGAAAAATGTTTGGTCAAGGATTTTACCGCTCAAATAATGCGTGGTGACAAAATCGCGCTGATCGGGCCTAACGGCAGCGGCAAGACGACATTGTTGCGTCTCTTGTTGGGAAAACTTGCGCCTCAAAGAGGCAAAGTAACCTTGGGAACAAATCTCCAGATCGCTTATTACGACCAGCTGCGCGAACAATTGGATGAAGACATGACTGTTGCCGAGAATGTTAATCCAGAATCAGACACCATCGTGATTAATGGTAAACCCAAACATATAATTGGATATTTGCAGGATTTTCTTTTTACTCCGGATCGGGCGCGCACACCGGTCAAGGCCCTCTCGGGCGGTGAACGTAATCGCCTTTTTCTGGCGCGGCTTTTTTCCAAGCCCTCGAATGTTTTAGTAATGGATGAGCCTACCAATGATCTGGATATCGAGACCCTTGAGCTATTGGAAGAATTACTGCTTGAGTATCCCGGCACACTTCTTTTGGTCAGCCATGACCGGGTTTTTCTTAATAATGTGGTAACCTCGACCATGGTCCTGGAAGGAGGCGGTTTGATCAATGAATATAGCGGCGGTTATGATGATTGGTTAAGCCAGCGAAAACTCCTGACGCCGCCGCCGGTAAAAACAAAACCTGCAAAAGAAATTATTCGGCCTAAAATTACTGCAGCCGCGCGAAAGCTTACGTCTAAAGAGCAGCGTGAACTCGATAACTTTGCGCCGGTAATTGAGAAAATAGAAGCTGAACAGAGGCAGATCTACGCTCTTTTAGCGGATTTTAATTTTTACCAGAAAGATCCTGCGGAAATCGCAAAAACCGAGGCCAGGTCAGAATTTTTGTCAAAGGAGCTAGAAAAGGCATACGCGCGATGGGAGTATTTAGAAGAATTGTCAGAATAGTAGGGCAGGCTATGCTATAATTATTAGAAATGAGAAACGATTTTTGTTAATGAAAAAGTAATGTTTAATTAATTATTGGGGGGGGGGATGAAGATGAGGCGTTTCTTGGGGATTTTTATAACCGTGGTATTATTTTTATTAGCGATGGGAAATTTTATTTTTTCGCAATACCGTTTGCAGAGTTCTTTCCAGCAGACGCAAGAGCGCTTGATGTTAATTACTGCTAATGCGGCTCTAAGCATAGATGTTGAGGCGCTGCAAAAAGTGCCATTGGTGCAAAGAGGAGAAGGGACGCCAGAGTATCAGGCTATTACGCAGAAATTAATAGCGATTAAAAAAATAAATCCAACTCTCAAGTATGTCTATATCATGACTGCTACGGATCAACCAGGTATCTTGCAATACGTGGTTGACGCGGATCCCTTGCCGCAGATAATCACCGCCGGATGTTCTACCGCTCTTCACGGAGACAAATATGATGCCCGAGAATTACCGGATTTGATCAATGCTTATGATCGGCCTACGGCAGATAGAAAAGTCACTACAGATGAATGGGGAACATTTATTTCCGGATACGCTCCGATTCAAGATGTATTTGGTAAGACAGTAGGAATCTTAGGGGTAGATACTGATGCTGCCTGGGTAGGCCTGATGCAAAAAAAGATTAACTTATCCGGCAGGCTAGCATTAGGTACAGGTTTTTTATTTCTTTTATCTTTTATTATTCCAATAATCCGCCGAAGAGCTATCTCTTGAAGTTATATAAAACGTTTTTCTAAAAACAGATAAATTTAACATAGTACTATAAGAAAAGGCATAATCTATGTCTGCGCAAAAAATTGTTTTAGATAATTCTATGCCAAAAACTCTCTGTATTAGATTAAATGGAGATTGGCTGATTACTGCCGGGATCCCTAAGGTAAATGAAGTTATCGCGCAGTTTACCCAACCTAAAGATATTCAACAGCTTACTTTTGATACTTCCGGGATGGATAAATGGGACAGCGGCTTGGCGGCTTTTTTATTTCATTTAATTAGAGAGTGTGAACATAAGCATATCGGAGTTGACTTTCAGGGGCTGCCGTCAGGCGTACAGAAGCTGCTAACTTTGGCTTTAAAAATTAATGAAAAGGCTCCAACAGATAAGACTGAAGATAATTCGTTTTTTATTAGGGTCGCAAATAAAGTTTTAAAGCTTATAGATGGCATTTTGTCTTTGCTCAATTTCTTAGGCGAGATTGCTGTTGCTTTTGGCCGCTTGATGACCGGTAAAGTATATTTTCGTTGGGATGAATTTATGGTTATCTTGCAGCGCTGCGGCGCGGATGCTTTAATGTTGGTTTCCTTGATCAGCGTATTAGTAGGCATAATTCTTGCTTTTATCGGAGCCACCCAGCTTAAGTTGTTTGGAGCGCAAATTTATATAGCTAATATTGTGGGTATTGGAATGGTCCGGGTGATGGGGGCAATGATGACCGCTATCTTGATGTCTGGCCGCACCGGAGCTTCATTCGCGGCGGAATTAGGCCTGATGCAAACCAACGAAGAAATTGATGCTTTGCAAACTTTGGGAGTTTCTCCGGTTGAATTCTTGACTATTCCGCGTATCCTGGCTTTAGTGATTATGATGCCTCTGTTAACTCTCTATGCCGACCTGATGGGTATCTTAGGCGGTTTTATTATGAGTATAACTTTGCTCGGGCTTAATCCGGTAGAATATTGGCAGCATACCCAGTCCTCAGTAACACTGAGTAATCTTTGGGTGGGGCTTATTCACAGTTTTGTTTTTGGTATTATTATTGCGGTTGCCGGGTGCTTTCATGGAATGCAATGCCGAAGAAGCGCTTCAGCAGTTGGGGGGGCAACCACGGCTGCCGTGGTTAGCGCGATTATTAGTATTGTGATTGCTACCGCGATTATTACCTTTGTCTGCCAGGTTTTAGGAGTGTAACTACTGAGCCTCCAATAAATAATGGAAGAATCTGTAAAGCCGGTTATTCAGGTAAAGGGCCTTGATTTAAGCTATGATGATTACGTAGTAATGCGTAATCTTAACTTTAGCGTAAATAAAGGTGATATTTTTATAGTGATGGGCGTAAGCGGATGTGGTAAGAGTACCTTGCTTAAAGCTTTGATTGGCCTTAAGCAGCCGCAGGCAGGAGAAGTTTTGTATAATGGAGTAAGCTTTTGGGTTCAGGATGAAATAACCCAGCAGAATATTATGCGCGGGTTTGGGGTTCTGTACCAAGGCGGCGCTCTCTGGAGTTCTTTTACTTTGGGAGAGAATGTCGCGCTTCCGCTGGAGTTATATTCAAATTTATCCGCCAGCCAGATCCGGGAGGTAGTAGAATTAAAACTGGCTTTAGTCGGGCTTTGCGGCCAGGTTGATTTTTATCCTGGACAGATCAGCGGTGGCATGCGCAAAAGGGCGGCTTTGGCGCGGGCAATTGCTTTAGATCCAGAGATTATTTTTTTTGATGAGCCCTCGGCCGGCCTGGATCCGATAAACTCACGTATGCTTGATGATTTAATTCTGCAGTTAAGGGATACTTTGAAAGCGACGATTGTGGTGGTTAGCCATGAGTTGGCCAGTATTTTTGCCGTAGGGGATAAGGCTGCGTTTCTGGACACGGAAAGCAAAAGTATTATTACTATCGGAGCCCCCAAAGAATTGTTAGCTAATTCTAAAGATTCCAGGGTGATTCAATTTTTGACCAGAGGAGGCAAATAAGAAGTGAGGATAAAGATGAGAAAAGCGAATAAAACCAAGATTGGCGCGTTTGTAGTCGGGGCAATAATTTTACTAGTGGCAGCGATATTAATTTTTGGTTCAGGGGTCCTCTTTAAGCAGTCGGATAAATATATTGTATTCTTTGACGGTTCGGTTAAAGGCCTCTCGGTCGGAGCGCCGGTAAATTTTAGAGGAGTAAAAATCGGCAATATCAGCAGTATTGATTTAGCCTATGATGAAGAAACTAAGAGCGTGTTGATTCCGGTGGTCATTGATGTCGAGCTGGCGCGGGTCAGGGGTGTTCCGGATAAGTTTGGCTACCCGGATTACGCGCAGCTTATTCAGCAAGGGTTGCGGGCCAAACTTGAGGTGCAGAATTTTATCTCCGGCCAACTGATGCTGGGGTTTGATTTTTATCCCCAGGATCCGAAGAAGATGTATAACATCGCGAAAAACTACCCGGAGCTGCCCGCGCTTCCTATCTCTCCGGATATCTTTGAGATTATGAATGAAATCCCGATTAAAGAGATTACCAATAATCTGGCGCAAGCGGTTACCGGAATAAACAGGTTGGTAAATTCGGAAGGCATCGCGGATTTAGACAAGACCTTAAGAGAGATAACTCAATCCGCGCGTTCTTTTGGTTTACTGGTAGAGTACCTTGAGCTGCATCCGGAAGCGCTTTTAAAAGGAAAACCAATTACCAGGAGAATAAAATGAGACAAACTGGTTTCTTATGTTATGCGGTAGTAGTTTTGTTTTCTTTTGCCTGCAGTGGATGCCTATCTATTTCCAATAGCCCGGTGCCTAAGTTTTACACGTTGCATTCAATAGGCAACCCTGGTGAAAACAGGAAGTTTGATATTACGCCTAAGGTGATTATTGGGATCGGCCCGGTTGAAATCCCGGAATACCAGAACCGCCCGCAGATGGTTACTCGGGATAAAGATGGGATGCTTACATTTGCTCAATTTGAGCGTTGGGGGGAATCTCTGGATTCAGGCCTGGCGTGTTTGATTTTAGAAAACCTGACGATGGTGTTTCCGCAGGCGGAGTTTCAAATATTTCCTTGTAATTTTTCTATCCCGCTGGATTATCAGGTAATCGTTAATGTCGTGCAATTAGAAAGCCAGCTGGATAAGGATATATTTTTTGCTGTACAATGGACAATTATTGATTCTAAAACTAAAGAGATGCTATTGACGAAAAGATCTCAGATCCGTCAAGCGATTAATCCGCATACTTATTCCGGCCTAGCTCAAGCCTTAAGCAGGGCTTGCACATTATTAAGCGGTGAAATTGCCGAAGATTTATCAAAATTATCTAAAGCCAAAGATGCTTTGGCGCAATAGAGGGAGGATTTATGTATAATCCAGAAGTGAAAGCATTAATCGAAAATGTAGAAAAAGTAATCGTGGGTAAAACTGAGGTGGTGAAATTATTAGTGGTGGGAATTTTGACCAATGGGCATATTCTCATCGACGATGTCCCCGGGATGGGCAAGACCATGCTTTCTTTGGCATTAGCCAAGTCAATCAGCGCGGATTTTAAAAGGATCCAGTTTACCCCGGATCTTCTTCCTTCAGATGTCACCGGCGGGTTTATCTATAGCCCTAAGACCGGGGAGTTTGATTTTAAAAAGGGCCCGGTTTTTACGAATATTCTTCTGGCCGATGAGATTAACCGAACCACTCCTCGCACGCAATCAGCGCTCTTAGAGTGTATGCAGGAGCGTTCTGTCTCCATAGATTGTAAGACCTTTATCCTGCCGCGGCCTTTTATGGTGGTCGGTACGCAAAATCCCATAGAGTATCAGGGGACTTATCCCTTACCGGAGGCGCAGTTGGATAGATTTATGATGAAAATAAATGTGGGTTATTTATCTTTGGAAGATGAGAAGAAGGTGACCATTGGGCAGAAACTGCAGCATCCCATCGAAGACCTGCAGCCGGTTTTAAGTGTCGATGCGGTTTTGGGATTGCAGGAGAAAACCAAAAATGTGGAAATTTCTTCTACCGTTCTTAATTATATTGTTAGTTTGGTTTCCGCAACCCGCAAGAAAGAGGAGATCAGGCTGGGCGCCAGCCCCCGCGCTTCGATTGCGCTAATGAAAGCAAGCTGCGCCTGGGCCTTTATCGAGGGCCGGGATTACGTTATCCCGGAAGATGTGATAAAACTCGCGTATTGGGTACTTGGCCACAGGATAATACTGCATCCTAAGGCTTTAGTTGCCGAGAAGACAGCCGCATCTCTGATTACGGAATTAGTGCATAAGATCCCTGTCTCCTAAAATATGATAAAAGCTTTTCGCGTAAAATGGTTCCTGTTGGGGTTTTTCTTTATTTCCAGCCTGCTGATCGGATTAAAGACGGCCCGGGAATTTTTCTTTTTCTTTGCCTATTTTTTGCTCTGCGCGGCAGTGGTCAGTTTGATCTGGTTATTTCTGACATACTATACGGCGCACCTGCAGCTATCCAGAAAAATGATTAGCCGGGCTACTGAAGGTGATACATTAGAAGTAGCAGCCCGGATTCACAACGTTAGTTTTTTACCGGTTTTTAATTTCGTTTTAGAGGACAATTTTTCTTGCGCGCAACCTAATCAAGAAAAGAAAAGTTTTTTCGTAAGTTATCTGGGTTTAAAATCTTCCTGTGAAATTAAGTATGATTACCTCTGTTTTAAGAGAGGTGAATATAAAATGGGGCCTTTTGTAGTTTATTTTTTTGACCCCCTGAACCTCTTTTTCTTTAAACGCACCTATCATGTTTATTCCGGGGTAGTGGTCTATCCCCAAATATTTAAAATCCAGAAGTTTCCCGCTTTAACCAGAAGCATTCTGCCCTGGTTCGGGATTGAGACGGCGCGTTCCAGCGGAGATGATGATGAATTTTATGGTTTGCGGGAATATAAGGAGGGCGAATCGGTTAAGAAGATCCACTGGATCTCCAGCGCCCGTAAGAATAAGTTGATCGTGAAACAATTCCAGCTCCAGAGTTTTTTTGGGACGACGATTATGTTTAACTTGGAGAAAGCGAAGAACCTGGGTGAAGGCAAAGAATCCGTAGCAGAATATATTATTAAGATTGCCGCCAGCGCGGCGCATTACCTTACGGAAAGAGGGGTCTCTATAGAGCTTCTAGCGCATATTGGGGAGATAGTGCATTTGCCATTCAATAAGGGACAGGAGCACCTGGAGGATATCTTTAGAGTATTAGCGGTAGCTCAGGCAGAAAGCAGGATCAGTTTCAGGGAAGCCTTTGAGGAGTTTGCCCGCTATATTCCTAATGATTCCAGCTTAGTGGCGGTGATGTCCGATCAGGATTATACAGACCTGCCCCGCATGGTATCTTTATATAGCCGGGGGGTTTCTTTGATTCCTTTGATTGTGGTCTCGGATACTTTTTTGCCGGTTTTCGATAAGAAAAAGATCACCCGCCAGACAAAAATCAGGGTTTCGAATTTAGTCAATATGCAGGCAAAGTTTTTTTCACAAGGGGATAATTTATCAGAGGTATTTATTTAGGTAAATGCTCAGATGACACAGAAAGACAAATATTTATTTGCGGAACTCGGCCTGACCTGCCTGCTTTTAATTACGGCGGTTTTTTTATTAAAACCCGCGGTCTTTTGGCAATACCAGCTGCTTTTGATCGGCGGCTCGGTTGTGGGTTTTGCCTTTGGTTGGTATAATCGTCAAGGAGCATTTGAAGGCATAAAATATTTTACTGACGCGGCTATTTTAATTACCATCACTTGGATTGGCTGCCGGATATTCAAATCTACTTTTTTATATAAAGAAGTAATCGCTATATTCATTCAAGGCGTCATTATTCTGGAGATTATTTTTAGTTTCAATTTTAGCGCCCCGGGAAAGACAGCCTATATTTGGCTTTTAAGCCTCCTTGTTTTTATGGCCTCCCCGGTTTTTGCTATTACTTATAGTATTCCTTTGGCGATAGTGTATTTATTGGCCTGGCTGGCGATATTGCGTTTTCAGTTTGCAGGATTTTTGGAACCTCTCAAAGAAAAAAGCTCGCGGCGTTATTATTCCCTGGCTGCTTCGCTGGCTTGTTTCCTGATCGCCATGTTTTTGGCATGGTTTATCTCTTCTAATGTTTATTTGGGAAGAATTAAGAAGGGAATGTCCCTTTTAGATGAAAACCAGCAAGAAACGGGTTCAGGAGGCGGCAAGGAATCTAATCAGGCGGATAAGTTTTATAGCTTGCAGGATGATTTACAGAATAAAATAACCGGCTTGGCTTTAAAATTGGATTCTTATGAAAAGAGGCGCCAGCTTATCTACCTGTTCTCGAAATTAATAAAAGAAACGATTAATACGATGGAGGTGGATAAAGCAGAGATTGGCTTAGTCGATATCCTGAAGCGCGAAGGCGCCGGCTTAGAAGGTGCCGGGCAGGTAATGACATTGACTAAAGAGTATCTTGATAAAAGGAATTCCCTGAATCTAGAGAAGAATAAAGAGTATATTATGGATATGCTCAAGGGTTATCCATTAGGTATCATCGATAAGATTAAAATTATCAGTTTGGCTAATAAGATCCAGCAGGCTAACTCCTACCAGCAGCTGCAAGAAAATAGTCAGGCGCTCCAAACCGCGATTCAGAACGCGCCATTAAGCAAAGATGCCCGGAAAGATCTTAGCGCGTTTGCCCGCAGCCTTTCTAATTTAAAGGCTTTTGAGCTCTACCGCCGCAAGATCCGGGATTTAGGCCAAAGGCCTCCAGCGCTTGATGAGGAAATCGAAAAAAAGATCGCGGAGGTTGTTTCTGATATTGAACATACCGAAGGCCTGGATGATTTTAAGCA
Organism: Candidatus Omnitrophota bacterium; assembly: GCA_026387315.1. Lineage (GTDB taxonomy): Bacteria > Omnitrophota > Gorgyraeia > Gygaellales > Profunditerraquicolaceae > UBA6249. Next base: position 23,129 of record JAPLLY010000009.1, read on the forward strand.
AACCGCTAAAAAAATTCGCCAATTAAAAAACGATCCGCGTATCTTAGAGCAGAAATCCGGAAAAGATGTTCTTAAAAGCCTGGAAGAGGTATCGCGCATAAAATTAGATTTATTTTTTGCGGAGAAATTAGAAAAGGCAAGAAAAGATGCTTCCCGGAAGCAGGATTTAGGCTCGCCAGCAGAAGAGTTTGACAAGAAAATGGATGGGGTTGGAAAAGCCAACAATTATCGGGAATTCATCAAAGAGTTTTTGGGGCTTAGCCAGCAGAACAGGGATAATAATCTGGGGCTGGCGGAGGGGTTAGGTGAGGTGCTGGATTTAAAAACAGAATCTTTTAAGCAGATACAGAAAGATAAAATAGATAATCTGATGGGTAAAGATCTTTCCTCTGGGTCAAAAAATGAGGCGCTTGAGGCAATAGAGGCAATGGAGGAAAAAGAGAGCTCCCGGGATTTAGAGAGACAATTAGAGGAACTGGTGAACAAAATTAGAGAGTTAGAAAGAAAGGGTAATTTTTCGCCAGAGCGCGCCGCCGAATTACTTAAAGCAGCCGCGGATCTTAAAGAACTGCTGGATGCCAGGCTTCAGGCGAGGGCAGAGTTAAAAAAGGAGGAGGTTTCGGAAAAAGGCTCCTGGAAATCTGATTATCTAGACCAGTTACAGCAAGCCATTGAAGGCTCCTCTTTGAGTAGCCGGAAAAAAAAGATGCTTAAGGCTTTATTAGATCAACTGCTTAAAACGCAGAGTTTATCCCAATTAGAGGATGTCAAAGAGGCCCTGGAGAATGAGATTTCTTCTTTAGGGTTGCCAGGGGTATCCGATGCAGAACTAAGAGAAATAAATAAAATAAATGAAAAAATTAAGCAGGCAGCTGAAATTAAACAGAAGTTTCTGGCGAGTAAGGCTTTAGCGGATATCTCAGAAAAAATAGAAAGACTGAGCCTGCAGGATGTAAAAAAAGCCCAAGCTCTAAAAGAAAAGTTAGAACAAATGCGCAAGAGTAGCACCCTTGAGGAAGCCGAAAAGATAATTTTAGATTTAAAAAATATTTCAAATAGTGAAAGCGCGCAAGTTGATAGAGACAGTATGATGGTGCAAGAAGGCAAGCAGCAGTGGAAAATCTATATTTTATCTTCTCCGTTAATTGTTTCTCAAGGAATAACTGTGCCCTTAAAAGTCATTGCCGTTTATAAAAATGGATATATTAAGGAATTAACCAGTGATGTGGAATGGTTTTCAACAGAACAGCAGGTAGCCCGGGTAGATGATTTAAATTTCCTGCATCCTTTAGCTAAGGGGAAAACAGAGATAAGAGCCGTTTACAAAGGGGCAGCGAGTAAAGATACAACAGTTAATGTGGTAGAGGGTATAGACGCCCAAACCGCGCGGGCGATTAAACAGGAGCTTGCGAAATAGGTTTATGAAAAAGATAAAACCCATAATTGTCTTATTGGTGGCAATAATATTTTTATGCCCGGCGCCTGTATCGGCAATCGCGCAATACCAGGAGGTTAATACTAGCCGAGGGAAGGTTATTGTCGGCTTGGATAGAGAAAAGGCGTATCAGATGTTTGGTGCCCCTGCCTCTAAGGGTGATGGCCTCTGGTATTATGCTGGCCCTGCTCCTGCGGGGTTTTTTGTTAATTTTTCTGAAACCCCCAGTATACTGCTGTATCCTAATTTCTGCCAGGCCGCCGTGGGTATTCCTTTAGAATTTAAAGTTTTCTTGAGCCTGCCGGATTCAGGAGTACGGGATATTACCAAAGAGGCGCAATTAGTATTTGATCGGCCAGAGTGTGCCAGACTTGCGGGGCCGGGAGTGATTATTCCAAAGAAAGCAGGAGAATATTCGGCATTAGCGATATACCAGGAGGTTCTCAGCAACTCTCTTTATATACAGATCCAGGAGCCTAAGGAAAGCAAGCAAAAAGAGAAGGAGAAGTTATTAAGTATAGATGTCCTGCCTTATCGGCCATTGGTTCCGATTGGAGGTTTGGCCGATTTCATAGCCCTGGGCACATTCTTTAATTATGATTTAAATGAATATTCGGTAAGAGATATAAGCCAAGAGGCAACCTGGTCTATGCGCCAGCGGCCGAATCTGGCCTGGAATAAGAAAGAGGGCAACCGGCTGTATTTTTTAGAGAAGGGACAGGCGGAAGTTTTGTCTAAATACAAAGAAACAAAAAGTTTTCTTCAGCGCGTAGAGATAAAGGACAAAGTAGATTTTGGAGTAAAAAGATTAAAACATGTTCTTGTTCTGCCTGAGGTTATGATTGTGTTGCTTAACAGTAATATAAATATGAGAGTTTTTGGTACTTATTACGACAACAGCGTTGTAGAATTAACTCAGGAGGTAAAATGGAAAATAACCGGCCCGGATATATTAGAGTCGAATAAAAACGGATATTTTTTTGCTAAATCCGAAGGGGTTACTGAAGTAACCGCGGCTAAGGATGGCGTGGAAGGCCTGCCGATAAAGGTAGTAGTGGTGAATAAAAGCGCTCATTTTCTCAATGCAGGCTCAATCGTTAATTCCGATCAAGAAAATGCTCCTGATCGCAATACGCTGGAGGAGATTAAGAATAATGCCGAGAAACTAAAAGAAAACTTTTCGGTAAAGAAAAAAGAACTCAAGGAGATCAAGATTACGCCTAAGTCATTGGAGATAGGCTTAGGGGAAGAGGGGGAGCTCTTGGCTGCTGGAATCTATAATGATGGCAGCTTGAGCGATTTGACTATTCTGGGAAACTGGGGCATCCTGGATAAAGGCATAGCTACTGTATCAGGCGGAAATGTCGCTTGTGCTTCCGTGGGCCAGACCAGCGCGTATGTTGAGTTTAAAGGGGTGCGCAGTGAATACGCCAGGGTAGTTGTGGGAGGGCCAAGGTTGGCCTCACTTTTATTGACCCCGCAGAGCCTAAAGATTCCTAGAGATGGGAAAGCTAACCTTAAGGTGCAGGGAAATTATTATGATCATTCACAGCGGGATCTCACGGCGCAAGTTAGTTGGGGCATAGAAGGGCAGGTTGTGAAAATAGAAAATGGAGTTGCCTGGCCCCTGAAGTTTGGCCAGTCTAAAATCTATGCGGAATATTCCCGTTTAAAGAGTAATGCCGCTAGTATCGATGTAATTTTAACTCCGGGCTGGCTGCTTTGGTTATTGGCGAAAATCATCCTGGCCTTGTTGCTGGGTATCCTTTGCGTAGCCCTCATATTATATTTATTGGCACAGAATAAAGGAAGGCAACTACGATTATTAAAGGATAAGCCGCGTGAGTTTATCTTGGGTTTACATGAGAATGCCACCCGGTTAGTTACTATTTTTGGCCTGTGCTATGATGTTTATACTTTTCCGCTCTTCTACGCTGAGCTCGCCAAACAGAAGTTCTTAGTTGAAAGTAATGTTTTTTTAAATTTCTCCATAAAGTTCGAAGAAGCCAAATACAGCCAACATGTTTTGCAGGATAGTGATGTGGCGGCGGCGGTAAATGATTATAATATTTTTTTTGAGAGATTATGTAAAAATCAAAGCCGGTTGCTTTCCTTCTATAGATATTGCCTGGCCCTGATACATTGCCAACCGATTTTTATTTTTTCGGGCCGTTTCCTTCTAACTGATTGATATTGTGTAAGTTCTGAAGGAACGATACAAATGATAAATAAACAAGAAAAGATTAATAATTTAAAATATTCTAAAGAAAAAATTCAGGAATCTATTACTTTGCTTAAGGATTTAGTTGCCGATAGCCAGCAGTTGGTTTCTTTAACTAGAGAGCAAAGAATCCAGCTGATTACTGTAACCGGCCAACTTTCGCGCCCGGACCGGGATGAAATAAGAAAACGAAAAAAAGATTGCCAGCGCGTTAAAAAACAAAAAGTTGATAATTACCAGCGTGTTATTCGGGCTTCTACCGGTATCCGCAGCGCCCGTCAGTCGGCTGTATTTTCCGCGCCGTTGCAGGTTCCGGCAAGCGCAGTAGATCTAGGAGGTGACCGGCCGGAATTAATCACTCCCCGGGCTTGTTATGTCTGTAAAAGTGAATTTAAGCGGCTGCATTTTTTTTATGACGCCTTGTGCCCGCGTTGCGCGGATTTTAATTATCAAAAACGTTTTCAATCAGCGCCTCTTGCCAGCCAAGTCGCTTTAATTACCGGTTCCCGCCTAAAGATTGGTTATCAGGCGGCGCTGATGATGCTGCGCGCGGGGGCCCAAGTTATAGCGACTACGCGTTTTCCGGTAGATTCCGCGCTACGGTATTCTGGCGAGAAAGATTTTGCAAAGTGGAGCCAGCGGTTACATATCTATGGATTAGACTTGCGTCACACGCCGAGTGTTGAAATTTTTTGTAACTTTGTTCAACAAAAATATGAGCGCCTGGATATCTTGATTAATAACGCGGCTCAAACAGTGAGAAGGCCGCCGGGATTTTACGCGCATTTGTTGGAAAACGAAAATATAAAATTCCAAGATTTACCGGATAATACGCGTCAATTGCTGGGATCTTTCCAGGAGTGCAAGAAAAAACTTTTAGATATTTCTAGTAATCATTCGCCAACGGATTTAGCTCTTCCGATTGCCTGGAACCAAAAAGCCCCGGGTGTGGGCATTTTTGCTTCGGCTAAACTTTCTCAGATTCCGTATACCCATGATCATACTTTACCCGCGCAGGAGGTTTTTCCTCAGGGCAAATTGGACGCGGATTTACAGCAGCTAGATTTGCGTCAAACCAACAGCTGGCGGCTTTGTCTGGGCCAAATACCTACCGCGGAGATGATTGAGATTCAGCTGGTGAACGCGATCGCGCCTTTTGTCTTATGTAATAAATTATCGGCGATGATGAAACGCCAAAATACCGGGCAAAAACACATTGTGAATGTATCAGCGATGGAAGGAAAGTTTTCGCGCTATATTAAGACCGAGCGCCATCCGCATACCAATATGGCTAAAGCCGCTTTAAATATGTTAACCCATACTTCTGCCAGAGATTTGGCTAAAAACGGAATTTTCATGAATTCCGTGGACACCGGATGGGTGACGGATGAGGATCCGGCCGCTCTTTCGGCGCGCAAGCAAGAAAGGCATGATTTCCAGCCCCCCTTAGACATTGTGGATGGGGCGGCCAGAGTGTGTGACCCGTTTTTTGACGGGATAATTACCGGCAAGCATTGGTGTGGTAAGTTCCTAAAAGATTATTTCCCGGTTGCCTGGTAAATTGCCTGAAACCTATCACCTAAAACCTAGCACCTAAAATATCCTTGATATAATCGGTTATTGCGTATATAATTATAAAAATAATTATTTGTTTTTATTTATCAAATCTAAAAAGCGAACCTTCTGGTTTTTTTAGATCAATTCTTTAAAAGAAAGAGAATTAATGAATACTGAATTTAAAGATTTATTTATTGGCGATTTAAAGATCCAGCTGCCGATTATTCAGGGCGGTATGGGAGTGCGCGTATCAAATTCATCTTTGGTTTCCGCGGTATCCCAGGAAGGGGCGCTGGGGGTGATTGCGGCCGTGGGTTTGGGAGAGGAAGTCGAAAATAGCCAGATGAGTTATCCGCAACGTTCTTGCGTATCTTTTGCGCAGAGTATCCGAGCTACCCGTCAGAAAACTAAAAATCCATTCGGCGTGAATATTATGTGTGTTTTGACTAACTATGAAGATTTAGTCAATGCCGCGCAGAATGAATCCGTGGATGTGATTATTTCCGGAGCGGGATTACCGCTGAGATTACCGGCTTTAATTAAAAATACTAAAACTAAATTGATCCCGATCGTTTCAAGCGCCCGGGCAGCCAGCATTATTTGCAGTAGTTGGCAAAGGCGGTATAAGCGCCTGCCGGATGCTTTGATTGTGGAAGGGCCTTTGGCCGGAGGGCATTTAGGGTACAGCTTTGCCGAACTTGAGGATAAAGAAAATTTTTCTTTAGAGAATATTCTGCAGAAAGTTATAATCGTCGCGCGGGGGTTTGAAAATGGCTCGGCCAAGATTCCGGTGATTGCCGCCGGCGGTATTTTTGACGGCCAAGATATTGCTAAATTTATACGCTTAGGCGCCAGCGGCGTTCAAATGGGCACGCGCTTTGTTTGCACGCATGAGTGTGATGTGGCCCAGGAATACAAGGAAACGTATCTGGCGGCTAAACAGGAGGATATTGTGGTTATTCAAAGCCCGGTCGGGCTGCCGGGTAGAGTTATCCGCAATGAGTTTGTTAAGCGCATAATCCAGGGCGCGCGGATTGATTTTGATTGCCAGTATCATTGTTTATCTACCTGTGATCCGAAAAAAGTAAATTATTGTATTGCTAAAGCCCTGCTGAATGCCTCCCGGGGCCAGATGGATAAAGGTTTTGCCATGTGCGGAAGTAATGCTTATCGCATTCAAAATATAGTTTCGGTAAAAGAATTAATTTCTGAGCTGGTAGCTGAAACGAGAGCTAGCTTACACACTTAATAACCTAGAAATTATATTAGATCCTTCGGCTGTTAGCCTCAGGATCAAGAAAAGTTTTTAGGTTAAAACTTTCCTTGAAATTTAAAGAAATCCTGGTTAAGCTTATCCGGCAGCACAACAGCCCGCAGGAGATCGCCTTAGGCGCCGGGATCGGGGCGTTTATTTCCGTCCTGCCGGTTTATGGGCTGCACACTGTTTTAGTTATACTGGCGGCAATCATTGTGCGGCCGGCTAATAAAATAGCTATTTTTCTGGGTACGAATCTTTCTCTTCCTCCAACCGTTCCTTTTATAACCTGGGCCGGATATGAGATCGGCAGGTTTATTTTAAAAGGAAACTTACCGCCTTTGAGCTGGGATTTTTTTAAGCATCTGACTTTTGCCAAAATAGCTAATTTATATTGGCCTTTATTCTTAGGTAGTATAATTTTAGGCCTGACTTGCGCGATTGTAATTTATATCCTGACTTTTTTGGTGGTGAAGAGGATAAAATTAAAGAACCAGCCATGGCGCCGGAAGTAATCATAAGGAAATTCCAAGCTAAAGATAGAGCCGCGGTCAGGCAAATTGCCTATGCTACCGCGTTAATGGGAGAGCCTGCCGGATTATTTTTCCAGGGCCAGGAAGTAATCAGCGACGCTTTTAGCCTGTATTTTACGGATTATGAACCTGGCTCATGTTTTGTAGCCGAAATTAATGATCAAATCGCAGGCTATCTTATCGGCGCTAAAAATAAAATTGCCGCCGAAACAATACTTAACCGGCAGATTGCCCTGCCTTTATTTCTCAAGGCTTTAAAAAGCGGGATTTTTTTAAGCCTAAAAAACCTGATTTTTATTTTTAGCTGCTTAAAAGACCTGTTGATTAATGGAATTAAAACTCCGGATTTTAATCGGGCGTATCCGGCTACTTTTCATATCAATATTAAAGATGGTTACCGGGGCAAGGGGATTGGCGCCAAGTTAATTAATACCTATTTAGAATATCTTAAAATAGAAGGGATACCCGGAACGCATTTAGCCACGATGTCGGATCGAGCGGCTAATTTCTTTCTCTCTCAGGGGTTCCAGCAATTATATAAAGGCCGGCGTTCATATTTCAGGCATATTTTGCGCCGCGATGTCCCGCTTTATATTTTTGGCAAGCGCCTATAAATCAAGGGGACGGTTCATTTTTCTTTGATTTACCTGTGTAGACCTACGCGGTCTACATATATGTAGACCGCGTAGGTCTACGTGGTTCGCAGGAATGATGGTGTTAAAAAATAGAACCATTCCTTTTTTTTCTAAAGGAGCAAGGAAAAGCAGATGAAGTTAATGTCAGCTTTTATTTTGGGGGTTATTTTTTTGATTGCCGGAGCTGGTAATATCTGCGCGGCCCAAGAGATACTTACTTGGGGCGCTTGTATTCAGGAGGCGGCTAAGAATCATCCGGATTTGATTGCTGCCGGACAAATAATTAAACAGTCCGAGGCCTCTAAACAGCAAACTGCCAGCGGTTTGTTTCCTCAGATAACTTCAAGCCTAAGCGCGCAAACTGCCCAAAGCAGCGGCCAGGAAACCAATACCTATAGTTATGGAGTAAGCGGGACGCAGCTTTTATTTGACGGGATTAAAACGATCAATAATGTAAACGCCGCCTCCGAGAATATCGCCTCGTCAAAACAAAGTTTCAGGTTTACTTCAGTTACGGTGAGATTTCGGTTGCGCAGCGCGTTTATCGATCTTTTAGAGGCCCAGGAGATGCTGCGTATTGCTGAAGAAATTTATAATATCAGAAGAGGCAACTTAGAATTAATTGTCCTGCGTTATGAGTCGGGCCTGGAGCATAAAGGCGCGTTATTAACCGCGGAAGCGGATTTGGCTCAAGCGCGATACGGGATCTCGCAAACTAAAAGAGCGGTTCAGGTTGCTCAGAGGGAGCTGGTTAAAGAGATGGGTAGAAAACAATTGACTCCTCTGTGCGCGCGGGGAGATTTTCAGGTAAAAGATAACGCGCCAAAGGAACCGGATTTTGAACTGTTGGCAAAAAATAACCCTTCTTTGCAGCAGCTTATCGCCCAAAAGCGTTCAGCGGAGTTTAGCCTAAAATCCGCTTATGCTAATTTTTACCCGGAAATTACCGGCAGCGCGGGAGCCAGCCGGACAGGTGACCGTTGGAGCCCGCAAGATAAGCAATGGGACCTGGGGGTTAGTTTATCACTGCCTTTATTTGAAGGCGGCTTAAGAATAGCGCAGGTTTCCCAGGCCCGGGCTTTAGTTAAGCAATTGGAAGCCAACCAGAGGAGCGCTCTGGATAACGTTATTTTAACTTTACAACAAAATTGGGCAATATTGCAAGACGCGATAGAAAATGTTTCGGTGCAGAATAAAGCCTTGCTGGCTGCCCAGGAGCGCTCGAAAATTGCCCAGGCGCAATATTCGGTGGGGTTTGTTAGTTTTGATAACTGGACGATTATTGAGGATAATCTGGTAAAAGCTAAGCGGGATTATCTGTATGCTCAGGCCGCGGCGCTGTTGGCTGAGGCAAAGTGGATTCAGGCGAAAGGAGAAGTTTTAGAATATGGATAAAAAATTAAAAATAATTTTAGTTATGGCGGGAGTTTTAATCGCGGGTGTGTTTTTGGTTTCCAAGCTTAAGCCAAAAGCGGATACGGATAATCTGGTCAGGGAAGTAATGGTTACCAGGGGCAGTATTCAGACGATTATTTCAACTACCGGAACGGTTTTACCTAAGAATCGCCTGGAAGTCAGGCCTCCGGTGGGCGGCCGCATAGAAAGTATTTTTAAAGCCGGGACTACGCTGGCCTGGATGAGCTCAACCGAAAGAGCGGCGCTCCTAGACGCTGCCCGCGGCCAAGGAGAAGAAAAGTTAAAATATTGGCAAGAGGCTTATAAGCCGATCGCCTTATTGGCGCCGATTGACGCGGAGGTGATTGTTGCCACCACTCAACCCGGACAAACCGTAACTACCTCCGACGCGGTGATCGTATTATCGGATACGTTGATTGGCCGGGCCCAGGTGGATGAAACTGATATTAGAAAAATAAAGCTGGGGCAAAAAGCCCAAATTATACTGGATGCTTATCCGGATACTAAAATTAACGCTGTTGTTGAGCATATGTATTATGAGTCTCAGACGGTAAATAATGTGACTATTTATCCGGTGGACCTTATTCCAGAGAGTATCCCGGATTTTTTTCGTTCCGGGATGAATACTACCATAAATTTTATCGAAAACAGTAAAGAAAATATTCTGTTGGTTCCGGCCGAAGCAGTGTATCAAGATAAAGAGGAAAGCTTTGTTTTGCTTAAAAAAGAGGGGCAAAGCGGCCTGCTGCAGCAGCCGGTTAAATTAGGGATAACTGATGATAAGTTTATCGAGGTCTCCTCCGGAGTAAGCGAAAAAGATATTGTGGTAATAAAAAATAAAAAATTCATGCTTCCTAAAAGCGATACCGGCAGCAGCCCGTTTACGCCGTTTGGCCAGAAAAAACCTTCAACGGCCAAAAAATAATTTCTAAAAATGATTGAAATAAAGAATATCTCTAAAACTTATCAAATGGGTAAGGTGGAAGTTAAGGCCCTTACCGGAGTATCCTTAAAAATATCTTCCGGAGAATTTGTGGCGATTATGGGCGCTTCCGGAAGCGGTAAGTCCACGTTGATGCATATTTTAGGTTTACTTGACCGGGCGGATTCCGGCGCTTATTATTTAGGCGGTAAAGATATTACCCAGCTTGGCGATGAAGATCAAGCCCGCTTAAGAAATAGGATAATTGGTTTTGTTTTTCAGCAGTTTCATTTATTGCCGCGGATGAGCGCCTTGGAAAATGCCGAACTTCCCCTAATTTATGCCGGCAAAAGGCATCTGGTGGCCAAGGCTAAAGAAGAGCTTATCAAGGTAGGTTTAGCTGACCGGATCTCTCATCGGCCTAACGAATTATCCGGAGGCCAGCAGCAGAGAGTGGCGATTGCCCGCTCTTTAGTTAATGATCCTTTAATTATTTTCGCGGATGAGCCGACTGGTAACCTGGATTCAAAAAGTAAAGTAGAGATAATTAATATTTTACAAAAACTTAATCAGCAAGGAAAGATTGTAGTTATTGTAACCCATGAACCGGAGGTTGCCGCTTATTGCCAGCGGGTTATTCAGATGCGCGATGGGGTAATTATTTCTGATCAGCGTAAGCCAGAAGCCAGAAAAATACCGGAAGTAGTTTCTATTGAAGGTAACTTAGTTAGTAATCTTCTGTCAAGGCCGCGTAAAATTTCCGGTGAAACTAAGTTTCTGGATTATCTGCGCCAGGCAGCCGCGGCGATGCTTTCGAATAAAATGCGCTCAATTTTATCCATTTTGGGTATATTAATCGGGGTTTGCTCGGTGATTGCCATGCTGGCTTTAGGCCAGGGGGCTAAGGAGTCGATTCAAAAGCAACTAGCGTCTTTAGGGAGCAATCTTTTGGTGGTTAGGCCGGGTTCTTTGAAAACGCATGGAGTGTCCATGCAAACGGGTACGGTAACGCGTTTTACTTTGGCGGATGCCGCCTCGATGGCTAAACTAACGGAAGTGGTCAAGAGTGTCAGCCCTTCGGTGACCGGGCGCGGCCAGATGGTCTATGGAAGTAATAATTGGAATACGCAGGTGGAAGGAGTAGGCGCGGATTATGAATCTATCCGCGCGGCATATCCGGCGGTAGGAAGATTTTTTACCGAGAGTGAAGTTAAAATGCGGGAAAAAGTTGTGTTGCTGGGCACGACTGTCGTCAAGGAGTTGTTTGGCGAGGCAGATCCGATTGGCCAAACCCTAAAAATAAATCTCCTTAATTTCAAAGTAATCGGTATATTGCCGGCTAAGGGAGCCAACACTTTTCATGATCAGGATGATACGGCGGTGATTCCGGTTACCACCGCGATGTTTAGGGTTTTCGGAAAAGAATACGTGGATACTATTTATGTGGAAGCGAAAACTCCGGATTCCATTGACGCGGCGCAAGCGGCTTTAAGCGAACTGATTATTAAACAGCGCCGGCTTAATCCCAAAGAGGCGGAAGAATCATTTCAAATTCGCAATATGTCTGATATCAAAGATACGTTGGAGGCGACGACTAAAACTATGTCTATGCTGCTGGGGGCGATCGCGGGAATCTCGCTTTTAGTCGGCGGCATTGGGATTATGAATATTATGCTGGTTTCGGTAACCGAGCGTACCCGGGAAATTGGCTTACGCAAGGCAATCGGAGCAACGCATAAGGATATTATGGTGCAGTTTCTCATTGAAGCGATGCTGATGTCTTTTCTGGGGGGGATTTTTGGGGTGCTCTTAGGCTGGGCCGTGGCAACATTAATTACTGTTTTTGCCGGATGGACAGTCCGAGTTTCTCTGTTCTCGGTGGCGCTTTCAACTTCATTCTCGCTGGTTATCGGTGTAACTTTTGGGCTCTGGCCGGCGAAAAAGGCGGCGGCGCTTGATCCGATTGAAGCATTGCGTTATGAGTAAAATCCAGGGACGGTTCTATTTTTTCGTTCTCATGTTATAAATCAAGGAAATCCCGGGGACGGTTCTCTTTTTTATAATATAAAAAAGAGAACCGTCCCCGGGATTTTAATCCCCGGATTTTAAAACTATGAAAGTCTTAACTCAATTCGAAAGAAAACCACTTTTATTTGCCGATCCGGAATTTATTATCTCTTGCACTGATCCGGCGTATTTTAAGTCGAGTTTTGAGGATATTGAACGCGCGCTTAGCCAGGGGTATTATCTAGCCGGATTTTTATCTTATGAAGCCGGATATTATTTTGAAGAAAAATTATATCAGGATAAGCAGTATGATTTTCCGCTTATTTATCTAGGCGCGTATAAGCATGCCCGCCAGGAGAAAATCCAAGAACCTGTTGGGGGTTATCGGCTTAAAAATCCGCGGTTAAATATAACTTCCGAACAATATTCCTTAAATATAAATACAATTCGTGATTATATTGCCCAAGGGGATGTCTATCAGATTACCTATTGCCTTAAGCTGCTTTTTGAATTTTACGGCCAGCCGCTGTCTCTGTATAATCAGCTTTTAAAGGAGCAGCCGGTGCCCTATCCGGCTTATCTTCAAACCGATGAATTTCAGGTTCTTTCCCTGTCTCCGGAGCTGTTCATTAAGAAAAATTCCACGCGGCTGGTAACTAAGCCCATGAAAGGCACTTGGCCGCGGGGAAAAAGTATATTCTTGGACCTCATCGCGCCGCTGTGCCTTAAATATGACCGTAAGAACAGGGCGGAAAATGTGATGATCGCGGATCTTTTAAGAAATGATTTAGGGCGGCTGGGAGCCAATATTAAGGCGCCCGCGCTTTTTGAAGTAGCCAGATATAAAACTCTTTGCCAGATGACTTCTACGGTCACGGCTAAGGTTATAAAGGATGTCTCGATTTATGAGCTTTTTTCGGCGGTTTTTCCTTCCGGATCAGTTACCGGAGCTCCGAAGATCCGCGCTATGGAGATAATTAATGAACTGGAGCAAGGCCAGCGTAAAATTTATACCGGGGCAATTGGCTATATTACTCCGGATAAAGATATTTTTTTTAATATTCCGATTCGCACGCTTTTAATCCAAGGTACTCAAGGCCAGATGGGAATTGGAGGAGGGATAGTCTGGGATTCAACTTTTGAAGGTGAATGGAATGAGGGCCTGCTCAAGGCCAAATTCCTTACGGACCTTTTTAAGAATCAAGGGAAACCAGGGGACGGTTCTCTTTTTAGAGAACCGTCCCCTTGATTTTATGGAGGGGAAACCTTAGCTCCCTAAAATATTCTTGACATAGTATCCAGAATAGAGTATTCTATTATGCAGATATGATTAAAGAAAGAAAGATATTTAAAAAACTATTATCTGAGGCGGCCAAGGAAAAAGTGTCGGTGGTATTAGGGCCGCGCCAGACCGGCAAAACTACTGCCCTTAAGTTTATACATGAAGCGCTGATGGGCCGGAGCAAGGCGAGTGGTGTATTTCTGGATTTAGATATATATTCCAATTTCGAGAAAGTCTCAACTTACGAAAACGCCTTGGCTACTTTCAAGTTAGCCGGGTATAACCCGCAAAGCTCAAAGAAATTTTATGTTTTTTTCGACGAGTTTCAAAGATACAAAGACCTTTCCATAATCATCAAAAATATTTATGACCATCATAAGAATATAAAAGTATACGCCACCGGATCATCATCTTTAGCCATAAAATACAAGATACAGGAGAGCCTGGCCGGTAGAAAGATAATTACCCATTTGTATCCGCTGGATTTTGAAGAATTCCTGCGTTTTAAAGGAAGGGAAGATCTGGTTGAGCAGGCAAAAAACGCCCCGGTGTTAAGCGGAGAGAATTTATTCGCGGCCACCAAGGAGCTTTTTACCGGGTTAGAGGAGTTTATCATCTTTGGAGGTTACCCGGAAGCCATTTTATCGGATAAAAAACAAGCAAAAATAGAAGTCCTTAAAAGTATTTTTGATTTATATGTAAAGAAGGAATTGGTTGAATATCTCAAGCTTGATAAAATCCTGGAAGTAAAAAAACTGATTCAGTATTTAGCGGTCAATAACGCCCAGAAGATTAAATATCAGAATATCGCCCAGATCGCGGGCCTGTCACAAAAGACAGTGAAGGTTTATATAGAACTGCTTAAAGAAACTTTCCTGGTGGCCGAAGTAAAGCCATTTTTCACGAATAAAAACAAGGAATTAGTGAAAGTCCCGAAGGTTTATTTTTTAGATTCCGGAGTTGCCAATTTCTTTATTAATAATTTTAACGGTTTTGAATTAAGAAAGGACGCGCCCTTTTTATTTGAAAATTATGTCCTCGCGGAATTAATCAAAGGCGGCATAGAAACGGATACAATTAAATTCTGGCAGGATAAAAATCAGACCGAGATAGACTTTATAATTGACGCAAAAGAAACCTTAACAGCGATAGAGGTAAAATTTAAACAGTCCTTGGCCAGTGACGATTTATCCGCGTTTAAAATTTTTGAAAGAGACTATTTCGGCGCGCGGTGTTTTTTGGTTAACTTGTCAAGTCAAAAAACTTTCAAAAAGATAAAAACATTACTTCCTTATAAAGCCGCGCGTATAATTCTTTCTTCTGGCGCATGAGCGGCCTGATCACAAAGTGGCAAAGCATTGTAGCGTATAATAGAGTAGTTTCCCCAAAATTTATATGCTATTTTACTTAACTATATCGGAAACAGCAAGTTATAGATCCGTCATTCTGAGCGGAGCCGAAGGCGAAGCGAAGAATCTCTTTTTAAGATTCTTCGTCGGGCTTTGCCCTCCTCAGAATGACGATAGGTAAAAATGGGGAAACTCCACGTATAATAATGTTGCCAAGGAATATAAGTAATGATAAGCTAAACTCGTTTAACACGCAATGCGCATGGGGGAAGGATGGGCTTAAGCATAAGCAAGAGTGACTGCTTTAGCGAATTTTTTAAGTCGACCCAAGCTTCGCGGCGTA
>JAPLLY010000009.1:38113-48562 GCA_026387315.1 Candidatus Omnitrophota bacterium
GGGGTGGAAGCATTTCAGGAATTGCTATTGTTAAAATTGAGAATAATGCTAAAATAAACTCGGGCGTAAAAACATTATCCAAGATTGCCAAAGCGTTAGAGGTAATTCTGGTTAAGGATAAGAGAGGAAAAGTTATTGGTTTTGAAAAACTTAATTTTTTCTTGCATCCTAAAGAAATAATCAAAACTATTCCGGTTGAAGTCTTAGTAAGCTAGCTTATTCCAAAGGAAGGCTAATGATAAAAAGCAAGCAAGCAAGCAAGCAAGCAAGCAAGCAAGCAAGCAAGCAAGCAAGCAAGCAAGCAAGCAAGCAAGCAAGCAAGGATAACTGGACATATAAAAATTTTTTGTCTGACCCAAGTGTTTTGTGCCTAGCGCACAAGGCCTTGGGTTTTTGTTTTTAAGTAGGGCTTAAAAAATGAAAGATAAAAAGCAGAGGGACGAGTCAAAGATTGAAATAGCTTTAGAATATGGCAATAGTATTATTGCTACGCTAAGAGAGCCGTTTTTGGTGTTGGATAAAAACTTGCGAGTCATTTCTGCTAACCAATCTTTCTATGCTACCTTTGAGGTTGCAGAAAAAGATACCATAGGCCGGCCGCTTACTGATTTAGGTGATCGGCAATGGAATATTCCTAAACTGCTTGCGTTATTAAAAGAAATTATACCGGGGAAAAAAGTTGTGAAAGATTATGAAGTCGAGCATAAATTTGAGCAAATTGGACAGCGAACTATGATCGTGAATGCCTGTCAGTTGCGTGTCCCCAAGAAAATAGCAGCAATGATAGCGGCAATAGCGAGAGAAGAAGAAGAAGAAGAAGAAGAAGAAGAAGAACTAATCTTACTGGCGATTGAAGACATCACCGAACACAAGAAGGCTGAACAGATAGTCAAAGAAATGCGGGAGAAGGTGATTCGATCTGAAAAATTAGTTGCTTTAGGAAAATTAGCCGGCGCAGTGGCCCATGAATTAAGGAACCCTTTAGGTGTAATCAGAAATTCGGTCTATTTCCTGAAGCTGAAATTGGCAAGCGCGGCGCAGGATGAGAAGATTAAAAAACACTTTGATATCCTGAATGAAGAAGTGGTTAACTCGGATAGGATAATTACGAATATCCTTACTTTTGGCAGGATAAAGATACCGGAGTTGGCTTTAGTTGATATCCCCAAGATTATCCAGGCGAACTTAGACAAACTAAAAGTTCCGGCAAATATTAAGGTTACGAAACAGTTTGAGCCAGGGCTACCTCGGATTCAGGCAGATGCAGTCCAGATGCAGCAGGTCTTTTTTAATATCACAGTAAATGCTATTCAGGCTATGCCCGGCGGCGGAAGGTTTACTATTAGCGCGAAGATAATGGACGAATTTATTGAGCTTGGCTTTACTGATACAGGTGAAGGTATCAGTAAAGAGAATCTAAAAAAGATATTTGAACCATTATTTTCTACGCGGACGCAAGGAACAGGCCTTGGCCTGACAGTTTGTCAGGATATTGTTGAGGCCCATAAAGGTAATATTAACGTAGAGAGCGAAGCGGGAAAGGGAACGAAGTTTACCATAAAATTACCAATCACGGAGGAGGTGTAAAGTGGCAGAAAAGATCCGCGTATTAATCGTTGATGATGATGTTCTATTTGCCGATAGCCTATCGGATATTCTAAAAGAAAAGAGCTATGAGACAGTGGTTGTAAAGAGCGGGGAAGAGGCGCTCAAAAAGGTTGAGGAGACGCCTTTTGATGCTGTCCTATTGGATATAAAGATGCCGGTTATGAATGGGGTCGAGGCTTTTAAAGGCATAAAGAAGATAAACCCCCGCATCCCTGTAATTATGATAACTGCTTTTTCAGCCGAGGATCTGATCAAGGATGCCTTAAAAGAGGGTGCCTATGGAGTATTGAGTAAGCCATTGGATATAAACAAGATTATAGCTATGATCGAAACAGCTAAAAAGGGCGGATGCCTGGTTATGATAGTTGACAATGATCCCAATACCCGAGAGACACTAAAGGATATATTAGAAAATAAAGGGTTTGTGGTGAGCTTAGCCAAAGACGGCCAAGAGGCTATCAAGATAGTTAAAGAAAGGCCTGAAGATGTGGTATTTATAGATGTGAAATTACCGGTCTTAAATGGGTTGGAAACCTATTTAGAGCTAAAGAAGATTAACCCTAAGATTACCGCTGTTCTGATTACCGCGTATCGCGAAGAGATGCGGGATTTAATTGAAGTAGCGCTAAGGCACGATGCCTATGCCTGCCTTTATAAACCTGTTGACCCCCAAAAAATTCTGCAGTTGATTGAGGAGATTACTCAAAAAAGAAGAGCGCGGGCGCGCGTAGGCAAGGCCGTCCTGATTGTGGATGACCAAGAGAATGTGTGCCTTGGCTTAGCGGATATTTTAGAGAAATTGGGTTATAAAACTCTACAGGCCTTAAATGGACAAGATGCCCTGGAAAAGGCGCGCCAAGAAAAGCCAAACTTGGTGCTAATTGATACCCGAATGCCGGGTATGGACGGGATTGAGCTTTGCCGGAAGCTCAAACAGGAGGAGAAATTGCCTCTTAAGGTTATTGTCTATACTGGCCAGATTGATGCTATTGACGCGGTAAAAGCCAGAAGATGCGGCGCGGATGATTATTGTATCAAGGGTTCTGACCCCCAGCTTTTAATTGAAACGGTGGAGAAGTTTTTATAAATGAATAATCAAGAAACCAAAGATTTAGATGGCCAGCAGAGATTGCCAGGGTGGTTAGCTGAAGACTGGCAGAATATATTTGATGCTATGGGTATTGGCATAACAGCCAGTGATAAAAATGGCTGCTTTGAAATATTCAATTCCAAAATGCAGGCAATTACCGGTTATACGCTGGAGCAGGCAAATGCCTGCGGTGATTTTAGCAAATTTATCTATCCTGATCCTTTAGAACGCCAAGAGGCGTTGGGAAGATTAAATGAGATTGTGCAAAAATCTGAATGCCATGAGATTGAAACGCGAATCCAGGCAAAGGATGGCGCCAGGAAAATTCTCCTGGTTTCCACATCCTTGATAAATTATAAAGGCCAGGTTATGTTCTTAAGCGTTTATCAGGATGTCACCCAGAGAAGAAAGGCCGAGCAAATACTTAAACAAGTTAAAGATGAACTAGAAATCCAGTCCTGGGGCTTGCAAAAGGCAAATGAGGGGATAAAGGTTTTGTATAAGGAGTTGGAAATAAAGACACGTGAAGTGGAGAAATTTGATCAGCTTAAATCTGATTTTGTCTCCACAGTCTCGCATGAATTGCGTACGCCGCTGGCTATTACTAAAGAAGGGATAAGCCTTATTTTAGATAAGATCCCCGGCGAAATAAATGAAAAACAGGAAAGGATACTGAGCACGGCGAGAAGCAATATTGACCGGTTAGCCAGAATTATCAATGAGCTCCTGGATGTCTCAAAAATTGAGGCAGGCAAGGTGGAGTTAAAGAGAGAATTGGTGGATATAGCCGGATTAGTCAGGCAATTAACTTTTTCTTTTGGCTTAAGCCTCAAGGAAAAAGGCTTAGAGTTAAAAGTCAATCTTCCTGAAAAACAGATAGAGGCTTTTGTTGATTCGGATAAGATAATCCAGGTTTTTACTAACCTGGTAGGGAATGCCTTGAAATTTACCGCTCAGGGTTATATAGAAATTTCATTGCGAGAAACAGAGAAAGAGATTGAATGTTTTGTGGCGGATACAGGATTAGGCGTTACTGAAGAAGAACTGCCAAAAGTATTTGACAAGTTTCAGCAATTTGGCCGCCTGCCTGGGCCAGGCGCGAAAGGCACTGGCTTGGGCCTGTCGATTACTAAAGGAATTATTGAACTGCACGGCGGGAAAATCTGGGCGGAAAGTAAACCTGGGGCATGGACGAAATTTAATTTTACCCTGCCTAAATATACCACTGAAGAAATCTTTAAGGAATACCTTAATAATGGGATAAGGGAGGCAATGGACAAAAAGGCCTGTATGGCTTTAATCGTTATCTCTATCCCAGGGTTTAATAAATTAAAAGAGAAGTTCGCGGATGAGAAGATAGATGCTATTTTAAGAAGTATGGAGCGTGTTATCAGGGTTACCTTACGCCGTAAAAGCGATATTGTGTTTAAGGGGCCTGGCGAGCTCGTGATTATTTTGGCTGACTGTAATAAGACAGGCGCTTTGAGCGTGGGAGATAGGTTAAAAGAGCCCTTGGAGAAATATTTAACCGATGAGAAATTATCCGGGGAGATTAAATTAAAATTCGGTTCCGCGGTTTACCCGGATGAAGCTAAAAACGAACAGGAACTGATGGAGAAAGCCAAAAAGGCATAGCTGCGAAAACAAGGGGACGGTTCTTTTTTTTCTTTTAGAAAAAAGAGAACCGTCCCCGGGATTTTCGTAACAAACACCCGGCGCTAAGCGGAATTGCGCCGGTGTTGCCTAGGTAGACAAGGAGGTAATTTTTATGAACAAAAAGAAGATATTGGTGGTGGATGATGAGCCGGATTTTTTAGAGATGATCAAGCTAAGGTTAGAGGCAAATAATTATGAGGTAATCACTGCCCTTAATGGCAAGGAGGGTTTAGAGAAAGTAAAACAGGAAAAACCGGACGCGGTTCTTCTGGATATATTGATGCCTGAACTGGATGGGCTCAGAGTATTAAAAAGAATAAGAAGAGAGAATAAAAATTTACCGGTGTTTATCATCACCGCGTTTTCTAATGAAGAAAGGTTTAAAGTGGCGAATAAATTAAATGCCTCAGGGTTTATTGTTAAAACCCGCGATTTGCAGCAAGAAGTTGATAACATAAATAGTATATTGAATATCGCTCCTCAATATAAGGCGGAAAAATAATGCCGGCTAAGAAAATCTTAGTAGTTGATGACGAAAAAGAATGGTGTTATTTTTTAAAGGAGTATCTTACCAGGCGCGGTTACTCCGTGGATACCGCGGACGATGGCCTGAAGGCAAAAGATTTATTAGCTAAGCAGGCCTATGATTGCGTATTTTTTGATTGTAATATGCCGGGGTTAACCGGGGTGGAACTTATCAAGGTGATCCAGGAGAAGAGCCCTCAAGCCAAGAAGATTATGATTTCCGGTTATGATTTAATCAATGAAGATTTTGCCAAAGGTTTGGGAGTGGATATATTCTTACGCAAGCCGTTTTCTTTAGAGTCCATCCAGGAGGCCATAGAGAATGCCTAAAACAATCTTAGTTGTTGACGATGAGCCGCAATTAGTGGATCTGGTTAAAATGAGGTTAGAGGCAAATAACTACCTGGTTTTAACCGCCGATGATGGCCAGGAAGCTTTGGAGAAAGCGCGCCAGGATAAGCCGGATTTGATTATTTTAGACTTGATGCTGCCTAAAATGGATGGCTACAAGGTCTGCGGCCTGCTCAAGGCTGACGCGCGGTATAATAAAATTCCAATTATTCTGTTTACCGCGCGGGCGCAAGAGTCCGATAGAAAAACGGGCAAAGATGTAGGCGCGGATGCCTATATTACCAAGCCTTTTGAGCCGCAAACACTGTTAGGCGCGATTAAAGAATTATTGCGGGAGTAATCTCTAATGGCGAAAGAGCAGAAGAAATCATTAGGCGAGAGTTTAGCCGAGGAAGGCATTATAACTGCCGAACAACTCAAGCAGGCGCGGGAAGAAGAAAAACGCACGGGCCAGCGCTTGAGGAATATTTTGGTTAAAATGGGTTTGATTGCCGAAGAGGATTTAGTGGCTTTAATCAGCGAAAAATTAGGGCTGCCCAGGATAGAACTTAGCAACTATTTGATAGACCCAAAAATAGTGGAGCTGGTCCCGGAGGCCTTAGCCAGAAAATACGAGCTTATTCCGGTATTAAAAATCGGCAATCGCCTTACTTGCGCCATGGTCGACCCTTGGAATATATTCGCTTTAGATGAAATAAGGGCCAAGACAAATTTAATCATTGAACCCGCGGTAGCCACGGAGTCCGAGATCAAACAGGCCTTAAATGAGCACTATGGCGCGAAAGGTTCAATGGAGGATTTGATAAAAACTATTGATGAGAAAAAACTGGGGATAGAGGCGGGTAAGGAGATCGACGCCAAAAAATTACAGGGAATTGTTGAAGAGCCGGTGGTCATAAAGTTAGTCAATCTCATTATTATGCAGGCGGTTAAAGAAGGGGCCAGCGATATACATATCGAGCCGGAAGAAGAGGCCCTTAATATCAGGCTCAGGGTGGATGGAATGCTCCATGAAATAAGCTCTCCTCCTAAACACCTTCAATCAGCGATAATCTCCAGGATTAAAATCCTGGCCAATCTTGATATTGCCGAAAGGCGCGCTCCTCAGGATGGGAGATTTACCGTGAATCTGGAAGGCAGGCAGATAGATATACGCGTATCCAACGTTCCCACTATCTATGGAGAGAATGTGGTCCTGCGCCTTTTAGATGTATCCACTGCTTTATTAGGCCTGGGGCAGTTAGGGTTTTCTCAGGAGATTTTAGATAAGTATTCTAAGCTTATCACCAGGCCCCACGGCATAATTTTAGTTACCGGCCCAACCGGAAGCGGGAAGACCACTACCCTTTACGCTTCTTTAGCTAAGATCAACACGGTTGAGAAAAATATCATCACTATTGAAGATCCGGTTGAATACAAGCTTGCCGGGATAAGGCAAATTCAGGTAAACCCCAAGGTGGATTTGACATTTGCCAGCGGCTTGCGTTCAATTTTAAGGCAAGACCCGGATATTATCATGGTCGGAGAAATGCGGGATCTGGAGACCGCGGAAATTGCCATTCAAGCGGCCTTAACCGGGCACCTTGTCCTTTCTACCCTGCATACCAACGACGCCCCTGGAGCGATTACCAGGCTCATGGATATGGGAGTTGAGCCGTTCTTGGCCTCATCTTCCATTATCGGTATATTGGCTCAGCGCCTTGTGCGTAAGATCTGCCCGGGCTGCAAAGAAGAATACACGCCCGCTGAAGAAGCCTTAAAGGACATCGGATTATTAAACGGACGACGGACGACTGACGACGGACGACGAGAACTGTTATTTTACCGCGGAAAAGGTTGTGCTAAATGCATGAATACCGGCTACAAAGGCAGGATTAGTATCTATGAGCTGATGCTTCCTGACGATAAGATTCGCAATGCCATAGTTGCCAAGTCGCCGGCGGAGGAGATACGAAAACTTGCCTGTTTAGCCGGAATGGCCGTGTTGATGGAAGACGGAATAGAAAAAGTAAAAGCCGGCATCACGACGATTGAGGAAGTATTGCGAGTGACGAGGGAGGAGTAGAAATGCCTACGTACACTTACAAAGCCCGCGACGCGGCAGGCAAATCCGTTAAGGGCACAATGGAAACCGAAAACAAAACCGAGCTCATAGACAGACTCCATAAAATGGGCTATATGACTACTAGCGCCTCGGAAGTTGCATCAGGCAGGCAGTTTGGTTTGCTATTTGACAAATTAAAATGGATAGCGGCTAGTGATATGCTCATGTTTTACATTCAGTTATCCAATATGATAAATGCCGGCATAACTATTTTAACCAGCCTCTCTATCCTGGCTAATCAAATTGAAAATCGCGGATTAAAAGAAGCAGTGGGCAGCGTGGCCCGGCAAGTTGAGGGAGGCAGTTTGCTTTCCCGGGCTTTTAGGTTACATCCGCGGATATTTAGCAAATTGTTCGTGAGCATGATCGAGGTGGGAGAAGAAAGCGGAAAGTTAGATACGGTCTTATCGCGCTATGCTGATTTTTTTGAACAACAGGAAGAACTAAAGCAAAAAATAAAAGGCGCTCTTTTTTATCCCCTAATACTATTTTTAGCGGGAGCAGCGGTTTCCCTTTTTATCGTTACCTTTATCATCCCCCAGTTTGCCCAGATTTATTTAAAAGCAGGAATAAAACTGCCCCTGCCCACGCTCATCGTATTTAAGGTTGGCCTGGCCATTAAGCGCTATTGGTACTTACTGGTTATATTTGTGATCGCCATAATTTTGGGCCTAAGATACTATTTTAAAACAGAGAAAGGAGGGTTTTTATTTGATACCTTGAAGTTACGCGCGCCTATAATCGGCTCGCTATACCGTAAAGCGGTGATTTCAAGATTTAGCCGGACATTATCCACGCTTTTAGGCAGCGGAGTGCCTATTTTGAAATCCCTGGATATTACCAAAGAAGTCTTAGGAAACCTGGTATTGGCGCGGGTAATTACCAATGTGCGTAAGTCCGTGGAAAATGGCGAGCATATCGCGGAGCCGTTGAAAATCAGCGGGGAATTTCCTCCGGATGTGGCGCAGATGATTTCCGTGGGAGAAGAGACAGGCGGTTTAGTGGAGATGCTCTATAAAATTGCTAACTTTTATGATCTGGCGGTGAGTTACGCGGTTAAAAAGTTAACTACAGTTATTGAGCCGTTGTTTTTAGTGATAATGGGGTCGATGGTGGGTTTGATTATGGCCTCGATGTTGATGCCGATGTTTGATCTGGTAAAAACGCTGAGGCGTTGATTCGTATACCGTCGACCGTATACCGTCGTCCGTAACGGTATACGGAATACGGTATACGGAAAAAAGGAGGATTAAATGAGAAAAGGTTTTACGATTATAGAGCTTTTAATAGTGATCGCGGTAATTTCGATTTTAGTGGGGATTGCGCTGCCGAGATTCAAGGGGATGAGGGATGAGGGTAATATTGCCAAGGCAAAGGGTGAGCTTAGGACTCTTCAAACTGCCATAGAGAGCTACCGTATTCATAACGGCGCGTATCCGGCCGCGGCAGGCTGGCAGACGACACTCTTATCCGCAAAACCGCAGATAATCAGCGCGGCTATGGTTGATCCGTTCGGTTTGGCAAGCGCGCAGTATGTCCTGGTACTCTCTAATGATACGACCGGTCATTTTTACGCGATATATTCAGTTGGGCCAGTCGCGGGCGCGTCCGTCACCGCGGTAGACGATATAACTGGCGTGGCCACGGAATCGGCCCCAACCTGTATCTATGTATCTAACGGCACACCGGATACTACGCCGTAGAGATATGGTTCAAAGAAGTTTTACACTATTGGAAGTCTTGATTACCACAATTATTCTGGCTATAGGCGTGGCTGGGATAATCTGGGCATTCAGCGCCGGTATGTATGCTACTACTGATGTTGAGAATATCGATTTGGCCCTGAACATCGCCCAGGCCAAGATGGAAGAGATTAAAAATACTGCTTTTGCAAGTTTAGCAGACAGCGGCCCGGCAGTTGACGCTAATTTTCCCCGTTTCTCTACCACGGTGAATGTTGCCGAAGGCCAAAACCCGATGCAGATAGAGGTTACGGTAAATTGGGATGTGCAGGGCGGCTCAACCGGTTTTACTTTAACCACGCTGATCGCGGATTATAGCACGCAGTAGGAATTATTAGAAAGAAAACAGAAAACAGAGATGAAGAGGGGATTGACGTTAATAGAACTTATGATCACGATTGTAATGTTGGTTATTTTGGTAGCGGTTGCAGCGCACATCTTCCGCGCGGTACTGTTGAGCTGGTCAAGCCAAGAGGCGCGCGCGGGGATTGATATAAGCCTGGATAGAGGCATAGAAGAGGTGGCGCGGGATTTAAGAGAGGCCAGGCAGGTAAGTGTGGTGAATAACGACGAAACAAGGTTTACCCAGGACCTGACCAACTATTATATTTATTACCTCTATAGTGCGGGTGACGTTTATCCGCCCAGCTTTAATCAAAGTTCATATCAGCTTAAGAAAGCTGCTTTGACCGGAGGGTTTAGCGGCGCCTTTACCTATGGAGCAGGGTATATTATCATCAATGATGTTTTGCCCCCGCCAACTTCAGATTTATCTTTGAGTTCTAATTTAATCACCCTTGATTTGAGCGTTAAGAGGGGCGATGAAATCATCAGGTCAAGAACGCGGGTGAGGCCGAGAAATCTGTAATTCGTCGCTCGTCGCTCGTGACTCGTAGAAAAAGATGAAAGTTAGAAGTTATAAAGAATTAGATGTGTGGAAAAAAGGATTAGACATTGTAGATAAAGTATATGGATTAACGAAAAGATTTCCAGATGAGGAAAAATACGGATTAGTTACTCAAATGCAAAGGTCGGCAGTTAGTATACCTTCAAATATAGCTGAAGGTTTCGCTCGTCAGCATAGTAAAGAATACACGCAATTCTTATATGTAGCGCTAGGTTCATGCGCTGAACTTGAAACGCATTTGATAATTTCAAATAGAAGAGGATACATTACCCAAAAAGAATTGGAAGATTTACAAGAAGAAATCGATCGCGAAAGCCGTATGTTAATGAACCTGAAAAAACGGCGAATCGCCGCGGTTTTGTGATAAAAATATCAACAATGACGACGGAAAACTGTTATAATTTGAGTTTAAAAGTGTCCACTTCATTAACCTCACTGTTAGTGAACTTATTGAAGTATGCTCAGA
>JAPLLY010000038.1 GCA_026387315.1 Candidatus Omnitrophota bacterium
GACGATCTCCGGTAATAATTGGCATGGTAAAAGCTCCTTTCGATAAAACTATTTTACCACGCTGATTGCTAAAAATATATATCAAAAAACTTTTATATTCCCGTATTAAGACTTTTGACACAGTCTGTGCGCGGGAATGACGTTAATAAAAAAATAGAACCGTCCCCTGATTTTAATAATAATGAATAATCAAAAGAAAACCGCTTTTAAACTTATTTTACTTTTTGGGTTAGTCAGCCTTTTCGGGGACATGGTTTATGAAGGGGCGCGCAGTGTTAACGGGCCATATCTTAAGACGCTCGGCGCTAATGCCGCGATTGTGGGCCTGGTTGCCGGACTGGCCGAGTTTTTAGGCTATGCTGTGCGTTTGTTTGCGGGATACTTCGCGGATAAGACCAAGGCTTACTGGTTGTTTACTTTCTTAGGCTACGGTTTACTGATCAGCGTGCCGCTGCTTGCGCTTACGGGCATCTGGCAGGTGGCAGTTGTTTTTATTATTATCGAAAGATTAGGCAAGGCTTTACGCAGCCCGGCAAAAGATACTATTCTTTCGCAGGCGGCTAAACAAGTAGGCACGGGGTTTGGTTTTGCCATCGCCGAAGTGCTGGATCAGATCGGCGCAATTAGCGGGCCGTTAATTTTTAGCATTCTTTTTGTAATCATCGGTAAAGGGGATAGGTCTCTGACGGATTATCAACATGGTTATTCTTTGCTTTGGATTCCTCTGGCGCTAGTTTTACTTTGTATTTTCTTTGCTTATCGGGCTGTTCCTCATCCTGAAGTTTTAGAGATTTCGGCCACTAACCCCCCGGAACCCCAACCCCCGGAGTCGGATAAATTAAGCAAAATTTTCTGGATTTATACGGGTTTTACTTTTGTTACTACCTTGGGTTTTGCTAATTTCGCGTTAATTGGCTTTCACTTTAAAGCTAGGCATGTGCTGGCGGATGCGCAGATTCCCTTGTTTTACGCTTTAGCCATGGGAGTGGATGCCCTAGCGGCAATGGCCATTGGAAAAACCTATGATATTTTTAAGGCCAAGCGCAGTAATGAGAAGGCGGGTTTAATTACTTTGATTGCTATTCCTGTTTTTTCACTATTAATACCGGGATTAGTTTTTTCCACAAAATTTTCCTGGGTGCTTACCGGAGTAATTATCTGGGGTATCGTGATGGGCTGCCATGAAACGGTGATGAAGTCAGCGATTGCCGACCTGACGCCTTTGGCGAAGAGAGGAACAGGCTACGGGATATTCAATGCCGCTTATGGCCTGGCGATTTTTATCGGCAGCGCTTTTACCGGGCTACTTTATGAATATTCAATATCCGCGGTTATCATCATCAGCATTTTTATTGAAATCGCGGCTATTCCGGTATTTTTTATCATGCGTAAAGAAGCATTAAAATAATATGCATATACCTGATGGATATCTAGGCCCGGTGACCTGCGGATTTTTTTATGTAGTCATGCTGCCCATCTGGACAATTGCCTCAAAGATTGTTAAAAAGACTTTAAAGGTAAAACAATTACCGATGTTGGCAATTGGCGCGGCATTTAGTTTTGTAATTATGATGTTTAATATTCCTATACCAGCTGGTACAACCGGCCATGCTGTAGGGGGTGTTTTAGTGGCGATACTGTTTGGCCCCTGGGCAGCTTGTATTGCGATAACCGTAGCGCTAGTTATTCAGGCATTATTATTTGGCGATGGGGGTATCACTGCTATTGGCGCTAATTGTTTTAATATGGCATTCGTTTTGCCGTTTGCGGGTTACTACATTTATAAAGCTGTTAGTTACAAGGCGCCGGTTAATTCGCCTAGAAGGATATTCGCGGCAGGCTTAGCCGGATATATCGGTATTAATTTAGCGGCATTTTTAGCCGGTGTTGAATTTGGGTTGCAGCCATTATTACATCATACTGCCAGCGGCCAGGCGCTGTATTGTCCGTATGGGCTAAATGTGGCATTGCCGGTAATGTTGGGCGAACATCTATTAATATTCGGATGGGTGGAAGCAATTGTCACGGCACTGGCCATTAAATATTTGCAAAAGCAATCAATAGGGTTGTTTGAAAACTAGGGGACGGTTCTCTTGTTTTAAGAGAACCGTCCCCTTTGATTTTGAATTTATGAAAATTACTACTAAGTTTTTGATGGGTTTAGGCGTGTTAGCCGTTTTATCCCCTTTAGGCTTATTGCTACCTGAACATTTTAAAGCCGGCAGCGCTTGGGGAGAATGGGGCGCTGATGAAGTGCGGGAATTAATTGGTTACATTCCTAAAGGCTTGGAGAAATTCTCAAGCTTATGGAGCGCGCCTATTCCGGATTACGCATTTAAAGGCTGGGAGTCAAAGCCGATCATAAGTTTATGTTTCGCTTATATATTATCCGCGGTTATCGGGGCGCTTGTTTGTATTGGCATCGTATTAATATTAGGTAAATTCTTGAGTAAAAAATAAAGGGGACGGTTCTATTTTTTAAATAGAACCGTCCCCTGGATTTTGATTTATTTTAAGTAAAAAAATAAATTTGTGATATAATCTATGAAATTACTTAAAATAAAATAATAGAAAAATTCTCGTGTTAAAAACCCCGCTTTACGAAACTCATCTTGCTCTTGGCGCGAAAATGGCCTCTTTTGGCGGATGGATGATGCCCATTCAATATCAGGGAATTTTGGCTGAGCACGCGCATACCCGCCAGAGTGTTTCAGTGTTTGATATTTGCCATATGGGCGAATTTATGCTCCAGGCAGATCCGGCCTTAAGTGATTTTGACCGTCTGGTTACTCAAAATATAACCGCTATGCCTTTGGGTGCCTGTCGTTATGGTTTTATGCTTAACGAGCAGGCAGGAATACTGGATGATCTTATTGTTTATCGGATGAATAAGGCCAGCTGGATGCTGGTGGTTAATGCGGCGGCTACTTCCGGCGATCTGGCGCATTTAAAGAAAAATCTTTCTTCAGGATGCTCTTTGGAAAATGTATCTGATAAAATGTCTAAGCTTGATGTGCAGGGGCCGCAGTCGTTGGAGGCGCTTAAAAATATTTTTGGCGAAGGCGTATCAAAACTTAACTATTATACTTTTTCAGAATTTATCTTACAAAACCAACGCTGTATAATCAGCCGCACGGGTTACACCGGAGAGTTGGGGTATGAAATATACATTGCCAATGATTATGTTGGCAGGCTTTGGGAACTTTTGCTTTGCGACAGCCGGGTTAAACCGGCAGGCTTAGGCTGCCGGGATACTTTACGTTTGGAAATGGGTTATCCTCTTTATGGGCAGGATTTGGATGCGCGTCACTCGCCATCAGCCGCGGGTATGTTGAAGTTCGTGGATTTATCTAAGGATTTTATCGGTAAGGGCGCTTTAATTAAAGAGCAAAATAATGGGCCCAGAGAGCATTTAATTTATTTTCAAGCGGATTCCCGGCGAGCGCCGCGCCATAATTTTGCTATATTGGATAAAGGCCGGCAGATTGGCACGGTAACTAGCGGTTCTTTTTCTCCCAGCCTTTCTGTAGGTATTGGAATGGGATATATCGCGGGTAATTTTGATATCGGTTCACAGCTCATGGTTAAGGATGCGGCTGCGGAGATTCCGGTAAGGGTTGTAAAGAAGCCTTTTTATCATTGTTGTGCAAAATAAAGTCATTGCGAGCCCGTCTTTAAGATTGCTTCGTCGCTGCGCTCCTCGCAATGACGGGAGAAGTATTAATTTAAAAGGAGAATTTTTATGAATATACCAAAGGATTTTTTTTATACCAAGGATCATGAGTGGGCGCGGATTGAGGGTAAAATTGCTTACGTGGGAATTACGGATTACGCCGCCCATTCTTTGGGGGATATTACTTTTGTGGAATTACCGAAAATAAATGAAACGCTCAAGCTGGCGGGGCATTGCGCTACGGTAGAATCAGTTAAAGCCGCCTCTGATGTCTACGCGCCTTTATCCGGAAAAGTCCTGACAGTAAATACGCAGTTACTGGCTAATCCGGAGTTGATTAATCAATCGGCATATGAGAAAGGATATTTTTTTTCAATGGAATTTTCTAATGAAACGGAAAAAGCCGCACTTATGAATGCGGTTAGTTATCAGAAATATATTGAGGGAATTTCCAAATGAGTTATATTCCACATACGCCGGAAGATATCCAACAGATGCTTTCAACTATCGGGGTCAAAAGCATTGATGAACTCTTTAAAGATATTCCGGCCGCCCTCAACCCAAAATCCTTTAACTTGCCCGCGTCAAAATCAGAGTATCAGGTAACGCAAATATTGCAAAAACTTTCAGCAAAAAATGCCACTGGCCTGGTTAATTTTGTGGGCGCTGGATTTTATGATCATTTTATTCCGGCGGCAGTTGACGCGCTGACTAGCCGGTCAGAATTTTATACTGCCTATACGCCCTATCAGCCGGAGTGTTCGCAAGGCTGGTTACAGGCAATTTATGAATATCAAAGCCTGATTTGTGAGTTAACCGGGTTGGATGTTTCCAATGCTTCTTTATATGACGGGGGGACCGCGCTTTTTGAAAGCGCGATGATGGCTTTGCGGCATACGGGACGGAATAAAATTATTCTGGATAGCGGAGTGAACCTGATTTACCGGACGATGCTCTATACCTATACTTCGAATCTTGCTATTGAATTCGTGGAGATTCCGGTCGCGCATGGGCAAAGCTGCCGTGAAGAGTTGTTTAAATATCTGGACGATAAGACCGCGGCGGTAATTTTTCAGAATCCTAATTTTTTTGGCGCGGTTGATGATTATAGCGATATAGTAGAGCGGGTGCATAAATGCGGCGCTCTGGCTATCGTTTCAGTTTACCCGGTATCTTTGGGTATGCTAAAGATACCGGGAGAAATGGGTTTTGATATCGCTACCGGAGAAGGGCAGAGTTTAGGGATTCCACTTTTATTCGGCGGCCCGTATCTGGGGTTTATGGCGGCTAGAAGCCAGTTGGTGCGTCAGATGCCAGGCAGGATTGTGGGAGCTACGGTTGATAGTGACGGCAAAAGAGGCTTTGTATTAACTCTGCAGACCCGCGAGCAGCATATTCGCCGCCAAAAAGCGACCTCTAATATTTGTTCAAATGAAGCGCTCTGCGCTTTACGCGCGGCAGTATTTATGTCGCTTTTAGGCAGAGAGGGTTTTAAAGAGTTAGCCGAGCACAACTACCAGAAGGCAGAGTTTGCTAAAGAAACATTATCTCGGATCAATGGTGTGCAGGTAAAACGTTCTTCTTTGACTTTTAATGAATTTACGGTTGGACTTTCGCGCCATGCCGGCGAGGTAGTGCACCGTATGATCGAAAAAGGTTTTGCCTGCGGTTTTCCACTGGGAAGATTCTATAAGGGGATGGATAATTATTTGTTAGTCGCGGTTACTGAGAAAAGAACTAAAGAAGAGATCTGCCGGCTTGCGGATAGTTTGGAGGCAGTGCTATGAGCCTGGCGCCTTCTAAATTAATATTCGAAAAACATAAGAATGGCAGGCGGGGATTTTCCTACGGGGCATTGGATGTTCCCCTGGCCAAACCTTTGGCCGTAAAATATTGCCGTCAAACTGGCGCGCAACTACCGTGTTTGAGTGAACTGGATGTAGTGCGCCACTATACTAATCTTTCGCGCCTTAATTTTTCCGTGGATACAAATTTTTATCCGCTGGGTTCATGCACCATGAAGTATAATCCGAAATTTACTGAACACATTGCCGCTTTTGAGGGATTTTCGCAGCTGCATCCTTTATTGCCGCAACTTTCCGGCGGGGGAATACTGTGCCAAGGGTCATTGGAAGTTTTATATGAGTCGGAGAAACTGTTTTCAGAAATTACCGGAATGAGCGCTTTTACTCTGCAGCCAATGGCTGGAGCTCATGGTGAATTAACCGGGGTTATGCTGATTGCCGCCTACCATAAGGATCAAGGCGCGCGGCGTTATATTATCGTTCCGGATTCAGCGCACGGCACTAATCCGGCGAGCGCGGCGATTGCCGGCTATGAAATAAAAATTATCTCCACTGGAGCGGATGGTTATCTGGATTTAGAACAGTACAAAAAAAATTTAAATAATGAAGTAGCGGCAGTAATGCTGACTTGTCCGGATACTTTGGGGATTTTTAACCCGCGGATCAAGGAGATCGCGGATCTGGCGCACGCGGTGGGGGCGCTGTTGTATTATGACGGAGCGAATCTTAACGCGATGCTGGGAAAATGCCGGCCGGGAGATATTGGTTTTGACCTGGTGCATTTAAATTTACATAAGACTTTTGCTACTCCGCATGGAGGAGGAGGGCCGGGAGCGGGCCCGGTGGGGGTTTGTCAAAAATTAGTTGAGTTTTTACCTATCTCGCGGGTTATCCGGCGCAGTGACGGAATTTTTGCGTTGGATTATAATTATCCTAAATCCATTGGCTATATCGCGCCTTTTTATGGAAATTTCGGAGTGATTCTTAAGGCTTACGCTTATATTTTGGCCTTAGGCAAGGAGGGGCTGATTGAGGCGGCCCAAATCGCGGTACTCAATGCCAATTATTGCCAGGCCAGGCTTAAAGAATATTATGATTTAGCTTTTGATAAAACCTGTATGCATGAATGTGTTTTTTCCGCGTCGCGCCAGGCAAAAAATGGGGTGCATGCCTTAGATATAGCTAAGTATTTAATTGATCAAGGAATTCATCCGCCGACCATATATTTTCCGTTGATTGTTAAAGAGGCGTTGATGATTGAGCCGACAGAAACTGAAAGTAAAGAAACACTGGATGTTTTTATTGACACCATGATTCAGATCGCGGAGTTGGCAAAAAATAATCCCGCGCGAATTACTCAGTTACCTTTGAATATGCCGATAAAGCGCCTGGATGAGGTAAGGGCGGCGCGCCAGCCGGATCTTCGCTGGAAAAAATCCTAAAGAAAAATTTAATGAAACATTTTAGCCTTATCCGCTCAGGCGCCTTGAGCGCGATTAGTAACATGGCGCTGGATGAAGAAATTTTCAAACGCTATTTAGGTGATGGTATTGGTGTGTTGCGTTTGTACCGTTGGCAGTCGCCTGCTTTTACCTATGGGTTTTCACAATTTCCCGAAAGCCAGATGGATTTGCCTGCTTGCGCGGCTGATGGAGTGGAAGTAGTCAAAAGAATGACCGGCGGCGGAATCTTATTTCATAATGATGAAATAACTTATAGTTTTGTTGGCAGCAAGTCTGATCTGGGGGAGGCGCCGGGAGTGTTTGTTGATTATCGGAATATTTGCGGGTTTCTTCTGCGTTTTTATGAATCTTTGGGTTTAACCGCGGCTTTTGCCCTGGAGGCATCGGGTTTTAAGGATAGATGCGCGTCGCATGAACTTTGCAGCGCGGCGCATGAAAAATATGATATTGTGATTGGTGGTAAGAAAATTGGCGGGAACGCGCAGAAAAGAAATAGGCAGGTAGTCTTCCAGCATGGTTCTATTCCTTGCGGAATAGATTGGAATTTCGCGCGTAAATACCTTAAGTTTTTGCCCGATGGCCTATCCGCCTACGCGACAACTTTGGCGGAGGAATTAAAAGTGGTTCCGGAAAAAGATATTTTAGAGGAAAAACTCATAGAGGCATTCGCCCGTACATTTAACGTTAGTTTTACTTCAATACGTATTCCCCCCCCCTCGCATGGGAAGGGGAATTTCAATATTTATTCCCTCCCCCGGCGTGGGGAGGGTTAGGGAGGGGGAGCAAAGCTATGAAACCAGCCTGGTTAAATAAAAAAATTAGCCTTAAAGATTGCGCGGCGATGAAGCGGGCTTTGCGCCTCCTGCGCGTAGAGACTGTTTGCGAACAGGCGATGTGCCCGAATATTGGAGAATGTTTTGCGCGTAAGACAGCGACGTTTCTGATTTTGGGGAAAAATTGCACGCGTAACTGCAGTTTTTGTAATATTCAGAAAGCCAAGCCTTTGCCAGTAGATAGGGATGAGCCAGAAAGAGTTGCGCGGGCAGTTGGGAAGCTTGGTTTAGAGCATGTTGTAATTACCAGTGTTACCCGGGATGACCTTGTCGATGGGGGAGCGGAAATTTTCGCCCAGACGGTCAAGTGTATCAGAGAAAAATCACCTCAGGTGAAAATTGAAACCTTGATTCCGGATTTCGGGCTTTCCTGGGATGCTTTAAAGATTGTCGTTGATTCCAAGCCGGATATTATCGCGCATAATCTGGAAACTGTTCCTTCGCTTTATAAGCAAGTACGCCAGAGCGCGGATTATTTAGGTTCACTTAACTTGCTGCGCTTGATCAATAAAATGGCCCCTGGTTTAAAGATAAAATCCGGGTTGATGTTGGGTTTGGGTGAAAGTCAAGAAGAGGTTTTTTTGGTGATGAAAGACCTGCGTTCTGTGGGATGCGATTTTTTGAGTATCGGGCAATATCTGGCTCCCAGCAAACAGCATTATCCGGTCAAAGATTATATCCCCCCGGAGCAGTTTGATTACTATAAAGAAAAAGCCAGAGAGTTAGGCTTTTCGCGTATCCAAAGCGCTCCCTATGTACGCAGTTCATATTTGGCGGCAGAGTATTTATTTTAAAGAAGAAAGAGGTAATTATGCCTAAAGTGATAATGAATGTTAAATTATTAGAGATGAGCCAGAATGCGATCGCACTTATTTATGTTGCCTGCCGGCAGTGTTATTCTAAAGAATTCGCCGGAGATGTTTTTTCTGATACTTCGATAAGCTTAGAAAAACAAGAGGAGTTTGTAAAAAATATTGTTGCCTCCGGCCACCAGAGTCCGCTGGAGCATGTTAAATTTACTTTTGCTATCGAGGGGGTAAGCCGGGCGCTTACGCACCAATTAGTCCGTCATCGTCTTGCCTCATATTGCCAGCAAAGCCAGAGATATGTAAAAGAAAAAGATTTTGATTATATTATTCCGCCGGTGATTGAGCGTAATATCGCGGCCAAAGATGAATTTTCGAAATTGATGGCTACTATTCAGCAAAGCTATACTAAGTTGCTTACGCTTATGGGCCAGGATAATTTATGCGGAGAAATAGCAAATCAGGATGCGCGTTTTGTCCTGCCACAAGCTGCGGAGACAAAGATTGTGGCCACTATGAATTGCCGGGAGTTATTACATTTCTTCCAACATCGTTGTTGTGCGCGGGCGCAATGGGAGATTTGCCAATTGGCGAATAAGATGCTGGAGATCTGCGCCGAAAAACTGCCGGCAGTTTTTGCGGATGCGGGAGCCAAATGCGAAGCGTTGGGTTATTGCCCGGAGGGAGAGAAGTTTTGCTGCGGTAAATATCCTCTGAAGGCTTAAACCGCGAAAGTATTGCATCCCCCCTCCCTAGCCCTCCCCACGCGGGGGGAGGGAAAGATGTGTTGTGATAAAGATAGCAGCTCCCGCGGGGGGAGGGAATACGCATTGAAATTCCCCTCCCCTTGCGGGAGGGGTTAGGGGAGGGGAAAACAAAAATGAAAAGTAATAATTTTATCGAACGTTCGATTATCGGTGCTTTTACATTTTTAAAGGATTCAATCTCCGCTGAAGAGTACGCCTTGCGAAACGGATTCCTGCAATCATTGGATCCCCGGGTTAAAATAATCAGTTTTCTTTTATTCATCCTTCAGGCGCTATTAACCGGAAGTATTGCGGTTTTACTCTTTCTTTACGCGTTTTGCCTGTTCCTGGCCTTAATTTCTAAAATAAATTTAGTTTTTTTTCTAAAGCGAACCTGGATTTTTATTCCATTGTTCTCTTTGTTTATTGCCCTTCCGGCGATATTTAGCCCCGGGGAAGCATTATTAACTTGGCATATTCTAGGCTCAAAATTTATGATTACCCGCCAGGGATTAGATGGAGCTGTGATTTTTATTATGCGCGTGATTACCTGTGAATCTTTGGTCGTCCTTTTAAACCTTACCACTAAACATTTTGATCTGCTTAAGGCTTTAAGAATTTTTAAGATCCCGCAGATTTTTATCATGACTTTGGGGATGTGCTGCCGCTATGTTTATCTTTTTGCCGGGGTAATTCAGAATACGTATCTGGCGATTAAAAGCCGCGTGGGCATTGGAGTGCGCTATCAGAGAGGCCAGGATATTGTGGCTTGGAATATCGCTTCTTTATGGGATCGTTCTGTGGGGCTTAATGAAGAGGTATATAAGGCGATGCTTTCGCGGGGATATCAGGGGGAAGTTTTAACCTGGGACGATTTTAAGATTAGAGTTAGGGATTGGTTGTGGTTAGTTTTAGTGGTGGTGATAATTGTCACAGTCAGTTAAAACAAGGGGACGGTTCTATTTTTCTAGAACTGAACTCAGGGAAAAATAGAACCGTCCCCTTGTTTTACTATTATGAACCTGAAAAAACGGCGAATCGCCGCGGTTTTGTGATAAAAATATCAACAATGACGACGGAAAACTGTTATAATTTGAGTTTAAAAGTGTCCACTTCATTAACCTCACTGTTAGTGAACTTATTGAAGTATGCTCAGA
>JAPLLY010000003.1:0-6051 GCA_026387315.1 Candidatus Omnitrophota bacterium
CAAGGAAAGTTTTAGACAAGGGGGGACGTGCCAAAAAGGGACACCCTTTTAAAGGGTGTCCCTTTTTGGCACGTCCCCCCTCAATATTCACTCCAGGAAAGAACTTTCTTGGTTGGCGGATGAATAATTATACTATAGCGCAACCCCTCTTGACCGCCAGGGGTTGTAATAACATTAAAACGCAGATATTCTGATTTAACATCCAGTACGGGAAGTATGGTCAAAAGATCCTGTTCCTGGCGTAAACCCAAGCTGGCAAAATCCCTCAAATCATTCAGCAGGCTGCCCAAGCTAGAGATACCATATCCTGGCTCAGGGGTTGGCTCCGCGATTAGCTCCGCGGCAGTCAACTTAATCTTATTTTCCCGGCGAAAACGTAAAATTAAATTAGCCGTCTCTTCATCCAGGCCCAAAGCTGTTAACACAGCTTTACTGGCCGTATTAATATTTACCTTACCCTGCCCATAAACCGTAACTAAATCTTTAAAAAGCAAAAATTTATCCTTAGGAATTTCCTTAACCAATAACACTTCATTAATCGCGCTAAACGGCCGTAAACCGGAATTGACAATTGCTCCCGCTAATTCATTATCCATCCCCGGTAAACGCGCCAGGACATCCACGGAAGCAAGATTCAAATTAATCAAAGCGCTCTCATCAATAATTTCCGCGGAATCGGCAGAACTGTTTTTATCGACAAAAAAATACCGATACGAATTATTAGCGCATAAACTTACTTGCTCTTCTTTACTCAATTCATCCCAAGTATCATAGGCGGCAGTTGTATCCTTTTCTCTAAGATAAAAAACTGTTTTTAACGCGCCCCGAGCTAGAGGTAAAGAAGTAATTAAGCGCGAATAGGTTTTACTAAACCTGATCTCCTGAAAAACCAGCCCGGTAATCCCCAGGCCTAAAATAGATAAGATCATAATCGTCCAAAGGCAAATTACTAAAATACTGCCTCTATCAGGCTCTCGGTAAATAAACTGTCGACTCATATTTTTGCTGATCAGTTAAAATAATAAACTTTACGGCCAACGGTAAATAATCCTGCTGCCACTGATCCGTCCACAAATAGGCGTCTTTAGTCAAATCCAGGTAAAGATAACTAAAACTGGCTTCTTTAACTTTAGGCAAGAAAATTACCGCCGGAGAGTGAAGCTCCGGATCCAGATTACCCCCTTCATCAATAATTGCGTCTAATTTATCCGCCACCCGCTTAAGGGCAAGGGCTGAGCTGTCAAAATAATAAGTTAGCCGATGAGGAAAATTATCAAGGTTAGCGCAAAAACTGATTTTAGTTTTATCTCCTTGAAATAATTGTTTCCGGCAGGCAGGCTGCTGGCGCAGCTCCCGAGAGAGCCTTTCAGTTTTAAGTAAGATTCTTTGCTGGGTCAAATCGGTATTCTTTATTCGCCGTAGAACCGCGGCCCCGGAGGAAAAAGTCGAATAAATTGCGATGCTCACTACCGAAAAAATACCTACCGCGATCAATAGTTCAACTAAAGTAAAGGCTTTGCGTGAAAGTTTTACAGTCATCCCCGCACTCTCTCCGTCATCCCCGCGCAAGCGGGGATCTGCTTTTTTTAGATTCCCACTTTCGTGGGAATGACCAATTTGAGTAAATAAGTTGCCAGAGTAACATTTTTTGAGGAATTTTTCTCACTCCAGCTAGTCGTCAGGCAAGCCGAAACCAGATATTTAGCCAAATCCGCGGATTCAGCTATTTGGGTAATCTCTTGTTGATATTTATAATCTTTGGCCGAAGATTTTATAATTTCCCCGGCAGAAGAAGATGGCAAAGCGCCTTTTAAACTGGCTAGCTCTAAATTTTCAAATTTTTCTTTTGTAATCATTAAAGCTGAAATATTATTTCCCACGGAATTTACCCCGCGCAAAGCCAGGATATAAGAATTAGCTACGCTGGTCAGGCCGATACCCAGAATCAACACGCTAATCATTATTTCAATTAAAGTAAACCCATTCTTCATCCCCATATTCCCTTTGTCATCCCCGCGCGGGAATTCCCGGAATTCAAATTACTCACCCCAGTTTACAATATCATCCGCCGTGCCGGATTGGCCGTCTTTGCCAACAGAAAAAAGATCATAACTATCAGAATTATGTTCACCCGGAGCTTTATAAATATACGCCTTACCCCAAGGATCCAGCGGTTTTTTCTTTAGATATGGCCCCCGCCAGCTTTCCGCGTCAGCTCCCGGACGGGTTTTCAAATAATCCAATAACTCCGGATAAGAGCCTAAATCCATTTCATAAAGATCCAAAGCTAAAGGAATGCTGGAATTAATATCGGTTTTGGCCGCCTGAATACGCGCCTGTTCAGACCGGCCAGCCAGGCGCGGGACAACCATCGCCGATAAAACTCCGATAATAATTACCACCAGCATCAGCTCAATCAACGTAAACCCTTTTCTCATCATAACC
This sequence comes from Candidatus Omnitrophota bacterium, assembly GCA_026387315.1. Classification (GTDB taxonomy): domain Bacteria; phylum Omnitrophota; class Gorgyraeia; order Gygaellales; family Profunditerraquicolaceae; genus UBA6249. The sequence goes on from JAPLLY010000003.1 coordinate 2,446, forward strand.
TCCCTGGTATAATTTCCCCCACCCCTAACCCCTCCCACCAGGGGAGGGGAATTTCATTTTAATTCTTCTCCGCCGCTCCCTCCCCCTTATGAAGAATTATCACCTTTGCTATTCCCTTCCCCTTGCAGAAAGGGACATCTTTATTACAACGCATATTCCCTCCCCCCGCGTGGGGAGGGCTAGGGAGGGGGGATAACCTGCCCTCATTAACCAAAAGCGGCTCCTAAAATAACCATATCAATTTTTAATAAACCGACACTTTCATCCTTAACCGCTAAAGCAATCTTCTCTACCTGCAATAGGATATTTGCCCCTTCAATCCCTGAAATAAAATCTAAAAAATTTTTTAACTGGCCCTCAACACTTAAATTAATCCGATAGAGAGTTACTCCGCCCTTAACCTTGGTTACCCCGGCGGAGTTCATATCCAATATCTGTAATTTAGATCCTCTGGCCTCAGCTTCAATCTTACTCATCACCATCGCGGATTTACCTTCATCCGAACCTTTGAGGCTGGAGTACCCTTCAATCTGTTTTTGGGCTTTGAGAATCTCCGTGCGGTTATGTTCTAAGGCCATATATTTGCGGATAGTTACTTTGGCCTGCTTAATCTCGCCATAATAAATACTCGTCTTATCATAGATCGGGCCTAAAACAAAAATCTTAAGCGCCAACAAAATCAACAAAACCCCGATTGAAGCTGCTAATATTTTTTCTTTGCTGTTTAGTTTTCTCATTTTACAAAAATCTCAAAATCTACCACATCATTATCTTTTAATTTCCTTCTGCGCGTATAACGGTTCTGCGCGCCTTTAAAAGTTTCCGAATTACCCAGGGTATTGGTAAAATCCAAAATGTCCGGAATTGCTTGAGCATAGCCTCTAATTGTAAACGCCTTGCCTAATTCCCAATTATAATTGGTAATCACAATATTATCCGGGCACAAGCGGTTCAAACCGTTAAGATAAGTTAACGCCGAAGATTTAACATCCGTGTATTGCCGGGCAATCTTTAATTTACTTATAATATCCTCCAGCCCTTTAGCGTCCTTACCCAAAGATACAACCCTATTCTTTAAATCCGCGGCGTAAGATTGTTGTTGAACTAACCTGACTAAAGCGCCCCCGCCTAACATAATTAAAATATAGATTAAACCTACTCCCAAAATCATTAATTGCTGTAACTTAAATTTCATATCCTTCTTGATCTGGATTTCCGGAAGAATAAATTTAAGGTCGTCTTTGGCCGCCTGGGCGCTAAAACCCAATATCGCGGATAAAGAAACGCCTCCAAAACCGCAAGCCAGAAAATTATCATACTCCTTGGAAGAAAGATATTGGGCCTTCAAATTAAAGTCCTTGGCTGAGATACTTTCCACAAACCCCAAATGAGAACTCGCTGCCCCGGTTAAAAATAGTCTCTCGCAGCGGGCCTCCGGTATCTCATTATTTAAGGCCACCAGGGCTTGCTTAAACTCCGCGGCAAATTTTTCTTTTTCTGGCAACTCCTTCAACTGCTCAGCCCCTTGGGGGATTACGACGCTTGAGCCTAATTTATGATTATGCACCAAAACCAAATCGCTGTAATTTACGTCTATATCTAAAATCATATACGAACCTGGTAAAGCAATCTTATTTCTGCAGGCATCCACCACGTAATGCACCAACCCTTGAGAACTCATCAGAATAGATTCGGGAAGAATATTTACCGGGACAAAAGAGCTGACAATATTCTTAAAAACATTCTTTAAAGCCACGGCTAAAATTAAATGGCTATTACTGACGCCGTCAAATCCTAAATTTTGATACGCCCAGGACACCTCCTCCTTATGATAAGGAATCTGGCGGATCAGATAAAGGCCGAGCATCTGTTCAATCTCCGCAGGATCCTGCGAAGGAAGATCGACCCGGCGAACCGTAATTTTATTCCGGCTCAGGACCACGGAAACCTCCAAATCTTTACCGCATTTATTTTGCTTTAAGATTAAATTTAAAGCCGAAGAAATGCTCCCTGGCTCAAGGTTAGCTAAAGGCGCGACCGCGACCTTGCGGCCAACACTCACCTTCAGCCAGCCTTCCAAAACTTCAATAACTACTCTCGTGCGCATATTTATTTAAGAATCACGGGGACGGTTCTGTTTTTATTCGTCATTCCCCTCCCCTAACCCCTCCCACAAGGGGAGGGGAATTTCAGGGGAATTTCAAATAATCGTTCCCTCCCACAAGGGGAGGGGAATTTCAAATGATCATTCCCTCCCCCCGCGTGGGGAGGGCTAGGGAGGGGGGAGAAGAATAAAACCGTACCCATGTTTTTCATATTTATTTCTTAACCCACAATACTATTCATATTAAATATCGGCAGAAGCATGGCAATCACCATTGCCCCAATTACCAAACCCAAAACTAAAATTATTGCCGGCTCAATTAAAGAACTCAAGATTTTTAAATCCGACTCTATCTCTTGTTCATAAGACGCGGCGATATCCGCCAAGACGCTATCCAGCCTTCCGCCTTCCTCGCCCACCCTGACCATCTGCACAAAGAAATTCGGGAAGATCTTAAATTTTGCCAGGGCATCGGAAAAAGGCACCCCCTCGCTAATATCTTTGCGCACCTGGCCTAATTGCGAAATATAAATGGGATTGCCGATTACCGGAGCAGCGTCGGATAACGCGGAAAGTAAATTTACTCCGCTCTGTAAAAGTAAAGACAGGCTTCGCGAGAAATTAGCCACCGACTGTTTATAAACAATCTCTTTAACCAGCGGAATATAATATTTTAAACGGCTAGAAATACTTTCTTTGCCCGCGCGCTTAATCTTCAATGCGAAAACAACCAGCGAAACTAAAATAATTATTGCCCACCAATAACTTTGCAAAAAACCGGAGATTTTAAGCAGGATTAACGTCGGTAAAGGAAGCTTGGCCTGAAAATCATCAAACATTCCGGCTAGCCGCGGAAGCACAAAAGTAAGCATCACAAAAATCGTGCCCACGCCGACTAGGCTCATAAATACCGGATAGGCCAAGGCTTGCTTGACTTTCAATTTTAAATCCTGAAGGCGGCGTAAATAATCCAAAAGCTGCATTAAGGAATCTTTGAGCTTTCCGGTTGACTCGCCGGTATGCACGATATTGACGTAAAGCTGGGGAAAATATTTCGGATAGCGGCCCAAACATGCCGAAAACGGGACGCCTTCTTTAATATCCCGGATGATGTCCGCGAGTAATATTTTTTCGGTTCGATTATCAGCGTTCTTCTCTAAAAGCCTTAAAGCGCTCAATAATTCCACGCGGGAATTAATTAAATTATAAAGTTTTTGCGTGAATAAAACTAATTGCTTTAAGCCGTATTTTCCGGTTTTTAATTTCGCCTGGGTTTTTAAATTTAGCGCGCCTGCCGAGGCGGAAATAGCCGCCGGCTCAACACTAATCGGCACCAGGCCCCTGGCCTGAAGATTCTCCAGCGCTCCTTCAATATTAGCCCCCTCAATTGAGCCTTCGACAATTTCATTAAGATTCTTTTTGGCTTTATATTTAAATTCCAACTTTTGCCTCCTGAATTCCCCTCCCCTAACCCCTCCCACAAGGGGAGGGGTTAGGGGAGG
>JAPLLY010000003.1:6129-8018 GCA_026387315.1 Candidatus Omnitrophota bacterium
GGGGAATAAGTTATCCCCAACCGTAGGGGAGGTTTAAACCTCCCCTACGGTTGGAATCCGGGGACGGTTCTCTAAAGAGAACCGTCCCCTTGTTTTTATTCCAACTCCACCACGCGTAAAATTTCTTCTTTGGTCGTTAACCCCTGCTCAACCAAGAGCATTCCGTTTTCCATCAGCGTGCGCATCCCTTTTTCGCGGGACTTAGCTTTAATCTCCTGCGCGCTTTTATGTTCAACAATCAAATTCCGGATATCCGCGTCAATTACCATAATCTCATAAATCGGCCGGCGGCCCTTAAATCCCGTTTCACTGCAGGCTTCGCAGCCTTTGCCTTGGCATAGCGGACAAAGCAAACGCACTAAACGCTGGGCAATAATTACCTCTACCGAAGAAGCCAGCAAATAAGGCTGGATCCCCATGTCCATCAGCCGGGCAATTCCGGTAGCCGAATCATTGGTATGCAGGGTGGAAAAAACTAAATGGCCGGTTAATGAAGAACGGATCGCCAGGTCCGCGGTTTCCGAATCGCGGATTTCCCCGATCATCATAATATCCGGATCATGCCTTAAAACGCTTCTTAAGGCGCTGGCAAAAGTCAAACCCACCTTGGGGTTTACATGAATCTGGGTTATGCCTTCAATCGCGTATTCTACCGGATCTTCAATACTGATGATTTTAACTTCTTTGCGGTTTAAACGGCTTAAGCAGGTGTAAAGCGTGGTTGTTTTTCCGCTTCCGGTCGGGCCGGTAATTAAAATAATCCCGTGCGGTTTTTGTATAAGCTTATTAATTATCTCTAAGTCTTGCGGTAGGAATCCGATTTTATCTAAATCTAGCAGCACTTGGGAAGGCAAAATCCGGATAACCACATTCTCTCCAAAATACCCCTGGAGAATAGAAACCCTTAAATCCACTTCTTCTCCGTCCAGAAGCCTGACCTTGGCCCGGCCATCCTGCGGAATACGGTGCTCCACCACGTCTAAATGGCACATAATTTTAATCCGCGAAACAATCGCCGGCTCAATGTAATAAGCGTCCTGGGGCATCTTCATTTCCCGCAAAACTCCGTCAATCCGGTAACGCAAAACCACCTTATTCACGTAAATCTCAATATGAATATCCGTGGCCCGCATCTTAATGGCTTCGGTAATAATCTGATTAACTAATTTTATTACCGATGCTTCATCGGCATTTTTTTCAATATCTTCAACGCTCTCGTCCTTAACTAATTTAGTCCCCGCGCTCGCCTTGCCTTCCATAATACTATCCACTGTCCCGGCCACTGCCCCATAATATTTATGAATCGCGGTTTCAACTTCATGCCGGCTGGTTAAAACCCGGGCAACTTGAAACCCTAAATTTATTTTTATATTTTCAGCCAACCAGACATCCATGGGATTATAGACCGCTATGGTCAGCACCGCTCCCTCTAAATTAATCGGTATAAATCCGTAGTGCTGAACAAATTTCGCCGGCACCGCCTTAACCGCGTCGGGCGATATGCGCGTTTCTTTTAAATGCAGATAAAAAGGCAAATTAAACTGCTCGGCAAGTACTTTTAAAAGGTCATTTTCTTTGACTAATCCCCTGCTGACTAAAATCTTGCCCAACAAGTCCCCATTGCCCGCGGACTCTTTCAATGCCTCATCGACCTGTTGCTGCGTAACCAAACTTTTTTTCACCAATAACTCTCCAAGTAATTTTGTCAGCATCATATGGTCTCCAGTTTTTAAAATTTCCCCACCCCTAGCCCCTCCCACAAGGGGAGGGGAATTTCATTTTCCCAATCCAGCGTTCCCTCCCCCCGTGTGGGGAGGGTTAGGGAGGGGGGATTCATTTTAATTCTTCTTTGCCATCCCTGCGCTCTCCCCCACCCCTAGCCCCTCCCA
>JAPLLY010000048.1 GCA_026387315.1 Candidatus Omnitrophota bacterium
CGGGGACACAACACTTAATTCTTATTTTAGTACTTAACTGGAATTAAGTGTTGTGTCCCCGAATTTAAAAAGGTACACTTTCCGAAAGTGTCTGTAAAAGTGTAAAAGAAACCAGGGGACGGTTCTCTTTTTTCTAAAAGAAAAAAGAGAACCGTCCCCTTTATTTTTGTTAGATTTATCTTTTTTTAACGTCTGTTATAGTAGGAGGGATAAAACGCCTATGTCTGATATTAAATCCTGGCCAAAAGATGACCGGCCCAGAGAAAAGCTCTTTAAATCCGGGGAGCATTCCTTAACTAATGCCGAGCTTATAGCTATACTTTTACGCAGCGGCTCAAGAGGCCATAGCGCGTTGGATTTAGCAATGAGCATACTTCAAAGGTTTGGTAGTTTTGGGCGGATGAGCCATACAGATATGAAAGAATGGGCGGGATTAAAGGGGGTGGGGATGGTTAAGCTGGCCCAAATCAGGAGCGCTCTTGAAATAGGAAGAAGGTTTAGGGAGGAGGAGATAAAAGATAGCCGTCCCAGGATTAAGTCATCGAAAGAAGCGGCGGCAATATTAATTCCGAGAATGCGGGATTTGAGAAAAGAAGTGTTCAAGGTCATGCTTTTAGATTCAGGGAACAAGGTTATCGAAATAATTGAGGCGCAGGAAGGGACGGTAAATCAGGTCTCTCCTATAATCAGGGAGATTTTCACTAAGGCTTTAGAATATTTTGCCGTTTCGATAATTTGTTTTCATAATCATCCTTGCGGGGATCCTTCTCCGAGCCGGGAAGACAAAGAGTTTACATCCCGTTTGGCCGAAGCCGGAAAGGCCCTTGGAATAAATACCTTAGACCATATAATTATCGGCAAAGCGAAATATTTTAGCTTTACCGATGAGAATTTAATCTGATTTATTTAATAAAATAACCGAGGTTTTTCTTGTAGGCTTTGGCGATCTCTTTAAGCTGGAGAATGTCAAGCCGGCATTGGCCGTTTTCCATCTTAGAGATGTAGGATTGTGTCCTTTTCAGGCGTTTGGCAACACTCTTTTGGTCAAGTTTTGCCTCTTTACGGGCTTTCTTCAGCCGGTCAATAATAGAGGAATATTCTTTCGAATAAATCGTCTTATCCAATTCTTGATTCTCCTTATGGAATATGTTACACTTAATTAATAAATATTCCAAAATGGAATATTAGAAAAGACTAATAAATCTGGCCCCATTTTCTTGGTAAGATTTTGGTGGAGTTTTTTTGGGAGGGTAAGAAAGAGGAGTCTCGCTATGGGAAAGTTTATTCCTGAGCAAATAAAATCCCAAAGGGTAGAGAATATTCTTAACCTCATTCTTGATTTAGACATAAGACAACAAGTTTATGATTTTTGGTTTAAGGCATGTGTTGGGTATATTGATTCTGTAGTAGAGCTTAGCGAAAAAATAGACAAAAAAGAAATTTCAAGTGCTGAAGCCGAAAAAACATTTTTTCAGCTAACTGATTATATTATGAATGAAGCAAGAACCATTGAAAACAAAGTTGAACAAAAAATTGCTATAAATAAAATAAAAGATGTGTTTAGGGAATTAGTCGGTGGGTTAATATATAGAGGAGTTATCGTAAAACGAGGTTTTGAAAAACCTAGGGGATATCCCGGTGATTATAAAGTTATAGAAGAAGTTTATGATAATAGTCCGCTTTCTACAGAGATAGGTTATTATTCGGATAAGTATTTTCTTAATAATGAGTATGCGGTTGCCGTCAGAAACCGTAAAGACAAGATGAGAGAGATCCTTTTCTCTTTTTTAGTTAAAGAAAACAATAAGCCAGTAAGAATCCTGAACCTTGCCTGCGGATCCTGTAGGGAAATAAAAGAAGTTTTTGCTGATAAGAGCCTGAAAGTTAAAAACAGGCTGATTTTTTCGTTACTTGATCAAGACGAGGAAGCATTGGATTTCGCCAGAAATTCCCTTAAAGATTTTACTCACAACGTGACATTTGATTTTCTAAAAGATGATGTTTTAAGTTTGGCAAGAAAAAAGGAACATAAAGAAGGCTTAAGTGATTTTGATTTAGTTTATAGTATCGGCTTAGCTGATTATTTACCCGATAGATTACTGAAAAGTTTCGTAAGATTTTGCATTGAAGCGCTAAAACCCGCCGGAAAATTTATCATCGCCCACAAGGACATTGAAATCTGTAAGCCCACCCCGCCAGCATGGTTTTGTGATTGGAATTTCTACGGAAGAAATGAGAAAGCCTTAAGGGATTTAATTGTTTCAAGTGGAGCGGGCAAATTCAAGATCGAAAAAACAATAAGAGAAAAGTCAAATAGGATTTTTTTCTTAACGGTCACTAAAGAATAATTACAATGTCTAATTATAAATTAAATTTTATTATTGCAATGGCGTTTACTGGAATCGCCACGCTTCTTTTGGGGTTGTTCATTTATTTTAAGAACGGAAGAAATAAAGTTAATTTGACGTTTGCTTTGTATTCTTTGAGTATTTCCTGGTGGTCACTCACTCAGATCGGCAATGTTTATGGCCCCTCTTTAGAAGCATCATGGTTTTGGGCAAGGATTGAACAGGTGGGGGTTGTTTTCATCCCCACTTTTTTTCTGCATTTTGTTGTGGTTTTTATAGGCTTAAAAAGGGAATGGTTATTACGGCTATGTTACGCTTTTAGTATAATTATTGCCTTTCTATCATTAACAACAACATTAATATGCCCCAGAGCCGAATATAAGTTTGGATTAATTAATTTTGGAGATCCGGGTCCGTTATATTTTCTAATCATAGTTTTCTTTGGGATTTGTGTTACTTATAGCTTGTGGAAGTTATTGGAACTTTATAAGATTTCGACAGGATTTAAAAAAAACCAATTAAAGTATTTGCTTTTTCCTTCGTTACTCGGTTATCTCGGTGGAGCCTCAAGTTTTCTCTTAGTTTATGACGTAAATATTTATCCGCTAAATCCATTTGGGACCTATTTTATCTGTCTATATGCAATTGCAGTTGCGTATTCTATCGTTAGATATCGTTTAATGGATATTAATGTTGCCTTAACCCGTGCAGGAATATTTGTTATTGTATATACATTAGTTTTAGGTATTCCTTTTTGGTTCGGAATTAAGACTGGTTTATGGGTTTATTCAACTGTAATTATGGCAGTATTGGCCACAACGGGCCCATTAACCTATAGCTATCTGCGTAACCGTGCCGAAAACATCCTTTTCAAAGAACGCCGCCGTTATCAAGAGGTCCTGACTAATCTTTCCAAGAGCATGGTTGACATCCGGGATATTGAGGAGCTGCCTAAAACAATCAACTCCACGGTAGTGGATGCCGTTAAGATAAAATTCGCCGCGATTTACCTTAAGCAGGAAGAATATAAGTCTTTTCAGCTAAAAAGCTGTTACCCCCAAGAAGCGAAATCACGGTTCCCGGAGCTTATTCCTTGGGATGATTCGCTTATCGGCATTTTAAATCAGCGCCAGAAGCCTTTACTTGATGAGGAAGTAGGCCCGCGGAATAAAATTGATCCGGATTTAGGGTTAATTATTCCCTGCTTTAGCAAGGATGGCCTTTTGGGTTTTATAGTTTTGGGAGCAAAGCACAATAATCAGATGTATACCGATGATGACCTGCTTAGTTTTGAAAACCTTTCCTATGCCGCTTCTTTGGCCATTGAAAACTGCATCTTTTGGAAAGAAATCGAAGACCGCCAGCGCAAGGCCAGATTGCAGGAGATGGATACTTTTTCCTATTCCTTAGCCCATGAGATAGATAATCCAATGACCATTGTTTATAACCTGGCGAGATTCCAGAAAGAACATTTCTTAAAATACGTAACCGACCCAGAGGAGCGCAAGGATGTGGAGGAAGCCTGCAATATTATGATGGAAGGTTCGGGCAGGGTAATGAGTATGGTTAAGGCGATCCGGCAGTTTGGCCAGAAGGTTAGCGGGGAGTTGGAGCCGTTAAATTTGCAGGAAATAATTGAAGGCTTTAGCCGGCTTTATTCTCCGGAACTCAAAGCTAATTGCGTTGTTTTCTTAAAAGAAATACCCGAGGAGCCTATTTATGTCCAAGGGGTGGCAGCTGAGCTGCAGCAGGTTTTGATGATCTTTGCCAAGAACGCGATTCACGCGATGAAATATTCCCTAGAGAAGAGATTAACCCTTAAAGTAACCAGGGTTAATCATAGCACCGTACGCATTGCTGTTTCTGATACGGGATACGGAGTTAAGAAGGGGAATTTGCAAACCATCTTTGCCCCTTTCTTTACCTCTAAGGCCTCAACCGAAGGCACCGGCATGGGCTTGCATAATGCCAAAGGTTTCATCTTAAGGCATAATGGTCGGATCTGGGCAGAGTCAGAGGGAGAGAATAAAGGCTCTGCCTTTATTCTGGAACTGCCGGTTATCCAGGGCGTCCAGCCGGAGAGCATTAAAAAAGAAGAAAGTAAAACCAAGTGGGCATTCTAACAAGCAAGGGGACTGTCCCCGCTTTAGGAGGGCTAATATGCGCCAGTTAAAAATCCTGATTATTGATGACGAAGAGGGAATAGTGTTTTTAGTGCAAAAAACCTACCAGAAAAAAGGTTTGGTTACTTGCGGCGCCAGCGACGGACTAACTGCTGTCGAGGTATTTAAAAAAGAGCGGCCGGACATAACCTTTATTGACATCCATATGCCTTTTTCCGCTATTGACGGCATTGAGACTTTAAAAAGAATCAAGGAGATTGACCAAAACGCCAACTGCGTAATGCTTACCCGCATTTACGATGATAACAGTATTGCGCGGACAAAAGCTCTTGGCGCCAGGCATTACATTACCAAGCCCTTTGAGATAGAAGATTTGGATAAGTGCATCGATGAAATAAAAAACAAAGGGGACGGTTCTATTGTTTTTTGAAAGAAAGCTATGTAAAAGAAATAGAACCGTCCCCTTGATTCTACAGGAAGGTTAAGGATATGGCCAATATCTTACCTAAAGACGAAGAGTTTTTTAAGCGGATTGAAAGTGAACGCATCCAAGTAGACCCTCTGCTCTGGAATGCTATTTATCAGCATATCGGAGATCCGATAATCGTAATCAACCTTACTGTGCGCTATTACTTGGATAATGGCGAACCTATCCCGCAGGCTGAAGCGAATAAAGTCCTTATCTCTATCAAGCGCATGGTGGAGATAATTAATAAAATCCATAAACCGGAAAGCATTGCCGCTGATGAAAAAGACCCGCTTTTCCGCACGATTAAAGAGAAAGGCCTTAAGCTTGATGAGGTAACAGATGAACTTTTTACTCAGCCTATCAAGAACGACCTTAATTTTATCAGTATTGCTGTCGGTATGTATATATACTTTTCAAAAGAAGGTCAGAGTATTCCGGTTGAAGACGGAAGGAATATTTTGGATCATATCCGTACGATAATGAGTTTTTTGGACAGGCTGCGTATCGCTACCTCAAAGAAAGAGGCGTACTAAAAGGTAAACTCTGAGTAATCAGAGGGCGCAAAGCCTTTGGGCCCCACCAGCCACGGAGAAACCCTCACCCGCCAAAAATCCTTGCTAAAGCTAGAAGCGCGTATTAGAATATGCTTGGTTTAGAGGCTTTTAAAACTAGGGGACGGTTCTATGTTTTTTATACCAGGCTCAAAAAACATAGAACCGTCCCCTAATCCTTCGGAAAAGTAAAGTTTTGGTGTTTTTTGTCTCTTGCCTGTGGTAAAATAAATAAAATATGAAAAGTAAACCCCGCACCTTCTTCTATGCGTAAATTGAAGAAAAGAATTAATGGAGGAATAGAAGGTGCGGGGGTAAATTTATTACATTTGAAGGGCCTGAAGGCTGTGGTAAGAGCACGCAGTCAGGGATGCTTTTTGGTTATCTTTTGGCCAAGGGGGGGCCTAGTTTTAATCTTACCGTCATAGAGAATGCGGTTGTTTTTTCTTAAGAATCAGTACAACTTATAGTGGCAGGTTAAGTAAAGCTGCATGTAAAAGGAGAGAAAGATGATAAATTCAAATATGCCTTATGAAAGATTTATGGACATTTTCATGCCGGGGGCTATCGTCGTCATTGGTAATTGGTACCTCCATAGGCCATTTTTAATGAGTAATTTTCCGATAGTAGCGTCGGGTGGCATAGGAAATCTTGCACCCGATTTAGCTTCACAAGGGACAAAGATGTTGATTTTTTTGATTCTCTCAATATGTGCCGGGGTTATTGTGAATCAATTTTCTGATGCGGGTATTGTTGCTTGTTTTAATGATGGTTCTTCTACAGATAAATCCAAAAGAAAAATAAGAGTTTTTTTTCGGTTCTGCATGACCATTTTTACGATTAGACGATATACAGATCCAAGAATATCGGCCATATTATATAATTTGCGATCTCAAAGAAGCAAATGGTTCCTTGAGATGATGGAAGATTTTACAATGACAAATGCAGGAAAATTAGAAAATGATCCTCATGAAGCAATATCGGCACATCAACATCTTATTCTGAAAATGAAAACCATGTCGGCGTTTTCTAACGCGGCGATAGAGCAACTTTATTCACCTGTTTCTTTTTCTTCTTCACTTTTTATCGCTGTGGTTTCCTTGTTTCCAAGTGCGCTGCTTTCATTTTTAACGACGGAAAGTGTTCGTACTATTGTCGCTGGTCATTCTCAATGGACATTGAGTCTTTTATGTGTTGTAATTTTTTTATTAGGGATTATTGCCGCATATTCTTTAAAAAGAAGGTTTCGCCATTTTTGTTTCCAGGTTATTACTTACGCAATGCATTTTTATAAAGAGAGAAATGAAAGAAGGATTATAGGAATTCGGGGACATAACACTTAATTCTTATTTTAGTACTAAACTAGAATTAAGTGTTATGTCCCTGGAATTAAGAAGAAGGTTCTGGAAAATATTATGAAAAACACATTAGCTGCTTTTGAAGACTTTAAAATTCGTAGAATTTACGATGAAGAAAAAGAAACATGGTATTTCTCGGTGGTTGATATTATTGGCGTTTTAATCCAACAGAAAGATTTTCAAACCGCAAGAAAATACTGGAACAAGCTGAAAGAAAGGTTGAAAAAAGAGGGCAGTGAGTCGGTGACAAATTGTCACCAACTGAAATTAGAGGCAGCTGACGGTAAAAAATACCTAACGGATGTTGCTGACCCGGAAACCCTGTTAAGGCTTATTCAGTCAGTGCCAAGCCCTAAGGCTGAGCCGATTAAACTCTGGCTTGCAAAAGTTGGGTATGAAAGAATGCAGGAAATGGCGGATCCTGAAAAGTCGCTAAACAGAGCCAGGGAAAACTGGCAGAAACACGGAAGAAGCGGAAAGTGGATACAACAAAGGATGATGGGGCAGGAGACGCGCAATAAGCTAACTGACTATTGGAGCAAACACGAAATAACTAAAGAAGATGAATACGCGATACTTACTAATATTATACATCAGGAATGGTCAGATGTTACCGTAAAAGAACATAAAAGCCTTAAGGGGCTAAAAACGCAAAACTTAAGGGATCATATGACAGAGGCGGAGCTTATTTTTACCGCTTTGGCAGAATTATCCTCTAGGCAGATAGCAGAAACCGCAGAAGCTAAAGGAATGATAGAAAACAAGATTGCGGGAATAAAAGGCGGAAGAATTGCCAAAAGAGCCAGGATTGAACTGGAATCAAAAACCGGTAAAAAGGTGATTTCTAAAGAAAGCTATTTACCGCTCAAAGACATAAAAGCCATAGATAATGAATAGTTTGGGTAAAAAGATGCTTTAATCCTGGTTGCTCATTACATAATTCGGAATTAAGTATGGTGTTCCCAGAATTGCGTGACATGAATCCAAGATTCATAGCAGGGCAGATGCTAAAAAATCCCAGGACTACGCGCTGGCCGATAAAATCAGAAAAGAGCTTGAAGAACAGGGCGTGATTTTAGAGGATACTAAAGAAGGCGTAACTTGGAGAAGAAGGCTATAGCGAAGGCGTAACTTGGAGAAGAAGGCTATAGCGGGAATTCGGGGACACAACACTTAATTCTTATTTTAGTACTTAACTGGAATTAAGTGTTGTGTCCCCGAATTCCTCACGACTACCCGCCAGTTTTTGGGTGAACCCTTCCGACGATTGGTAAGCGAGGGGTTGGTTTAGTGTGGATTCTTTAATTAAGTTAATGAAGATAATCAGAAAACCAATGGAAATATAAATGCGATTATTGTCAACGATCTCAAGGTATTTGAAACGGTTTTTTGATTTTTCTGAGACAGGAGACGGGATCTATGCTGCTCGATGTTTTCTTTTCATTGGAGTAATGCTTGTTTCTTTAATTATATTTATATGGTTTGTTAGTCGGCAAGGCGAGACCATCGATAAGCTTGAAGAAGCCTATACACAGTCATTCGAAAAATATAAATCTCAGTACAAAAGTATTTGTCTTACAGCCAAGGGATTCTCTGTAGACAATAATCAACATCTTAAAGGGCGGGTTATTGTTTTGGATTTGAAGGATTTAGATATTAGTAAATCGCGGAACCTCGCAGATGATTTGATTGCGCGAAAGCCGGATGAGGTTCAAACAATCGTGTTTGGTGAATATCAAAAACCTCGTTGCCTTGGGTCATATACAGGCGGTGGTGAATCTTATTCTGGCGCAGACTTGGTTCTCTATGTGGTTGACGTAGGGTCTAAGAAAATTATAGCAACGCATACATGTTCTGGAGAGTATCCTCGTAATGGGCTAAATGGGGTAAAGTTCTACGGATCTGGTGATGAGCACGGCTCTCCTGCTTCATGGCCGAATAGTCAAGAACTTTCAGACTTCTTGAATGGTTTGAAAGATAGGAAGTATAATCCAAAGGCTTATCTTGATATAAGGAAAGCCACGGTTGAGCAGTCAAACGATCCGTTATTGCTGGCAAAAATAGCTGTTGAAGATAAAGATCCTGTTGTTCGCAGGGCTGCCATTGGGAATCTTACAGATCAATATGTTTTAGCTAAGATTGCTGTTGGGGACAGGAATGATTTCGTCCGTGCAGATGCTGTTGCGAAACTTACAGATCAAAACACATTAGCTAAGATTGCTGTTAAAGACGGGGAGTGGCTTGTTCGTTGCCATGCTGTTAGAAGGCTGACGGATCAAGGCTTGTTGGCTAAGATTGCCGTTGAAGATTGGAATGAAGATGTTCGTATATTTGCCAGAGAGAAGATTATAAATGAAAAATTATTAGTTAAAATTGATAAGGAAGAGGAAGTATATCAGCGGAACCGAACCGTGTTTGTGGTTGTTGTCGTGGTTGTCGCATTGTTGGTTTTGTTGTTTATATTTAGGGATGTTGTTAATGCTCTTATTTCTGTCGCTCTTTCGAGAAGGTAGGTTCGTTTAAAGATATGAGCCAGCCCATGCTCCGTTTGCGGTAGAGTTTCACAAGTATCGATATTTCAATGGGTTGGCAGGTTCGCCTGGCGTCAACGACTACCCGCCAGTTTTTGGGTGAACCCTTCCGACGAGAGCCAATGCGATTTTAGGCTCGCGCAGAAGGGGATTCGAACTATTTATCAGAAAAAAGGGCGTCGAATATGAATTTGATTTGTATGACTGGAAAGCACAAGTGGGATGGTTGCAAGTGTTCTGTTTGTGCCAAGGTTCGAGAGGAGGGGCATGACTGGTCGAAGGACTGTGAAAAGTGCGCTCGTTGTGGGGCAGATCGAAACGGCGTACATAAATGGAGCGGTTGTAAATGCTTGAAATGCAGTAAAACGCGAGATGAAGGTCATGAATGGGGTGGTTGCATATGTTCCAAATGCGGGAATATGCGCCACGAGTGGACGGATGGTGGGCTTATATGTTCAGAATGCGGTAAACGGCGCGACTTGATCGGTAAGACTATTGTAGTCGCTAAAAATTCTTTAGTGGCTCCGTTAAACACAGCATGCGAGCGTGATCGTAGCTTCCGTTGCTTATCGAAAGCATCATATCATGATGAAGCGTACGACGGGGTTTGGTTGGTGGATGGAACTCGAGGTACTACCGGCTCTTTTGTGATCGAGAAGGTTCTCGAATAATCTCCGATCGCGAAGTGATCGCTCCTCGACCAGCAAACTGTACAACGAAATGCTAGATTTCAGAAGACATTCTATGAATATTTGGAAAAAGCTATTCGGGCGCAAGAAGTCATCAGTAGGCCATATGGCAGATAGGAATACATCTGGAGAACCTTTTTTCATTCAAAGAAATAGTCGCGGAACAAAAGAGCTATAGATAGTTCTAAAAGCGGAGGAAAGTATTCTTTTCCGCGCCGGGGCGAAGGAATAAGGAATAGAAATGTCCTTGGTTTAATGGGTAGGAGTAGCATAAATAATAATTAAGAGATGTTAAATCAAAAAGGGGGAAAGCATGACGCACAGACTGGGGTATCTTATTAGTTTGATCTTTGCCGTATTGTTGGTTTCTGGGTGTTGTCCTTATAGCTGGCTTAATCGTCTTGATAATATTTCTCCCAATGAAGCGATCGCTATCGCAAAGATTCATATTTTATACAATGGCAAAGATATATCGAACGGATCTTATGTGATCTTTAATTTTTGGGGGACAGGGTTTCCAAAATACCAATACCCCGTTCGGCAGGATGGGTACATTTTTGCGAGGCTCCCGGTTGGAATGAACGGGATGAGTAGCATTACCCGCGGATCAGGGCTTTCGCATGGTATGAAAAAGGGAGAACTTACTTGTCAGCTTAAGGATGGTGGAGTGATTAATTATCTGGGTGATATTACTTTTAATTGGAGCGGCAAGGCTTCTGGTTCGGAGACAGGGGCTTTCTTTCGTAACTCAACCCTTTTGGGGGTGCTCTTGATGTCAGAACCGGACCAAGGGCAGATCAACGTGTCTGTTGAGTCCAATGCGAAAGAGGCGCAAGAAGCATTTAGGCGAAAGTTCCCAGATAGCCGAGAAGATATTACGCCTGCTTTATTAGTAGTAAAGCCAAGTTCTTAATCTGTTATTTGAAATTCAAGGAACACAGTATTTAGTTTTTTAAAGACAAGCATGGTGTTTTTAGAATTTTAGCGAATCTGCTTCGCGCAGCCGGGGCGAAAGAGCAAGAAATCGTAAGCGTGCGCCTCGTTTTTATATGGTTGAAGTTCTGACGGGTTTCGTTTGGCGTCCACGACTACCCGCCAGTTTTTGGGTGAACTCTTCCGACGAGAGCCAATGCGATTTTAGGCTCCCTAGTTTTCTATTTTGGTAGAACTAGGACATTTCTATGAGATTGCTGAAAAAGTCTAAAAAACATACAGCAATCTCTGATTAAAAGATTAATAACAGATTACATAGATTAAATCTCCGACGAGACAATCTGTGTAATCTTAAATAATCTGTGTAATCAGAGAGCGCTGATATAGTTTTTAAGAGTTTTTCAGCGCTCTCTGAAATTGCTTGCAATTTTGAAATTGAGCAGTATAATACATGAATAAAAAGAACATGGGTTAAACATATAAATATTTTAACATATTATTAACAAATTCTTAACCTTAGAATATCTAGGGTGAAGATTATACTAGGGGGAAGTAATGAGTAAGTTTATGGTAACATTATTGGTTAGTGTTTTTTTTCTTGCAGGATGCGCCTCAGTAGGTAATTATCCACATAATTCAGTAACGCAAGTTAATCTAGAGAAGAACAACTACAAAATGGTAAAACCAAATGCTACTGGAGCAAGTAGTGGTTTTGCTCTCTTTGGAATTGTTGGCATAACCGCTCCTCAACACACGATAGCTATGTCTCGTTTATATGAAAATGCTGGCCTTAAAGAAGGTGGTGCATATGCTCTCGCTAACGTCATTGAAGAAACGACAAACACGTATATGATTTTGTTCTCGGTCCCTACGTATAGAGTTAGAGCCGATATCGTTGAGTTTGTTGATACAAAAGAAAGCAGTAAGCTATAATCTGGATTAAATTTAATTAACCACAGGGGCTGGACTTAATCGTTCAGCCCATTTTGTTTTATAAAATAGTTATTTAGATTTACCCGTTTTCTGCGGCTATTATAGTAGGAGCAGTGAAACTAAGGGATGCGTCTGTTTTTTTAATGTAGAGACGCAAAATTTTGCGTCTCTACAAGAAAAATAGAAACGTCCTCTATTACTCCCGAAGAAATAAAGTTTTGGTGTTTTTTGTCCCTTGCCTGTGGTAAAATAAATAAAATATGAAAAGTAAACCCCGCACCTTCTTCTATGCGTAAATTGAAGAAAAGAATTAATGGAGGAATAGAAGGTGCGGAGTAAACCCCGCACCTTCTTCTATGCGTAAATTGAAGAAAAGAATTAATGGAGGAATAGAAGGTGCGGGGTAAATTTATTACATTTGAAGGGTCTGAGGGGTGCGGGAAGAGCACGCAGTCGGGGATGCTTTTTAGTTATCTTTTGGCTAAGGGGGCCAAGGTAATTTATCTGCGTGAGCCAGGCGGAGTAAAGCTAAGTGAGGCAATCCGGACAATATTACTTGATCCTAAAAGCAGGATATCCGCTGGCGCGGAAACCTTGCTTTATATGGCGGCCCGGGCTCAAGTGGTTCAGGAGATAATTAAGCCGGCGCTAGAGGCTAAAAAAATAGTTATTTGCGATAGATTTCTTGATTCTACTATTGCTTATCAGGGTTTTGGGTTAGGTATAGATATAAAGTTAATTAAGTCTTTGGGCAGCTTTGCCACGCAGGGCATTAAACCGGATTTAACTATTCTTTTGGATTTGCCGGTTAAAAGCGGGCTTAAACACCGGCATAATTGCCGGGATCGTATTGAACAGCGCAGTGTGAGTTATCATGAAAAGGTGAGGCGCGGATATCTGGCGTTGGCCAAGCAAGAACCGCGGAGAATTAAAATAGTAAAAGTTTTGGCAGATAAGTTTAAGACGCAAAATAAAATCAGGGAGATGGTGACTCAGTATGGTTTTTAGTGATATTTTGGGCCAGGATAGAGCATTAGGCATAATTGGGGCAAATCTTGAAAAATCCCATTTTTCCGGCGCGTATATTTTTAGCGGGCCAGAGGGAATCGGCAAAAGAATGACCGCTAAAATTATCGCTGGGCAGCTTAATTGCACGGGGCAAGTTTCTAGGCCCTGCGGTAGTTGCAGCGGCTGTTTAAAAATCCAAAAGGAAGTTCATCCGGACCTGCAGATTATTCAAAATGGGCAGTCTCAAATAAAGATGGAGGATATCCGCGGTATTTTGCGGCAGGCAAGTTTTCGGCCGTATGAGGGGGCGGTCAAGGTTTTTATTATTGATAACGCGCATAAGCTTAATTCCGAGGCAGCCAATTCTTTGCTTAAAATATTAGAAGAGCCTCCCAGGGACGTGTTGATTATTCTTATTACGCATAAGCCTCAAAATATTATCAAAACCGTGCTTTCCCGCTGCAAGGAAATAAAATTTTCCCCTCTGATTAGAGCCCAGTTAGAAAATGTTTTAATTAAAAATTATGCTTTAGATAAAGCCGCCGCGCATTTTCTGGCATATTACGCGGAAGGGCGAATAGGCCTGGCCTTAAGGTTAAAGGATACTCCGTTATTGCGGGAGAAGAATAAAATATTTGATTCTTTTATCCTATCCTCAAAACCGCTGGATCATAGTATTATGAACCAAACCAAGGAGCAGCTGCAGGTTTGTTTAAATATCCTTGCTTCTTGGTTTAGGGATATATATTTATTAAAATGCGGCTTGCCCGATCAAGAGACAATTCATTTAGATCGGCATAGTGACCTGCTAAAACTAATTCCCAGGTTTTCTTTTAAGCAGCTGGATGAGATTATGGCCACGCTTTCGGAAAGCTCTTGGTATTTAGATAAGAATCTTAATAGTAAGTTAATTTTACACAACCTGGGAGTGCAGCTATGGAAGGCTTGATTCTGGTTAAACTTAATAATTCCGGTATTGTGCAATTTTATCAAGCGGGTAATTTAATTTTAAAAGTCGGTGATCAGGTGATTGTTGAGCATGATCGGGGCCTGGATTGTGGTTGCGTGATTCCGTCAGCTCACGCGCATTGCGAGCTTGAGGATATTCCTAAAGAGCCGCCAAAAAAAATAATTCGTTTGGCCAGGGAAAACGACCTAAAACAAGTCCAAGATAACGCTCTTCGCGCTAAAGAAGCATTTGGCGCCTGTGAAAAAAAGATCGGCGAGCATAAATTAGAGATGAAGCTGGTTAAGGCTGAGTATTCATTTGATCGTTCCAAAATCCTATTTTATTTTACTTCGGATGGCCGGGTGGATTTCCGTAATCTGGTTAAAGATTTAGCTAAAGTTTTTAAGGCGCGCATTGAATTAAGGCAGATCGGGGTAAGGGATGAGGCCAGGCTTTTCGGCGGATATGGTTCATGCGGCCGCGAGCTTTGCTGTAAAAAATTCTTAAAAGATTTTGAGCCGGTAACGATTAAGATGGCCAAAGAAGAGGGCTTACCGTTAAATCCTCCTAAAATTTCCGGCTTATGCGGGAGGTTGATGTGTTGTTTATCTTATGAATATGAAACTTATAAAATACTTTCTAAGGGCCTGCCGCGCGAAGGTGAGCATCTAAGTACCCTTGAGGGTAAGGGCAAGGTGATTAACGTGAATGTTTTTAAACGCCTGGTTAGCGTGCAGCTTGATGAGGGTGGTTATATTGAGGTTAGCTATAATGCCAAATAAATTCTATATTACTACTCCTATTTATTATGTGAATGCCCCCGCGCATATTGGCCATTCTTATACCAATATTGCCGCGGATACTCTGGCACGTTATAATCGTAATCTTCTGGGAAAAGAAAATGTCTGGTTTCTTACCGGAACGGATGAACACGGCCAGAAGATCAAGAAAGCAGCTGATCAGGCCAAGCTTTCTCCTATCGAATTTGTCGATCAAGCAGCGATGCAATTCAGAGATTTATGGAGTAAGCTGGCGATATCCAATGATGATTTTATTCGCACAACCCAAAGCCGGCATATTAAATGCGTGCAGAAAGCGCTTAGTATAGTGTATGAAAAGGGGGATATTTACGAGGATAAATATGAAGGATGGTATTGCACTCCCTGTGAAACATTCTGGCCTAAAACTCAAACTACCGATAATTTTTGCCCGGATTGCAAGCGTCCGCTTGAGAATATCAGCGAAACTAATTTTTTCTTTAAATTATCAAAATACCAGGATTGGCTTGTTAAATACATTAAAGATCCGGCACATATTAGTTATATTCAACCAGCCAGCAGAAGGAATGAGGTTTTAAGCTTTTTAGAGAATAATAAATTAGAAGATCTTTGTATATCCCGGCCAATAGAGAGGCTTAGCTGGGGCATTCCGCTGCCCTTTAGTTGCAAGCATGTTACCTATGTTTGGTTTGATGCTTTGATTAATTATATCAGCGCGGTAGGCGAATTTGATGACAAAAATATTTACCATTCTGTTTGGTGGGATAAAGAGGTAAAGGTTACGCATCTGGTAGGTAAAGATATCTTAAGGCACCACGCGATTTATTGGCCGATTATGCTGGAGGCTCTAGGCATCAGGCAGCCGGATACTATATTCGCGCATGGCTGGTGGATGATTAATGAAGATAAAATGTCTAAGTCCCGGGGTAATGTGGTTAATCCGCTTGAGATGGCAGAGAAATATGGCCTGGATGCGTATAGATATTTTCTTCTTCGGGATGTGCCGTTTGGTTTAGATGGGAATTTTTCGGAAGAGGGGATAATCAAGAGATTTAATGGTGATTTGGCTAATGATTTAGGGAATCTTATTTATCGCACGCTTACGATGATCGAAAAATATTATTCGGGCATTGTACCAGGCGGAGGTTCATTAGATAATAGTGGATGGGATATAAAAGAGAAAATAGGCGCTCTTCCCATAGAATTAAATGACTCAATGGGTACTTTTAATTTTAGTCTAGCCCTTGAATATATCTGGGATCTAGTCAATATGACAAATAAATATGTTGAAGAAACCAAACCTTGGAATTTGGCCAAAGAGGGTAAGGATGAGCAGCTCAAAGCTTTTATTCGATTGCTGGTTGAGGCGATTAGGGTAGTTGGCCAACAAATTGCTCCATTTATGCCAAAAACCGCAGAATCGATTATTTTACAATTAGGCAATGCCAAGATTAATAAAACTAATCCACTGTTTCCTCGCATTGAAATTAAAAACTAGGGTAAAAACTAGGGGACGGTTCTCTTAAGAGAACCGTCCCCATCATTTCGGATTTCCTGGATTCATATGTTGATTGATACACATTGCCATCTTGATTTTCCTCCATTTGACCAGGATCGCGATTTGGTTATCCAGCGCGCAAAAGAAGCGGGGGTTGCTTATTTCATTAATATTGGCGCGGCCTTGGAGTCTTCTGCTGCTTCTTGTGAGCTGGCTTGCGAGTATCCGGAAGTTTATGCTAGCGTAGGCGTGCATCCGCATGATGCGGATACTTTTGATTTTTCAGCAGAAGACAGATTAAGGCAACTGGCTTCTGGAGGAAAGGTGGTGGCCATCGGTGAAACAGGTTTAGATTATTACCGTAATTTATCCGGCAAAGAAAATCAAAGACAGGTATTTCTTAAGCAGATTGCTTTAGCTAAAGATCTAAACCTGCCGGTAGTGGTACATTGCCGCCAAGCCGAAGAAGAAACGCTGAAAATTTTAAAAGCTGCTTTGCCGCTAAGGGCAGTGGTGCATTGTTTTTCCGGTGACGAGAGTTTTTTAAAGGAATGCCTAGATTGCGGTTTTTTTATTTCTTACACCTGCAATATTACTTATCCCGCCAGAGTATCTAATAGTGGGCGGGATCCCGCTAGCGGAAATAAAATGGCTCAGCGGGATAAAAAGCCCTATACTTTAAGAGAGATGGTTAGCTTGACCCCATTAGATAAACTAATGTTAGAAACTGACGCGCCGTATCTATCTCCGGAAGGTTTCCGGGGCCAGCGTAATGAGCCGGCGCGGATAAAATTATTAGCCGAAGAGGTTAGCCGGATTAAAGGGGTTAGTTTTAGCGAAATTGCAGATCAAACCACTCGAAACGCAAAAGATTTTTTTAAATTACCATGAAAAACGAGGGGACGGTTCTGTTTTTTCTTTTAGAAAAAACAGAACCGTCCCCTAGATTCCAATGAGCGCTAAAGTATCGGTAGTTAAATGTAACAGTTATGAACCGGCAATTGTTGAGCTGGCGGTTAGAGATACAATTAATTTATTAGGCGGGATTACTAATTTTATTAAGCCCGGCTCTTGTGTGTTGGTAAAGCCGAATCTCTTGATGTCTAAGCCGCCGGAGTTTGGGATTACCACGCATCCGGAAGTGGTCAGAGCGGTTATTCACTTATTGAAAGAGATAAATTGTAAAATTGTTGTCGGTGATGGCCCGAGTGTTTGGGGCCAGTATATAGAAAATGTGGAAGAGGTCTATGAAGTTACCGGAATTAAGAAGGTTTGCCGGGATGAGAATGTAAGCTTGGTAAATTTTGACAAACGCCGGATGCGCGATAAGTTTCCTTTGACCGTGGCGCTTGATGAGTGTGACCATCTGATTAGCCTGCCTAAATTTAAAACCCACGAGTTTACCCCGCTCCCCGTAAAGCCCCGCTCTTTAGAGCGGGGATGTAAGGTTTGTGTAGTTATGTTTTCCCCAAAGCCCCGTGCTTTAGCACGGGGAGCGGGGTTTACTTTAATTACTGGGGCGATTAAAAATCTCTTTGGCCTGGTTTCCGGGACCTATAAAACCGAGCTGCATAAGGATTATTTCGCGCCGGCTGATTTTGCTAAGATCCTGGTGGATATTTACCAGGAGGCCAAGCCGCACTTAACGATTATCGACGGAATATTGGCGATGGAAGGGGACGGGCCGGCAACCGGCGGTAAATTGCGCCAGTTGAATCTTTTATTAGCGGGTGGTGATTGCGTAGCTTTAGATACGGTGATGGCTAAAATAATGGGGATTGCTCACGAAGAGGTTTTAACGACTAAAGAGGCGGCTTTACGCAACTTAGGGGAAGCCGCGCTTAGCAGGATAAAAATAGAAGGAGAGGATATTGATAAGTTAAATATCCGTCCGTTTATCTTGCCAAAAAATCGCGCCGTCTGCGCGGGTAAAGTAATCAATTTACCTCCAATAATAAAGAAAATATTTAAATCTTTGGTGAGATATTATCCTTACTCATTACGTTTAAAATGTACGCGCTGCGGCCACTGTGTAAAGGTTTGCCCGAAGGGTTGTATTGATTTGAAGAAAAATGGGATTAAGTTTTATTATAACAGATGTATCGCTTGTTTTTGCTGTCAGGAGGCTTGTCCGGCGGCGGCCATAGGAGTGAAGAAGAGCCTATTGGCGAAATTAATAGGGTTATAGGGTTGGGTGTTAGCGGGGCCTGTCTTGGGGTATTTTCTAGCGCTGACGCGATTCGAAAACACCCCAAGCCACCCGCTAACACCTATAATAAGATGAATATTCGCACAATAGACTGGAAGAATAATAAGATTAGGATTATTGATCAGACGAAATTACCGCATAAATTAGTCTATATTAATCTTGATCGCTTGGAAGATCTTTGGCAGGCAATCAAGACTATGCAGGTGAGGGGCGCTCCGGCTTTAGGCGCGGCTGCTGGCTTGGGGATGTACTTGGGAATAAAAGATTATGTTGGTTCTGATTGGAGCGGGTTTAACCGGAAATTAAATGCCGTGGCAAAATATATCGGGAGCTCCCGGCTGACCGCCAGGAATTTATTCTGGGGTATAGAGAGAGTATTGGCGGTTGCTTTAGCCAATAAAGAGCAATCTATCTTTAAAATTAAGCGGATTATGCTGGCTGAGGCTAAGTTGATTATGCGTGAAGATATGATTGCCTGCCGCAAAATCGGCGCTTACGGAGCTAAATTACTTAAAGACAACAGCAGGGTTTTAACCATTTGTAATGCCGGGATACTGGCGACAGTAGATTATGGCACGGCTTTGGGAGTTATCTATTCTTCCCAGGTACAAGGCAAGCGGATAAAAGTTTTCTCCTGTGAAACGCGGCCTTTACTGCAAGGCGCGCGTTTATCCGCCTGGGAGCTGTACAAACAAGGCATAGATGTTACCTTGATTGCCGATAATACTGCCGCCAAACTTATGCGCGATGGCTCAATCGATATGGTGATTACCGGAGCGGACCGCATCGCGGCTAACGGCGATACGGCGAATAAAATCGGCACTTTTAATCTGGCAGTTCTAGCTAAATATCATAACATACCTTTTTATGTTGCCGCGCCCAAGAGCACTTTTGACTTAACCATAAAAGACAAAGCGGGTATTCAGATTGAAATGCGCAAGCCTGAGGAAATAACCAGTATTTTGTTTAAAAAAAATGTTGCTTTGAAAAAGGCCAGGGCGCTTAATCCTGCTTTTGATGTTACCCCGCATCAGTTAATTAGCGGGATGATCACGGATCAAGGAATTATCCGGATGCCGTATTCACAAAATATTAGAAAAATCCTAAGGAATGAATAAATGCGCTTAAAGGATATTGGTGAGTTTGGATTAATTCAGAGGTTTCAGAAAAAGATTAGTCTTAATTCTTCTGTGGTTAAAGGCAGTGGGGATGATTGCGCGGTTTTAAAATTTAATAAGGGCAGTTATCAATTATTTACTTGCGATATGATTATGGAGGGAGTGGATTTTTTTAAAACCGCTGATTTTAGGCTTGTGGGTAGAAAGGCGCTGGCGATATCGATTAGCGATATCGCTGCTTGCGGAGGAATTCCTAAACATGCGGTAGTGGCGTTGGGATTACCCAGGAATACGCGGGTTGGCCAGATTGACCGCTTAGCCAAAGGTTTATTTGATCTTGCCCGGAAATTTAATATTAATATTGTGGGAGGGGATATTTCTACTTCAAGTAAGCTGATTCTTGACGTGAGTATGCTGGGGGTCGTCGAGAAAAATAAACTTTGCTTGCGTCAGGGAGCAAGAGCCGGTGATATGATTATGGTTACCGGTGAGTTTGGCGGCGCGATTAAAGGAAAGCATCTAAAATTTACTCCGCGTTTAAAAGAAGCGCGATTTTTAGTGAATAATTTTAAAATTAACGCGATGATCGATGTCTCTGACGGCTTAGGCCAGGACTTAGGGCATATTTTAAAGCAGAGCTCGGTGGGAGCGGTTTTATATGAAAGCCTTATTCCGTTGAGTAAACAGGCGCTGGATACAGAAGAGGCGCTTGGTTCGGGTGAGGAGTTTGAACTTCTTTTTACTGCCTCCAGAGGCCAGGCGAGCAAAATTATCAAGAGCGTCAAATATCGCTTTAAGGTAATCGGAGAAATCATGCCGGAATCATTTGGCCTAAGATTAATTAATTATAAAAATAAATATTCTAAACTTAAGTTTCGAGGGTTTAAGCATTTTTAAAATTCCCCCCTCCCTAGTCCTCCCCACAAGGGGGAGGGAAGACGAGAAAGGGAGGTTGGATTTTTTCTGGAATTCCCCCTCCCCTTGTGGGAGGGGTTAGGGGAGGGGGAATTGGAGATTCATTTGGAAAAAATATCTTTATCGGTTAATCAGACATTAAGGCTAGGTAAAAGGATCGCCGGCAATCTTAGCGGCGGCGAGATTATCCTTTTATCCGGCCAGTTGGGAGCAGGCAAAACAGTTTTAGCTAAAGGAATCGCTCAGGGGCTGGGGATTAATAAAAACGATGTCGTCAGTCCGACCTTTATTTTATTGCGCGTATATCCAGGAAAGCATTTATTGCAGCACTTTGATTTTTACCGTATTAAAACTCCTCAAGATATCTTGGTTTTAGGATATCAGGAATATTTGTATTCTGACGCGGTAACGCTTATCGAATGGCCCGAGCGGTTAAAATTTCTCTTGCCAAGGGAATTTTTAAAGATTAAGCTATCTTTCAAAGCTAAAAATCAAAGGTATATTAATTTTACGGCCAAAGGCGCAAGATATAAAAAATTATTAGAAAAAATTCATGAACCCCGCACCTTCTAAATCCCGCACCTTCTTGAAGGTGCGGGATAAATATTCCGTTATTAAAGCCATACGGTTTGATAAACCCCGCACCTTCTTGATATTTAAATATATAAAACAGGGGACGGTTCTCTTAAAAAAAGAGAACCGTCCCCGTGATTTACGGTTTAATGAATTAAATACGAAAGAAGGTGCGGGGTGAAGATCTTAGGGATTGACACTACCACCGGGCGGCTTTGCCTGGGGTTGTATGTAGACGGTAAATTCTATGAATACAGCCTGCAGACAGGCAGAAGCCTTTCCACGTTATTAGTTCCGGCTATTGGGCGGGTGACTGGCGCCGTAGGATTAAAAATAGCGGATATTGATTATTTTGCCTGCGGCTTGGGCCCGGGATCTTTTACCGGAATGCGGATTGGTTTAGCCACGATAAAAGGCTTAAGCGTCGTAAAAAATAAGCCGGTGATCGGAATATCAACATTGGATATTCTGGCGATGAACGCGCCAGTAACAGACCGCTTGATTGTTACCACGCTGGATGCCAGGCGGTCGCTTATTTACTGCAGTTCTTATAAGTATGAGCAGGGCAGTTTAAAACGTAAGAGCGCGTATTCGCTGCTTAGCCTGGATGAATTAATAAAAAAGTTTCCCCGTAAGGCGGTAATTCTAGGAGACGCCGCGGCTTTGTATGGCGGCGCGTTATTAACGCGGATTAAGAACGCCACTGTTTTGGATAAAGATTATTGGAGCCCGCAAGCCTATAATCTTATGTTTCTGGCGCTGGCTAAGATTAAAGCTAAACAATTTTCTTCCGTCTTAACCGTCAAACCCATTTATTTATACCCTAAAGAATGCCAAATAAAAACGCGATAGGCTACCGGCCCACTTGGGCAGAAGTTAATCTGGATCATTTAGAGCATAATTTTAAAGAGGTTAAATCTCTTCTGCGCCCGCAAATAGAAGTTTTAGTTACGGTAAAAGCTGATGCCTACGGCCATGGTTTGGTCGCGGTCGCCAAAAGGCTGGTTGCTTGCGGGGTGGATTATCTGGGGGTGGCTTCTATTGATGAGGGGATCGAATTAAGGAAAGCAGGAATAAAAATTCCGATCTTGGTTTTGGGTTTGATGCTTAAAAAAGATATCCAGCCGCTTTTTACCTTTCAGCTTATTCCCACGATTTGTGATAAAAAAATGGCCGTCGCGCTTAATACCCTGGCCGTTGAATTAAAACAGAGGATACCGGTGCATATTAAAGTTGATACCGGGATGGGCAGGATCGGGGTTTTGCATGATGATGCCTTTAAGTTAGTAACCGATATTCATAAGTTAAAGAATATCCAGATCCAGGGCATTTTCACGCATTTTGCTCTGGCGGACCTTGACCGTAAATTTACCGCCAGGCAAATCAATTTATTCAATAAATTAGTCGGCGATTTAAAAAAGAACAATATTCTTATCCCTCTGGTGCACGCGGCTAATAGTATTGGGTTAATTCGCCATCGCAATAGCCATTTTACTATGGTCAGGCCGGGGTTAGTAATTTATGGCCTCTATCCTAAGAAGAACTTAGGCATAAATTTAAAACCGGTGTTAAGCCTTAAAACCCGCGTGGTTTTTATTAAACAAGTGGGGTCAGGTTATGGTATTAGTTACGGCTTAACTTATACCACTAAGCGCGCCACGCGGATTGTTAGTTTGCCTGTGGGCTATGGTGATGGTTATCCGCGCAATCTTTCTAACCTAGCCTGGCTTTTAATTGGCGGCAGGAGGTTTCGAATTAGCGGCAGGATTTGCATGGACCAGATGATGGTGGATGTGGGTAATTTTAAGCCAAAGATCGGCGATGAAGCCGTGTTAATCGGAAAACAGGGTAAACAACAGGTTACCGCCGAAGAGCTTGCGGATTTATCCGGGACAATCTCCTATGAAATTGTCTGCGGCCTAGCCAGTCGAATTCCCAGGATTTATAAATAAACGAAAAACACGGGGACGGTTCTATTTTTCTTTAGAAAAATAGAACCGTCCCCGTTATTTTAGGGCAGCTTTGAAATAAGGTAGAGGCTGCTGGAGAGGACGATGATGTGGCTTAATGAGGCGGCCAGGGCAGGCATGAGCAATCCGGATTTTCCTACCGCCAGGCAGACAGCATCCAGAATATAATATAGAAATCCGACGATAATTGAGACTCCGATAGCGGACATTCCGGTAGCGCGTTTACGCATTAAGAGCGAAAAAGGGATTCCCAGGAGTATAATAATGATGCTGGTAAATGGGGCGGTAAAGCGTTGATAGAGATCTACTTTTAAATTTCGAATTACGGTAGTTGCTCCGCTTTTAGAAAGTATCCAGATATAATCTTGCATTTGGCGTATGTTCATTTGGTCTGGTTTCTGCCTTAAGGAAGCAAGATCTTGGGGAGTTTCCGGGATACTCATAATCTCTTCTTCCAGATAACTCGGTTCATCGATTACCTGCCCGTTTTGGTCAAATTTATAAGTAATACTCTGATAGAATTTCCATAATCCTTCCTGATAAATTCCTCTGGTGGCGATAATTTTCTTAGTCAAATTTTGATTTTCATCCTGTTCCAGAATAGTGATTCCTTCCAGGGTTTTAGCGGCAGGCGAAAACTTACTGATAAAAAATAATCTGTTCCTTAAACCGTAGAGGGTAAGATTAATGATGGACTCGTTTTTTTTAGGCTTGTCTTTTGCCGAGCCTTCTTCGAGCTGGATTTTAATCTTTTGATTTTCTGTTAGAGAGGTAGGGACAAGCCGGTCATTTATCCAGAATACCGCCAGGCTAATCAGAAAACCAAAAATCAGGGCATTGCGGGCGATTTCAAATATGCTTAAGCCGCTTGAACGCATAGCGATTATCTCATTATTATGATTAAGTTTTCCGAAAGTATAAACTGTGCTTAAAAGGCAGGCAAAAGGGGAAACCTGCACCAGCATAACCGGCAGATATGAAAGGTAGTAACGAGCCAGGAGCGCTAAAGTGGCCTGGTGCCTTAATATTTCATCTAAATTAGAAAGCAGGTCAATGATGATATAAAGGAATAAAAATACAAAAATGCAGGAAAAGAATATATAAATAATTGATTTCAGGATGTAACGGTCTAAGATGCGCATAGTTTATAGGTTAAGCATCCTCCGATAGAGGCAAAGATAATATTGGGTAACCATAGCGCAAGGGCTGCCGGTAGGACTCCCTCCATGGCTAGCGCGGTTAAGCCGATATACATAGGATAATAGCAGACAATAATTAATACGGCAATTCCAATGTTGATGGATTTTTCGCGCCGGCGCGTAATAATCCCCAGGGAAGACCCCAGGAGCATGAAGACAAAACAGGAAAAGGCTAAGGCTAACTTTTCATGGATTTTGGTAATTAGCGGAGCCGGGCTAATTCCTTCGGATTTAAGTTTGGCCCCCTCTTTCTTTAGTTCATGAATAGTCATTTCTTTATATTTCTTTTCGACAACCTTATCTTGCATCTGGGCGATATCCAGATTCATAAAGTAAGTATGGAAATTAAGCTTGTAGAAGTTGGTGGGGTTTTCCGGATCCGGCTCATCAGAAGTCCCGTCGATAAGTTTTAATTTCACGGCATTTTTCCCGGGGATAGTGATGAATTCTCCGGCTTTAGCCACAATCGTGCGCGTTGGCCGGTCTTCCCCCTGGGGTTCATAGATGCGGATGTTATTCAGTCGGTTTTTTTTCTGGTCAACATGGTAAATAAAAAGGATGTATTTTTTGAAGGAATCAATGAATACTCCCTCTTCAAAGGCGGCGGTAGGGTTTTTTATACCCATTTCCTGTAAAATCTTACGGTAAGCAAAATGCGAATATGAAGCTGCCTGGTCATTAAAAACCGCCAGGGCTAAGCTTAAGGCCAGGCCGATAATTAATAAAGGCAGCATTAATTTAAATAGGTTGATGCCGCTTGAGCGGATGGCGATTATTTCATTATCGCCGCTTAACCTACCCAGCGCCAGCAATACCGCTACCAGTATGGATATCGGCAAGGTATAGGTGACGATATAAGGAGTAAGGTAGATAAAAATCTGGATTACGCTAAATATATCCACTCCTTTATTGATGACTAAATCCGCGATGCGTTTTAAGTTGCCGATCAGCACCATGACAAAGGTTAATACTCCCAGGCATAATAATAGCGGCCCGAGGAACTCTCTTAGGACATAATTACGCAGGATCTTCACCCCGCACCTTCTTTCGTATTTAATTCACCCCGCACCTTCTCTTTGTTCATTCTAACCCTTGAGCCTTTCTATATTTAAATATCAAGAAGGTGCGGGGTTCATGGTTAACTGGCTAAAGTTAAAAGGAGCACTTTTCTGGCTCCGGATTCTTTTAAGCATTTGGCTGCCTCGCTGGAGGTAGCTCCGGTTGTTAAGACATCGTCAATCAGCAGTAAATTTGTATCTTTAATTAATTCCGGTTTGGCCACCGCGAAACTTTCCTTGACATTTTGGCAACGCTCTTGAAAAGTTAATTCCGTCTGAGTCTTGGTGGGTTTAACCCGGATGAGGGCGTCGGTTAAGGCCTTTTTATCGAACTCTCGGGCAACCTCTTGACTTAAGATTTCAGCTTGGTTAAATTCTCTTTCTCTCTGCCGGCTTTTGTGCAGTGGTATCGGGATAACGAAATCAAGATGCGCGATGGGCAATTGGTAATCCCGGATAAATGTCTGCATTAGTTTTCCCAAGGGTTTGCCCAGATAATCCTTACCGGAATATTTAAATTCATGGATCAGCTTTTTTATCGCTCCGGAATACGCGCAAGGGCTAAAGGCCCGGTCAAAATAAAAATTAAACTTCCAGCAGCTTGGACAGGCGTTTTTTTCTATGGCTTCAGGAGTCAGGTGCCTGCCGCAGCTAGCGCAGAAGGGGGGTAGATTTTGCTCAATTTTGTCCCAACAGCCGGCGCAGATTAATTGCTGCTGGCCAGCCGGTTGGATCCTATTTTTACAAACTAAACAGCAGTTTGGATAAATTAAATCCTTTAAGCCTTTAAACAGCCCTTTTAGCATAAAGATATAATATCAATGAAAATTAGGTTTGTCAAAGTAAATGGGTTTAAAAACTGGGTTTAAAAACTAGGGGACGGTTCTCTTAAAAAAGAGAACCGTCCCCGGGATTTTAGTCCCCGGGATTTCGTCCCCGGGATTTCATGGGATTTCCCGGGATTTTGCTTTATTCAGGTGTTGACAGTTGGCTTTATCGATAGTAGAATAAAAATTATGGAAAAGCTAAATCTTGCGGAATTGAAAAAAAGATTATTTAATTTGTTAAATCAGGAGGCTTTAAAAAGAGGCAATTTTGTGCTTTCTTCCGGCAAAGTTAGTAATTATTACCTTGACGGCCGCCTAATTACTTTGAGCCCGCAAGGCGCTTATTTAGTTGCCAGCATTATTCTACAGATGCTTAAAACTGAAGTTTTGGATGCTATCGGCGGGCCGACCTTAGGGGCGGATCCCATTGTCGGAGCCTTAGCGGCATTAAGTTATATTAATGGGCAGCCGATTAATACTTTTATTGTGCGTAAACAGGCTAAGGAGCACGGAACTCTGCGGCAGATAGAGGGCCCGGCACTGAAGAATGGCAGCCGGGTAATCCTGGTAGATGATGTCGCCACTAGTGGTAAGGCGATTTTGGAAGCCAAGCAGGCTTTAGACAAAATCGGGGTAATCGCGGAAAAGGCAATTGTGATCGTGGACCGGGGAGAAGGGGCCGTGGAAAATTTAGCCAAAGTAGGTGTAAAATTAGAATCCATCTTTAAGATTGCGGATTTCGGTCTCTAGGTATTTCTTGTGGAAAAAATAAAAATTGTAGTAGTGGGCGGTGGGTCAGCGGGTATGATGGCGGCAATCCGGGCAGCAGCTCTTGGCCAGGAGGTGATTCTACTGGAAAAAAAGAGCGCTCTGGGCAACAAACTCCTCTTAAGCGGCAAAGGCCGCTGTAATCTTACCAACACAGAAGACCTTCCTAATTTTCTAAAACGTTTTTCTAAAAATGGCGATTTCTTAAGGGATGCTTTTAAAAAATTCTTTAATCAGGAGTTAATCTCTTTTTTCGAGCAGCGGGGTTTAAAGCTAAAAATTGAACGTCAAAAGCGCGTATTTCCTCAGAGCGATCGATCGGCCAGTATTCTTAATGTATTAGAAGATGAGTTGGTTAAAGTTGGAGTGCAGGTTATTTGCCGGAGTAAGGTTGTGGATTTAATTGTCTCCGGCGGCAGGGCCAAAGGAGCGCGTTTGGAGAATGGCCGGAATATTCTCTGCGAGCGAATTATTTTAGCCTCCGGTGGCGCCAGCTATAGCTTTACCGGCTCTGATGCTTCGGGGATAAATATTGCTAAGAGGCTGGGGCATGTAATTGTGCCTTTGCAGGCAGGTTTAATCCCGTTGGATGTGAAACAAAATTATGTTAAAAAGTTAGAAGGGTTAACCTTACGTAATATCACGCTTAAATTTTCTGACGGTAAACGCCAGATTATCTCTGAAATCGGCGAATTGATTTTTACCTCAAGCGGAATATCCGGGCCGCTGGTTATTACTTTAAGCGGCAAGGCAATAGATTTGCTGGCGCCTGATAAAACAGTTTTTGTAGATATAGATTTAAAGCCAGCTTTATCTATTCAACAGTTGGATGCCCGCTTGCTTAGAGAGTTTAAATTAAATTCTAAAAAAAGCATTAAGCATCTGCTTAAAGAATTGTTACCTCTGCGTTTAATTATGGTCTTTGCGGCTGTTGCCGGAATTGATCCGCTCAAGAAATGCAGCCAGATTACCCAAAAGGAAAGGGAAAAGATTATTTCCTTGCTTAAAGGTTTTCATTTGGAGATTTCCGGGCCCCGGCCGATTGAAGAGGGGATGGTTACCCGGGGCGGGGTGAGCTTAAAACAGATAGATCCGCGCACGATGGAGTCGCGCCTGGTTAAAGGTTTATATTTTTGCGGGGAGATGATGGATGTGGACGCGGATACGGGCGGATTTAACCTTCAGGCGGCTTTCTCAACCGGGTATCTGGCGGGAGAGAGCGCGGCGTTAAGTTAACGATATTGGTAGTAAGTTTTAATTCGCGGGTGGCTTGGGTGTTTTCGACGCGCGTCAGCGCTAGAAAATACCCAAGACAGGACCCGCGAATTAGCCAAAAGCCACTATGGAAAAGATATATTTAGCCTCAAATTCCAAGGCTAGAAAGAAGTTGTTAGGGAAATTTGGCCTGAAGTTTAAAGTCCTTCCTGCTAAAGTTAAAGAACAAACAAACCGCGGTAATTTATCATACTCCCAGCTTGTGCGGAAGAATGCCCTGGATAAAGCTGAAGAAGTGGCAGGCCGGGTGCTTGAGGGAATTATTATTGCCGCCGATACTATCTGTGTGCAGGATGGCAGGATATTCGGCAAGCCGAAAAATATACCGGAAGCCCGCCGGATGCTTAAGCAGTTATCCACTAAGCCGCAATGGCTTTATACTGGGCTGGCAGTAATCAAAAAAACTAAAAATAAGAAAAAGAATAAGCTAGCGTTGGATTATGAAAAGACAAAAGTCTATATGGATAAATTAAGTTTGGGCCAAATTAATAATTATTTTAAGCAGGTTTCTCCTTTGGATAAGGCCGGGAGTTTTGATATTCAAGGTCAAGGGGCATTTTTTATTAAGAGCATTGATGGTTGTTTTTATAATGTGGTCGGTTTACCCCTAAGAAAACTTTATCTTATGTTTAAGAAACTGAATCTAAAGCTTTTTGTTTTACCCCTAGCTGCTACATTCTACCTGCTATCTACTGTTTTCCTCTCTGGTTGTTCCACGGAATACAATTTGGCTACCAAGCAGGAGGAAAAATACTATTATAGTACGGATAAAGAAGTACAGATGGGCCAGTCAATTAACCGCAGGGTAGAAAAAGAATTTAAATTCTCTGGTGACCCTTTACAGCAGAAACGCGTGGAAGATATCGGTAAAAAAATAGCCGCGGTTAGCGGCAGAAAAGAGATTGATTATCATTTTCGAGTTTTAGATGACGATGAGGTTAATGCCGTGTCTTTACCCGGAGGCTATGTCTATGTTAATAGTGGATTATTAGATAAAGTTGCTAATGATGATGAGTTGGCTTGTATTTTAGCGCACGAAGTAGGCCATATTGTTGCTTGTTGCTCGGCATAGTATTAAGAAGCTCCAAGCGATGCAAAGCTACTCTATTTTAAGAGTGTTAGTGGCCGTCGCTCCCGGCACCTCAGAAGTAAGTAATGCCGCAGATGCTGCCTTTACTCAATTTCTGCTTGGCTATGGCCGCCAAGATGAGTTATTGGCAGACCAACTGGGGGCGCGTTACGTTAAGCTGGCCGGTTATGATGCGCATGGTATGGTCACTTTTTTAATTAAACTGCAGGATATAAATCGCAGGATACCGCTTAGGGAGCGTTCATACTATAAGACTCATCCCTATGTTCCTGACCGGATCAGGGTAATTAAGCAGGAACTGGGAGAGAAAATTGATTTCGGAGATTATATTAACATCGAACAGCAACCGCATGAGGATAAATAAATGCCCTTCCTCTGAGGAATACCCAAAAGGCAATTTGTCAATTAAACTACTCACTCAAAGATTACTACAATAATAATTCTTCGTCAATGAAATAATGCCCCGCGCGCTTGGGCGCGCTCCCGTATCTCCCTTGCACCGCTCGGCCTCTGTGGGCAGAGGCCTCGCTTGGCGCCCCGCTGGGGCGGGGCTTCTTGCTAATGCAATGCGTTTTCGGCTCGGCTTGGGGCTGGCGGCGGGCGGCGGCGCCGCCAGCCCCAGCGTCCTCGCTTCAATTTCCTTTTACAATCAAAAAACAAAAGTTTTTAAGGCTGGTTCGTCCGCTTGCCGCCCACAACAACTAAAAATTTAGGGGTGCGGCACGCCGAGCCTCTGGCGTATTGCGCTCTTAGGGCAGGCAGGCAAATTCTGACCGGGGGG
>JAPLLY010000017.1 GCA_026387315.1 Candidatus Omnitrophota bacterium
AGCGATAAATCCATGGCCGAGAAATTCGGCCGGACTAAGAAAGAAGCGCCAGAGCCGTTTAAATTTACCGCGGATTTCCAAGTGGAGGGATATTTACAATATCGCGGAGATAATTTTGTGAAACGTTTTGACGCAAACTCATATCTCTATATTACTAAGGCGATGGATAATTTTGATGCCTCAAGAGGCCGTCCGCTTCAAGATGTTTTGCATGGTACTAAGGCAAAGGTACTGGTGATTTCCTTTAAATCTGATTGGTTGTATCCGGCTTATCAGTCTAAAGAGATTGTCAAGGCCTGTAAACTTGCGGGAGTCCAGACCACTTATTGTGAAATTGATTCAACTTATGGACATGATGCTTTTCTTTTGGAAGTTGAGGAAGAATCGCATTTAATCAGGCATTTTTTAAAAAAAGTATTTTATGCCTATGAGGTGACCGGTGAATATGGCGCGTAAAGATATTCAATTGGATCATGCCGTGATATTGGATTTGATTAAGCCGCAATCTAACGTGTTAGACTTAGGCTGCGGTAATGGCGACCTTTTGTATCTTTTAATTAAGGCCAAGAAGGCTCATGCTCAAGGTATTGAGATCGATGATCAGGCGATTTATAAGTGCGTGGCCAAAGGTTTAAATGTTTTTCACGGTGATGTGGATAGCGGCTTGGCGGAATTTAATGATAAATCTTTTGATTATGTGGTGCTTAATCAAAGTATGCAGCAGATTCTGCATGTGGATAAGGTGCTTGCTGATGCCTTGCGTGTGGGTAAAAAAGTAATCGTAGGATTTCCTAATTTCGCGCATTATAAATCAAGATTACAGATGTTTTTTCAGGGCAAGGCTCCGGTTACCGAAGCGCTTCCTTACCAGTGGTATGAAACTCCGAACTTACATTTTTTAAGCATCCTTGATTTTAAGAAGTATTGCCGCGCCAAAAAGATTAATATCCAGCGCCAAGTTTGTATCGGCCAGAACCATAAGGTTTTGTTCTTACGTAATTTGTTCGCGCAGGTAGGGATATTTTTAATATCGAAGTAAGGAGGAAAGATGCCATATATTAATCTTAAATTGGTAGGAAAACTTAGTAAGGAGCAGAAAGAAAAGATCGCTAAGGAATTTTCTGATACGTTGTTAAAAGTAGCTGGAAAGCCTAAAGAGAGCCTTTATCTGGTTATTGATGAGGTTAACGGAGAAAACTGGGCTAAGGGTGATAAGTTTTTTGGTTAATTAAGGGGACGAACCACGTAGACCTACGCGGTCTACATATATGTAGACCGCGTAGGTCTACGCAGGAAAAATAGAACCGTCACCTGGATTTACTAAAGGAGCGTCAGCGGCGAAGAATTAAAAAAACAGATCCCCAAGATGAAAAAAATATCTTTAGCGCAAATTAAGGTAAATGAAAAAGTAAGGTTCAAGGAGGTTGTTTGGGGCTAAATAATTTAAATAATAAATTTCGTCATTATCAAACTAAATTTAGTTTTGGCGCCACATCAGCTATCATTACTAATTTAGGGATTATTACCGGTTTAGATACTCTCGCGCATCCTAGGGTGAGTATTATCGCGGGTATGTTGGTGGTTGCTTTAGCTGATAATATTGCTGATTCGTTTGGTATCCATATCTATCAAGAATCTGAATGTATTGATAATAAAGAGATATGGTTCTCTACTTTAAGCAATTTTTTTACAAGAATATTTGTTTCATTAACATTTATTTTTTTGGTGGCCTTATTACCATTAAATTTAGCTGTGCCTTGTTCAATCTGCTGGGGGTTAGCCTTATTAGCCATAATGAGTTACGCTATAGCCAAAGATAGAAAAGTGAATCCGTATTCAGAAATTTTTAAACATATCAATATTGCTATTTTTGTCGTTATCCTAAGTCATTTTATTGGCATATATATAATTAATAAAATTAGAATTGCGGCTTAAATAATAGTAGAAGGTAAAATAAAAACCACGACGCCTGGGTTTGCAAAAGCCTTGAAAAACGCAAATTGCTGAATCTGGAAACTTTTGGCCCGATGGATATCAATGTTTCTAGGGGACGGTTCTCTTTAGAGAACCGTCCCCTAGTTTTTTCTTGGTTAGATTTTCCCGCCTCTTACGTCAATTGCTGTAGGAGGTGGCAAAAATGAGAAAAATAGTTTTTAGCGGGGTAGTGGTTTGGTTAAGTATTATGGGTAACGCGCTCTTAGCGGGGGATTTTAGCTGGGAAGATATCGGAAGGGAAAATCTTAATTGCCAGGCGCTTTTAGTTAACGCGCGGGAAAGCAAAATTATTTTTGCGGGAAAACCCGGAAATATATTAAAAACTGATAATGCCGGCAAAAGCTGGCGCAGGGTATTAGTGGTAAAAGGAAAGGACTCTGATATTAATACCTTAGTGATGGAAAAGAATAATGGTAATGTTGTTTACGCAGCAACCGGTAATGGTTTATACCGAAGTAGTAATTTAGGAGAACGCTGGGAGAGGATTTTCCGGGGTAAAACGGAGCTGGAAAATCAGTGTACGGCGGTACTGAGCATTGCGCGGGCTGTATTTGTGGGTACAAAAGCCGGCCTTTTTATCAGCAGGGATTACGGCCGTAGCTGGTCTAAACAACAGGCAGGCATCGGCAGCGGTGGCGTACTTAATATTGAGTCCGGAGCCGGGAAAAATGCGGCTATTTATTTAGCCGTCACTAGCGGCATATTTAAATCTTTAGATGACGGTAAAAGCTGGGAGAGAATTTTTGTAAGTTCTTCTCGCCGGGACTCTGAGGAAGAGATGGTTAAGGATGAGCCGGAGCAGCCGGATAAGCTAACGGATATTAATTTTGTAAAGACAGATATACATAATAGCAATCTATTATATTTTTCCAGCGCCAGAGGAGTTTATCGGAGTTTAAACCAGGGCCAAAGCTGGGAGAAGCTGTCAGAATACGGTTTATTAAATCGTGATGTGAAGATGCTTTGTTTAGCGGATAGTTCAGAGCTTTACGCGCTTACTGCATCAGGAGTTTTTCTCTATAGCCCTGGCCGCTGGATAGAAATGTCATTTGGCCTGGCCGCGGGAAAATTAAATTTTTTGGTTTTAGATAATAAAACTAATATTTATATAGCTGGAGAAAAAGGTATCTATAAGGCTAATCCCAAGAATACCTCTAATTTTTTACCATCGGTTATGCTGCAGGAGTATCTTAAATCTGAACCGAATGTGAGAGATGTTCAGAAGGCAGCAATAAAATATGCTGAGGTCAGTCCGGAAAAGATAGCGCAGTGGCGTAAAGGGGCGGCAAGAAAAGCATTATTACCGCAGGTCAGTATTGGCCTAGACCGTAATAGTACAGACTTATGGCATTGGGAGGGTGGTTCAACTACAAAAGCCGATGATGATACTTTACGGCGCGGCAAAGATAATATTGATTGGGATGTTTCTGTATCTTGGGATCTAAGTGATTTGATCTGGAATGACGCGCAGACAAGTATTGATGTGCGTTCAAAGCTGATGGTAGAGTTACGGGATGATATTTTGGACCAGGTGAATAAGCTTTATTTTGAACGTTTGAGGGTAAAATCTGAGTTGGATAATCTAGCTCTTGAGGATAGAAGTAAAAGATTTGATAAACAATTAAAACTTCAGGAACTGGTTGCTTCTTTGGATGCGCTTACCTCTGGATACTATTCAGAGCAACAGCGTTTACTGGCGTCAAAACAGCAAGGTTAGTGAATCCCGGGGACGGTTCTAAAACACGGGGACGGTTCTTTTTTTTAAAGAGAACCGTCCCCTGATTTTAAGCAAAAAAATGAAACCCTCTTGTTTCTTTTTTTCTTGCAATTATCAAGTGTTTGTGATAATTTAAGAAATCTCCCAATTTTATTAACCCAATTATTGTGAAGGATTAAAGCTATGAGCGCGCAGCATTTCACGGATCTTAATTTTAAGAAAGAGGTATTAGAATCGGATTTGCCGGTTTTGGTGGATTTTTGGGCTGCTTGGTGCGGCCCCTGCAAGATGATCGCGCCTTTAATTGATGAGCTGGCTAAGGAATATGCCGGTAAGATGAAAATCGGTAAAGTGGACGTTGATACAAATCCTAAGATTGCTACTAAATATGGGGTAATGTCTATACCGACGATTATATTTTTTAAAAAAGGCAAAATTATGAATCAGCTCGTGGGTGCGGCCAGCAAGCTGGATTTGAAGCGTAAGGTAGAGGAAAATTTTTAATGCGTCCCGCACCTTCTTTGTATTCAAAGTTTGAAGGTGTAGGATTTAATGAATAAATAAATGGAAGGTGCGGGATGCGTAAGATCTTTATTGCCGCCACTAAACAAAATGACGGCAAGACGACGGTCTCTTTGGGGATTATCCGGAACTTGCAGCAAAAATTTGGTAAGGTGGGTTTTATTAAACCGATCGGCCAGCGCTATCTAGAGGAAGAGGGTTTAAGGATTGATGAAGATTCTATTCTTATCGAAAAGGTCTGTGGAATAAAGAGCGGGCTTAAAGACATGAGCCCGATCGCCGTAGAGAAAGGTTTTACTGAAAAATATATTGCCAAGCCGGATAAAAAAAATATCAGTAACCAGATCCAAGATGCTTTTCGCAGAATTTCTAAAAACCAGGAGTTAGTGGTTATTGAAGGCACCGGCCATGCCGGAGTGGGATCGGTATTTGATCATTCTAATGCCACGGTGGCCAGGCTTCTGGGCGCTAAGGTAATTATTATTTCTTCCGGCGGAGTGGGCCGGCCGATTGACGAGATTGTTTTAAATAAGGCTCTTTTTGAGAAAGAGGGGGTTAAGGTTTTAGGGGTAATCGTGAATAAAGTTTTACCGAATAAGTTTGATAAGATTAATCGGCTGGTAAGAAAAGGTTTAGAGAGAAAAGGGATTCAAGTATTAGGAGTGCTTCCTTATGATCCGATGTTGGCCCGGCCAACCATTGAACAAATTTTAGAAGAAACAGGTTTTGGAGTTCTTTGCGGAGGCGAATATTTGGAACGTTCGGTGGCCAAGGTGATTGTTGCCGCCATGGAGCCTCCTGACGCGGAGCGCTATATTAGTGAAGATAGCCTGATGATTACTCCCGGTGATCGAGAGGATATGATTATGATTGCATTGAGTTGTTTTCGCGATTCCGGTAATAAAAAATTAAAAGTTTGTGGAATAGTTTTAACCTGCGGTATCACTCCCCAGGCGCCGATTATGGAGCTTTTAGTTAAAGCCAACATCCCTGTTCTATTAGCTAAATCTGATACCTATGATGTGGCTACTTGCGTGCATGATCTAACGGTAAAAATTAGGCCTTGTGATAAGGAAAAAATTGAGGCAGTAGAAAAGCTGATTAGAGAGAACATCGATTTTAAAAAAATTTTGTCCCACTTGTAGTTTAGGTTTTAAAGTGGAATCCCGCCCAAAAATAATTGGGAGGCGGGGAAAGGGATTTAAAATGAATGCCATAAGCAGGATTCGCAAACAGGCGGCAGTTAAAATTAAAACCATCGTTCTGCCGGAATACCAAGATGCGCGTACCTTGGAAGCAGTAGAAATTATTCGTAAAGAAGGGTTGGCTAATCCACTGGTTCTCACCCCGGAGATGATTGATAAGGAGAAAAAAGAAAGCTATATCCAGGAATATTATAAACTTTATCAATCAAAAGATATTGATTTAGATACGGTAAAGAAACTCTTTTCCGATAACCTTTATTACGCGGCGATGATGACCAGGGAAGGCAAGGCGGATGGTTTAGTTGCCGGGGCAATGCATACCACCGCGGATGTGGCGCGCGCTTGTATCCGTTGTATCGGTTTAGATGAACGATTCACTATCGCCTCAAGTTGTTTTGTAATGGATGTGCCGAACTGCCAGTATGGTGATAATGGGACGTTTATTTTTGCCGATTGTGGGGTAATTCCGGATCCTAATGCTCGGCAGCTATCTTGTATCGCTCTAACCGCCGCGGAATTAGCTTCTAAGGTTTTGAATCTGGTTCCGCGGGTAGCTTTTTTGAGTTATTCTACTAAAGGGTCAGCTAAGACTAAATCCGCACAAAAGATTGCTGAAGCTTTAGCTTTACTTAAGACACTCTCGCCATCGATATTAGCCGACGGAGAACTGCAGGCGGACGCGGCGATTGTTCCACAGGTAGCTAATATAAAATGTCCGGATAGCCCGATTAATGGAGAAGCCAATGTGCTTATTTTCCCTAATCTGGAAGCCGGTAATATTACCTATAAACTCGTGCAGCGGTTAAGCGGTTGCCGGGCAATTGGCCCGTTATTTTTAGGTTTAAATAAGCCTGCTAGTGATTTATCCCGGGGATGTTTTACCGAAGATATCGTGGATAGCGTGGCGGTTACGGCAATTAGGGCGCAATAATGAAAATATTAGTTATTAATAGCGGGAGTTCATCGATTAAGTATAAGCTTTTTGATATGCCTTCTGAGCGGGAAGTCAAAAAAGGCGCGATTGAACATATCGGCGAAGACGGCTCAAAGTTTAACAATCATTACTCGGGCCTAAAAATCATACTCCAGGAAACTAAGCTGGTGGAAGCGGTGGGGCACCGGGTGGTGCATGGAGCCGAAGATTTTAATAAACCTGTCTTGGTCTCTCCGCGTGTAATTAAAGGAATTAAGAAATGCTGCGCGATCGCCCCCTTACATAATCCGGCTAATTTATCCGGGATACTTGCAACTGCGAAGCTTTTGCCCGGCGTAAAGCAGGTTGTGGTTTTTGATACAGCCTATCATCAAAGCCTGCCGGAGCATGCTTTTATATATGGGCTGCCGTATGATTATTATCAGAAATTAAGGGTCAGAAAATATGGTTTTCATGGCACTAGCCATGAATACGTCGCGCTAGAAGCCAGCCGTATTTTAAAAAAGCCGCTGAGTAAATTAAAATTAATTACTTGCCACTTAGGTAATGGCTGTAGTATTACCGCTATTGACCGGGGTAAATCCGTAGATACGAGTATGGGGTTTACCCCTTTAGAGGGTTTGGTGATGGGTACGCGTTGCGGTGATGTTGACCCGGCTTTGATTACGCATATTATGCGCAAGAAGAATTACAACACGAAACAAATGGACCGTATTTTAAATAAAGAGAGCGGGTTAAAAGGAATATCCGGCATCAGTAATGATATGCGCTTACTTGAAGAAAAAGCTAATGCCGGAAACAAGCGCGCGAAACTGGCCGTAGATATTTTTGTTTATCGTGTTCGAAAATATATCGGCGCGTATTTAGCGGTTCTGGGAGGATTAGACGCTCTGGTCTTTACTGCCGGTATCGGGGAAAATCAACCCTTGGTTAGAAGTAGTATCTGCCAGGGATTATTTAATTGTTTAGCTAAGAAGCCCAAGATCATGGTTATTCCTACGAACGAAGAACTAATGATTGCTCGAAAAACCTACAAATTAATAAGGAGATGATGGAATGTTAAGAACGATGTTAAAATCTAAGATTCACCGGGCAACTGTAACCGAAGCTAATCTTTATTATGAAGGCAGTATTACTATTGATGCGGATCTCATTTTAGCCGCGGATATTTTAGAGCATGAAAAGGTGGAGGTGCTTAATCTTAATAACGGTTTGCGGATTGAAACTTATGTAATTAAAGGCAAGCCTGGCAGCGGGGTGATCTGTTTAAACGGCCCGGCGGCTCGCGGTTCTTGTCCCGGAGATCAGGTGATTATTGTTTCTTACGCGGCTGTCGAAGATAAACAGGCCAAAACCATTAAAGCTAAAATTATAAAAGTAGATGCTAGAAACAAAATTAATCCCGCACCTTCTTGATAATTAATATAGAAAGCGCGGGGGGTTAAAATGAATGAACAAAGAGAAGGTGCGGGGTTAAAGATTAAAGTATTCGGGGATTCCATTTTAAGGAAAAAAGCTAAGCGCCTGGGACGGATTACCGATGAACACCGCAGGGTTCTTAGCCAGATGGCTAAAGCTATGTATGATGATTTCGGAATTGGCCTGGCTGCTCCGCAAGTTGGCCATAGTTTGCAATTAATTGTTGTGGATATCGGAGAGGGCCTTTATAAATTAGTTAACCCTATAATTGTAAAGAGGCAGGGCAGGCAGTCAATCAGCGAAGGTTGTTTAAGTGTGCCGGGAGTTTCTATTAAGGTCAAACGCGCCAAACAGGTCTGGGTGCAGGCTCAGGATGAAAACAGCCGCTTCCTAGAAATTGAAGCTAAAGACCTTTTTGCCTGCGTTTTGCAGCATGAAATTGATCATTTAAAAGGTAAACTGATCATTGATTACGCGTCATTCTTGCAGAAATTGCGCATTAAAAGAAAATTAGCTGCTTTAAGATATGCGTCAGTGAACGGGGAAAAAAATAAAAGTGTCATTACGAGGAGCGCAGCGACGAAGCAATCTCGTAAATTACAGCTTTAGTAGAAGGTGATAATTTGGCTAAGCAGGATTTAGTGATTATCGGAGGCGGGCCAGCAGGATTGACGGCAGCGCTTTACGCTGGTCGCAGCCGGTTGGATACCTTATTGATTGAAAAGATGTCGGTTGGCGGTAGGATCCTGATGAGTGAAATTATCGAAAATTATCCGGGTTTTCCTGGGGGGGTCTCTACAGCGGAGTTGATGCGCCGTATTCAAGAGCAGGTTAAGGAGCTAGGGGTAAAAATTATAAATGAAGAGGCTTCGGATGTAGATTGTGTTAACAGAATTGTCAATACTTTAGGCGCCAGTTATGAGGTTGGCGCAATTATTATTGCCAGCGGAGCGCGTCCCAGGAAACTGAATGTTCCAGGCGAGGAGCAATATACGGGCCGCGGTGTTTCTTACTGCGCTACTTGCGACGCGCCATTTTTTAAAAATAAACGCGTAGTTATAGTCGGCGGCGGTAATGCCGTTGCCGAGGAGGCAATGTATTTGAGCCGTTTTGCTAGTTTGGTAAGCGTGATTCACCGCCGCGCCGATTTACGGGCTTCGCCAATTTTACAGGAACGGATGCAGAAAAATAACAAAATTAATTTTATTCTAAACAGCATCGTTACGCAGATTAAAGGCGCAAGTAAAGTAGAGTCGGTGATGGTTAAGGATCTTTTAAGCGGCAAAGAAAATGATTTTGTTTGTGATGGAGTTTTTATTTATATTGGATATGAGCCGGAAACGGTATTTTTAAAAAATAAGTTACAGATGGATGAATCCGGATTTATCGTGACGGATGAAAATATGGCTACCACAGTTGGCGGTGTTTTTGCTTGCGGCGATTGCCGTAAAAAAGGATTTTATCAGGTAATTAACGCTTGCGGTGACGGCGCAGTGGCAGCTGATTCCGCTTACAAATTTATAGCAAGTCAGGAGAAGTAAATGGAAAGAGCTCCAACTACCAATAAAAAATTGCTGGAATGGGTAAATAAGATGGTTAAACTTTGCGCTCCTGAGCGGATTGTTTGGATTGACGGCAGCCAAGAGCAGAAATTGGTTTTAGAAAAAGAATGCGTTAATAGCGGTGAATTAATCCGCTTAAATCAGGAGAAGTTGC
Organism: Candidatus Omnitrophota bacterium; assembly: GCA_026387315.1. Classification (GTDB taxonomy): domain Bacteria; phylum Omnitrophota; class Gorgyraeia; order Gygaellales; family Profunditerraquicolaceae; genus UBA6249. Next base: position 9,509 of record JAPLLY010000017.1, read on the forward strand.
CGGGTTGTTTTTTGCATCGCACCGCGCAAGATGATGTTGCTCGAACTGAACATTTGACCTTTATTTGCACGAAGAAAAAACACGATGCCGGGCCGAATAATAACTGGATGTCCCCGGAGGCCGGATACAGAAAGGCTAAGGCAATATTTAAGAAGGCTATGGCCGGCAGAACAATGTATGTTATTCCTTTTTCTATGGGGCCGGTTGGTTCGTGTTTTAGTAAAATCGGAGTAGAATTGACGGATTCCCGTTATGTAGTTTTAAATATGTTAATTATGGCTCGCTGTGGGGAGCCGGTTTTAAGGCAGTTGGAAAAAGATGATCATTTTACTAAGTGCTTGCATTCTAAGGCCCAATTAGATATTAAGAAGCGTTTGATTCTGCATTTCCCGGAAGAAAATACTATTTGGAGCGTAGGCTCTGGATACGGGGGAAATGTTTTGTTAGGCAAGAAATGCCTTGCGCTGCGCATTTCTAGTTTTTTAGCCAAAAAAGAAAAGTGGATGGCTGAACATATGTTAATTATGGGTATTGAAGAGCCCAATGGCCATATTGAATATATTGCCGCGGCTTTTCCCAGCGCCTGCGGTAAAACAAATTTAGCCATGTTGATTCCACCTGAAGGGCTTAAGGAAAAAGGCTATCGGGTTTGGACAGTGGGTGATGATATCTCCTGGATGCGGGTAGATTCCGATGGTTCTTTATGGGCGATTAACCCTGAAACGGGATTTTTTGGAGTTGCCCCCGGCACGAATTCTTCTGCTAATCCGAATATGGTGGAAACCGTTAAAAAGAATACTATTTATACCAATGTCCTTTTAAAGCCGGATAATACGGTTTGGTGGGAGGGCGCTGATGGCCCAATTCCTAGCCAGGGTATTGATTGGAAGGGCAATCCCTGGAAACCGAATGTTTTGGATGCCGAAGGTAAAGTAATTAAAGGCGCGCATCCTAACGCGCGTTTTACCACTCCGATTGTAAATTGCCCTTGCGCATCTTTCAGGCTGGAACAGCATCATGGAGTGCCGATTTCCGCGATTATTTTTGGCGGTCGGCGCCAGCATGTCGCCCCGCTAGTGTATGAATCTTTTAATTGGCAGCACGGAGTATTTGTGGCGGCGACGATGGGTTCGGAGTTAACGGCTGCCCAGGTAGGCAAGTTGGGCCAGGTGCGCAGAGATCCGATGGCCATGCTTCCTTTTTGCGGTTATAATATGGCGGAATATTTTAAGCATTGGTTAAATATGGGCAAGTTGATGGCCAAACCGCCGAAAATATTTCATGTTAATTGGTTCAGGATGGATGAACAGGGAAAATTTCTCTGGCCGGGGTTCTGCGAAAACTTAAGAGTTTTGGAGTGGATATTAGACCGTTGTAATAATAAAGTTAATGCCCAGCGCACTCCGATTGGTTATTTACCGTATCCGTTTAATATTGACCTGACCGGGCTTAATCTTGCTAATGGCGTTTTGGAAAGGTTACTTATGGTTGATAAAAAGGAATGGCTAGAGGAGTTAAAAGGCATAAGCAAATTTTTCGGTGAGTTCAAGAAAGATCTTCCCCGGGAGCTTTGGCAGGAGTATGATGTTTTACTTGAGCGGTTAAAGAAAAATGAAAAGTAATGTTTTATTAAAAACTACATTTAAAGATTTGCCGCTTTTTCGCAGAGGCAAGGTCAGAGATTTGTATGATTTTGGGGATAAGCTGCTTATTGTTTCTACCGATCGCATATCCTGCTTTGATGTAGTCTTGCCTTGCGGAATACCGAATAAAGGCAAGGTCTTGACCAGTATATCCGTATTCTGGTTTGATTTTATTAAAGATATCATCGGGCATCATTTAATTACTACGGATGTGGATAAGTATCCGGCCATACTTAAGAAATATAAATCGGATCTAGCGGGCCGCTCAATGTTGGTCTTAAAAACCAAGCCCTTGGCTGTTGAATGCGTGGTCAGAGGCTATCTTTCCGGCTCAGGTTGGAAGGAATACCAGCAAAAGCAGTCAGTTTGCGGTATTAGTTTGCCTAAGGGTTTAAGAGAATCCGAGAAACTGCCGGAGATTATCTTTACACCATCGACTAAGGCAGAGGCGGGCCATGATCAGAATATCAATCAGCAATATGTCGAGGATTTAGTGGGCGTTGACCTGGCTTTGCGTTTGAAAAAAATGAGCATCGCTATCTATAAGCTAGCTAGCGATTACGCTTTGGGCAAAGGGATTATTATCGCGGATACTAAGTTTGAGTTTGGCATACATCAAGGCCAGCTGATTATTATTGATGAAGTGCTCACTCCGGATTCATCGCGTTTTTGGCCGCTTAGCGAATATCGCGCGGGCCAGGCTTGCCCGAGTTTTGATAAACAATTTGTGCGCGATTATTTGGAGGCTTTGGATTGGGATAAGGCCCCGCCGGCGCCGAGCTTACCGGAAGAAGTAATTAATATCACCACAAAAAAATATTTAGAAGCTTACCGTAAATTAACTTCCAAAAATAATTTAATATAGATGATCATACGAGCGCAAATAAAGGGGTACTTTAAGGGGACGGTTCTGTTTTTTATATATAAAAAACAGAACCGTCCCCTGGATTCTAATTTGGACAGCAATGATAGATGATTAAAGTTAAAAATACCTTATCACTTTTATTAAGAATCAGCGTAAGTATTCTGCTTTTATTTCTTTTGTTCAAAATCAACAAAATTGATTTGCAGGTTTTAATCAATGATATCAGGGGCACAGATAAGCGGCTATTAACGGCGGGTTTTTTGTTTTTCTTCTTTGTCTATTTTCTGGGTTTTTTACGCTGGCAGATGCTGCTTAAGGCTGTGGGGATCAATATCCCTTTAAAAAGATTAATAAGCTCTTTTTCCGGCTGCATTTTTTTTAGTATTTTTCTGCCTTCAACTATCGGGGGAGATCTGGTCAGGGCAGCGGATCTGGCGGAGCATACTAAGAAAGCCAAGGAGGTCATTGCCACGGTTTTTTTGGATAGATTGAGTGGTTATACGGGGTTAGTCTTGGTAATCTTGCCCGCGCTTTTATTGGGCAGGGGCCTTCTGTTGGATAAAGTTGTTTTTACTTCAGTGTCGGTGATTATAATATTATTGGTTGTCCTGCTGTTGGTTTTGTTCAATAATACTATCTATTTTAGAATTTCCAAGCTTCTTAGTTCCCCTGGTGCCGGAAAAATAAAAGAAACAATTAAAAATATGCATCAGGAGATCCATGTTTTTCGCAGCCATAAGCGTTTGATTATTTTGAATTTGTTCATTTCTTTGGTTATCCAGCTTATTGCCCCGATTAGTGTTTATTTTATCGGGCTTTCCTTAGGAATAAAAATAAATTTTATTTATTTTCTTATCTTTTTGCCGATCATCAGCGCGGTTACGCTTCTTCCTATTGCTATCGGAGGCTTAGGGTTAAGGGAGGGGCTGTTTGTAGTTTATTTTGCTAAAGCCGGGGTAGTTAAACAGCTGGCTTTAGCCATGTCGCTTTTATCATTTTCATTTGTTGTCTTCTATGGGGCTATCGGAGGGCTTATTTATGTCCTTACAATACATCGTCGACGCCTACAACCTAATAAACCATCCTGCGTTTAAGCCCGCCTCTAAGCCGGCCTCAAATATCCAACAGGCCCTTGCGGATTTCATCGAATCCAACAAATTAACCGGAAGTAAAAACAATAGCCTGATTCTTGTTTTTGACGGATATCCGCCGCGTTCAGAGGATATCCCCCGCCAAAACGGTTTAGTTTGTAGGTTTTCGCGCGCGCAAGAGGCGGATGAATTAATAAAAAAAATAGTCCAAGATTCAGCTTCTCCGAAAAATATCGTTGTAGTTTCTGATGATAAAGAGGTGCGGTTAGCCAGCAGGTTTCTCCACGCGCGAATCCGCAGTGTCAAAGAGTTTATCCGCGGCAAGCAAGATAATAGGCCGGTAACTGATGCCGCCAAATTGGCTGCGGTTGATTTTAAGCTAAGTTATGCCCAGATGCAGAAGATAGATGCCGAGCTGAGGAAAAAGTGGCTCTAATCAGTTGACAAATTTGGGCAATAAATAAAGGGGACGGTTCTCTTAAAAAAAAAGAGAACCGTCCCCAAGTTTTTCAGATTAAATTCTTGACATAACTTATGAGTTATGATAGAGTTATAACAGTAACCTTACAAAGGAGGGGAATATGAGTAGTTGGCAAGTAGTATTACTAGAGCCCGCGCGTATGGTTTTGGCGCAAATTAGCCTATTTATGGTTAATGCGTTGCTGGTGATTATTATTTTGCTCATTGGTTGGTTACTTTCTAAAGTGATTAGGTCTGTGGTCAGTAAAACCCTTAAGACAGCTAAGATTAATGAGTTATCCAGCCGGATTGAGTTGGATAAGTTATTGGGTAAGGGGGGGATAACCTATACTTTATCCGATTTAATTGGAGTAATTTGTTATTGGCTAGGGCTTCTAATAACGTTTATGGTTGCGGTTAATTCCGTAGGCCTGACGATAGCCGCGGATTTATTAAATAAAGTTGTTCTTTATATCCCGAATGTTATTGCCGCTTTGTTTATTCTGATCTTAGGGATGTTCGTATCAACTTTATTAAAGAATATTGTGCAAACCGCGGCCAGTAACGCGGGCTTAAACCAGGGCAAGCTTTTAGCCCAGGTGGTCGAGACAGTGGTTATTGCTTTTGCCATTTTCGTGGGATTAGAGCAATTGCAAATTGGTATTCGGATAACTGAACTGACTATCTCTATTGTATTAGGTTCTCTGGGTTTAGGTTTAGCTCTGGCTTTTGGCCTAGGCTGTAAAGATATCGCCGGCAAATTTGTCGCCGAACTAACAGATAAATTAAGGAAAAAGTAAAGCGTTTGTGATTTGTTTAAGAAGCTCATAAACCCCTCGCCATTAATCATAACGAGGGGTTTATTTTTTTACTAAATTAGTGTCAGAACTCGATAACTATTTGATAGGGAAAGAGATATGAATAAAAACAAGCGTTTCTACATACGCACGTTTGGATGGCCGTTGTCCAATTAACAGTAGCACGATGCGCAGTCTTGCCGAGGCGGCGGTGGGGGCGGATTAACACATTCGTCATCCCGAGCCCCGTAGGGCGAAGGATCTAAGCCAGCGACAGATTAAATCCCTATGACTGTGCCGGACGGCATAGGAATAGGGTTTTTTGTTTACGGGTCATTGGAAGCCGGTGTCGGGTGAGGGTCGGGCGAGGCGCGAGGAGTCAGTGATGGTGGTCAAAAAAATTGATGTCAATGTCAATTCAACGGGTGTCTGGGCATCTATTCAGAACGGCGCAAACAATTGTTCCTAGACGGTAAACCGGCGTTTTTAGGGGTGTTCAGCAGGCGTCTGGGATCATCAAAAAGGGCGTTTTTTAGTGACATGAAGTGACATAAATGTGTCGTAATTACTATATACCTTTTGCGACAGCATAAAGGGGCCTTGCTAATGTTCAGTTTGCGCTAATGTTCACTAAATAGTGAACATTGTTACGCGAAAATCGTGTCACAAAAAGTATATAGTTTTTCTGACAAAATGTGGTACTTGATAATCCGCATTTATTAAAAATATCGATTTTATACAGATTTACGCTCAAATAATTTATTGACAAGACAACTGTTGTGTTCTATACTATCGAACAGTTGTATTATCAAATAGAACAGGAGATGAAAATATGCTGATCCCGGCCGGAAGGAAAAAGATGCTGGAGATATTCCTAAAAGATCCTTTTAAGGAGATCCATTTAAGAGAGATTGCCCGTCAATCAAAATCCTCGCTTGCCAATGTGGACAACTCAATGCGGTTATTCGTGAAGAACGACATGTTTAAACGCAATGAAATGTCGCATTCCACGTTTTTTAAGCCTAACCTTGAAAACGATGAGACCATAAAGATATTCGAGCTATTGGAACTTGATCGGCGTAAAACATTTTATGCCAAGAACAAGAATATAGCTCGCCTCATTAAAAAATACGCAGATTCTATTATAGAGCTTTCAAACAAGAGGATCCAGCTTGTCATTCTTTTTGGTTCTGTAGCAAGGGGCGAATGGGCTAAGGGTAGCGATATTGACATATTGGCGGTTGTTCCGGATAAAGAAAACAGCATCATTGATATATTAAACAAAGCCAAGACAGATGTCAGTCCGCTTTTAGAAATAAGGCCGATAAGTACTACAACAAAAAAGTTTATTGATGGTTTTAAGGCCAAGACCGAGTTCTACGATAATCTGTGGAAAGATCGCATTGTGCTGTATAGCGAATTTTTGTTCTGGCAACTTATACGAGAGGGAGGCAAATGATATGCCCGAGAACTTAGAGCGAATTTTACAAGGATGTTTTCATCCAAAAGAAGGCAGGCCTAATCTGCAAAAAGTACCGGTTAGCTCAGAACGGGCGCAACAACACATCGACAAAGCGCACAGTAACCTTCGAGCGATGAAGATGATGTTTGACGGTGACTTGTTCGATTGGACGATTATTTGTGGATATTACGCAATGTATCATGCTGTCTTGGCGGCTCTTTATAAAATAGGCATCCGTGCTACAGCGCATTACTGCGCGCTTGCGGCGTTTAAGGAATTTTATGTCAGGCGAGGGAAAGTAAAGCCTGAATTTGTAACATATATAAATCGCGCCAAACAGCTTGAACAGAAATATTCCGAGACGTTAGATAAGGCTCAAGAGAATAGGGTTGTGGAGCAATACGGCGTTGAAATTATCACTAATGACGATGCCGAATGGATTATTGAAGATGCGAAAGACTTCGTGCTGAAGATTGAAGAAGTGCTGGCATCATAAAGGAAAGCATGAACCTGAAAAAACGGTGAATTACCGCAATTTACAATTAAAAATATTGGCATCAATTCCGGGCAATTCCGGGGACACATCACTTAATTCGTTGACATAGCCATTTCCTGCCGCTATAATCTCTCTTATGGCAAGAATGGCTCGGATTGTTATACCAAGCATACCCCACCATATTACCCAGCGCGGTAATAGATCTCAAAAAGTTTTCTTCAGTGACCAAGACAAAATTTCCTATCTTAACCTATTGCATAAACATGCTCAAGGCGCAGGATTAAGCTTTTGGGCGTATTGTCTTATGGATAATCATATTCATTTAATCGCTGTTCCTGAAAGAGAAGATAGTTTGGCTAAAGGAATAGGCGACACCCATAAATATTATACGCGTATGATTAATTTCAGGGAAAACTGGAGAGGATATTTATGGCAAGGAAGGTTTAGCTCATTTCCGTTGGATGAAAAATATCTTTACGCGGCAATTCGTTATATAGAACGTAACCCGGTAAGAGCAGGCATTGTAAAAAGGGCAGAGGATTATGAGTTTTCAAGCGCAAAGGCGCATGTTTATAAAAAGCAAGATTCTCTGTTAGTTGATAATTTTGTTATTAAAGAGATAAGAGATTGGAAGGCGTTTTTAGCAGAAGGCGACAAAGAACAGGATACAAAGCTTTTCAAGAAACACGCGCGAGCCGGCAGGCCATTAGGTAAGGAAGGATTCATAGAAAATCTAGAAAAGGTGACCGGTAGGATTTTGAAACCACAGAGACCAGGAAGAAAGAAAAAGAAATAAGTGATGTGTTCCCGGAATTCCCCGGAATTCCCGGAATTCCGCTATAATGCATGTTGATACTAAGGAATATTGGCAGTCTGATTTGACTCTGGATTTGTACGACGGTACGCCGGATAGGATAAAATAACGTATGAATAGCAGAAAGACTATTCCTAAAGAGTATTGAGAAGACTAATATGAAAAAGATACAAAAGAAGAGTCAGGGGCGCCTGCGCATTGGCGATGATTGGAACGCTATTACAATTATCGCGCTTTCTCAGAATAATCCGTTAAAGGCGATAGCTGAATTTGTGGAAAACAGTATTGATGCTCAAGCACGCCAAGTTACCATTATCCGCGGTAAAGAACGCGACCAGCAATATTTAAAGGTTATTGATGATGGTCAAGGGATTCCATGCGCTGAAGATGGCATACCTGATTTTAAATATGTCGCGACCCATATTTGCGATTCTCTGAAACGTCGCTTAAAACAGGAGGGTGTTGGGAATATCCAAGGGGAATTTGGTATAGGACTTTTGAGTTTTTGGACAGTTGGCCATGAGTTAATGATAATATCGTCAGGCAGGGATGGAAAAGCGTATCAGATGGAAATGAAAAAAGGTATGCCTGGTTATGTAGTTATTCTCCGGCCCCGCCTCTTACCTGTAAAGGGCACGCAGTTGATAATTTCCCGTTTGCTTGCAGGAATTCGTAATCTTAATGGTGAAAAAATTCAGCACTATCTAGCCTCGGAACTTAGGGATAGAATCAGGCATTCGGGCGTTAAGATAAGAATAATTGATCGTACCAGCCGCCTTGAACTTAATGTTGAACCTCGCCAGTATGAAGGTCAGCTTATTCATGATTTACCCCAGATAAATACACCTTTTGGTGATGTATATGTGGAACTATATCTTACCGAAAGAAATCCGGAAAACTGTATCAGCCTATTTCGTTCGGGAACGCGCGTATTGCCCAACATTACTGTTTTAGATCTCTTCCAGTGCGAACCGTGGACTTCCGGTTATTTTCAAGGAGTCATTGATGTTTCGTTTTTACATCTTACTCCCGGTACCCGAGATGGAATTATTCAGGATGAGCATTTCGCGGTATTTTGCGATTCGTTGATTAATCTTAAAGAACGCCTGAATGTAATAGTATCAGAACAGAGTAAGGCCGAAGAAGAACGTATGAGCAAGAGTATACTTCGTTCTGTACAAAAGGCATTTTTAAATGCAATGCTAAGCTTGCCCCGAGAAGAATATGATTGGTTTGATATGCCTGAAAAAAGCACTTCGCGGATATCATCCGTAGAAAGGGCTGAAAATTATTCTTTGACTCTTGAAGGAGAGCATCATAGTGAAAGAAAACAGGCGGCGCAAAAGGAATTTTTCGAAGTTGCGGGTCCGTTGTTTTCTGCCAGAATTCAGCCCGGTTCAGCGATTTTACCTGTAAATACGACAAAAACTTTTCGTGCCGTTGGACTAGATCGTAGCAAACGGCAGATAGAACAGAATCTTTCATATGAATGGGCAATCATTGAAGGAAAAGGACAACTTGATAAAAAAGACGGAGAATTCGTTATCTTTAGCGCTTCTGATGAACCCGCCTTATGTAAGTTGAAGGTTGCCATTCGGCAGCTTGAAACAGTAACTGAGGCGGAAAGCATAATTACGATTGTAGACTCTTTACTGAAAGCTCCTGTTGAAAACAATGAATTTTCAAAAAAAGGTTTGCCAAGTTATACATTAGAAAGCTCCGTCGGCCAGATGTGGCGCTCGCGTTACGATGAAAAACGCAACATTATAATAATAAATAGCGGCCATCGCGACTTTATTTACGCTGGAAAAGAGCGTATGAGAAAGCTGCGTTACATTTCTCGGCTTTTTGCGAAAGAACTTGTGCTCCATAATTTTGTTGGTGAACCTCCGGAACAACTTTTAGAGCACTTGTTGGAATTGTCGATGTATACAGAAGATAATTTGAAATGATGAAACGGCTTAAATTAAGGATGCGTTACGATCTTTTGTAAAATGGGAGGTTGCTTTATGAAGGATTTTTTTAAAGGAGGACGAATCGCAGCAGAGATTAGAACGATTTTTTGAAATATTATTGAAAGTAGATTTACGAACTCTCGAAAGATTAAAAGATAAGAAAGCGGAAAAAGAAGAAAAAATAGATGTTCAGATTGAAGAATACGATAAGAGAATCTTCAGACGGAAAACAGAAAGATCAGTTAAGCGGTATAATATGATTCAAACTGCAAGAATTTTAAAAGTTTCCCGGGGCACATTATATTACTGGATAAATAAAGGCTGGATTAAGCCAAGGCATGATTATAGAGGTTATCCTATTTTCACGACTTTAGATATCGAGAATATAATTAAGTGGAGAAATAAAATAGACAGTTTTGTACACTTAATTGGCGAAAAAGGCGATGAAACCAGAAAAAAGTATGTTTCTTTGACTATTGGTTAATCTATATTTAACCCTAATATTAATAAGGAGATATGAAAATTCGCAGTCGCGTTTATTCAACGCTTTGTACAGTTTTAGACACGGTGACGACGATTTCGTAACTGATTGGAGAAAGGCAGGATGCGTAAAAAAGTTTTTGTTCGGACATATGGATGGCCGTTGGTGCAAGTACCGCGTGATGATTTTGGGGATAATAAAGAGGGTAAATGGCTGTGAGTGAAGGGGATAGGATAAAATAGAATTCGTTTCGCTATGACGTTATCTTATTTTCTAATATATTCTTAAAATTCTTGTATAGCACTTCATATCTATTATGTTTCCATGGCGCCTCTGGAGGACCTTTCACATATTCTTTTATCCATATACATTTTCCATCCTGATAATGCCTAGGATGTCCCCGGACCCAAACCCTATATTTCAAATTCCACGAAGCAGAACGCTCTTGCTCTTCCTCTTCATTAACATAACTCTTCTTAACTTCGATAAGATAATATGGTTTTAAAGGTGCGATTGGTTTTTTCCCATCGTTCATTCTTTTCCTATTGATACGTGCTAAATCTTTAGGGCTATGTGTCTCTCTATCCTTCTTCAAAACTACAACATTTTGTGCATTGATGTAACTTATGAGATTAAGAGCTAAATCAATTTTCTTTTTTCCTTCAGATAAAACATTTTTATCAACAATGCCAGTTACATCTTCCTTTTCCCATTCCAAGCTGCCCTCTAATGTTTCAAGATTGCTTCTGAGTATTTTGTTGTTACGATAATCTATGTCATATAATCTCCTCTCTGCCTGAAATCTGAAATTAGGCAGAGTACTGATATCAAACGTCAAATCTACCACTCCCGTTTCTTGTTTCACGAAAGATGGCTCTTTGTTAAAGAAACTAATACAATATCTTGTTAGAGGGATGTTCTCTTTATCTGTAATATTCGAAAGATAATCCCTGGCAATATTTACTGCTCCCGTGTTTAGATCAGAGGCAGTGGTATAGAGCGCACCAAAAGTATCTATTGTTTTTCCACTCATTAATTTAAAGCTTACTGGAGAGTTGAATTGAAAGAATATTTGAGGAAAGGGTAGTTTGACCGACAGCGCATAATTTATATTTTCATGTTTTACATTTTGCAGGCTGTCTTGTGTCATCTCGTCTATTAAGAAGACTTTCGATTCTCCTAGAGAATTTACCATGCTTTTTCTGCTAATAAGGCCCAATAGAACCGATGCGCCTAAGTCGCTTCGTACAAATTCATCATAACACAGTTTTTTTTCGCTTTCGGGAATTTCTATCTTTAAGCATATTTCTTCCAATCTGGATTCCTGCTGATTTATTTCTTCAGTCAGTTTTCTTGTCAAATCGTCATAAAACATTTTTCACAACACTCAGAAATCAGCTGAGATGCCTGAACACCCCTTAATTTTTCTTGTATTTCCTTATTTATAAGCTTTTCTATTTGTAACTACTGAAGAGTAATATATAAGCGGTGATTCAAACCGTTTGCGGGATAAAAAAGTTAAATATTTATACTTGGTTTATTTCACAGGGTAAGTACTTAGAAAGTAAAGGGGATGGGGTAACCTCTCCCCTTTAAAAATATTTTCTGTTCAAGTGATTTCTAATGACTTGTATTTCTGATGTGTTATAATGTGAAATAATGTTAAATTAAGAAAAGGATAGCTGGCTTGAAGCGAAGGAGTTAGAGAAATATTTTAATACAGATAAATCTTAAAAAAGGGATAATATGAACAAAAAAGTAATCTTCATTTTTATTTTGACTATAATCGCGCTGGTTATCCTTGCCTTATTCAGTTTTGGACATTTATCTGACAAACGCAATGCAGCAGGAATCAATCCGTCATCTTTAAAGCCAGTATCTACAGAAACGGCGAATAAAGAAAATGCCTCAGTAGCTTGGAATCTATATCGCAATCGGGATGTAGTGGAAAACTATTATAGCGTTCAGCTGCCGCAAAAATGGAATGTCAATGCAGGTAAGAAAGCGGGGAGTTACTCTGTAAATTTCTCCGATGGCAACGGCACAGTGGTCTTAATGGATGTGCCTGACAACAGCACTTTGGAATTATTTATATTAAGCCAGCAGGAGCCGCAGCTTAAGAAAGCGATCCCCGGGTATCATAGAGTTGATTACAAAAAAATTTTAGTTTCGGGCAACGAGGCCTATGAGTTGATATATCAAAATACGAAAGACAATGAAGCATATGAGACTCTGAAAACATATATTGCTGGTTCTGATCAAGCCGGAGTTCTTACATTTACAGTAAAGCAATCATCTTTCAATGAAACCTATTCCTTATTAAATTTAATTATTCAAAACTTCAAATGGGAGAACAAATGAGGCAGGTATTTCTTTTTGTTTCTTTGGCGATTATAGGCATAGGAGTATACCTGAAATTTTTCTATGATGTGCCCGACGCCCAGGAAACTATTAATTTTTTCACGAGCTGGTTTTTCATTATTGTGGGAACATCAAGCCTGCTGATTAATCTGTTTTGGGGCTCTCCTAAAAATAAACATTCCCACAAAGAACAAAAATGAAAACGATAATTTCTGCAAACAACCTCATAAAATCATACGGCTCAATCAAGGCAGTTGATGGCTTGAGCCTTGAGATTGCCCAAGGTGAATTTTTTGGCTTCTTGGGCCCTAATGGGGCAGGCAAAACAACCACTATCAGAATGCTAACGGGCATTATTGAGCCCAATAGTGGCAAGATAACAATTGCAGGGAACGCTTACCCTAATCTGAAACCCATCTTGAATATGATTGGTGTTGTTCCTGAAAGCAGGGGCTTTTATGATTGGATGACTGCAAAAGAATATTTGCTGTTTTTTGCAAATCTCTATGGCATCTCCAATCCTCATAAAAAAATTGATGAGCTCTTGGAAAAAGTCAATCTGTCAGATAGAAAAAACAGCACGATAGGAACATTCTCTCGCGGCATGAAACAAAGGTTAGGAGTAGCAAGGGCACTTGTCAATGACCCTAAGATTCTTTTTTTGGATGAGCCTACATTAGGGCTTGATCCTCAAGGGCAGGAGGAAATCCAGAATCTCTTAAAGCAATTAAACAAGAGCGGAGTAACAATATTTCTTTCATCACATCAGCTTAACGAAGTTTCCAATCTATGCTCAAGAGTGGCTATTATCAATAAAGGGAGGCTGGTCGTGCAGGGAACAATTGCTGAGCTGCAAAAGAAGACAAATCTTGCAGGCTCATTAAAAGACATTTTCCTTGCCTTAACCAATAATAATCATGTTTAGAAATATCTGGCTTAAAGAGCTCCGAGAACAATTATATACGTGGAAAGGCACGCTGTGGCTTGTCATTTCTTCCTTGGTTTTTAGCCTGATAAGCTATCTCCTGCTTACTGACAAGGAATTAAGCCTTCTTGACCAGACAGAAATGATGTGGATGCTTGCAAAGGTAATCATCGGCATCGGGCTTTTGATTATCAGCATTGTTGCCTCTTCGATAATCAGCAATGAATTTGAAAAAGAAACTGCCGAGAGCTTGTTTCTTTCTCCTATTAAGATGAAAGACTTTGTACTGGGCAAGCTGCTTGCGTCATTGACGATGTGGTTCTTTATTTTCATTGTCTCTATTCCATACATACTTGTTACTTCAGCAGGCACTAAATTATTTTTCCCTTTCCTTGCTTATATTTTCTTACTTGGGACTATCGGGGTATTGGGATTTATCATGCTTATTTTTGCAATCAGCCTGCTTTTCCGCTCAAGCAAAAATACCCTGACAACTTCTTTAATCGTTCTTCTTGCTTTTGCCATTCCTTCATTGTTTTCTACCACTCTTAAGAATAATTCTTTTGCCTTGGCATTAAGCAAAGCCAATCCAATAGACAATATATTTTCCTCTCTCGATAATGTTTTGGTTGATTATCAAACATCATTATTGCAGAATGCTCAGTTTATTTTTCCCTTAGTGCTATTTTGCCTGATAACTCTGATATTTCTTGTGTATGCCTCAAAAAGATTTAAGCGGGCAGGGGTGGTTAAACATGAATAATACTAAGACGTTTTTTATGATTGGAGTGCTGGGTGGTCTTCTGATTTTGGGCATGGCTTATTGTTATGCCGACAATCAAACCGCAAACCAGCCTTTAACTTTGAAAATTCTTTCTGAGAAGACATTAAGCGGAACAGCCGGGGATTTTACAACAGTAAATGCCCAGATAAGCAATTCAGGATTGCAGCCGTTAAATGACATTACCACTTACATTTCGCTCGTAGATGAATCAAATAAAATGCCTGTTGATTTAGAAGATTGGAGCGCAGAGAAAGGGTTGTTCATCGGAACAATTGATTCTAACCAGACGCTTCCCCTGAATTGGAAAATCCATTTCGTCAAAGCAGGAAAATATTCATTGATTATTGTTGCAGAAACGGCAGGGCAGGAGATCCCAGAGGTAAGCAGCATTGTTCATTTCACAGTAAAGCCGAAACTGAATCTGAATCCCGGACAGGTTTTGCCTGTTGCTTTGGGAACGCCTATTGTTGTGCTTTTTATAATGTTGCTTCTTAATTACAAGAGGAATTTGTATAAATCAAACTGAATATGGACTTGTAGTCCATAAGCTTATTAAACAGTGTTCTAATTTATAAAAAATTACTAAAGAGGAAGGAAAATATGGACTCATTAAAAATCAGGCAGATGTTGAACAAGGTTCCAGAAGTCACACTTTACTTTTGGATAATTAAGGTTTTGTGCACTACAGTAGGAGAGACGGCAGCAGACTATTTGAATGCAACACTTCATTTTGGGCTAAGCGGGACATCGCTTGTTATGGGCGCAATGCTTCTTGTTGTTCTGTTCTTTCAATTCAAATCTAAAAAATATCATCCAGCAACATATTGGCTCGCAGTCGTTCTGCTTAGCATTGTCGGAACCTTGATTACCGACAACTTGACAGACAACCTCGGGATTTCTTTGGAAACTACTACTATTGTATTTTCCATTGCGCTGGCATTGACCTTTGCGGCGTGGTATGTGGTTGAGAAGACATTGTCCGTGCATTCCATTGTAACGACTCGCCGTGAGGCATTCTACTGGCTGGCTATCCTGTTCACTTTTGCTTTGGGCACTGCCGCAGGTGACCTTAGTGCTGAAAAGTTTGGCTTAGGATATTTGACCTCGCTGTACATATTCGCCGGACTTATTGCATTCGTGACCATCGCGCACTTTGCTTTTAAGGGAATCCTGAAATTGGAACATAAGCACCAGTCTAGGAATGCAGTACTTGCTTTCTGGTTGGCTTACATTTTGACTAGGCCGCTGGGCGCATCTATTGGAGATTTCCTTTCACAGGCTCGCGCTGATGGCGGGCTGGGTTTGGGGATGACCATAACAAGCGCAATCTTCCTTATTGCAATCTTGGGCTTGGTTGTTTATCTCACTCTTACGAGAAAGGACGAGATTCCTCCTGAAGTTGTTCAGGCAGAAGAGGCTGAAGTAACTCAAAAAAGATAGAGGCATCTGAAACTAAAGAGCAATCCAGCATAATTCAATAGGTTTCTTTTTTTTGATGTGTTATAATGTTAAGTAATGTTAACTCAGGAAAAGGATAAATGACTATTTAGGTAAGGGGTTATGAAAGATATCTTCAGCAAAAAGGAACAAATCAAAAAATGGTCCGAGTTGTACGGCAGGCAGATATCTGAAGAGGAATATGAGAAGATCAGCCGGAACCTGGGCGGCTTCTTTGGATTGCTCGATGAGTGGAAAAAGAAGAAAGCGCAGAAGAAAAAGAGGGAGCCATGATTTTGCTATAGGCTTTTTTCTGAATGTGTTATAATGTTAAGTAATGTTAAATGATAATATCAAAGAAGGTGCGCGGTGATGATGAAGATTGAGACTTATTTAACAGTCAGGCATGTTGCCAAGCAGTTAGGGCTTACCGAGTATCGGGTGAGGCAGCTTATCCGCGAGAAGCAGATTCGGGCCACAAAGATAAAGCAGTGGAGAATTAAGCCTGAGGATTTAGATAATTTTATTAAGAGCCGGAGCAATATATAGGATATTAAAAGAGGTGTAATATGGCTAAGGATAAAGAAAAAGAGGAAGCGTTGAAGTTGCAGATTGGTCAAGAGCAGATTGTTCATATGAAGGTTGCTGCTCAAATTATACAGCATTTAAGTAAGGGTATATATAGTAATCCTGCAAACTGTATTAAAGAATTGATAAGCAACTCTTTTGATGCCGACGCAAGCGAAGTCATCGTAAGAGCTAAGCCAGAGTTTGATACCTTTTCAATTACAGACGATGGCGACGGGATGAATTATGTTGATTTCAGCACTAAATTCTTGTGGATAAGCAGGTCAGATAAAAGGGATAAGAGAGAGAATACCCTAAAGTTTAAAAGACCAATAATTGGGAAAATTGGCATTGGATTTATATCTGTTTCTGAAATCTGCGATAAAATGACAGTAATTTCTTCAAAGAGAGGAGAAAACTTTAAGTTTCAAGCAGAAATTGACTTTGAAAAATTTAAGAAGACAGTTCATCAAAAAAAAGATTTCTACGAAATAAGCCAAGTTAAATTAACCAATTTAGAAGAAGAAAAAAATTCACACTATACTATAATTCTTTTAAGCGGGTTAAGTAAAGATTTTAAGGACCTATTGGAAGATAAAGATATTCATGAAGCTGGGATTAAAATTGCTACTTTTGAAGGTAGAAAATTTGAAGGCATTATTGAGGAAATTGAAAAAAAGTACTTAGACTCTTCAAAGGATATCGGAGGATATTGGCGTTTAGTATTGGATGTGGCAAATACTGTTCCTGTGCCTTACTTAAAGGAAGGACCGATCAAAGTAAAGAATCCAAATTGGTTTAAACAAGAGTCTAAATCGATTAGTAATTTAAAAAATACCATACATAAACTGAAGTTTTTGGTAGATTTTGATGGGATAATAATAAAAAAACCAATACTTTTGCCGGGAGAGAAGGACATATTTGATAAGAAAGAAAGTTATGACCTATACTATTTTGAAGAAGAGTTTAATGATTTTCCTGATGGTTCGAAGCTAAAATTTAGAGGTTATATATACAATCAAGAAAGACAAATTTTTCCTCCTCATCTAAGAGGGATAATAATAAGAATCAAGAATACCTCTATTGGTGGTTCTGACCCAGATTTTCTAAGTTACCCATATGCTGAGAAGTTATTTTTGCCTTGGGTCTTTGGAGAAATATACATAGACGAAGGATTAGAGGAAGCAATGAATATTAATAGAAGCTCATTTATTATAACTCACCCCCACTTTAGAAAATTAAAGAATTATTTACATACAAAGCTTCATGCTGAAGTTTTTCCACGATGCAGAGAAAGATATACGGAAAGAAAAGAAGAAACCGAAGTTACTGAGAAGAAATCACGCGAAGAGAATATAAAAGTATATCTAAAAGATGTTTTTAACAAAAATTTTCAAATCAAGCCTCTTGATAAAACAGGAAAATTCCCAGTAGATATAGACATTGAAAAAAAAGAAGTATTGGTTTTTAAGGGGCATCCTATATTTAAGAAAAAGAAGAAAAAAGAAAAAGATTTACTAGAAGAGGTGCTTATTTTATTCGAAACATCTTACCATAATGCGAATGGTGACTTAAGCAAATTGAAAGATTATTTTATTAATAGTTTGAGCGAATGGACAAATCTGAAAAAATGAAGTCTTATATCGGTTCGGAAGACGATAAGGTTTATAATACCTCTGAAAAATGGTTTGTGAGAGAGAAATGGGCACATTATGCTTTAATTAGAAGGGATAAAAATAAAAGAAAATTTATCAGATTACTAACCTTTACTTCTATTAAAGCTTACGATATTATCTTCTTATCTAAAAAAGGTCTTATTCAGACAACAGAAACTGGTTACTCCCCTGAAAGTATAGCCTTCTGTGAAAAGAATTCTGAAAGATACACAAGAATCTATAACTGTCTTCCTGGTGCCAGAGGATATCAAGGAACTTTTGAAGAATTTGTCGGTGCGGGAAATATAGGATTTACTGATCGAGCTAAAAAATGGTTTCCTTTTGACGTTATAAATCTCGATTTCTCAGGCCCAATGTTTAGACATGAAGACAACAATACTTCTAAAGTTATGGATGCCATATTGAAGATGTTTATGATACAAGAGTTTACGAAACAATCATTTACTTTATTCTTATCTGTACCGGCTGTTAAAAAATGGGATGATGATACAGGTAGAAAACAACTCTCAGACTGCCTTGATGTTAATTTAGCAAGTAAAGAAACAATAAAATTCAAAGAAGCTTTTGAACAAAAATATCCTTCCAAACAAATTAATTCTTATTATCAATTCCTATTAGTTACAGTTCCTAAAATCATAATTAAATATGGTCAAAGCAAAAATTTTGATGTTGATTGTTTAGATAGATTTACATATATTGGCGAGAACGCTAGCACTAAAATGGTAAGTTTTATTTTTGATTGTGAATACAAAGGATTGCCAGATGGATACGGTGGAGAAAATCCTGCGAGTATATTAGCAAAAGTTTATCCGGATAGAGTGTTAAAAATTATAACACAAGAATACATTGATATTAATAGGTTCTTTGAAGAGCAGCCAGAGATTAAGAAAAAATGTATAGAATACAAAAAGCAAGTAGCTTGATAAATTTAACAGAGGTAAAATGAAAGTTCTTTTAGTTGAACCTAACTTTCCGATACCGCCTAAAAGCAAAAATCATAGGGATTTTTTACCTGTAGGCTTGCTTAAATTAGCAAGCTATCACCGGACAAAAGGAGATGAAGTAAAGTTGGTAAGAGGGAATCAACATTTTGCAGATTTTATTCCCAATCAAGTCAAGATCACCTCTCTTTTTACCTATTGGTCTAATTATGTATGGGAGAGCGTGAAATTCTACAAGGAGACATATCCTAAAGCGAAAGTGAGTGTGGGTGGAATATATGCCTCATTAATGCCTGAACATTGCAAGCAGTCAGGTTGTGATGAGGTTTTTGTGGGAGTTGATGAAAGGGTTGAAAAGTTTAAGCCAGCCTATGACTTGGTGGATGTTGATTATCAGATTGTTCATACCAGTAGGGGCTGTCTGAGAAAATGCAAGTTCTGCGGCACGTGGAAAATTGAACCAGAATTTGTTTCTAAAAAGAGCATTAAAGATGAGATTTGCAGCAACAGGGTTATTTTTTATGACAACAATCTTTTAGCTAATCCGCATATAACAGATATTTTGGAAGAATTGAAGAATGCAAAGCATAACGGCAGAGTTGTCTATTCGGAAAGCCAGTGTGGGATTGATGGTAGGTTGCTTACGCCTGAAGTGGCAAAATTACTGAAACAGGCAAGATTCCTTAGCCCGAGAATTGCGTGGGATCATGGTTATAACCAAAAGAAACTGATAACGAAACAGATTGATATGTTGGTTGAAGCTGGCTATCCCAGAAAAGAGATTTATGTTTTCATGATTTATAATTTTGAGCAGGATTATTATGAAATGGTTAAGAAGCTGAAGCAATGCAAGAAATGGGGAGTTCAGATAGCTGATTGCAGGTACAGGCCATTAAACCAAACATTCGAGCATTACAATCCACGGCAGAAACAGACTAACGAGGATTATTATATTCATCCTAAGTGGACAGATAGGCAGATTAAGTCATTCAGAAGAAAAGTAAGGCAGCAAAATATTATGGTGAGGCATGGGTTTACCTTTTACAGCAGAAAATTAGAGAGATTGGGAGCAAAAAGGAATCAGGCAGAGATATTGAGTAAAGGGATAGATAAGAACCGGATTTTAGAATTTATTGAAAAATAGGGATTGCGAGAGAAGGAAAAATTATTAAGCCTTTTAAGGTTATTTTTAAGGAGTAGATATCCATGAAACAGCAAAAAGAAAAAGAACTTCATTTTGAAGAAAAGCTGTGGCAGACAGCAGACAAGCTAAGAAATAATATGGATGCTGCCGAATATAAGCACGTTGTTCTTGGGTTGATATTTCTTAAATATATCTCAGACGCTTTTTATGAGCTTCATAAAAAATTATCTGCTGAAAAAGGAGCCGATCCTGAAGATGCAGATGAATACAGGGCAGAGAATGTCTTCTATGTTCCCAAGAAAGCAAGATGGGATTATTTACAGAAGAATGCAAAACAACCTACGATAGGCCAGTTTATTGATGATGCGATGGATGATATCGAAAAAGGTAACCCAACACTTAAAGGTGTTTTGCCAAAGAATTATGCGCGTTCTAATCTCGATAAATCAAGGCTTGGCGAGCTGATTGATTTGATAGGCACTATTGCTCTTGGAGATAAGGAAAACAGAAGCAAGGATATTCTTGGAAGGGTTTATGAATATTTTCTCGGGCAATTCGCTGATGCAGAAGGCAAAAAAGGCGGACAGTTCTACACTCCAAGAAGCATAGTAAAGGTGCTTGTTGAGATGCTTGAACCATACAAAGGCAGAGTTTTTGATCCTTGTTGCGGTTCAGGTGGAATGTTTGTTCAGAGCGAAAAATTTGTTCAGGCCCATGGTGGCAGGATAGGAGATATTTCCATATATGGACAGGAATCAAATCAAACAACTTGGCGACTGTGCAAAATGAATCTCGCAATCCGCGGAATTGATGCTGATATTCAATGGAACAATGAAGGAAGTTTTCTCAATGATGCTCATAAAGATTTGAAGGCAGATTTTGTTATAGCCAATCCGCCTTTTAATGACAGCGATTGGAAAGGCGACTTGCTAAGAAAAGATGCAAGATGGAAGCATGGAACGCCTCCGGAGGGAAATGCTAATTTTGCGTGGGTGCAGCATTTCATTTATCATTTAAATCCAACAGGATTAGCAGGCTTTGTATTGGCAAATGGCTCAATGTCTTCCAATACTTCAGGAGAGGGAGATATAAGGAAAGATATAATTGAAAAAGATTTAGTAGATTGCATGGTGGCTTTGCCCGGACAGCTTTTCTACAACACAACGATTCCAGCTTGTCTCTGGTTCATCGCTCGAGACAAAAAAAATCATAAATTCAGAGATAGAAGAGGAGAGGTTTTGTTCATTGATGCAAGGAATATGGGTGTATTGATTGATAGGAGGCACAAAGAACTAACCGACGAAGAAATAAAGAAAATAGAATCTGTTTATCATGCATGGAGAGGCGAGAGTGGAAAATATCAGGATGTTAAAGGCTTCTGCAAGGCAGTCAATCTTGAAGAGATAAGAAAGCATGCCCATATTTTAACTCCGGGCAGATATGTTGGAGCCGAAGATATTGAAGAGGACGATGAGCTTTTTGACGAGAAGATGAAAAGGCTTACTTCGGAGCTTTCCTCCCAATTCAAAAAGTCAAAAGAGCTTGAACAGGAAATAAAGAAAAACTTAGGTGGTTTGGGATATGATATCTAGAGAATCTCCGCTAGATGAAATAAAAATATTGATAAAAGAATGCTTGGGACAGCTTTATACGAAAGATGCGCTTTTATTCAATAGGAATAACAGGAGAGGCATATGTGAACGTTGTCTTGTTTTCCGATTCGCACATTACTTACAAAATAATTTAACTAATTTCTTTGTAGATTGTGATTTTAATAGCTCATTTGAGGGGTTAATTGATCAGAATGGCAGAGTCTATCAAGTAACAGAAAGACCTGGAAAGCAGATTCAGAACGAAGATGGAACAGTAACAAAGAGATTTGTAGATATAATTGTGCATAAAAGAATTTTTGATGGCAATAATGATTTTATTTGTTTTGAGATTAAGAAATGGAATAATAGATCGCAAAGTGATATCGACAAGGATACTAATAATCTAAAGAGATTAACGTCTGATTATGGGTACCGATATGGATTTTACCTGATTTTGGGAGATACTAAAGAGAACAGTCAATGGGCTATATTTCAAAACGGGCATGTAATACAAGAAAATAGATTGGTATTCGGAAATGAAAACTAAATCAAAATTAAAAGAGACTGAAATAGGAATGATTCCCGAAGATTGGGAAGTGAAGAATGTAATGCAATTAGGTAAAGTTATAACTGGTAAAACTCCTAAAACGGAGAGCAAAGATAATTTCGGACAAGAATACCCATTCGTAACGCCTCGTGATATGAAAGGACAAAAATATATTTTTGAAACTGAAAGATATTTATCGGGAAAAGGTAAAAACTCTGTAAAAAATTGTTTGATACCAAAAAACTCTATTTGTGTTTCTTGTATCGGTTCGGATATGGGGAAAGTTGTTATGACGACAGAAGAATGCATAACTAATCAGCAAATTAACTCAATTGTTCCTAATATTTCTTCTGATTTTGTTTATTATGCTATTTTAAATATTTCCGCAAGTATAAAAAATCTAGGAAAACAATCAACAGCAGTTCCTATACTAAATAAAAGTCAATTCTCAAAAGTAGAAATTACTATACCCTCTTTAACAATTGAAACTGAGAAAATAGCCAAAATCCTTTCAGATTTAGACGACAAAATCGGGCTTAACCAGCAGATGAATAAAACCCTAGAGTCAATCGGTCAGGCAATATTCAAGAGATGGTTTGTAGATTTCGAGTTTCCAAATGAGCAAGGAAAGCCATACAAATCAAGTGGTGGTAAGATGACTAATTCTGAGGTGGGCGAAATTCCTAAGGGGTGGGAAGTTAAACCGATTGATGAAATCGCAGGTTTTTTGAATGGATTAGCTTTACAGAATTATCCTCCAGAAAGCGAAGATGAATATCTGCCAGTTATAAAAATAAGAGAATTGAGACAAGGGATAACTGACTCTTCTGATAAGGCAAGCACAAAGATATCAAAGGAATACATTATTAATGATGGTGATGTTCTATTTTCGTGGTCTGGCAGTCTCGAGCTCGTAATTTGGACACGCGGGAAGGGTGCTTTGAATCAACATTTATTCAAGGTTACTTCAGAAAAGTATCCTAAATGGTTTTATTATTATTGGGTTATGCACCACTTGCCAGAATATCGACAGATTGCAGAGGGAAAAGCAACTACAATGGGACATATACAAAGGCACCACTTAAAAAACTCCTTTGCTTTAGTTCCTAATTACGATGCTTTATCAAAGATGGATAAAGCATTAAACCCTGTATTTGAGAAGCTTATTTTTGCAAATGTAGAGTCTGAAAAGCTATCGCAAATCCGCGATTCTCTTCTTCCAAGATTGATGTTAGGAAAAATTAGAGTTCCTATAGAGGCAAGAGCATGACACGCGCAATAATAGAATCAGAAGTTGAGCAAGTTGCCATAGATATCCTGAAAGAGATTGGCTATAAAACTATTTATGGTCCTAATATAGCTCCTGATGGAGAAAAGCCTGAAAGGCAAAGTTATTCAGATGTTATTCTAGTCGATCGGCTGAGAGAGGCTATTGAAAGACTTAATCCAAAAATACCTCAAGAAGCAAAAGAAGAAGCGGTAAAGAGAATACTTAGAAATGAAAGTCCAAGCATCATTGTCAATAATCATAATTTCCATAAGATGCTCGTTGAAGGCGTGGATGTCGAGTATAAGCATGATGGAAGAATAAAAGGTGATAAGGTCTGGCTTTTTGATTTCGACGATCCAAAGAATAAAAATAACGAGTTCCTTGCTATAAACCAATTCACCATCATAGAAAATAACTATAATAGAAGACCCGACATACTCCTATTTATCAACGGCTTGCCTCTGATTGCAATTGAGCTGAAAAATCCTGCTGATGAAAATGCCACAGTAAAGACCGCATATAATCAATTTCAGACATACAAAACAGAGATTCCTTCCTTATTCAATTACAATGAAATTTTGGTTGTGAGTGATGGTCTTGATGCAAGGGCGGGCACATTAACTTCTGAATGGGAAAGATTCCTACCTTGGAAAACAATAGATGGAAAGGAAAAGGCTCCAACAAAAATTCCCCAGATTGAAGTTCTAATAAAGGGCATGTTTGATAAAGAAATTCTGCTGGACTTAATAAGATATTTCGTTGTTTTTGAGCAGGAAAAAAATGGCAAGGAAAATGTTATCAAGGTTTCAAAGAAAATAGCTGCATATCACCAGTATCACGCAGTAAATAAAGCGGTTGAAGCAACAATAAAGGCATCAAGTTCAAAAGGTGATAGGCGTTGTGGTGTGGTTTGGCATACGCAGGGCTCAGGGAAAAGCTTGATAATGGCTTTCTACACAGGGAAACTTGTTCTTGCCTTGGATAATCCTACTGTTGTTGTCTTAACTGATAGGAATGATTTAGACGATCAATTATTTGGCACATTCAGCGGCTGCCAGGAATTGCTTAGACAGAAGCCTGTTCAGGCAGATTCAAGAGAAAAACTAAGGGAATACCTTAAAGTTTCTTCCGGAGGCATTGTATTTACCACAATTCAAAAATTCTTTCCGGAAGAAAAAGGCGACAAATATCCAATGCTTTCTGATAGAAGAAACATTGTTGTAATAGCTGATGAAGCCCACAGAAGCCAGTATGATTTTATTGATGGCTTTGCAAGGCATATGAGGGATGCTTTGCCAAATGCCTCTTTCATTGGATTTACGGGTACTCCAATTGAAAAATCTGATAGAAACACTCGTTCTGTCTTTGGGAATGACATAGATATTTATGATATTGAGCAGGCTGTCAATGATGGCGCAACAGTCAGGATTTATTATGAAAGTAGACTGGCAAAACTCGAATTAAAGAGCGAGGAAAAACCAAAGATAGACCCTGAATTTGAGGAAGTTACTGAAGGCGAGGAAGTCGCAAAGAAGGAAAAACTAAAAAGCAAGTGGGCGAAACTTGAGGCCATTGTCGGCAGTGAGAAGAGAATAAAACAGATTGCCAAAGACATTGTTAATCATTTTGAAGAACGCCTCAAGGTTATGGAAGGAAAGGCAATGATTGTCTGCATGAGCAGGCGCATCTGCATAGATTTGCATAATGAGATAGTGAAATTAAGGCCTGAATGGTACAGCAAAGATGACAAGAAAGGCATAATCAAAGTTATTATGACTGGTTCTGCAAGTGATCCTGTAGCTTGGCAGGAGCATATAAGGAATAAGCAAAAGAGAAGAGAGATTGGCGAGAGGATGAAGGATGAAAGTGATGAGCTGAAGATTGCCATTGTAAGAGATATGTGGCTTACTGGCTTTGATGTGCCATGCCTTCACACTATGTATATTGACAAGCCTATGAAGAGTCACGGATTGATGCAAACGATAGCTAGGGTAAACAGAGTATTCAAGGATAAGCCCGGCGGATTAATTGTTGATTATTTAGGCATTGCTGATGAATTAAAAAAGGCACTTGCAGAATATACTGAAAGCGGTGGCGAAGGAAAGCCAACATTTAACCAAGAAGAAGCAGTTGCATTGATGCTTGAAAGATATGAGGTAGTAACTATCCTGTTTGATAAATTTGATTACAAGAAATTTTTTACAGCCTCCATTAAAGATAAGATGTCTATTCTTGCAATGGCTGAAGAGCATATTCTTAAGCAAAAAAGTGGTAAAGAAAGATGCTTATCTTACGTTACGCAATTATCGAGAGCATTCGCTCTTGCTGTTCCTCATGAAGAGGCTTTAAAGATAAGGGATGATGTTGGATTTTTTCAAGCAGTTAGAGCCAGACTTTCAAAATTTGAGACTTCAACAGGAAAAACAGAAGAAGAATTAGATTCAGCAATAAAACAGATTATTTCTAGGGCAATAGTGTCTGATAAGGTGGTGGATATTTTTGAAGCAGCTGGATTAAAGAAGCCAGATATTTCAATTCTCTCAGACGAATTCTTGGCAGAAGTCAAGGGTATGCCACATAAAAATCTTGCCCTAGAACTACTCAGAAAACTGCTTAATGATGAGATCAGAACAAGATCAAGAAAGAATTTGGTTCAAGGAAAGTCTTTTGCCGATATGCTTGAGAAGACAATAAGAAAATACCAGAATAAAGCAATTGAGGCAGCTCAAGTTATAGAGGAATTGGTTGAGTTGGCAAAAGAGATGAGAGAGGCCAATAAGCGAGGGGAAGAATTAAAACTGTCTGAGGATGAGCTTGCTTTTTATGATGCGCTAGAAGTAAATGATAGTGCTGTTAAGGTTCTTGGCGATGATACATTAAGAGATATTGCAAGAGAGCTTGTTGATACTGTCCGCAAGAATGTTACGATAGACTGGACTTTAAGGGAAAGTGTTCAGGCAAAACTTAGAGTCATGGTTAAAAGAATTCTCAGAAAATATGGCTACCCACCCGATAAGCAAAAGAAAGCCACTGAAACTGTTTTGGAACAAGCTACTTTAATCTGCAAAGATTGGGCTGAAATTAAGTAACCCTTCCTTTCTTCTCCTTGAAATATTCTTTAGCTTTTTCAACTGTGAAATAGATAATAAATGCCCCAACAATTAATGCTAATTTGAAATTCAATTTTGAATAAGAGCTGAATACACCTATTAAAAATAAAGCTAATGCTATGCTATTAATTAAAAAATCCCATAAGAAATTCCAAAATATACGCCAGAAGCCGTCTATAAGAAACATAGAGAGACCAAATAAAATAATACTGCTACTTAATAGAAGGATGAGCTTCCCATCAATAAGTTGTCCATTTGCTCCTATCAGTAATTCTGCTTGGGTAAAAAAATTCGTATTATTTTTGAGATAATAATAAGCAAAAACAGAAACCATAATCATGCTTATTATTAGCAGTATCTTTCCTATGATAGATGTAATTGTGTCTATACTGAGTTTTGGCATCAATTAAGTAAACAGAAATTGCTTTTAAGCCTTGTCATAAAATAAACTCCTATCTTTCTCCCATCCTTACTCCTCTCAATCCCTGTTTTCTCCAAAACCCCCATTAATATACTCTGCTGAAAAGCCGATTAAATAGTAATTTCGTCTTGCCTTAATGAAAAAAGAGGTAAGTTGGCTTACTTCTAGGTGCATCTCTTCTGTCCTTTCTGAACTATCCAAAAAACCTCTAACGCCAATGCAGCTAAGGGTTAAAACAGGCCTGACCAAGAACAATTACGCGAATATCATTCTCAGAAGACTTGAATCAGAAAAAATAATCAAGTGCTTGAATCCGGAAGAAAAAATAGGGAAAGTTTATGGTATAAGTCCGGGCAAATTAAAGACCGTAGCAAATGCACTGAAGAAAAAAGGGATTAACCAGAAAGTAAAACCCCCACCTTCATTAAACTGGATAGCATACGGTAAATTGCAATGCCCTTACTGCACGCAGCTGAGAAGCGTATTCATCAAGGCAAATGAACTGAGGCTTGAATGCAGGATAATAACTCCATACACGATTATGGAAAAACTGCCGGGCATGGCGACAAGCGACGCTTACAGGGCATTGAACAGGCTCGCGCAGCTTAATCTCCTCATTGAATATGAGGAAAAGCCCAAGAGATTCATGTTTAATTCTGATGGACTTGAGATAATAGAGTTTGATTCTGAGATTTTAATATAGATTGCTGAAAATTGTTATAAATCAATCGAGTGCTACTTATTAGTAATGGAATACCGCAATTCAGACTATGCAAATGCACTCCCTTCCTATTTGGATAATCCTGCACTGAAGCCAAGAAATTATTATGAAACCGGACTTGAGCAAGGCCTTGAAAGCATTGTCTTGAATGAAGAGCCTGCTGATAAGGGAGTGGTTGACAAGGTATTTGCTGACAAGGGCAGGACATTAAAGGCTACGGTAAAAGCTTTGTTCAATGAAATTCTTACGAGAGAGAAACTTGATTCTGAATTGTTAAAAAGAATTGATTCTGATATATGCAAAACAGATTCTTATCTTGAACAGATTCATTTTCTTACTAAAAGGCAGTATACGCCTGATCTTGACTTAGCATTTTCAAGGAGAAGGACGCAACTTGAAAGCCAGGTGAAAGATTTGGAAAAGGAAAAACGGCAGGAATACCATGAATGCTGGAAGGATTTAATGTTCTTAAAAAAATATCTACTTTCTGCTCTGAAAGATTACTGGAATTTGGGAGGCAGGAAAACATTTCTGAACGTTGAAAATGATGGATGTAGAGGATCTGTGCAGAAAACTGAAGCCTATAATTGGTGAGAAGGCAGATGAACTGTGGTATATGTGGCTAGCTTCGAATTTGCAGGAGCGTAAAGAGCTTGAGCTTGATATTCAGATAATCGCAGAGAAAGTTTTGAAACATGGGCCATTACAAGATAAGATTATTCTATTATCTCCGCCTTCAGAAGAGCAGGCCAAGGGCGATTTTATTTTAGGCAAGGTTATTTATCGGGATAAAAAATTATTTCCATTGTATCTTAAAGAAGCAGATTTCATAAGACAGGCCGGAATATTCAGCATAACGGGCGGTGGAAAAACAAATACGGGAATGCTGCTGGCTTTGCAGTTATTAAAAAAGAAAATTCCTTTTATGGTTATTGACTGGAAAAGACAATGGCGTTCCATGCTAAGCCTGAATAATTTTCCTGAATTGAAAGATGTGCAGGTTTATACAATAGGAAGGGATGTTCTTCCGTTCCTCTGGAATCCGTTTAGGCCGCCCCCAAACATAGATTACAAGTCTTGGATATCTGTAATAATTGAATGTCTTGAAAAAAGCCATCTTGCAGGGCTGGGGGTAGGCGATATTTTCATAAGGATATATGAAAAACTGTTTAAGGAGGTTAAAAGCGATAATTTCTATCCTAATTTTTACGATGGATTAAACGAGTTGAGCAAGATTAAGGTTGGCGGTCGCGAGTTTTTGTGGTGGCAAAGCACGAAGAGGATATTCAACAGCTTCACATTTGGCAGCGCATCGAAATCATTCAATACAAGAGACCCGATTAAGCTTGAAGAACTGCTTGAGAAACCCGTTATCTTTGAGTTGGATCAGGAAATGCCAAAGCCATTAAGGATATTCTTCATGGAGATGATAATAAGATTTATTCATCTTTACAGATTAGGGCAGGGTGAAAGTGAGAAGCTGAGGCATGTTTTGTTTCTCGAAGAAATCCATAATATATTTCAGAAAATGAAATATGAAAAGGACAAGATTGACAGCCTTGAGAACGTCTATCGAGAGATAAGAAGTTTCGGGCAGGGGTTAGTCAGCATAACGCAGCATCCTTCGCTTTTGCCTACGTATGTTTTAGGAAATTCCAGGACGTTAATTTTTCTTGCATTGCAACATCAAGAGGATATCGAGGCGGCCCGGAAGGCTATTTTTATTCCGAGAGATGATGAGGCATACCTGAACATGCTGAAAACCGGACAGGGAATAACGAAGATTATGGAAAGAATCAATCCCTGCCTTGTCCAGTTCTTATATGTGCCTGTTGAGAAGGGCAAAATAACTGATGAATGGCTTATTGAGAACAGGAGGGGGTATTCTAAACCTTCCAGCGACGCTAAAGAGGGTGAAAATAGGGGGTATTCTGCGGGGGATAATAAAGAGGATGGGTTTTTAGAATACCCCTCTGGTCTGAAGGAAAGGTTTCTTGCGGATATTTTTCTTAACCCTTTATCAAGCGTTACTCAAAGATACAAGAGAATAGGAGTTTATTTGCAAGCAGGAAATAAATGCAAGGATGATTTGATTTCAAATGGCTTTATTGCACCGAAAAAGATAATCACAAGTAAAGGCTGGATTACTCTATTCGAATTGACTCAGCAAGGAAGAATGATGTTAAATGAGATTGGCTATAAGACTGTTGATGACAAGGAAAGCATTATTCATAAATTCTGGAAGTTTAAGATTGGCGAGTATTACAGGAGCAAGGATTTTGATGTTTTGATTGAGGAACATATTAACGGCAAACCGGATATTATTGTAATGGGCAACGGAAAGAAAGTTGCGGTTGAAATTGAAACAGGCAATTCTGATTATATTAAGAATATTGAAAGAGATGTTAAGGCTTTTGATGAGGTGATTTGCGTGGCTGTGAATAAAGAGGTTGAAGCGAGAATAAGACAGGAATTAAAGACAGAAGACGGGAAAATAAAGTTAACCACATCTCTAGAATTTTAAAATTAGATTATATCAGATAAGCATCACATACAGTTTTTACATAATTTTTTGAGTTTTTATCCAGTATTACCTGAACGGCTATCTTTTTTGTAATCGTTCCTTGGGAATCTAAAATATTCAGTGTTATAGGACTTAAAGTGTCTCCACAATATATCCAGTTAGCATTTTGCCCTTCTTCCGAACCAACATTGCAGTAAATGATGCTATCGTTCTTTGTTGTCTTTAAAGCCGTGCTATAAACTACCTCTTCATTAGCCGTTTTATAAGGTGGAACTTCTACACTCCAACTCTGCATTAGACTGTTATAACTTAGTAACTTCGCGTTTGATAATTCAGGACAAGGATTATTCTTTGCCACTGTAGATGGATTAACATTGTTGGGAGTATTATTTTCCCTCAACCCAGTAAAAAAACCTCCGATAGCAGGTATCAAAATCATAATTAATATAACGGTTAGAATCGGATGTTTCCTAAACCAAGATTTTTTCTTTTCTTCTTTTTTATCCATTGTTTTACAAAGGCAGCAGTCCTTAAAAATCTTCCTCAATTTCAGCAAATTAATATACTTTGCTGAAAACCTATTTAAAATCCTCACCCCTGATTTCTCTGTATCTTTAATTGATTAGTACTCTTCTTAATGAAGGGTAATTAAATCCTGTCTCGACGACGGGATTAGTGAAAGAGCAATTGCTAATAGCGGTTGCTCTTTTTTTATTTCTAAGAGAAAGGGGGTGATTGGTATGGAGTTTTGTCCTGATTGCGGGGCTCAGCTTATTCATGCTGAGGGTTGCGAGATGTGCGCGTGTTGCGGGTGGTCTAAATGCAGCTGTAATTATTGCACAGGAAAGGAGGAGAAAGATGGCATATACACCGGAGCTGAGTTATGAAGCAAGCTGTACTTTGCGGAGAATATCCTGGTCGTTAAATAAGCCCATGACTAAAACGCTGGAATGGATTTTTACCGACTTGGTGAAGTTCATTCCTTCCGGGGCGATCTGCGAGGCATGCAAGGATAAGTCAAAATGCAGCGCATGCTCTTTCAGCAATGAGGGGAAAGGGGGAGTGAGTGAAAAGAATATGCAATAGGAACATTGTGTCTGAATCAAGGTTTCAGGAAACAAAAGACTGGGTAGTGATGTTGGGATATCCCTGTCTGTGTTTTGTCAGCCTTTTGCTGTCTATGTGTTTTGAGATAGCGGAAAAGCAGCTGATTGTAATATCCCTGATTACAGGAATCAGATGGATATTAACAGGAAAGAATAGTGAAGTAAAAATCCTGATTGTAGAAAGGAGTTGAGTGATGAGAAGCATTACCCCTGAAGAAACAAAGAAATACAGACACATAATAAGCGGCCAGTTCAGCAATTTTGTGCTGCTTGCGACTGAATTAGAGGGCATAGATACAGCAGTGATTGCGGCCCTGAACGGCACGAAAGGAGATTATGTTACTGAGCCCTTGGCAGTGTTGGTTAACAAAGAAATTCTCGGGAAGCTTAAAAGTCCGGGCGATGTTTTGGTCGCAGGGAAAACTGTGATTCTGGAATAAAATCAGCAGTTAAAGAAAAGGAGGTTAGTCATGGCTTGGAGGCCCTATGAATATCTTATAGGCGGGGAACTTGAGTTTAAGAATAACAAAGCGTTAGGCTGGGTTTATCTGCTCACGATAGGTGTTGTGAGGATAAGGCTAAAGCAGAATTATATTGCTTCCGGGAAAGTGAGGTTTGAAAAGCCGTTCGAGAAAATCCAGCAGGACATCAAAAGCATGGTTGATGAAGGTGGCGGGAGATTAGGGAGGAAAGATTATCTCAAAGGCTTCGGCAAGGTGCAGAAAGGAGAGTTAGGGGATTTTACAACAGGCAAGGATGAGAACAAGTATGCTGATTATTTTTACTTCGAGTGGTATTCGGACGACAACGGAAGAATCGTGTACGAGGGCGAGAGCGATGAAGTTGTAATACTTGAGCCCTTGGTTTTCAATTTCCCTGATGGCCATAGAGGTAATCAGCAAAATCTGATGGGTAATTTCCTGACAGGGGTGTGTGCATCTTTTACGGAACAGACTAAAAAACCAATGGTGGGGATTCAATTTCCCTTACCAAAAACAAATGAAGGAGGTGATTCAGATGATCGAAGTGGCGCGGTTGCATCGGTTTGAAAACAACGGCAGTCCGTTAAAAGCGTTTGCTGATGTTGTGATAAACCAGGTTCTTGTGAAGGGGGTAAGGATAGTTGAGGGCAAGAATGGTTTGTTCATCACGATGCCTCAGTCGCAGGGGAAAGACGGCAAGTGGTACCCTACAACAATGCTGCTTGATGATGGCTTAAAGGATGAGCTTCAAGAGGCATTGCTTGAGGCATATAACGTTTAACAGAAAGGAGAAAAGTCCTGGGCATGACGATAAACTGCCCTTTTATTTCCATCCAAATAATGCCTTAAAGAAATCAATGATATTTTGAAAGAATGTCTTTGATTTTAACTGAGAAGGTGTTTTTATTTGTGTTTGATTTTCTATTTTATTGGGTTGCTGTAAAGATATATTCTGATTATCGCTAGAAGCATATCCCGTACCTTTATACTCTAAATGTATCTCTTTAATTCTAAAGTCATTGGATAACTTATCTAATCCCTCTTTTGTTATGCTTGCATCAAAATCCCCATTGCTCTTATAAATCATATTCAGCTCTCTTTCAGAGTAGTTTTCTAAAATATTTTCTAGGGCTATTCTAAGCACAGCATTTTTTTGATCTACTAATACCCTCCTTTCCTCTTTTGTGCCTTGAAAAGTAATATTTGATATATCTACAATTACCACATAAACATCAACCCAAGTCTGGTTTTGCTCGAAAGCGGTTATAACTGCCGGGTCAATATAGGGCTTAGGATTTGAAGCGCCATATATGGGGGTTGAGTAGTAAATTCTAGTTATTCTCGAATCGTTAGCTAAGATGTCAAAAACTTCTTTTGTAATAAAGGCTCCAAAGCCATTAGATAATTCTGCCACACTTCTTAATCCCTCTGGAGGCAAGTTTGCAATAATTGTGTCGCTAAAGTTGCTTAGGATGGCTTCCTGACGTTGTATATCTCTATACCTTTTTTCAACAGGGTCATCAAGATTTATGGTTATGTTTGAAATATCAATAGTTCTTACAATAACATCAACCCATGTTTGGTTTTCAAAAGCTTTCAGTATTTCAGGATCAACATAAGGCAGGGTTTGATTTTCAGCTTCTTGAGAAGGAGAGCCACCTTGAAGGGGAATAACAATAGACCTGATATAGGGGCTATTGCTTAGCTTTTCTAAACCCTTCTTTGTGATGTAACCATTAAAATGAAACCCGCTTAGAGACAACCTAGTAGTATTAAATTCATCTACTGAAAGATTAGATACTATTTGCTCGCGAATAATTTTTAAGTGATCTTTAATTTCTTGTGTAAGCGCAAACTTTTCTTCTCTCGACAAGCTAGGATCTATGTATATCCCACTCGTATCTTTTATGCTAACTCCGACATAAACCCACTCTAAATTTTCTAGCGCTGCTGGTACTTTTGGGTCTATAAAGACAGGAATTGTTATATTAGTTGGATTATCAGAGGCTAAAGACGCTCCTATGTTGTAAATCACTTGGCTAACATTTGAGTTATTAGCTAAAATATCAAGTCCCTCTCTCGTTATATTACCTACGAAATAAGGCAGATAGCTATTTCTCTTTTGCTCGAATTGAAATTCACTTTCTGGTAGGATGGCAATAACCTCATCTAATGCCTCGGGGGTGTTTACAATAATACCTACATTACACCATTTGCTTTGATTCAGTATTTCATAAACCGAACTGCTGATAACCGGGGTGGAGTTTGCCAAGTTAAGGCTGGCAAGAATTACCATCACAGCGATTAATATTAATGCCAGCTTCTTCATCTCCATGGAAGCCGATTTCTTTATTTAATCCTTTTGTTTTCTCCAAATCCAAAAAATTAAATAGAGATTTCTGCTTATAATTAGATGAAAAAGCCAGTGCTGGTCTTATTAGCAATAATGATAATTCTGGCAGGCTCAGTTATCGCTAATGCCCAGAATGAAGCGCAAAATGCGGCAAAGCAATCTTGGTTTGATAGTTTTATTGGTTTCTTCAAAACGCTGTTTGTGAAGATGTTTAATATTGAAGAGAAAAAGGGTGCGACTATTAATGAACAAGGGAATCAATTTAATAAAGCGGCCGGAGAAAAGGAGAAAACAGAGGTTGCCGATATAACGAATGTAACTTGCGGAGATTGCCAGTATTTCTCTAATCACACTTGTCTGAATTATACCTGCTGTAAAAATGACGAATGCTTATCAGATAAAGTCTGCATCTCTCATGAATGCGAAACACTAAACTGCGTCTCTTGTCAGTATGCAGATAATCATAGTTGCTTAGATTATGAATGCTGTAAGGATACGGACTGTGCGGAAGGGAAGGTGTGTGGTTTCAACAAATGTATGGAAAAAGGGAATTTGTCTGCTTATACTGTGCCCTTTGAAAAATTAGTGGAAACTGGTCGTTATGGTCCAAAAATAATAGGGTATGATTTCCCCGACAGCCTGCCTCATCTGTCAATCCCCGTTGACCCCTTGCTAGGGGAAGGCTCAACATTAATATTTGCAGTCATAAGGAGCCAAGAAGATTTTGTTTACGTAAAAAATAATGTAGTCCCATTCCCTAGTTGTTGCCAGCAATTGTATTTTAGTAATTATTTCTTGGTGTTGCTTTCAGGACACCTAGTTTCTGGGGGTTACTTCTTTACTACTGAAGAGGTCACGGCAACTCAGAATAAAATTAATATATTATTTTCTAGGGGAACTAGTGATTACGGGAATGATGCAGAAAGTCTGTTCATGATAAAAAAATCAGATTTGATACAAGGAAATAATCTTGATTTTGTATTTATTGATTCCCATAATCGTTCACTGACATGGACAATACATGATGTTGATATTGATATTGAAGAAAAATGCCCACCTTGTGACCCCCCATATATCAGCCCGACAACAGGTAATATTTGCGAGTTCTATTATTGCAATGCTTCAACCCATTATGCCAATGATCCCACAAAGTTCTTTTGTGTGCGTAAGTTAATACAACCTTGTTGTGGAAATAATGAATGCGAGATTTCGTTGGGCGAAAATGAGGAAAACTGCCCGGTAGACTGTCAGAATATATCGAAATTTCTGTATTGTGAAACAGACGAAAATTGTGCTCCTTGTTGTCAAAATCAACAAGGGAAATGTA
This sequence comes from Candidatus Omnitrophota bacterium, assembly GCA_026387315.1. Taxonomy (GTDB): domain Bacteria; phylum Omnitrophota; class Gorgyraeia; order Gygaellales; family Profunditerraquicolaceae; genus UBA6249. Next base: position 44,860 of record JAPLLY010000017.1, read on the forward strand.
TGAACATAAATTATAGTTGCTCTGACTACCCCACATACTTTTCGCCTAATTTATGTGGGAAGGATATTCAGCCAATGTACTTGCCATGTGGGTGTGTAAATAATCAATGTATGACTGTACGTTAAAAGTAGGATACCGATTCAAAAATATAAATAATCTTTAACAATGCAATAAATTTTATTTTTTCTCTTTAAGGGTTCCTATTTTGAACATATCTCTCGTTAATATTCTTTGCTGAAAAGTGTTATTAATAGCTTGTTCGTTACTCCTTCAGAATTAAAACAGGAGGAAAACAAAAATGGATCAAGAAAAATTGAATGAAAGCTACGAGAAAAGAATCGAGCCGAAAATAAGAGTGAGCGGGGATGGCAAATGGGTCATCATAAAGGTGCCTGGAGTTGAGCAGCCGATCATAAAGTCAGTGAATTACCTAAAGGCAATCCTTGCGAATGCAGAGAAGAAAAACAGGGATTTTGCCGTGAGTGTGGAAAGGGTGGGAGAGTAGGAAAAATGGCTAAGGAGAGATTAGAGGACAAGGCAGGCAAGGCGGTTCTTGAGATAAGGGAGAAAGTTAACAGAATTTACAGCGTTCTAAAGGATGTCGGCATGAAGCTTACCCATGTCATAGAGTACAAGTTTGACTACCATACTTTACCGAAGGGGATTGATTACGAAGAGTAATATAGATTGCTGAAAAGACAATAAAACTGCCATTTATTTTTAGTTTTATGGTATGCAAGTTTTGTAATAGTGAAGAAGGGCTTGTAATGAGAAGCTCGTTTGTTAATGGAGAAGTGAAGCATAGCCAGATTTGCCTTAATTGCCTCTGGCCTTTACTCTTCATAAAAATAAATGTTGAGGGAGAAGATGGAAAAGCATTATCAGAAAAATTTGAGGGAAGAGATTCTGGTAGATGCGAAACCAAATATTAATTACAAGAAAGAACTGACTCAACAGGAAAAAGAAAATATATTTAAAGAGATTTATTCTAGTATTGATATATTTGAGAAGCTTATCGGTAAAGCTGCCAAATATTACGATTCTGTTTGAAATTATTAAGTAGAAGGAAAAATCCCCTCGCGCTCGGTTTGGGCGTGAGGAGATTTATAACAAGTTTTATAAATCCGAATAGCTTGCCTTGTGCATGAGGCTTGACCCGTATAAGCACCAGCAATTGCACGAAGGATGGAAAAAGAATCCGTATAATCCGAATGTTTCTAAAGTTAATAATGAAATAGTCCAGCAGTATGTATTCGATATGGAGGTAGGTAGAAATATAAGCAGGCATTCTCCTAAGGGCGCACGTAGTTTTACTAGATTAAATCATCTTAGGCAAAAAATATTCTTTATGGCTGAATTATTGGAAAAATATCAGGAAATAAATAATATTACCAAGGTTTCAGAAGACAGCATGCATAAACTTTTCAATGATATGCGGACGGGAAAAATCAGAAGGCTTGACGGAGGAGTATATACAGGAACAGGGGATTACGTTAAAATATTCAAGGCTTTTTGGCATTGGTGGCAACTTATTAATCATAAAAAAGGCATAGAAATTCCAGATATTACGGTCGAGCTAGATACTTCAATAAACAGAGAGCCCGAATTTGTCTATTTTACTGATGACCAGCTGAATGAGATGATAAAGATTGCTGATCCTGATATGAAAGTAGTAATGCTTTTTTTATTTGATACCGGGATGAGAGTTACAGAGATGTTGAACGTAAAGGTATCTGATTTCATAGGGGATTTTAAAGAAGTTAATATAAGGCAGGAGACAAGCAAGACTTTTGGAAGGAGAATTAAGCTCATGATGAGTTCCGATGCAATCAGGTGCTATGTAAAAACCATGGGGCTAAAGGACAATAACTACGTTTTCAACTTAACTGCTGACGAATTGAATTTGAAACTTAAGCCGATAGGGAAGCAGATCCTTGGCAAAGAAAACCTCAGTCTTTATGATTTTAGACATAGTTCTGCATGTTATTGGTATCCAAGATATCCAAATACTCAAGGGCTGCTCTACAGATTTGGATGGAAAAAATTAGATATGGCGCATTATTACGCCAGGTTTCTTGGGATGGAGGATACAATAACCGAAGAGTCAATGCTTTTGGGTGTTACCAAAACAGAATTAGAAAAAGAGCTTAATAAACTCAAGTTGGAAAAGGATGCTCAGCAACGTGAGCTGTTATCTTTAGCCTCTGAAAACAAAGACATTTGGAATTGGTTGGGGAAGATTGCTGCTATGAATAATATTACGCTAAAGGCAGCGACAAAAGATAAAAAATTAGAATCGCAAATTAAAAAACAACTTAAAGACATGAAAGGTAACTATGAAATATTTAATTCTTTGAAAAAATAGAATTGTGTTATCCGCATCTTTACCTCTTTTGAGCAGAGCTTTCTTTCATTAACAGACCTCAAGACAGTAAGCTTCATTTTTGGGCTTGAAAGAATTCAGGTCAATCTTATAAGGCTTGTACAAGGATACGGAGCCTGAGGGGGAGAGAGGAGAGAGATTTTGAGGCTTTCAGAAGATTGGGGGAATAATCGATAAATTTTTATACATCGTTATATCCTAAAAACAATGGGTGAAGATGAAGGTTATAGTTCTGAATATAATCTTTTTGATGAGAAAGAGGGGGAAGACGAGCCCTTAGATATTCCAGAAGGGAAAAGGAGAATCTATACTGATACCCCTAAAATCAGAATCGGGGAGCTATACACGCAATGGAAAAGAGGCAATTTAGAAGTTAGACCTTATTTTCAAAGGGGATTTGTCTGGGATGTCAAAAAAGCAAGCAGACTAATAGAAAGCATACTTCTCGATGTCCCTATACCCATGATTTATACCGCAGAAGAGAAAGACGGCAAGGAGATAGTAGTAGATGGACAGCAAAGATTGATTTCTGTTTTTTCATATATTGATGGCATCATCCCACCAGAGAACAAGACATTTTGGCTTAGGGGCCTAGAGGTTTTAAAAGAGTTGGAAGGAAACAAGTTTACTGAGTTGAGTAAGCCTGATCAGGAAAAAATCTATAGGTATAGCATCCCTTTTACTGTAATCCAGAAAGATTCAGCAGAAGAGATTAGGTTTGATATTTTTGAGAGATTGAATACCGGCTCAGTCCAGTTGAATGACCAAGAGCTAAGAAACTGCACTTATCGCGGAGAATATAATGAGCTATTACGGGATTTGGCTCAGAACAAGGATTTTCAGTTCATCTTAAATAACTCAAGATTGAATATTAGAATGCTTGATTGTGAGTTGATTTTAAGATTTTTTAGTTTCTATCACACGCCTTACTGGGAGTATAAGTCACCTATCAAATCTTTCTTAAATAAAGAGATAATAAAGTATAGAAATATTGATGAAAAAGAGGCGTCTATCCTAAAGGAAGTGTTCAAGAATTCAGTTGAATTAACGAAAACAATATTTGGGAATAGGGCTTTTAGAAGATTCGAGCCAGGAAATGAAAAAGATGTTAACGGTAGCTATGAGTTGGCTAAGTTAAATAGAGGGTTATTTGACATAATTATGTATGGGTTCAGCCGTTACAATAAAAATCAAGTAATACCATGCGCAGACGCTGTTCGAGAGGAACTATTATGGCTTGAGACTTATGATGTGGATTTTATTAATTCTATAAGCGGTTCTGGAACAGACAGAATGGATAGAATCCAACTGAAATTTAAAAAATGGCTTGATTCCCTGCAAGAAATTGTAGGAAAACCAGAGTCTCGAGCCAGAGTTTTCTCGCTAAATATAAAGCGTCAACTTTTTGATAGCAATCCTGCTTGTGCGATTTGTGGGCAGACAATAATGACACTTGATGACGGAGAAGTAGATCACACAGAATTTTATTGGAGAGGCGGACAAACAATATTATCTAATGCGAGACTGGTTCATCGATGTTGTAACAGGGCAAGAAAATGGAAAGATAACCCCGGAGAAATAAGCGAAACAAGGAAGATGAGGATTATGGAGAAAGGTAGGGGGGAGCACAGAATGTCCGGCATGTGTATGCCTCAAGAAGAATATACAATTCCGATTCTTGAGGTACTCAATAAGATGGGTGGCACGGGCAAATCGAAGTATGTTATTAAACTAATTGGAGAGAATATGAAATCAAAACTTTTGCCAGGAGATCTTAAAAAAATAGAATCTGGATTAGTGCGATGGGAAAACAAAGTTGCATGGCAGAGATTTAAGATGGTTAAAGAAGGACTGCTTAAGCAAGATTCCCCGCAAGGAATATGGGAGATTACCGAAATCGGCAGAAAATATCTTGCTAATCAGAAATTATAGCTGGAAAACAATGTAAAATGGAACAAGTGGCTCTTTTTATTGATGTAGATAATTTAAGTATCCCGGTAAGACAAGAAGGTGGTGATATCAATTGGGATATTCTATTAGGTAGTATAAAGAAGCAAATAAATACTGAAACAAGGCTTGATTTTGCAAAAGCATATTTTGATGTTGGGAATAAGAATAATAGTGATTATTGCAGGTTATTATATGACAGAGGCATCGAAGCTGTTTATGCACCTGTTTTTTCCTTTAAGGATGCATTAACTGGGCAGATTAAGAACAAGAGCCTTAGTGATCCGATGATGATATGTGACATAATAAGCATACTTTATGAAAAAGCAGAGATTAACAATTTTGTAATTGTAACATCTGATAAGGATTTTGTTCCAGTAGTAAGAATGCTTGTAAAGAAAAACAAGAATGTGATGGTTGTTGGAATAAAGAAAAACGGCTACTATTTATCGGAAGAATGTAAAAAACTTAATATTCCTTTCATTGATTATTTGGCTGAAACATAGTTCCCTTTATTGCCTTTCTATCTATTTTCTACTTTCAGCATGTGCAAGAAAAGCTAAAAGAAAGTATTAAATATTGGTTAATATGAGATTAGCTCATGGAGGATTGTATAATTCTCAGAGGACCAGCGATTTGGGCTGAGCAACATAAGAATTTTCTCAACGGGAATAAAACTACTGCTATGCAATACTCTGCCGTAACTTCTCAAGAGGTGAAGGAGAGATTGAGTAAGTTGATTTCACGAGGACCATTTTGGCTCTATGTTTTTGTTCCTAAAAGATACACTTGTGGAGGAAGATTAAAACCACCAATAGAGAGGCTTGGGAAAGTTCCAGTTCTATATCGCGCGCAGGTCATCGAATATAAAATATCGGAGGTTCCCAGAAAGTGCCCCACGGAATGGCCCACTATAAGCGGGCATAGGTATTACGATATGAATCAGTCTTTCGAATATAAATATTGGTTTAAGGTTAATTTGATAGAAGGGTGTAATCTGGAAATTGATGCGTTTAGTGTTTACAAGAGAGATGGTACTCCAAGTAATTATTCGTCAACAGTTTTTCCTCAAGTATTCCAACGATTTATCGCATTTGCTCAACACCCTTAATTCTGTCTATAAGAAAGCTTTTTATATCCCGAAATAACAAATGACTTCATGTCGCTCGAAGAATTTCTTACGGAGTTTCTTTTGCATTTATCCTTTTGACTTTTTTCTGGCAGGTAGTGGGCTTTTAGAAGAAAAGCTAAAAGATTTTGATGAAGAAGCATTACTAAGCCAGAAATTAAGAAGAACAAGTTAAGCTAATTCAACGCTGCTGATTTTTCTTGTTGCAAAAAGAATTATATCAATAATCCACCACACTCCATACATCCCAAAAGTAACCAATTTTAGAATACCTAATCCTACATGCCCGACATAAAATCTGTCTACTCCTAAGCACCCAAGTTTCCATTACTCGTTTAAAATCATATTATCGGTATTCTGTCACCAGAAAATTCTTGACAAAACCATTTTCTCGATGTATAATTCAAACAGTTAGAAGATAGTTTATCACGAACCAGCGCAAGCTGGAGAGCTCACCAAAGCTACTTTAAAGCTAACAAGCTTGAAGTGGCTTTTTTTGTTTAGGGGCAAAAATGAATACTTCGCAGAATGATAATCCGAAGAAAACTGTTAAAGAATTTTATGGCACAATGTTTGAGATATTTGCCAATCCCGAGGGCTGGATTAAAGCTAGGCCAACTCAGGATCCACAAAAGGCAGTTGACATTGTAACGCCGGTAAGCAAAAAGATATGTGCATATTGCCCTACAGACAAATGCCTTAGTAACATAGTCGGGGAGCGAATGGTATTCCCGGAGCATTTTAAAGAAGCAGCCGGGTTTGAGTTGACTCACATAGAGTATTTTGATATTGCAAAATGTAAACAAGGGCAAGGGAAAATATTTTTTATTGTTATCAGAGATACGCAGCCTAGAATTCTTGAAAGAGGAAGATGTATTTGGTGCAAAAGTCCTTATGTGGAGAAAATGCTAAATATAGCTGATTTGAGAAAAAATATTTCTTCATCGGATAGAGTGAAAAAATATAACTGGGTGGTTTGGAAAGAGAATGCTGGCTCGGATGAAGAAACTATTCATGCGCAGATGGAAGGCCTGAAGGTTGATGAAGTAAACACTTTGTTGTTTAAAGCCCCTTGGAAATGTAAACATTGCTATAGGATTTTTGGGCATGAGGGTTATGACCCGGAAGGGCGGGGTTTATTTAATAAGCTCGTTGAAGAAGTCCGCATGAAAGACCTCAAAGAGTCTTTCGCGAGGCTTAGGATTCCTGCTGAAAAGGTTGTTTTTAAACATGCGAAATGCCCAAATTGCCTTACTCAATTTGATTATGATGCCTGTGAATCAGAATGTTTGCTAGAATTGATTATTGATCCGGCCGGATTTTATATCGCGAAACGTAAATGTGCCAAGTGCAATAACCAGTATTTTGTTGTGTCGGATGTATACGATATGCATAAGAGAGATAAAAAATACCAATAATTTTGTATGGTAGCATGAGCTACCGGCGGTAATTTAATTACCGTTTGGCTAACCAAAGCCACTTCTCAGCATTAGTTTGCTGGGGAGTGGCTTTTTTTGTTTCTAGTCATGGCTACGAAGAAAGCATTAAACATATTCCGGGCAGTTTACGCGCTCACCAAGATTGGGATGAGCCTGAGGGAAATTGCTGCGCTCGGATTGCCCAGTAGCCATCATACCGTAAAACGTTTGCTGGAAGAGGCTTATGAATTAATAGAAGTGCAGAAATTGCCCATTTTGGCTAAGGGTGAGAAGGCTGTGCGAATCAGATATTGTGGCAGCACCAAGCATGTTGAAGACATTGACGCGATGAGAAGCGGGAATCAATGCGGCGGAGGCAGGAGAGTAAAACCGCACGTTTACAATTCAGACGATTGGAAAGACAAGTCTTACGGCTATAACGAAGGTGAACAAAGTGAATAAACAAACCACAACAATATGGCAGCTTCCAAAGATAAGCCCTTTAAAGCAGAGAGAGGGATTTTATTGCGAAGAGAGCATGTCTCATCCCGCGAAAATGCCGCCTCACCTTGCCCAGTCCGCCATTCTTACATATACGGAAAAGAACGACCGCATTCTTGATGTCATGACGGGGATAGGCACGACAGTTATAGAGGCGGTTAAGTTAGATCGGAATGCGATTGGCGTTGATTGCGAAAAGAGATTTGTAGATATTTGTAACAAAAATCTGGCCATTACAAAGAAAAAGCTTGGGAGCGGGGGAGGTAATGGTTTATTCATTAAGGGCGATGCACGCAAGCTAAGTAATATTCTGAATCAGAAAAATTTCGACTCAATAATATTCTCTCCGCCTTATGAGAACGTTCTTTGTAAACAGAAAGGCAATAGTTCGGCCTTATGCAAGGAGGTATTTGGCTACATGGTTCCCTATTCCGAGGAAAAGTCAACAAAGGAGAATAAAGGAGAAGTTAATATCGGTTTGCAGAAAGGCGAAACATATCTCGGCGAAATGCTCAAGGTCTATAAGGAATGCTACAACGTCCTTAAGCCAGATGGTTTTATGATCCTTGTCGTTAGAAATTTCAGGAGGAAAGGCGAGGAGATTGATTTAAGGACGAATACGATTCAGCTATGCAAGATAGCAGGGTTTAAATTCTTCCAGACGTGCATGCATATTCTTAACGATCTTTCTTTCTGGCAAAAAATCAACACGAAAAAGGTTCCCTGTTTAATGCTGAATGTAACCGAATATATTCTGGTGTTCAAAAAATAGAGGTGGGAAATGGATATCCTGATACAGATACGAGATTTCGCTATTAACTTTATCTATGGCCTGCCGGAAAACATAACGTCTTTTATCTTAAGGATGGGATTCTTGCTGGTTGTCTCGTTTGCCGCGCTTTTCGCAACCCTAGAAAACCTGCCTTTTAATGAAGTGTTGATTCAGGCTTGCATCATGTTTATCTCGATAGTGATAAGCCTTTACCTGCCTGTGAATGAAGTCAGGAATTTCGGGAAAGAGCCGTTGGCGTTTCTTGTGGTTATCAGTTTTCTCTGCATGATTTTTTTGCCTGAGAAACTTTCAGACAAGCTTACTCCAAGGCTGGGTGATCAGATCAGGCTTGGGAAAATAATAAGGAACATCATGTGGGGGCTGTTTATCCTGCAGTTAATTTCAGGAGTAAAGCGATGAAAAAGGCAAGGTTAGTTGATAAAAGACCGGCTGAAAACGGTTCTGCTGAGGAAGTCAATGAGGGTGCTGTAATCAATACAGAAATTACCAAAACAAAACCCGTGAAATTCTCGGGAGACGGGATCGTATCTTTTCAGCGAAACACCAAGCCGACAGAGGAGGGTCTTGAAGTCGAGCAGATAAAGCCTTCTCTTTTTGACGGAAGAGGAAGGCACTTAAACAGTGAATCAGAATTAAAAGGCGAATGCCACGTCTGCCATAAAATTGTTTCCATTATCTTCTATTGTCATGATTGCAAGAAACTGCTCTGCGAGGAACACGCGTATGCTTTTAAAGAAAACGAAGAAGTGCTTTATTTCTGCGAAGAGGATTTCATAAAAAAAGTGATGAACCAGAACATGTGGGCAAAAAGGAAACAATTGAAAGGCCATGAAGAATACTTACGAAAAAATAAACAAGTTCGACCCGAACAATCCCAAGGCTGACTTATTCTCTTATGCAGATAAAGCCGTTGCGCGCATTGAGCATATTGCAGATGAAGCCGGGATTAGCGAGATAAAGGCCGTGCAGAATGCAATTAAGATTATCAGGGGCTTCCCGAGAAATTATGAGCTTGTAAACAGGGAAGTTGAGAAAGTCGAGGCGCTGGTCATGAGCAACAAAAACAATAATTCAAAGAATAAGGCCATTTCGGAAGTATTCAAAAACGGGACCATTGCCATAGGCAGAATTGAGGAGGCCGGAACAGAAGTAAAGTTATCGGTGCCTGACTTCAGCGGTAATGTGCTTGTTTATGGCCAGTACGGTATGGGAAAGACCAACCTGAATCAGGTGATAATCCCACAGCTTGTTTCTCAAGGAATACACGTTGATGTTTTTGATGTAACCAATGACTATAGGGATCTTATCTTAGTCCCGGAGTGTAAAGATGGGTTGGTGCTTAATCATGAGACAGACAGATTAAATCCTCTTGATATCATTGGTAACCTTGATGAAGATTTGCAATTTTTCTGGGAGATAACGAGCCAGGATTTTAATATTCATAATGAAACAAAGGAGATGCTTTTTAATTACAGTATTGAGCTTTATGAAAAATTTGGAGTTCGCGAAGGTGGTGATCCGCCGACCCTATTTGACCTGCGTGACCGGCTGAAAGAGGAAAGAGAAAAGAAAGGCACAAGCCCGGCAACCAAAAGGAAAATTGACACTGCAATAAGCAAGCTGAATTACATTCTCAGCACTTTTGGAAAAATGGTCAATTGCAAAAGAAGCTACTCCTTGGATGTTCTGGACAGTTATCCCGTTGTAATCCGCGAAGTAAGTGCGCTGAGCGAGGATAAAAGATCGTGGTACATCAAATTAAATCTGAGGCGGTTTTATAACAAAGGATTGGCTGGCAAGGAGAGGCACAAGGTCAAGAGAGTAATAGTTATTGATGAGGCAAAGGCTATTTTTGGAAAGTCTGTAATCGGTGAAGCCTCTAATTTTATAAAGGACACCTTCACAAAAAGCCGTTCAAAAGGTGATGTCTATGTTCTCAGCGATCAGTTTGCGACTGAGCTTGCGCCTTTTACAAGAGCAGCCAATTGCCAGTTATGTTTTCAGCACACTGTGCCAAGCGAGATAAGGGAGATAGCAACATCAATAGCAGGCGATGAATCAACCAGGGCAGAAATTCCAAAGCTTGGTAAGTATAAGGTCCTGATGAAAATAACGGATTTCCCTTATCCTTTTCCTGTTGTTATATACAAATCAAAAGTGGAAAGGCATATAGATGATGCAGAAAACGCAAGGCTGATGAAAGATAAGCATGCGAGGTTAAACAATGAGCCGCAGAAAACGAATGACAAAAAAAGAGCGCGGGTTATTGTTAGGGAATTAGTCCGGGAAAGCAGTAAAGCACTGATTAAAGTAATTTCTCAGGTGAAGGGGAATGTCTTGGATGATCTGGAAAGATTTCTGAAATACATAAAGGATAATCCTAACAGCAAAGTAACAGAGATATACCAAGCTCTTGGATTATCAGGCAGAAAAGGAAACAGCTTAAAGACCAAGGCAAAAGAAAACCAACTGATTATTGAAAAGAGTGAACACAGGGAAGGCAAGGGAAGGCCATCCATTGAACTGGAATTGACAGATAAAGGGAAGGAATACCTCAATGAAAAGCAATAACCATAAAGAAGCCCAGAAAACAATACAGGATTACTACATAAGCATTGGCTGGATTGCGATCATAGAGCATTACATCAGGGGTAAAAAGATAGATGTTCTGGCGCAGAACATCAAAACAAAACGCACCATAGCAAATGAAATACAGCTTACTTCCAGGCATTTTCTTGAGAACATACAGCTCGACATTAAAGCCGGCTGCGATGAGGTAATAACCATCTGTCTAGATAATTCCACATTGGAAGAAATAAAGCGAAAAGCCCAGACAGGTTTAGACAAAAACCTGCTTGGGAAAACAAGGTTCCAGCATATAGAAGAATTTATTCCGCATTCGCGCAATAACAACAACACAAAATAAAGGAATACGCCTGAATTTAATGCGGAAATTAAGGCGGAACATAATCCGGAATAAATTCCGGAAGAAAGGAGGGGGAAATGGAAAAACCTATCCGTATAGTGGTGGGAGGTAGCGGCGTGGAAAAAGACCTCATGATCTCGCCCGGTGCAACAGTGGCTGAGGTTACTGAGGAAGCAGGCCTGCGCGGTTACCAGTTGGCAAGAAAAGGCGAAAAAGAGCCTCTTGCTCCCGAAACCGATCTTTTCAAGGAGGCTGCTGATTCTGAAACATTTTATGCATCTCCTTCTAAGGTCGAGGTAGGGGGCGGAGGCTCCGCCTCCCTCTATCATTCTTTTGATTTGTTGAAAACAAAAGCGATTTACTTACTTGATAGGATTAAGCGTTGGTTTCAAAGAATAAGAAATCGCTCGCCTGTCTTTAAGAAAAAAAGAGTGGTGGTTATCAGGACAAGAATTTTCAGGCAAAAAAAGGAAATAAGCCGGGCAGGGATTAAGGTTAAGGTAATCTATAAAGAAACAACATCTCGATTGGTTGTTAAAGGCAAGAAACCCCTTTATTGGCAGAAGAGCGGATGGCTAAAGAGAGGAAGAGATTATTACGAGGGGTTTTATAAAACGTATTTTGGCAAATGGCGCGGTTCCATCAGGGAAAACTATAAAGGAAATTATTCTTTTTATATTTCAGATCCGCCAGATGAAGTGCTGGACGGCGAGCATGGCGTATGTTTTTTCTTCCTGAACGATACACTTTATTTCGTTCATTTCAAACATGAGCCCAATGATATTAGCTCAGGTATTATGGCAGTGGAAAAGGTAATCAGCAATTCTTTTAAGGAGGCTTGAAATGTTTTGGCGATCAAACAAGAAAAAGAAAGTCAAGCTGATCATTCCTGAAAAAGCAATAGATTTCAGTTTTGACAAGCAGTTATGTGAATTGATGCAGAAAGGTGTCTTGGAAATTTCATGCAGGCGCATGCTTTTGAGCCAAAGAATGAACGAAGCTATCCTTGGAAATTTAAATGAAATCAGGGAATTGCATTATTGCATTGGCTCAAGATTCCTTCGCATGAATTACGGGATTTTCTGTAGATCTGAAAAAGAATCAGTGCATCTTATAACAGGGATAGAAACCGGCATTCTAAAACATCTTGATGAGGCATTGATTTTAAATCATGAAGTAAAAGAGTTGGTTAATGCAAAGATTTTTGACAGTGAGGTAAATATCTATATGCAGAATTTACATTTTGAAGGCTATAAGTTATTCGGCTGTTTTCATATTCATCCGGGTTCTGGTGCTGGCTCAACGTATCCTTCAAGCATAGACATTGAATTGATTGGCAATTTAGAAAGAGGGGAATACCCTGCAGTCAGCGCAATATTCAGCAGGGATGGTTATATCAGGTTCATGGCTCCGTTTCAGTTTAAAATTCATATTCATGGCAGTGGAGTGAGGAAAATAAATGAAGAACTCTTCCAGTTGGTTAAAGTCAGTTAAATATCAGGCCAAAGGCGTATTAGGCCCTGAAGTTACCCTAGCTCAGGAAGCAGTGCCTGGTTTTGATCAGTCTGTTATGAACAGGCTAAGGGTCCTGCTGATTGGCGCTGGGGGATTAGGCTGTGAAATAGCACAGGGGTTACTTCGCAAAGGTGTTGCCCAGCTGAAGATATTTGATGGGGATACTGTCTCTTTGACGAATCTCACGCGGCAGTATTTTTACGAATCCGATCTTGGGAAGAATAAAGCTATCTGCCTCGGGAAGAATTTACTTAATGAAGCTACAAGGAAAACAGAGATTATAGCTTATCCTATTATGTTTCAGAAAGGGGTTGAAGAGAAAATTGATATGAGTTGCGACGTTGTTGTATGCGCCCCTGATAACGATAAAACAAGGGCTTCTGCTTCAAGACATTTTTTGAATAAAGTACCTGTGATTTTTACAGGACTAGATGAAGAAGGAACAACAGGCTATGTTTTTATTCAGGAACCGGGGAAGGCATGTATTGCTTGTGCAAGACCTGACGTAACAGAATCAAGTATAGAAAGAAATCCTTGCAGACAGGCAGCAGCCATAATTGATTTAGGGAAAATAATTTCAGGGTTCACTATTTTTGCAGTTGATTCAGCTGTAATGAACAGAAAGAGAGATTGGAATTTCAGGCAGCCGTTTATGGCTGGTTATTTGCCGGAGACGTTAAAGACAGTAGAGAAGAGAAAAGGCTGTCAAATTTGTGGAAAGAAGTAATGAATAAGAAAAACTTTTACAGAGAACAGGCTGAACAATTCAAAGGATACTTTCAAAAGTATCCTTGCGGGAATTTGCTGTCTCTTTTTGGGAAGTGGTGCGAGTCCAAGGATATTGAAGGGAAGGACAAACATTATATCTGGAAGATAACGAGGCATTTCAAGCCCATCGAGAAAAAAGAAATAGAAAAAGGGAGCGATGAAGCGGTAAGAATAGGCGAGCTTATCAATGTAATTTTTGGGGCGGACCTTGAAAAGCTGAAAAAGATTGCTGAGAAGAAAGAAGCAGAATAATTTACTTTACAAAACCCTACAAAGAGTTATAATATATGCATGCAAAAAAAGGTTTACAACATTCCCCAAGCCGCAAAAGTTCTAGGCGTCCACGAAATGACGATAAGGTACTGGATAAAAAAGAAGTGGATTTCTGTCCAGTATGATTACCGCAATTATCCTGTGTTTACTGATGAGGACATAAAGAAGATTGAGGTTTGGCGAAATACATTGAGGACGCCATGAAAGTAGCCCTGTACACAAGAGTTTCTACTGAGGATCAGGCACGCGAGGGAACATCCCTTGAAGTGCAAAGTGAATTTCTTGTTTCTTATGCAAAGAAGCAGGACTGGGATGTCTTTGACATTTATGTTGATGACGGCTATAGCGGTAATCTTAGAGACAGGCCCGCCCTGAACAGGCTTTTTTATGATGCAAGGAAAAAGAAATTTGATGTTGTTCTTGTGTATAAGCTTGATCGGTTTGCACGGAATAATCGTTTACTATTGAATCTTGTTGCTGAGTTAAACGAGTTTGCAGTTGGATTTCAATCAGCCACAGAATCTTTCGATACTGTAACAGCTGCGGGAAAGATGTCCTTGAGTATGCTTGGAACAGTCGCTCAGTTTGAAAGGGAAAGAATTATTGAAAGAGTGTTTCCCGGCATGATTAAGGGAGTGGAAAAAGGCAATTGGCAGGGTGCTAGATATGTTCCTTATGGCTACAAATACAACAAGCATGATCCCGAAAAGAAATTGATTATTGTAAAAGAAGAGGCTGATGTTATAAAGCTGATTTATACAATGTATCTTTCAGGGCAGAGTACAACGCAGATTGCAGGCTACCTATATAATAAGGGTTATAAAACAAGAAGCGGGGGAAAATTCCATTCAAAACTTGTATGCGATATGCTGAAGCGAAAGCTCTATATTGGTATTATTGAATGGAACAATCATCATTATGACAAAAAGCAGAAGACGTTAAAGGGTTACAAATATGTAAGGAACGATGCCTCAAAGGTTGTTTCAGGAAGAGGAAAGCACGAGGCGATTGTCTGTGAAGAAGATTTTTATGCTGTTCAAAAAAAGCTTGAGAACAACAGGAAAGGCATGTCAGTAAGGAAGGGCAGTTCTGATTACCCTCTTACAGGAATTTTGATATGCGGCAATTGCGGCCACAGGATGCAGGGATGTTTAAGCATTGCTTCCAGGGAAAACAAAAAGACAAAGGGCAAGAGAAGATATTACAGGTGTTGTGGGAGATCAACTCATTACGCTGAATGTTATGAAGGCTCTGTGCAGGCAGAGAAGATTGAAGAAGAGGTTTATGCGATTATTGATGTTGTGCTGAGCAATCCTGAGCTTGATGAAAAAAGATTGGATAATCTTGCGAGCATTCTAAGCACTTCAAGGAATGATGAGATTGAAAAAGAGATTTCCGGGATAGACAAGAAGCTCAAGGATAATATTTCAAGGCAGGAGAAACTTGGAAAGGCGTTTTCTGATAGTCTTATTGCGCATGAGGCTTTCAAAAATTTGATACTTCCTTTAAGGGATGAGCAGAGGGAATTTGAGGAGAAGAGGCAGAGGCTGAAACTCAGCCTTATTGAGAGGGAGAAATCAGAAGAATACCAGAGAATGCTCAAGGCAGTCATTAATCATTTTGATTTCATAAAAGAAGATTTGGACGCAACAGGAAGAAAAGGGCTGTTGAGGTTGATGTTCAAGAGGATAGTTATTGCGAATTGCAAGATAAAGGAATTTGAGCTTTACGAGCCGTTCAAAAGCTTGTATGAGGGAAGAGGGATAAAATGGGAAGTGATGGAAAATCAAAGGGTTGTGGAAAATCCGGGCTGCGTCTCTACATACGCACCTTCGGATGTCAAATGAATGTTAGGGACTCGGAAGTAATTTGTGGCTTGTTGCAGAAGGCAGGCTATAGTATTAGCTTAGACGATAAAGAGGCGGATGTTATTATTTTTAATACTTGTTCCGTGCGTAAGCATGCTGAAGACAGGGTGTGGAGTTTGATTGGAGCGTTAAAAAAGAGTAAAAACCTTAGGGATAGTTCCCGTTCGGGGACTATCCCCATTATTGGTTTAGTGGGGTGTATGGCGCAGAATTATAAAGAAAAGGCGTTTGAGCGCGATGCGGATGTGGATTTTGTGGTGGGGCCGGCGGATATTGATAAGATTCCGGTCATTATTAAAGGATTATGCGTTCAGCAAACTAAAACAAGGGGACAGTCCCCGTGCGGGGACTGTCCCCGTTTTTTCGAAAGAAAGATCTGGGAAACTGAAGGAGTGAATCGGCCGGAAGAGATTTATCATACGGGTTTCTATCAGGATCAACACCACGCTTATGTAGTAATCTCTGAAGGCTGTTCTAATTTTTGTTCTTATTGTGTTGTGCCTTATGTGCGCGGTTCTTTACGCCACCGTAAGCATAAAGATATATTAACTGAAATTCAGGAAGCAATTAACCACGGAATAACCAAGGTGACTCTTCTTGGTCAAAATATTAATGCTTATCAGGATAATCAGGTTAATTTTACTAAATTGCTTTATCAGGTTAACGCGCTAGCTGGTTTAAAAGAGTTTGATTTTTTTACTTCTCATCCTAAGGATGCCGGCGTTGATTCTTTTAAGGCTATTCGGGATTTGGAAAAGTTAGTCAAGCGCCTGCATCTGCCTCTGCAGTCAGGCTCAGACAGGATTCTAAAGTTAATGAACAGGGGATACACGGTAAAAGAGTACTTGGCTTTAATCGATTCTTATCGTAAAATTATTAAAGGCGGGCTGTTAACTACGGATATCATTGTGGGGTTTCCTACTGAAACGGATAAAGAATTTATGGAGACCTGCGCTTTGGTTAAGCAGGCCAGGTTTAATGCCGCCTATATTTTTAAATATTCTTCCCGGCCCGGCACCGAGGCTGCCAAAATGGTTGATGGACTTAAGCCGAATGAATTAGAGAAGCGGCATAAAAAGATCCTGGATCTGCAAAGAGGTATTTCCAAAGAGTTAAGGAGCAGATAAATAGATGCAAAAAATTAAATTAATTTTAGTTTTTTTAACTTTTTTTGTTTTTCCGGGTTTTTGTTGGACAGCGGACATGGATACTTTAAAGATGGATTTTTTATAAGTTAACTACCGGCGGGTCATCTTTGAAGGCCAGTCTCAGGTTGAGCGGATGCATCCGGCTAACGCGGATGAATTGAATTATATCTTAGGTTTAAGTTACCTTAAAGAGTCTAAATTAGATTTAGCTGGAGATTGTTTTCGGCGCATCCTGAATAATCCTGGCAATAAATTTAAGGAAGTGGCAAGTTTGGCCCTGGCGGATACTTATTTAGTGGCCGGCCAGTTTCAGCAAGCAGAAGATATTTACAATAAATTAATTGCTGATAATTCCAATAGCAGTCAAAAACCCGCGGTATGGTATCGATTAAGCCAGTTGGAATTTAAAAGGGGTGATCAAAAGAAAGGTAATGATTATTGGTTTAAACTTAAGAGAGATTTTCCCTTGAGCCCGGAGTTAAGATTAACCAAAGGCATCGCGTCAATAAATATCCCCGCGAATGAAACAGGCGAATATTCTATACAGTTAGGTTTTTTTACAAATAGTGTTAATGCTAATAATTTCAAGGATACATTGTTAAGTAGAAACTATCCTGCCTACGTAGAAAGTTTTGGCGCTGGTTTTCGGGTTAAGGTAGGTAGCTTTAAATTACAAAAGGAAGCGCTGGATTTAGAGGCCAAACTTTCCCAAGACGGTTTTGCCACCAAGATCTGTCCGTAGTTACTGAGCCTCCAATAAATAATGGGCACATTGGCTGAGCTGATTTTGGAGCGAGACAAGGAACGAGGACGCCGGCGTAGTCTTGCGCTACGCCAAGGACGAGTGACGCAGTCGCAGCCCAAAATCAGCCAGCCCATAACTATAGATGAGGGGGAAGCCCGCCTTTCGGCCGTCTGCGGCGTTGCTCCTCCTCGGCGTAGTACTGCGACTACGCCTTCGTCGTCGCGCCTTGCATCCGGCCAAAATGCGGGCTTCCAATGTGCCCATTATTTATCGGAGGCTCAGTATGCTAAAGAAAAAGATAATTTTTCTCCTGGGGCCCACCGGTATAGGTAAATCCGCGGTAGCGATAAATTTGGCTAAAAAGATCAATGCCCAGATTATTTCCTGTGATTCTATGCAGGTATATCGTAAGATGGATATTCTTACTTCCAAGGCGACTTCTGGACAAAGAAAAAAAGTTAAGCATTATCTCTTGGATATGATTGATCCGGAGCAGGAATATAATGTGGCTAAATATCGAAAGGCGGCATTATCAATTTGCGATAAACTTTTTTTCAAAGGTAAAATACCGTTATTTGTGGGAGGAACCGGTCTTTATTACTCAATTATTATTGACGGGTTATTTCCGGCAGTGCCGCGAGATAGATTAATTCGCGTAAAGTTAGAAAAGCAGCTTAAGTTGAAGGGGAACAAATATCTTTATAGGAGGTTGGTTAAGGTGGATAGCGCGGCTGCTGGAAAAATCCATCCTAATGATGCCAGAAGGATTATCCGTGCTTTGGAGGTGTATTTAAAAACAGGTAGGCGTATTTCCGTGTTACAGAAGAGTAGGGCTGGGTTGGCCAAGGAGTATGAGGTAAAGATTTTTGGATTAAATTCGAAAAGACAAGCTCTCTATGATACAATTAATCAAAGGGTTGATAAAATGTTTAACCTAGGCTTAGTTAATGAGGTAAAGCGTTTGCTCAAATATAAATTAAGCCAGACTGCTCAATGTGCTATTGGTATCCGTGAGTTAAAGGGGTTTTTTGATGGGCAGTATTCTTTGGTTGAGGCTAAGCGCCTTATCCAGCGCAACAGCCGGCATTATGCTAAACGTCAACTGACTTGGTTTAGAAAAGACAAACGTATTCAGTGGATTAATATTAATAAAATGGAAACACCTTCACAATTAGCTCTTAAACTGTGGAAAAAGCTCTCTTAGTAAGTATTCAATTAAAAACGGATAAGCATCATTGGCGTATTGAAGATATCTCTTCGGAGTTAGAGGAGTTGGCAATATCGGCTTGCGTGGAGGTGGTGGAAAACGTGACCTGTATTTGTGACCGGGCTACCTCTAATTATCTTATTGGCCGGGGAAAGGTTGAGGAAATTGGTTTTATCGCTAATGAACAAGGCGTGGACACGATAATTTTTAGCCATGATTTAAGCGGGACACAGCAACGTAATCTAGAAGGGGCTTTAGGTAAAAAAACGATTGATCGCACGCAATTGATCCTGGATATATTTTCCAGGCGCGCCAGGAGCCCTGAAGGCAAGATGCAGGTGGAGTTAGCTTTGCTGCGGTATTTACTGCCGCGTTTGACGGGCAAGGGAATAATGCTTTCGGGGTTAGGGGGCGGTATCGGTACCCGCGGCCCCGGCGAGACTAAGTTAGAGATGGATCGGCGCCAGATTAGAAGAAAAATCGATAAATTAAGAGAAGATTTAAAGACATTTCGTCTGCACCGTTTGACCGCGAGCAAAAAAAGAAAAGTTAATAATTTACCGGTGGTGGCTTTAGTGGGTTATACTAGCTCCGGAAAATCCACGCTGCTAAACCTTTTAACCGCGTCAACCCAGATCACTTCAGAAAAACTGTTTACTACTTTGGACCCGCTGGCTAAAAGCCTGCAGCTTCCTAATGGACAGAATATTATCATTTCAGATACTGTGGGGTTTTTGCATGAACTCCCGCATCATCTCATCGAAGCTTTTAAGGCGACCTTGGAAGAGGTGGTTGATGCGGATTTATTAATCCATGTTTTAGATGTTGCTGACCAGCGCCTAGTTGGGCATAATCAAGCCGTGCTTAGCGTCTTAGAAGAGCTCGGGGCTCAGGATAAGCCTATCTTAGTGGCATTAAATAAAATTGATTTGGTAAATGACCGCAGTTGGCTGGAAATTTCCAAGAAAGAATTCCCTAATTCTATTTTTTTATCCGCTAAAACCGGGGAGAACTTGGAGGCTTTAATTGCCAAGATAACCGGTCATTTTTCCGATCTGATGTTAAGTTTAAAGATCGTAATACCGCATAGCCGTATGGAGTTAGTGGATTTTTTCTATCGGCAAGCCAAGGTAAAGAAAATTGATTATTTACAAAAAGGTATCAATATCAGCCTGGATATTTCCCGGGCGCTTTTTAGCAGGATACAGAAAGACAAAGATATTGAGATTGTTTTAGAAAAAAGGGATTGAATTTTTTTAGGGTTAAGTTAGCACTCTGGTGATTTAAGTGCTAATTTTATTGACAAAATAGTAGATTATGTTAAAATTACGCTTTGGCGTTTAGGGAGTGAGAAATGTAATCAGGAGGCCAAAGAGTGAGTACTGTGGATTATAATTCTCGCAGGAAGCAGGTTTTGAACGCGGCGATCAACCGCCATATTAAGAACGCGCTTCCGGTGGCTTCAGATGATATTGCCGAAGAGTTTGATTTAAGCTCGGCAACGATTAGGAATATATTTTCTGAACTTGGTGAATCCGGATATTTAAAACATCCTCATACCTCAGGCGGAAGGATTCCTACGGATAAAGGATATCGTTATTATGTGGATTTCCTTATTCAGCAGATTGAACTTTTGGATAAAGAGAAGCAGTGCATTCTTAAGGACTGCAAAAGAAAAATGCGCCGGCTTGATGATACCCTGGAGAATACTTCTGAGGTTATCTCTGAAATTACGCATTATGCCGGTATTGTTTCATTTTTACAGTGGCAGGATAAGATATTCTATAAAGGTATCAGCCGCATACTTGACCAGCCGGAGTTTAAGGACGCGGATAAGATCCGCCTGTTGGTTAGGTTAATGGAGGATAAAGGCAAGCTTTTAGATATTATTAATCGGGATTTTTCCGGCAAGGTGAAGGTTTATATCGGAAGTGAATTGGGTTTTCCGGAAATGGAAAATTGCTCTTTAATCGTCTCCGGTTTTAAGTTAAAAAATCAACCTTCAGGCAGGCTGGCAGTATTAGGGCCAATGCGCATGGAATATGATCATATTATTCCGACTATGGAATATATCTCTGAAGTTTTGAATCAAATTTTGGAGGATTTTTAGAGTATGGAAGAGCCTGAAAAGAAATCCGCCGCAGGCGGATCCGCCTCCGGTGGGAAAGAAGAAAAGGTTATTACTTTAAAAGAAGCAGAGTATCTGGGGCTCTTGGAGGAGGTTAAAAAAGGCAAGGACAGCTGGGATAAGATGCTGCGGAATCAGGCTGATCTTGAAAATACCCGTAAGCGCTTGGATCGGGAGAAGCAGGAGTTTATAAAATTTGCTAATGAAGGCCTTATTTTGGATTTGCTTAATGTGCTGGATGATTTGGAGCGTACCGTGGATTTGGCAGAATCAAGCAAGGAAGATCTTTCTGCTTTTTTAAAGGGAGTAGAAATGATTCTGGCGCATTTATATGAAATGTTGAAGAATCATGGAGTCAAGCCCATCGAGGCTGAAGGAAAAATATTTGACCCGAATTTCCATGAGGCCTTGATGCAAGTAGAAAACAAAGAGTTGCCGGAGCATACGATAATTGAGGTATTACAAAAGGGATATTTAATTCACGGGCGGGTATTAAGAACCGCCAAGGTAAAAGTTTCGAAGAAATCTATGTAAAATAATCTTTCCCTTCGCGGGGGCTCGGGGTCATTTTTCCCCAAGCGCCGGTGGCTGGGGAAAAATGAGGAGGTTAACATGGCAAAAGTAATTGGTATTGATTTAGGCACATCTAACTCGGCGGCTGCGATTATGGAAGGGGGCAGGCCGGTGATTATTCCTTCAGCTGAAGGAGCGGGGGTTGCCTCAGGAAAAGCTTTTCCATCTTATGTGGCCTTTACTAAAGATGGCCAGCGCCTGGTGGGTGAACCGGCAAGGCGCCAGGCGGCGATTAATGCCGAAGGCACGATTCAAGCCGCTAAGCGTAAGATGGGTACGGATTTTAAATTTAAGGCTCATGGTAAAGATTATACTCCGCAGCAGATTTCCGCGTTTATCCTGCAGAAAATTAAACAGGACGCGGAGGCTTATTTGGGAGACAAAGTAGAAGAGGTGGTGATTACCTGTCCGGCGTATTTTAATGATAATCAACGCCAGGCAACTAAAGATGCCGGTGAAATCGCGGGTTTAAAAGTTTTGCGGATTATCAATGAGCCTACGGCCGCTTGCCTGGCTTACGGCTTGGAGAAGGCGGATAAAGAACAAAGAATTATGGTCTTTGATTTAGGCGGCGGTACTTTGGATGTTACTATTATGGAGATGGCTCAGGGGGTATTCCATGTGCAGGCAACCAGCGGCGATACGCAGCTGGGCGGAACAGACATGGATCGAGTCTTGCTTGAATATATTGTCGGGCAATTCAAACGTGAAACCGGTATTGATTTGATGAATGATAAGATGGCAGTGCAGAGGGTACGCGAAGGCGCGGAAAAGGCCAAGATTGAGTTATCTTCCACGGTGAGCACGGATATCAACTTGCCTTTTATTACTGCTGATGCTACCGGGCCTAAGCATTTAACGATGACGATTACCCGGGCAAAGCTGGAGGATCTAGTTGGGCCGATTATCGACCGTTGCCGCCAGCCCATGGAGCAGGCGTTAAATGACGCTAAACTGATGGCCAAGGAGGTTGACCGGATTATCATGGTCGGCGGGCCTACGCGGATGCCGATTGTGCAAAAATTTGTTGAAGAATATGTCGGTAAGAAAATTGAGCGCGGAGTTGACCCTATGGAGTGCGTGGCTTTAGGGGCGGCAGTTCAGGCGGCGATTATTACCGGAGAGGTTAAAGATGTGCTTCTTTTGGATGTTACTCCGCTTTCCTTGGGTATTGAAACCTTAGGCGGAGTTAATACGAAGTTAATCGAAAGAAACGCCTCTATCCCTACTCAAAAAAGCCAGATATTTTCAACCGCGGCGGATAACCAGACTGCGGTTACCATCCGGGTCCTACAAGGTGAAAGGCCGTTGGCTGATGATAACGTGGAATTGGGAAGGTTTGATTTAGTGGGGATTCCTGCCGCTACGCGCGGCGTGCCGCAGATTGAAGTAAAGTTTGATATTGACCGTGACGGGATTGTGCATGTTTCAGCTAAGGATCTGGGTACCGGCAAAGAGCAGTCTATCCGTATCAGCGCTCCTAAGAAGTTATCCAAGGAAGAGATTGATAAGATGGTCAAGGACGCGGAAAAATTCGCGGCCGATGATGCCAAAAAAAGGGAAGAAATTGAGATTATTAATCAGGCGGATAACCTGATCTATGCTACTGAAAAATCATTAAAGGATTACGGAGATAAGGTTAGCCAGGCTGAGCGCGCGGATATTGAGGCAAAAGTCAATGATTTAAAGAGCGCGGTTAAAGAGAAGAATATTGAGAGAATTAAAAAAGGGATGGAGGAGCTGACCAAGGTTTCCCATAAGCTGGCTGAAGAGATTTACAAGCAGGCAGCCGCCAAGCAGCAAAAGCCGCAAGACGGCCAAGCCGCTTCTGGGAGCGAGCAAAATACCGCCGAAGAACCAGACAAGAAATCCGCCGCAGGCGGATTTGCCTCCGGCGGAAAAGACGAGGATATTATTGACGCTGAGTATAAGGAAGAGGATCAAGGCGGTAAGAAATAAACCCCGCTCCCCGGGCTAAAGCACGGGGCTTTGGGGAAAACATAACTACACAAACCTTACATCCCCGCTCTAAAGAGCGGGGCTTTACGGGGAGCGGGGTAAAGATGTCTGTTAAAGGTAATTATTACGAAATACTGGGAGTTTCCAAGACCGCTAGCCTGGATGAAATAAAAAAGGCCTATCGTGAGATGGCGCTTAAATTTCATCCGGACCGCGTGCCGGCGGAAGAGAAAAAAGCCGCGGAGGAAAAATTCAAGGGGATTTCTGAAGCATACGCTGTGCTTTCAGATTCTCCTAAGCGCGATCTCTATGATCAATACGGACATTCGGGCATAGACCAGAAATACGCCCAGGAAGATATTTTTAAAGGCGCGGATTTCAGCAGTATTTTTAGGGAAATGGGTGGTGGATCTGGCGGCGGAGGAAGTATTTTTGAGGAGCTATTCGGTGACTTGGGGTTTGATATTTCCGGTTCAAGGCAATCAAGTTCTGGCGCTGCCAGGCGGCGCGGCAGGGATTTGCAGATTGCCATTGAAATATCGTTAGAGGAAGCAGCCGAAAGCGTGGAGAAAATCATTACCGTGCCACGCTATGAAACTTGTACGCTCTGTTCAGGCAGTGGCGCTAAACCCGGCTCCAAGAGGACGGTTTGTTCCCAATGTAAGGGAGCGGGTAAAACGGTAGTTTCTAATGGTTTTTTCCAATTGGCTCAAACTTGTTCACGCTGCGGCGGAGAGGGCTCAATTATCGCGACTGCCTGTTCGGATTGCCGGGGAGAAGGCCGGGTTAAAATTACTAAAAAAATAAAAGTTAAGATACCTGCCGGAGTAGATAATGGTTCTCAGCTGCGCGTCCGCGCGGAAGGCGAAGCTGGATTAAATAGCCGGGGGGATTTATACGTAGTTATAGAGGTTAGAGAGCATGCGATCTTTCAGAGGCATAATAATGATATTGCAACAAGCGTGAATATAAGTTTGGCTAAAGCTGTTTTGGGTGGTGAGGTTGAGGTTCCGGCTTTAGACGGAAAACTGATGATGAAGATTCCCGCGGGTACCCAATGCGGAAAAACTTTTCGTCTTAATGGTAAAGGTATGCCGGACTTGCATTCCCGGGATATTGGTGACGAGTTAGTGAAAGTAGATATTGAAATTCCTACCAGGTTAACCGCGCAACAGAGGCAGCTGATAGAGGAGTTTGCCCGCTCAAGCGGAGAAGATTTGGGATCTAAGGAAAGCTTTACGGATAAGTTTAAAAAATCATTTCGTTAACATCATTCCTACCCTCGATTAAAACATTCGAGGGTAGGTTTCAGTGACACAAGTTGTCATCCCCGCCCCCGCTTCCGCGAGGGTAAACTCCAGCGGGGATCTATAAAAGGATAATATGCCTACTTATGAATATGAATGTTTATTCTGTAAACATAAATTTGAAATTTTACAGAGTATAACCGCCAGGCCTAAAACTAAGTGCCCGGAATGCGGTAAAAAGTTAAAAAAGTTAATTAGCAGTACGGCAGGGTTTATTTTTAAAGGATCAGGTTTTTACGCTACGGATTATAAGAAGACAAGTAAGCCAGCAGTTAGCGCTTTGCCTGCAACCTGTCCTAAGGCGCATGATGGGTGCGCTGGTTGCCCGGCTAAGAAGTAAATAATGACGTTACCGAGGTAATTTTTATGAGTAAAATCAAAGCTTTTAAGGCAGTAGTCTATAATCCGAAGGTTATCGGTGATTTTAAGCATGTGGTTTGCCCGCCATACGATGTGATTTCCTCCCAGGCTCAAGATATACTCCATGAGCGTTCACCGCGTAATTTTATTCATATACTTTTAGCTAAAGATTCTCCCCTGGATGATAAATACCACAGGGCAGGAGTAATATTCCGCAGCTGGCTTAAGGAAGAGGTGCTTATTCAGGATGAGCAGCCAGCCGTATATTTTTATAGTCAGCAATATGTTATCCGAGGTGAGAAAAAAACGCGCTTAGGATTTATTTCTTTACTTAGGCTGCCTGATGAAAAAGGCTCAGCTGTTTTTGGGCATGAAAATACGCATAACGCCGCGAAGCTGGATAGGTTTAAACTGGTTAAACAGGTAAGAGCTAATCTTAGCCCAATCTTTATAATTTTTCTGGATAAAAAACGCATTATTCAGCGCGTCTTTCAGAAGTATATTCCCGCGCAGAAGCCTTTTATTGAAGTTTTCGATGATGAAAAAACCGCGCATAAATTATGGCGCCTGAATGATCCGGGTGTTCTTAAGACAATTGAATCCAGCATGGATAACGAAAATATGTTTATTGCCGACGGCCATCATCGTTATGAGGTTTCCTGCGCCTATCGGGATATGCTGCGCGAAAAATTGGGCGCGCAATTCACCGGCGAAGAAGATTTTAACTTTTGCCTGGCATATTTTACCAATAATTAGATACGCGCCTGGATTTAAATGATTTTATGGGCAAGGCCAAAGAGTATTTTGATATTGATCAACTAAAAGACCGGACACGCTTTTTCTTCTTAATGGAAAAAGCCGGCTGCACGGAGCATTTGTTGGGGTTATATAAAGATAAAAAATATTTTCTTTTACGGCTAAAAAATGTAAGGATGCTGGATAAACTAATCGCGGATAAGCCTAAAGAGTACAGGGAGCTGGACGTGGCAATTCTTAATTACCTGGTATTGAAAAATATCCTCAAACTTGATTTAAACAACCTAACGGCTATAAAATATAGCCCGGATCCTGACGAATTAATGGAGCAGGTGGATAGCGACCCTTTAAATGCCGCGTTTTTCTTAAATCCGGTTAAAATTCAACAGATTATTAATATTGCTACCAGCGGTAATAAAATGCCTCCCAAATCCACCTATTTTTATCCTAAGGTACTTTCAGGCATGGTGGTGAATAAATTCCAAAAGGAATAAGTATGGCCTTATTTGGCAAACCAAAATATACCATTGTACGCTTAAAGAAAAAGGAAATCCCTGATGGTTTATGGACAAAATGCGAAGAATGTTCTGAGACTCTTTATAATAAAACACTGGAAGAGAATTCCAGGGTTTGCCCTAAATGTAACTATCATTTTGGCTTAACGGCGTATGAAAGAATAAATCTATTGTTGGATAAGGATACCTTTGTCGAATTCGATAGAGATATGGTTTCAGCTGATCCCCTTGATTTCAAGGGGCCCAAGACCTATAAAGATAAATTAAAGCAGGATCAGGAGGCGACCGGGTTAAAGGATGCCGTTATATCAGGAGAAGGTAAAATTAATTCCCGACTGGTTGTGGCGGCGGTTACGGATTCGCGTTTTATTATGGGGTCGATGGGTTCGGTAGTTGGCGAAAAAATTACCCGGGCGATTGAATATGCCACAAAAAATAAGCTTCCCATGATTATTGTTTCCGGTTCAGGCGGAGGGGCGCGGATGTATGAAGGCTTGTATAGCCTGATGCAGATGGCCAAAACTTGCGCCGCTTTATCTTATCACCATAAAGCAAGCTTACCTTATATTTCCGTGCTGACTAACCCTACTATGGCGGGAATTATGGCTTCATTTGCCGGAG
The DNA here is from genome assembly GCA_026387315.1 of Candidatus Omnitrophota bacterium. GTDB lineage: Bacteria > Omnitrophota > Gorgyraeia > Gygaellales > Profunditerraquicolaceae > UBA6249. The sequence continues at coordinate 71,700 of JAPLLY010000017.1, forward strand.
TTGGAGATATAATTATGGCTGAGCCTAACGCTCTTATTGGTTTTACCGGCCCCAGGGTTATTGAGCAGACAATTAGGCAGAAATTACCTATGGGTTTCCAGCGTTCGGAATTCTTGTTAGATCATGGGCTGATTGACATGATTGTGCATCGCAAAAATATGAAGGGAACTTTAAGTCAACTGCTTGACTATTTCAGCTAATTTTGTATAATAATTCTTTATTGTTCAAATTAGTGTCATTGCGAGCCCCGAAGGGGCGAAGCAATCTAGCTTTTAAGATTGCTTCGGTCGCTTCGCTCTCTCGCTTTTGACACCTTTTAGAGTGTTTAATTTGGACACGAGCGATAATAATTGTTAATTAAAGTCAGGAGAGTAATTAAATGGCTCAGGTAAGTTTAAGAGATATATGTAAAGTTTTTCCGGGTAATATCACCGCGGTGAATAAAGTAAATTTAGGCATTGAAAATAAAGAATTTATGGTCTTTGTCGGGCCTTCGGGCTGTGGCAAATCCACGACCTTAAGAATGATCGCGGGCTTAGAAGAGATAAGCTCGGGCGATGTTTATATCGGAAATAAGCGGGTTAATGATGTTCCGGCCAAAGATCGGGATATTGCCATGGTTTTTCAGAATTACGCTCTTTATCCGCATATGACGGTCCAAGAGAATATGTCATTTGGCCTGCGGCTTAGGCGTATCCCCAAGCAGGAGATCGGGCAGCGGGTTAATGAGGCCGCGGAAATATTAGGAATTAAAAAATTGCTGAATCGTAAACCCCGCGAACTATCTGGCGGAGAGAGGCAGAGGGTGGCAGTAGGAAGGGCAATTGTAAGAAAGCCGATGGTTTTTTTGTTTGATGAGCCTTTAAGCAATCTTGACGCCAAGATGCGCGTACAGATGCGCACTGAAATTCATAAACTGCATATTCGGTTACAGACTACCATTATTTACGTGACTCATGACCAGGTGGAAGCGATGACCATGGGAGATCGCATCGCCGTGATGAAAGATGGCCTGATTGCCCAGCTCGGGGATCCGATTGATGTTTATGATCATCCGAAAAATAAGTTTGTCGCCAGCTTTATTGGTTCGCCGCCGATGAATTTTATGCGGGGCAAGATTATTAAAAAAGAAGGTAAGCTCTATTTTGATGAAGATAAAATTCAAGTAAAGCTGGTTGAAGATATGCATAAGAAGATGGTTAATTATGCCGGCCAGGAAGTATTTTTTGGTATCCGTTCTGAAGATATTTATGATAAATTGTTTGTTTCGCAAGCCCCGCCGGAAAATATTGTTCGGGTAAACTGTGAGGTATTTGAACCTATGGGTTCAGAGGTCTACCTTTACTTAAACACGGGTAAGCATACCTTTATTGCCCGGGTTAGCGCGCATGACCGCCCTAAGGTCAATCAGGAGATGGATGTAGTCTTTGATATGAGTAAGGTGCATTTCTTTGATAAAAATACCGAAGAAACTATTTGTTAAGTCTCCTTAGCTAAAAAGTTCTATGCGGCAAAATACCACCCCCAAAAAGGCCTGGTTGTGTCTATTATCCTTCGCGGTTATCCTGTTAATAATAAATCTCTTCTTTTTTCACCAAAAAATTAATTTAATTGTTTTTCTCTCCTTTATCTTAACTAATATTTTCATTTTTGCCTTCCTTTTGAAATTTTACTCCGCTAAATTGCTGATTATCCAATCTGGCGCCGAACACCATCAGGAAGAGATAAATATTATCGATGTAGAGAACAGAAAGAATCAAGAGCAAACTAAAGCGCTTAAATTAAAAATTACCCGTTACGATAATTTAAAAAAACTAATTGAAGATCTTAACCAAAGCTTAAAATTGGATATCGTAATTGGCGTATTAAGTTCAACGGTTTATACGCTGATCTCAAATAGTACCGGAGTGGCTCTTTTTTATCTGGTAGATAATCAGTATCAAAAACTAAAATTGGCCTATTCCATAAAAGAGGATAGCGGCCTGGTTATTCTCTCTAAAGAAGGCGATATTTTTGATCAGTGGGTCTTAAGGCATTCCAGCCAGCTGATTATTGAAAATCTGAAAAATGACTTTCGTTTTGATTTTGACAGTATTAACAACCAAGATACGCGTTTGGTTTTATCTTTGATTAGTTCGCCTTTAATTAGTAATAATTCTTTGTTGGGGCTTATGCGCCTTGAAAGTAAAAAGGGTGGTTTTTTTAATCAGGATGATTTACGATTTCTTTCTCTGGTTGCTGATCTGGGGGCGGCAGCTTTGGAAAATAGTTTGCTCTTTAAGAAGACGCAGGATTTAGCTATTCATGATGACCTGACTGCTTTGTATACCCGCGGCTTTTTTTTAGACAGGTTAAGGGATGAGGCTAGGCGCGCTGGGCGCCTGGATCAGCATTTATCGTTAATGATGATCGACATTGATTTTTTTAAACAATATAATGATAAATTTGGCCATATTGTGGGGGATCTGGTTTTAAAAAAGATGGGGATATTATTAAAAGACGCGCTAAGCGAATTTAACCCCTTAATCTGCCGTTTTGGCGGAGAAGAATTTTTAGTTATGTTGTCCGGGATAGATAAACAGAAGTCATTAATTATCGCCGAAGAACTGCGCCAGAGGATTCAGGCGGAAAAGATAATGTTGCGCCGCCAGGATACATATATCACTGTTTCTATCGGCTTAGCCAGTTTACCCCTGGACACCAAAGACCAAGATGATTTGGTGCAGAGGGCGGATAAGGCGATGTACGCGGCCAAGGGAAAAGGCAGAAACCAAGTATGCTGTGTATAATATTATTTTTAATTATTACTATTGCTCTTAGTTTGTTCTTTAGAGAGGTTTTTTCCCAGCGCCTTAAGCGCCAGGAAGCCAAGTATGCCTGCTTGCTAAATGAGCTTAATCGCCTGAATGGTTTTAAGGAAAGTTTAAATTTAGAAAATAATCTGTTGAATAAAAGATTTGATAATACTCTGGCGCTTTATGAGTTGACTAAAGATATCTGTACTAGCTTGGATGAGGAGAAAGTGTTTACAATCTTTAATAAGAATTTAACCAAACACATTGGCCTAGCCGATTGCCGGTACATCAAGGATAGCGCGGATTTAATTAAATATAAAAATTATATGATCCTGCCTTTGAATCTGGAGCCAAATCAAATCGCCGGTTACCTGGTGGTAGACAGGATTCCAGAAACAGATAAGGAGAAGTTTGGAATTCTTACTCAGCAATTCTTAATTGGGTTAAGAAGGGCGCTTCTTTATCGCAAGGTTCAGGGTTTAACGATTACGGACTCACTTACCGGCATTTATTGCCGAAGGTATTTTTTAGAGCGTTTTAGCGAAGAGCTTAAACGTTCTAAGAAAAATAAATTATGCTTAACCTTTTTGATGATTGATATAGATAATTTTAAACAGTTCAATGACCGTTATGGGCATTTAACCGGGGATGCCATATTGCGTCAGGTTTCTAAAACTATTTCGCTGGCGGTCAGGCAAGTCGATTTTATCGGCCGCTACGGGGGAGAGGAGATTTCCGTGGTTTTGGCGGAAACAAATAAACAACAGGCTAATTTTGCCGTGGAACGTATCCGTCAGGCAATTACGCTTGAGGTAATCAAGGTCTATGATGAAGAATTGAGGGTTACGGTAAGCATAGGTGTTTCTACCTTTCCGGATAATGCTTTGAATATGCAAAACTTAATTGAAATGGCTGATCAAGCTTTATATCTAGCCAAGGAAACCGGAAAAAATAGAGTTTGTTTCTCACCTGTTTAATCATTTGATTAATGTTTAGTTTTCCGTCTTTTGCTTAACTATGCTGACGCGGGTCCTGTCGAGCCTTGTCTCTCGCAGCACCGCTCGATTTTCCCCTGCGAGGAAAATCTTCGCTTCAGCAAAAATTCTCGCTCTGCCGAGACATATATTGGGGGCAACCGTGCCCGCTCGAATTTTTGAGATGCTGCTCAAGCCAAGGCTCGCCACCCGCTATAAGCTTTACTGATTTATAAGCTTTCCGGCTTTTGCTGGAGGCACAATTAGAATATTTTCGGCACTTTGACTTATCGAGCATAGATAACGGGTGGCTTGGGTGTTTTCGCAGCGCGTCAGCGCTAGAAAATACCCAAGCCAGGACCCGTTATCCTAGAACAATCATAATCAGTAGGACCCGCGTAGGATATTATTTATTCCTTGAAAACCGGAGTGTTTTAATATAAAATACCACAATGATTAAAAGATTTATTATTGCCATAGACTTAGGCGGCACTAATTTAAAATGCGCTTTACTGGACAGTAGTTTAAAGATTAAAGCCAAAAGCTCTTTTAGCACAAAGAGTTTTGATAATAAGTATAAGCTTATTCAGGGGATTATCGATTCGGTAGAAAGCTTTATCTTAAACCAAAGGTTAAAGCGTTCTGCTATTCTGGGGGTGGGTATAGGTGTGCCTGGCCCGGTAGATACCCTCAAGGGAATCGTGCATTTCTTGCCGAATATTCCCGGATGGAAAGAAGTAAAGCTTAAAAAAATCCTGGAACAGAAAACCAAACTGCCTGTTTTTATTGATAATGATGCCAAACTGATGACTCTAGCAGAGCATGAGGCGGGCGCGGCAAAAAACTATAAAAACGCGCTATGTTTGACCTTGGGCACGGGAGTGGGCGGAGGTTTAATTATTAACGACTTACTCTATAGGGGGCCGGATAATGCCGCCGGCGAAATCGGACATCTTCCGCTTAATGAAAAAGGCCCTTGGTGCGGCTGTGGCGCTCGAGGGTGCCTGGAGGCGTATGTTGGTAATCATAAAATTATTAAAGACGCGCGTAAATTATTTGGTTCTAAGATTACCCTGGAAAGAGTAAGCGCGTTAGCCCGGGAGAATAACCCCAAAGCAATAAATTTTTGGAACCAGGTGGGTGAAAAGCTGGGTTTAGCCTTGAGCGGGATGGTAAATTTACTTAATCTTGATCTGATTGTAATTGGCGGAGGGGTATCTTGCGTCGGTGGAGTGTTGTTGGAGAATATCAGGCGAACAATTCTTCTTCGCGCGATGCGGGTGCAGGCAAAAAGAGTAAGGGTAGTTAAAGCTAAGTTAGGAATTGATGCCGGAATTATTGGGGCAGGATATTTGGTTAGGGAGAGGATATCGGTAATTCTTAGCTTGATTTTTGGTTTTGTTTTCTGGGTTAACCTGGTTTTCGCGGAGGCCACTAAAGAGTCTCCGATGGTGATTAATGGTGATAATGTTGAGTATTCTGCCGATAGCCAAGAAGTCGTGGCTACCGGTAATATTGAAGTTATCTATAAGGGCGCCAAGTTAACCTGTAACAGATTAAAGGTTAATATGCAGACCAAAGAAGGCCTGGCTGAGGGTAATGCCAGAATCCAGGACGCCAAGGGGGTAGTTACCGGAGAAAAGATTATTTATGATTTCGCGAATAAAACCGGAATTATCTATGATGCTAATTTTCGCGCTAATCCCTATTTTGGCAAAGCTAAAAAAGTAGAGAAGGTAAGTGAGAGTGAATTTGTAAATAAAGGCGGGTATTTTACTACTTGTAGCCTGGATCAACCGCATTACCGTTTCGCGGTAAAGAAATTAAATATGTTTCCCGGGGATAAAATGCAAGCCAAACAAGCCACGCTTTATTTAGGCGCGGTTCCATTATTTTACCTTCCGCAATTTAACTATTCGATGAAAGAACCAATGATGCATGTGCAAGTTGAGCCTGGGACGCGCAAGGATTGGGGCCTGTATCTATTAAGTGCCTGGCGTTATAATATTACAGACAATGTCAATGGCAGGGCTCTTCTGGATTACCGCAATAAATTAGGATGGGCAGAAGGTTTCAACCTAAACTATAAGACTCCCGCGGTGGGAAAAGGCGATTTTAAATTCTATTATACGCTTGAAACGCCTCCGGATCAACCTGATACGGCGCCAGTATCGGATTACTACCGTTATTTTATGCGTTGGCGCCATAAATGGAACATTGATGAGCGCACCAATGTTACCGCGGAGTTTCTCAAGATTACGGACCAGAGAAGAAAAGATGATACAACTTATACCATCGATCATAGTTTTCTACAAGATTATTTCTTTCGTGAATATGAGAAAGATACTGAACCGCTAAGCTATGCTTTTTTTCATCACGCTTTTAATTATTCCAGTTTGGATGTACTTTTGCAAATACGTACTAATCATTGGTTTGACCAGATAGAGAAAAAACCGGAGATAAACTATAATCTGCCAAGTTTACAGTTAGGTGAAAGTCCGTTTTATTTTGAAAGTATAAATCAATTAGGTACTTATAATAAGAATGATACTACCTCTCTAACTCCTACTGAAGATATCGCGGTAACTAGGCTGGATACTAAGAATACGTTTTCTCTGCCGACCAAGATTGCTTTTATTCAATTTAAACCTTTTGTTTCCAGCCGGCAGACTTTTTATGATAAGGGCGCAAATGGCCAGAGCGGGATTGCGCGCACAATCTTTTACAGCGGCGCGGATATGAGCACTAAGTTTTACCGTGTTTTTGATACTAAGACAAATTTCCTGGGGTTAGATGTAAACGGCCTAAGGCATATTATTACGCCGACCATAGGATATTTATATACCCATCCGCCCACTGTCTCTAACAGCAATATAAAATACATTGATGGCGTGGATTCTATAAACCGCGGTAATACCGCTGCTTTAAGTTTATCCAATAAGTTGCAGACTAAGCGCAATGGGCAAAGCGTGGATTTTGTGGATTTTTTAATCACTACAAATTATGTGCTTGATCCAAAAAAAGGAGATAATGCATTTTTTACTTCCACTCGGGAAGGTGAAGGTTTAAAAAGCAGCAATTTCTCGGATATTATTTTTAATTTAAAGGTATTACCCTATTCTTGGGTGAGGTGGGAGTCTGATGCTACTTTTGCGCATTCAGATCATAGCATTGGAAATAAGAATTTTAATAAATTTTCATTAGCTAATTATGACCTAAGTTTTGATTTGGCCAAGGATCGCTCATTTTCTATTGGCCAGCGCTATGAGAGAAAAGGCAAGAATGAAGTTACTCTTGGGTTTAGCTGGCTCCTGAACCCTAAATGGAAATTTCATATGTATCAACGCTTTAATTTTAAGAAAACAGATATGCTTGATCGAGGTTCACAGGAACAGGAATATACGGTTACCCGGGATTTGCATTGCTGGGATTTGGATGTTTCATTGAATAGAAAAGCGGATACTGGCACAACCATATTTTTTCTCTTTAGGCTTAAGGCTTTTCCTGAAAATGAATTCGGATTTGATCAGGCGATGACTAAAAAGAAATCCGGCACGCAGTAGTATAAGAAATAAGATTTGATAAATTAAATAAAACAGGGGACGGTTCTCTTAAAAAAAGAGAACCGTCCCCGTGATTTAAATAAATTGAATACGAAAGAAGGCGCGGGGTGAACATCTCTATTATCGGTTCAGGTTATGTGGGATTAGTTTCCGGGGCTTGTTTTGCCGAGTTGGGCAATCAGGTTATCTGCGCTGACCATGATACAAAAAAAATCAGCGGCCTTAAGCAAGGAATAGTACCCATTTATGAACCAGGGTTACAGGAGCTGATTGTCAATAATTTTAAGAATAAACGGCTTAAATTTACTTCCAGTATTAGGGAGGCGGTAGGAGCCAGTGAAGTAATCTTTATTGCCGTAGGCACTCCTGCGTTGGAAAATGGTGAGGCGGATTTAACCGGCATCGAGAATGTTGCCCGCGGTATTGCTCAGAATATGGACGGCTACCGTTTGATTGTTGAGAAATCTACTGTGCCGGTGGAGACCTGCGCCTGGGTTAAGAAGACAATCTCAACTTATGTTAAAAAGGGCCATAAATTTGATGTAGTTTCTAACCCTGAGTTTTTAAGAGAGGGCTCAGCCATCAATGATTTTACCCATCCTGACCGGATCGTATTAGGCGTAGAAACCGCCAAGGCCAAGCAGATAATGACTAGTTTGTATCAGCCGTTGAACGCCCCGATTTTAGTCACTAATATAAAATCCGCGGAGCTAATTAAACACGCGTCCAATGCCTTTCTGGCTACCAAGATTTCATTTATCAATGCGATTGCGCGCATTTGCGATAAGGTGGGCGCGGATGTAAAAGAGGTGGCCGTTGGCATGGGTTTAGATAATCGTATCGGCCGCTATTTTTTGCACGCCGGAATTGGTTATGGCGGCTCCTGTTTTCCTAAGGACTTGGAGGCTTTTATAAACCTAGCTAAAAAATCAGGTTATGATTTTGAAATCCTTAAAGCAGTAAGAAATACCAATCAGGAGCAGAAGGGTTTTGTTTTACAAAAAATTAAAGACGCCTTGTGGATTATCCGGGATAAAACTATTGCTGTTTTAGGCCTGGCCTTTAAGCCGAACACCGATGATTTAAGAAATTCTCCCAGTATTAATTTGATTAACGCGCTAATCCAGGAAGGCGCGAAAATCAAGGTTTATGATCCTCAGGCCATGGAGAAGGCCGCCAAAATCCTAAAAAATGTTGCCTTTTGTAAAGATGCGTATCAAGCTGCCGAAGGCGCCGATTGCCTGATTATTGCCACGGAATGGAATGAATTTAAGGAGCTGGATTTTATAAAATTGAAAAAAAAGTTAAAACGCGCGCTGATTATTGATGGCAGGAATATTTATGATCCTAAGCTGCTTAAGGGCATGGGTTTTACCTATATCGGAGTGGGCCGGGGAAATGGATAAAATTTTATTGGATTTAGATAAAAAAATAAAAAATAAACAGTTAAAGATCGCGATAGTAGGTTTGGGTTATGTCGGGCTGCCTTTGGCTTTAGAATTTGCTAAAAAAAAGATTAAGGTAATGGGGATTGAAATTGATGCCGGCCGCCTGAAATCTATTGCTCATCGGAAATCTTATATCAGCGATATAAGCAGCCAGGAGTTAACAGCGATACTGGCTAGCGGATATTTTAAGGCCAGCGCGGATTTCGCGGATATCGCGCAAGCGGACGCGGTTTTGATCTGTGTTCCTAGCCCTTTGAAAGGAAAATATCTTCCGGATATTTCTTTTATCAGGAAAGCGGTAAACCAGGTTGCCCTGCATCTAAAAAACGGCGCGCTGGTAATTTTAGAAAGTACTACTTATCCCGGGACAACCGAAGAAGAGATCCTGCCGATTTTCCAAAATCGTGGTTTCAGGCATGGTAAAGATTTCTTCCTCTGTTTCTCACCCGAAAGGATTGACCCGGGTAATAAGAAATTTCCCGTGCGTAAGATTCCTAAGGTTATTGGCGGGCTTAGCCCTAAAGCCACGCGGCTGGCAATGGCAGTTTATCGGATTATTATTAAGCAGGTTGTCCCGGTAAGCAGCTGCCGGGCCGCTGAAACCGTGAAGCTCTTAGAGAATACCTTCCGCTTAATTAATATCGGATTAATCGATGAGCTATCGATGATGGCGCATAAAATGAAAATTGATATCTGGGAGGTGGTGGGCGCCGCCAGCACTAAGCCGTTTGGTTTTATGCCCTTTTATCCCGGCCCAGGCGTAGGCGGCCACTGTATTCCTAAAGACCCTTTGTACCTGCATTGGAAGGCTAAGAGTTTCGGTTTCCATTCGCGTTTTATTAAACTGGCTTCTAATGTTATAAATTATATGCCCGAATATATCGTAAAAAGAGTTAAAGAAGCTTTGGCGCGGATGGGAAGAAAGCTAAAGGGCGCGAAAATATTAGTGATTGGGGTTACTTATAAAAAGGATATTAAAGACCTGCGCAAGTCACCGAGTATTGATGTAATCAATAGCTTAAAAAGGCAAGGCGCTAAAATATCTTACGCGGATCCACTGATACCTTTTCTTAAACTAGGGGGGTTAGATTTAAAATCCGTAACGTTAACTGATAAAAAAATTAAAGAATTTGACTGTTGTCTTATTGCTACGGATCATACCGGAGTTAATTATGCCGCTTTATTAAAAAATGCAAAATTTATTTTTGATTCTCGAAACGTTTTTAAAGGAAAATATACGCAAAAAGTGGAGAGGTTATGAGTCCCGCGCCTTCTATAAATTCGACTATTAAAAATAAAGGGGACGGTTCTGTTTTTCCGTCCTCTGATTTGATTGAAAAACAGAACCGTCCCCTAGATTTTAAGAAAGAAGGTGCGGGATGAGCAGGTTTTTGGTAACCGGCGGAGCGGGTTTTATTGGTTCACATATTGTGGAAGCCCTGGTTAAACAAGGCCAATATGTGCGGGTTTTGGATAATTTTTCCAGTGGAAAAATCTGCAATCTTAAGGGTTTAGAAAAAAAGATCAACTTAGTTAGGGGAGATATCTGTTCAGCGGCAACTTGTATTAAAGCTACCCAACGCATTGATTTTGTTTTACATCAGGCTGCCTTAAGAAGTGTGCCTAAAAGCCTGGTCGAGCCGCATGCGTATAATCGCGTTAATATTGATGGAACGCTTAATATGCTGGAGGCTTCGGTGCGGAATAAGGTAAAACGTTTTGTTTTCGCCTCATCCAGTTCCGTGTATGGCCAGGTGAAAGATTACCCCCAAAAGGAAAGTTTTATTCCCGGCCCGATTTCACCTTATGCCCTAAGTAAATTAACCGGTGAATATTATTGTAAGATATTCAGCCTGTATTTTGGCTTGCCTACGGTTGCCTTACGCTATTTTAATGTCTTTGGGCCGCGCCAGGCCCTGGACGATGATTACGCGGTAGTCATCCCTAAGTTTATCAATTGTTTACTTAAGAATCAGCCTCCTCCGATCTTTGGTAATGGCCGGCAGTCCCGGGATTTTACATTTGTGCGGAATGTGGTGAGCGCCAATTTACTTGCCGCCGGAGCCGGTAAAGTTAAATACGGTGTTTTTAATATTGCCGGCGGTAAAGACACATCAGTTTTGGATTTAGTTAAAATTCTAAATAAAATTCTGGGTAAAAATATCCGCCCCAGATTATTCCCTCTTCGGCCAGGGGATGTGTTTAAGACATTAGCGGATATTGGAAAAGCCGCTAAGTTATTAAATTTTAAACCCAGAGTTAATTTTATTGACGGATTAAAAATTACTGTTGACTTTTGGAAAAAAAATGCCTAAGCAGACCGTTTTAATTACCGGAGGCGCGGGTTTTATCGGCTCGCATTTGTGCCAGGCGCTGCTGGCCAGCGATTATCAGGTAATCTGCCTGGACAATTTTATTACCGGCAGCAGGGATAATCTAAGAACCTTTTTGCAAGATAAAAATTTTCGTTTAGAGGCCTGTAACGTTTCAAATTATATCAACATCCCCGGTAAATTAGATTATGTCTTGCACTGTGCTTCATTGGCTTCTGTGAAGGATTATTTGGATTTTCCCATTCAAACTTTAAAGGTAGGTTCCTTAGGCACGCACAATGCTTTAGGTTTAGCTAAAAAGAAAAAAGCTGTTTTCATGCTTTTTTCTACATCGGAAGTTTACGGAGATCCCCTGGAGCATCCGCAAAAAGAAAGCTATTGGGGGCATGTTAATTCTGTTGGTGTGCGCGGCTGCTATGATGAATCTAAGCGGTTTGCTGAGGCCCTTACCATGGCCTATCATCGTGCGCATAAATTAGATACCAAGATTGCGCGTATCTTTAATACCTATGGGCCAAGGATGCGTCATAATGATGGCCGGGTAGTGCCTAATTTTATTGATCAGGCTTTAAAAGGTAAGGCTCTGACGGTTTATGGAAAAGGCCGGCAGACCAGAAGTTTCTGTTATATTGATGACTTAATCGTTGGTATATTGCGTTTGATGCTTTCTGGCCAAAATTCACCGATTAATTTGGGTAATCCTCATGAATTTACCATTATGCAACTGGTAAAACTAGTTTTAAAATTAACTGGCTCCAAAAGTAAAGTTGTCTTCAGAAAATTACCCCAAGATGATCCTCAACAGCGCCAGCCGGATATCACCAAAGCCAAGAAACTTCTCGATTGGGAACCGATTGTGCCACTAGAGGATGGGCTAGAGCGCACCATATCCTGGTTTAGGGGATAAATCTAGGCCCTTTCCTTGACAATCCGATTGAATATATGTTATAATTAATAATTAAAATTAAGTCTGTTTAGGACAAGTAAAAGCCTTAATCTATGCAAGTAATGTTCCCCTTCGCGGGAGCTTGAGGGTCATTTTTCCCCAAGCGCCGGTCACGCCTGTGGCGGACTCCGCCAGAGGCGGAGAGGCTGGGGAAAAACTCTCCCCTTCGCGGGAGCTCGGGGTCATTTTTCCCCAAGCGCCGGAGGCTGGGGAAAAATGAGGAGGATGCTATGATTCCGGGGATATTGGCACAGTTTAATTTTTTGGATTATATGATTCTAATTATTTTATTTAGAATATGTTATATTGCTGCTAAAATGGGCTTATCCGTAGAAATCTTTAAGCTCTCAGGTGTAATATTTTCTACTTATATCGCGTTACATTATTATACTACTCTTTCGAATCTTATTCAGAGGCGTTTTTTGCCTAAAGCTATGCCTTTAGAGTTTATGGATTTTATAATCTTTCTTTTATTAATTATAGCGGTGTATTTATTTTTTGTAGGTTTGCGCGGCATTCTTTTCCGTTTTATACAATTGAATGCTATTCCTAAAATTAATCAATTTTTTGGATTAATTTTAGGTATTGGCCGGGGTTTTCTATTTATAGGTTTGCTATCTTTTACTTTGGTTATTTCTAGCGTTACTTATCTTAGCAGTTCGGTAAAACATTCTTATTTGGCTAGTAAGGCTTTTGCAATTTCGCCCCAGGCGTATAATTGGCTTTGGAGCAATATTTTTTCTAAATTTTCTACTCAAGAAAAATTCAATTCCACGGTTACCGAAGTCATGGATGAATTCAACGCGAATGAAATTAATTAATTTTTATAACCAGGTAGTGCGTTTTGGCCGCTTAGCTGATCCGCGCAAGGGGAAAAAAGCAATTAAATCTTTTCCCGATTCGGCAATCCTTTTTGGCTCCCATAATTTAGAGATTAAAAAAATAATGGTGGGGATTGATATTGAAGTCGCGGAGCTTTTGCTGGCTGATCGTATTCGCCAGAAAGAAGGGTTGGATTTAGTCATTGCCCATCATCCTGAAGGAAAAGCCTACGCGGGTTTGCACGAGGTAATGCGGCTGCAGATTGATTTGTTAACTCAAGCCGGGGTCGCTCATAAGACTGCTGCCAAGCTGCTAGAAGCCAGGATGGCCGAAGTTGAACGCAGGGTATTGCCGCAGAATCATACCCGGCCGGTGGATGCCGCCAGGTTATTGAATATGCCTTTTATGAATATGCACACACCGGCGGATAATCACGTGTATAGGTATTTAGAGGCTATTTTTAAGCGGAAATCTAACCGCCCGCGCTTGGTGGAAGATCTGGTAAAGATATTAAACACAATAACTGAGTATCAGATTGCCGCCAAATTTAATACCGGGCCGCGTATAATTCTGGGTAATCCCAGGCGGCCGATAGGTAAGATTTTACTTGAGATGACCGGAGGCACCGAGGGTTCAATTGATGTTTTTGATAAATTATATAAGGCCGGGGTAAGAACTTTAGTCTCCATGCATTTGAGTGAAGAGCATTTTAAAAAGGTTAAAGACGCTAATCTAAATGTGGTTATCGCCGGGCATATATCAAGTGATACTTTGGGGTTGAATCTGCTCTTGGATAACATTGAGAAATACGCGAAACAGGATTTCGAAGTTATTGCCTGTTCCGGTTTTACCAGGATAAAGAGAGAATAAAAATGGCTGGACTTATTCCTGAAAACTTATTAGAAGATATACTTGGCCGGGTGGATATCGTTGAGATTATCTCCGGCTATATTCCGTTGAAGAAGGCGGGGGCGAACTTTAAGACTAATTGTCCCTTTCATCATGAAAAGACCGCTTCTTTTATGGTTTCCCCGGAGCGTCAGATTTACCATTGTTTTGGCTGCGGTGAGTCGGGCAATGCTTTTAAATTTCTTATGCGCCATGAACGGATGGAATTTCCCGAGGCGGTTGAAATGTTGGCTAAAAAGTGCGGGGTGAGCCTGCCGGATCAGGATAAACCGGAGTTAGCCAGGGCAGCGAGTTTAAGCAGTCAATTGTATAAAGTTAATGAACTGGCAGTAAGTTTTTATGAAAATAACCTGCATACTGACAGTGTAGGCCTCGTGATAAATTATCTGTCCGCCAGGGGGATTAAACTGGCGACGATAAAAGAGTTTCATTTGGGGTTAGCTGCTTCTGGCTGGGACAATCTGATTAATTTTTTAAGAAGCAAGAATATCAGCCTGGCGCTTATGGAGCAAGCGGGTTTGGTTTTACCCAAGGATTCAGGTGGTTATTACGATCGTTTCCGTAATCGTATTATTTTTCCTGTTTTTGATATACGCGGCCGTATGATCGGATTTGGCGCCAGGGTGATGGATAATAGCTTACCTAAATATATCAATTCTCCGGAGACACCGGTTTACGTAAAAGGCAAAAACCTTTTTGGTTTTAATTTATCCAAAGATTTTATACGGGATGCTGATAGCGCGGTAATTGTGGAAGGTTATCTGGACTTTATGATTCCTTATCAAGAGGGGTTAAAAAATATCGTAGCTTCGCAGGGAACCGCGCTTACTTTGGAGCAGATTAAACTGCTTAAGCGCTATACGCATAATGTCGTTATGATTTATGACGGTGATACCGCCGGAGAAATAGCTACCTTAAGGAGCTTAGACATACTTATTGATGAGGGCATAAACGTAAAAGTCGTTCCTTTGCCCAAGGGAATGGATCCTGACGCATTGGTGCGGAATGAAGGAATTAATACGCTAAAAGCCATGGTTGAAAAAGCGGAAAGTTTTTTTGATTATAAGCTGGATGTTCTAAAGAGCCGTCATGACATAAAAGATGCGCATGGTAAAACCAAAATTGCTTGCCAGATGCTCTCAACTATAAATAAGTTTGACAATGCTATTCTTAGGGGGGAGTATATTAAAAAATTGTCTGAGGCGATGCGCATACCAGAGCAGCATATTCTTGAGGAGCTGCGTAAATTAAAACCTGACGTTTCTGGCGTTGGAGGCCAGCCTGTTTCTTTGGGGAGAAAGCAATCCCAGATTAATCCGGCGGAGAAGCTTTTAATTAAATTTATGCTTGAGGAAAAGGAGTTGATTGAAAAAATTACGCGCGAGCTTTCACCTTCTGATTTCGCGGACGCGCGCACTGCTAAAATTGTTTCCGTAGTGCGGGATTTGGTTGGCCAGGGTAAGAATATCGAGCCAAGCGTACTGATGAATTATTTTGGTGAAGATGATGCCAGCCAATTGGTTTGTGAAACCATGTTTATGCCGGCCCTTACGGATCAGGGAAGAGAAAAGGCGGTTGATGATTGTATAGCGCGTATTAAGATCCAAAGTAAAAAAGCCCGGCGCGAACATTTGCACATCCAGATTGAAAACGCCCAAGCTCTGGGGGATGATGGTAAGTTAAACTGTCTTATTCAAGAATTTCATAATCTTATTAAGAAAGGTAATTAAGCATGAAAAAGAATCAACCGCAGCCCACTAAGGATATGGAAAAGCTGATTGCCCTGGGCAAACAGAAGGGTTTTCTTACCTATGATGAAGTCAATGATTTATTACCTGAAGATCTTTCCAGCACCGTGGCTATTGATCATCTTTTTGAATTACTGGGTAACGAAGATATTCAGGTGGTTGAGGGTGAAGCTGACGCGGGTTTATCGGTAAACAGGGTAGCTCAACAAGATAAGCAAAATTTAGTACAACAGCGGGAGGAGTTGATCGCCGAACAACTCAAAAGCGAAGAGCGTTTTATGCCCTTAGACGACCCGGTAAAGATGTATTTGAAGCAGATGGGGTCGATTTCTCTCTTAAGCCGTGAAAATGAAATTGAGTTAGCTAAGAAAATCGAGGAAGCCGAAGATAAGTTTAAACGCGCTAGTTTAGTAACTAAATTCGCCAGGAACGAAGTTTTAGTGGTTGCCGCTAATATCTTAGAAGATAAAATTAATATGGAGGAGGTAGTTAAAGAAGATATTCGGATAAAGAAAAGCAGTGTGATCGGCAGATTTAAGCGCCTTTTAGTCAAAATTAAACAGACGCGCAGTGACAGCAACGCGATAAATTTAATTATACAACTTAATTTTACCACTTCGGTGATTGAGGCGGCGGTACGTAAGTTAAATCTTTTGCTGCGGGAATTCGAGCACATCCAACGTTTAGACAAGCCGGATAATCCGCGCAGCCGCCAAATACTTAATGAGTTGGCGCAGCCGTACACCAAAATTAAAGAGCAGATGAAGTTGGTTAAGTCCGCCCATCTTAAGTTCAGCCGCATGAAAAAGAAATTAGTCGAAGCAAACCTGCGCCTGGTGGTGAGTATCGCCAAAAAATATACTAATCGCGGGCTTTCTTTCCTGGACTTGATCCAGGAGGGCAATATCGGTTTGATGCGGGCCGTGGAAAAATTCGAATATAAGCGCGGCTATAAATTCTCTACTTATGCTACTTGGTGGATCCGCCAGGCGATTACCCGTTCCATCGCGGATCAGGCCCGCACGATTAGAATACCCGTGCATATGACTGAAACGATTAATAAGATAATTCGTTTTTCCAGGGTTTTTGTCCAGAAAAATGGCCGGGAGCCTACCCCTGAAGAGATCGCGCATAAAATGCGTTTTCCGCAGGGGAAGATAAAATCCATATTAAAGATTGCCCAGGAACCTATTTCATTGCAGATGCCTATCGGCGATGAAGGGGATACGCATTTTGGGGATTTTATCCAGGATAAAAAGGCAGTTTCGCCGGCGAATGAAACTGTGCGTTCAATGTTAAAAGATGAAATGAATTCCGCTTTAGGCACATTAACTGAAAGAGAGAAAAAGATTTTGGTTTTACGTTTTGGCATTCATGATGGTTCCGCGCGTACTTTAGAAGAAGTAGGAAACGTCTTTAAGGTCACCCGCGAAAGAGTCAGGCAGATTGAGGCTAAGGCTTTAAAAAAACTTAGGCATCCGTCGCGTTCGCGGCGCTTGCGCACTTTTATGGATATGACTTTGGCGCACCAGAGAGAGTAATGGAAGATTCCAGGCAAATTAATAGTGAGACGGAAAGGCTCAAGGAGATCCAGGCGGAACTTGAGCTTAGGGTTAAAGTGAGAACAGCGGAGCTGGCTAGTTCTAATGAAGTGCTGCGTAAAGAGATGCGGCTTGTTCAGCAGGCTCACCAAGAGTTGGAGGTTTTAGTCCAACAGCGTACAAAATCATTAGAGCTGGAAATCGCATCTAAAAAGGAAATTTATGAAGAGCTTCAACGTTATCGCAATGATTTAGAGAAGTTGGTGGGAGAGCGCACGCGGGATCTCCTGCAGGAGGCAAACCGTTATAAAGCTTCGGAATTAGAGAAAAGCAAGCTAAATCGTGAACTGATTAAAGCCAATGAAAAATTAAAAAGCATTTCACTTATTGACGCGCATACCGGGTTATATAACTATCGTTATTTGCAGGAGGCCATTGAGGTTGAATTCCAGCAAGCCAGAAGGTATGCTCAAAATTTAGCAATAATCATGCTGGATATTGATTACTTTAAATCGATCAATGATGTTTATGGAATTGTTTTTGGAGATTTAGTTTTAAAGCAGCTAGCTAAACAGCTTAAGCGCATGGTGAGGCGTTATGATATTCTGATCCGCTATAGCGGTGAGGAGTTTATCATTATTTCTCCCCGATTAAACCGAAATATCGCCTTTAATCTGGCACAGAGATTGCTGGACTCTTTGAATTTTATAAACTTTGGAAATAAAAAACATAGCGTTAAATTAAAAATAAGCCTTTCTGTGGCTACTTTTCCCGAGGATAGGGCGAAAAAAGGAATGGATTTAGTTAATCTGGCGGATGTACTGCTGAATAAGGCCAAGGAAGGCGGAGGTAATCGCGTCTATTCTTCTCTGGATGTCAGGAATCCGCTAAGCAAAGGAATGGAGAAGTTTTCTAAAACAGTAGGGATAAAAACTTTAAAGAATACGATTAATAAGTTGCATAAGCAGTCCAAGCAGGGCTTAAGTGAATCAATCTTTGCCTTTGCTAAAACTTTGGAATTAAAAGATCATTATACCGGCGAGCATGTTGAAAACACGGTGCATTTTGCCACCGGAGTAGCCAAAGAATTAAACTTACCCAAAGAAGACGTGGAATTAATTGAGCAGGCGGCCATGCTGCATGATTTAGGTAAGATTGGTATCAGCGAAAACATTTTGCTTAAAAAAGGTAAGCTTAATAAAAAGGAATTTGAGGAAATTAAAAAGCATCCCCAAATTGGCGCGGATATTATCAGGCCGATTCAGTTTCTGCGTGACCTCATTCCTTTTATTTTCTATCATCATGAACGCTGGGATGGTAAAGGTTATCCTAGCGGAATAAGGGGAGAGGATATCCCGCTGGGCGCCAGGGTTATCGCGATTGCCGATGTATATCAAGCCCTGATTAGTGACCGGCCTTACCATAAGGCTTTTACCAAGAGTGCGGCTGTAGAAATAATCAAAAAATCTTCCGGAACTCAATTTGACCCTCGTATTGTCAGCGCCTTTCTTAAAGTAGTGGGTAAGAAAAAGTAACCTAATTTAAAAGGAGACGGTTCTATTTTTTTTAAAATAGAACGTCTCCTAGTTTTGTATAAATATCTTGCCAAAAATCCCTAAAAATAGTAATATAGTATTGTTTTAGAGCCAATCCGGTAATCTAAATTTGCCTAAAGCCAGTAATTGCAAATTTATCAGAGCCGGTTTTTGGTGAAGAAAGCGAATTTTGCGGGGCCCATAGCTCAGTTGGTTAGAGCAGTTGACTCATAATCAATTGGTCCGGGGTTCGAGTCCCTGTGGGCCCAGTAAATCAGATTTAAGATCTAAGAACTAAGAGTCAAAAATAAGTTTTTCTTAAATCTTAATTCTTAGTTTTTAATCTGTTTTTTTGGGCGATTGGCTCAGTTGGTTAGAGCGCCACATTCACATTGTGGATGTCAGAGGTTCGAGTCCTCTATCGCCCACCATTATTCAAGGAGATAAATTGGCGAGTATGGATTTAAAAACTCAGATTATCGGTCTAGTGAGGTTACAGGAATTGGACAGCGAGATTTACGCTTTAGGAAATGAAAGAGCAGCCAAGCCTCAAGAGATCAAGGCTATGGAAGATGCCTTTGAACTTAAAAAACTGGATTTGGCGGCCTTGGAGAAGAAGTCATTGGATTTGCAAAAACAACGTAAAGAAAAAGAACTGGAACTTGCTGCTAATGTTGAAGGGGTTAAAAAACTGAACGGGCAGCTTTTTTCTTTAAAGACTAATAAAGAATTTCAAACTATGCAAAAGCAGATCGCGGATGCTCAGGCTGATGGTTCGGTAATCGAAGAAAAAATTTTGATTCTTTTTGAGGAATCAGATAAAATAAAAGCGCAAATTGATTCTGAGAACCTGAAGCTAAAAGCTGAAGAAGATATCTTTCTGCGGCAGAAGAAGGAGATAGAATCCCGCAGTGCAGAAATCGGCGGCCGGTTAAGCCAGCTGGATGCCCAGAGAAAACAGGTTATTCCCGGTATTGATCCTAAGATGCTGCGGGAGTATGAGAGAATTTTACATAGCCGGGATGGTTTAGCCATGGTTACGGTTAAAGATAGCTCCTGCGGGGGATGCCATATGTTAGTGCCTCCCCAGGTAATCAATTTGATTAAGATGTATGAACATATTATTACCTGTGAAGTTTGCAATCGTATTTTGTATATTACTGAATGAGTGATCTAGAAATTTACATTGATGGCGCGTCCAAGGGTAACCCGGGACATAGCGGGGTGGGGATTGTAATTTATCGAGATGGCTTACGGATTAAGAATATCTCAAATTATATCGGCATGGCTACGAATAATGTAGCTGAATATACCGCTCTTATTTACGCGTTAGAAGAAGCATTGTTATTAAAAGCTAAGAGTTTAAAAATTAACACGGATAGCCAGCTTTTAGCCCGGCAGTTAAATAAAATTTATAAAGTTAAGCATGCGGGCATAATAAATTTATATAATCGAGCAGTGCATCTTTTGACGGGTTTTGAAAAAGTTTTAATTAATCATATTCCGCGCCAAGAGAATAGCTTGGCGGATAAATTGGCAACTTCGGCAGTTAAGGCGGCCCTGAGTAAACCCCTCTTACATCCCCGCTCTAAAGAGCGGGGCTTTACGGGGAGCGGGGTAAATCTTTAATTTAAGCAGGCAGAACGTGGCTGCCCGTCATTAATTCAATGGCGGGAGGAAAGTCCGAGCTCCACAGGGTAACGTAATGGGTAACGCCCATCTGCCGGCGATAAGCCGGTAAGGATTAGAGCTACAGAGACGAGTAATCCCGCACCTTAAAAGGTGCGGGATGAGATGAAACGGGCAATCTCTACGTGGAGTAAGGCCAAATAAGAGACTAGGGGTAACCCTCCCCGTTGGAAGTCTCGGGTAGGCTGCTTGACTCTGGCAGTAATGCCGGGGCTTAGAGGAATGGCCACTTAAGAGGCGGATAATCGCCTCGACACAGAACTCGGCTTATTCTGCCTGCTTAAAAAATCAATTCGCGCTACCTAGCGCGCACCCGCGCAATACCAATTAGCGCGGGGTGCAAGGAAAATAGGGGACGGTTCTCTTAAAAAAAGAGAACCGTCCCCTGGATTCGAGGCTGGGAAAAATGAGGAGGAAGTTATGTCAGGTCATTCGAAATGGAAGACGAATAAAGGTAAAAAAGGTATAGCTGATGCTAAGCGCGGGGCTACTTTTACTAAGATTATTAAGGAGTTAGTGGTAGTAGCCAGGGATGGCGGAGGAAACCCTGATTCTAATCCCCGGCTGCGTGCCATAATGGAAAAGGCTAAAAAAGCAAATATGCCTTCGGATAATGTGAAGATGGCGATTAAACGGGGAACGGGCGAGCTTCCCGGGATCGTCTATGAGGCGGTAATGTATGAGGCTTATGGGCCAGGCGGAGTAGCGATTTTGATTGATTCGCTCACGGATAATAAAAACCGCACTACGGCTGAGATACGTAACATTATGTCAAAAAAAGGCGGTAATATGGCCGGGGCCGGTTCGGTAAGCTGGATGTTTACCCAAAAAGGCTATGTTACAGTATCCAAAGACAGTGTCAAAGAAGATGAATTGATGAATATCGTTTTGGATGCCGGAGCTGAAGATATGAAGCACGAAGGCGATGTTTATGAAATTTACACTTCAGTTCAAGATTTGGAAAAGGTTAAGCAGGCGCTTCAAGATAAAGGCATTAAGTGGGTGGACGCGGAGTTAACCATGATCCCATCCTCAACGATTAAGGTTGCCGGCCATGAGGCTAAACAGGTTTTGTCATTGGTTGAAACCTTAGAAGACCATGATGATGTTCAGCAAGTTTACGCGAACTTTGATATTCCGGATGAAATTTTTGATGAGGTTGCCGCTGAGGAATGATTATTGTCGGGATTGATCCGGCCTTAGCCGTTAGCGGGTATGGCGTGATTCAGGTTAATAAAAATTCTTTAGCTTTAATTGAAGCCGGGATAATCAAAACTCAGGCTAAAGAAGCCCTTCCCCTGCGGTTGGATAAAATATACCGCGGGGTGCTCAAATTAATCAGCGATACAAAAGCAGATTGCCTGGTGCTGGAAAAAATATATTCACATTATAAACATCCGGCAACTGCTTGTATTTTAGGCCAAGCCAGAGGAGTGATTTGTTTGGCGGCTTTTACGGCGCATTTGCCTTTTTTTGAATACTCGGCTACGCGCATCAAGAAAGCCATAGTAGGAAAAGGGTTGGCTTCTAAAGCCCAGGTGCAAAGAATGGTCACCCACACTTTAGGATTAAAAACTTCTGTCTCCTATATGGATGTTACTGATGCCTTGGCGTTGGCGATAGCGCATAGTTATATCGTGAAAGTAAACCCCGCTCCCCGTGCTAAAGAGCGGGGTTTTACGGGGAGCGGGATGAAATTATGATTTATCGGATTTCAGGGTTGGTCGCGGAAAAAGGGCCGAATTATTTAGTCTTGGATTTAGGGGGTTTGAGTTACGAGGTTTTTATTCCTGCTTGTGTTATGCAGGGTCTTGACGCGGCGATGAGCTCTGATGGCAGGATTTCCCTGTTAACTTATCATTATTATCAGGTTGAGCAAGCCAAGAGCATGCCTATTTTAATTGGATTCCTAAGCCAGGTAGAAAAGGATTTTTTCGAGATATTTATTACGGTTTCCGGTATTGGGCCGCGGGCGGCGTTAAAGGCTTTGAATAAACCCATCTCTTTAATCGCTAAGGCTATTGATGAGGGGGATTTGGTTTCTCTAAAATCACTTCCCGGTATAGGTGAACAAAGAGCAAGAGAGATTGTGGCTAAACTGCAAAATAAAGTGGGTAAATTCGGCCTAATTCAGGACCAGGCTATAAAAGACAATACCGCGGCCAAAAATATATCTGAAGAAGCTTTAGATGTTTTGTTGCAGTTGGAATATAAAAGGAGCGAGGCTTTGGGGATGATCAAGAAAGTTTTGGAAATAAATTCTCAAGTAAATACTACGGAAGAATTGTTGAATCTAGTGTATAAACAAAAACGTTTAAAGTAAAAATGGAAGAGAATAATTTAAAATCAGCAATAGAGGCTTTAATTTTTGCGTCTGAGAAACCCATTACGGTAGAGCAGATAAAAAAGGTTTTAGGCGGCCTGGATACCCTCAGTATTAACAGAATTATTATGGAATTAAAAAATGAGTACCAGGCACAGAATAGGGGTATGCGGGTAGTTGAAATTGCCGGCGGATTTCAGATGACTACTTGTAGTAATTTTGCCTCATTCCTAAAAAAACTTTTTAAAAACCGCTATAGTGATAAGTTGTCTAAGCCCGCTCTGGAATCTTTGGCGATTATTGCCTATAAGCAACCGCTCACCAAGAGCGAGATTGAATCCTTGAGAAATGTAAATGTTGATGGGGTAATTAAAAGCCTGATGGATAAAAATCTAATTCGTATTTGCGGCAGGAAAAAGATTCCCGGCCGGCCATTTGTTTTTGGCACAACCGGGGAATTTCTGGAGCATTTTGGTTTAAAATCTCTTGCCGACCTGCCTAAGATGGAGGATTTTACAGTTTTAGCACAACAGCAGGAAGCTGGCGAAGCAATAGAACCGATCAACCAAACAGATCTGGAGGCCAAAAATGAGTCTGGACAAATTGCGTAAAAAAATTGATCTCCTTGATCGAAAATTAATTAATTTATTAAATTTACGCGCCGCGGCAACTAAAGATATCGGCAAAATTAAAATCAATGCCGGCAAAAGTATTTACGTGCCGGAAAGAGAGATGCAGGTTTTAAACAGGATTTTCAGTTTAAATAAAGGGCCTCTAAAAAAGAGCGCCTTGGAAGCGATCTATCGTGAGGTAATGAGCGCCAGCTTAGCTTTGGAAAAGCCGCTTAAGATTGCTTATCTTGGCCCGCAGGCAAGTTTCACTAACCTGGCGGCAATGAAAAAATTCGGGTCACAGGTTAGTTATGTTGCCTGCAATAGTATTGCCGATTGTTTCCTGGAGGTGGAAAAGACAAGCGCGGATTATGGGGTGGTGCCTATAGAAAATTCAATTGAAGGAGCGGTGAGCCATACCTTGGATGTTTTCGTGGATTCTGACCTGAAAATTTGTTCGCAGATAATTTTAGAGGTAACGCATAATTTGTTAGCTAACTGTGTAAAGAACAAGATCCGAAATGTTTATTCGAATCCGCAGGTTTTTGGGCAGTGCCGTATCTGGTTGCAGAAGAATTTGCCC
Organism: Candidatus Omnitrophota bacterium; assembly: GCA_026387315.1. Lineage (GTDB taxonomy): Bacteria > Omnitrophota > Gorgyraeia > Gygaellales > Profunditerraquicolaceae > UBA6249. The sequence continues at coordinate 95,520 of JAPLLY010000017.1, forward strand.
AATGCCCAGCTAATGGATGTTTCTAGTACTACGCGCGCGGCAGAAATGGCTAAAAAAGAAAAAAATAGCGCGGCGATTGCTTCGCTTTTGGCTTCTAAGGTTTACGGGTTAAAAGTGCTGGCCAGCGGGATTCAGGACTCCGCGCATAATATTACCCGTTTTCTGGTGGTGGGTAAGAATGTCGCCGCCCGGACAGGAAAGGATAAGACAAGCTTGTTTTTTTCGATTAAAGACCGGGTAGGCGCTTTATATGAAATGCTCTTGCCGTTTCGTAAATACGGGGTTAATCTTACCAAGATTGAATCTCGGCCTTCAAAAAAGAAGGCCTGGGAGTATTATTTTTTTGTCGATATCCTGGGTCACCAGGAGGATATTTTAATCAAGAAAGCGCTGAATGAATTAGAGCGCGGGTGTAGTTATTTAAAAATATTAGGTTCTTATCCTATTGGAGAATAATACTTGAAAGCGTTAATCCGTAAAAGTGTGTTGGCAGTTAAGCCCTATATTCCCGGTAAGCCGATAGAGGAAACTAAGAGGCAGTTGGGATTAAAAGAGGTAATTAAGTTAGCTTCTAATGAAAATTCATGGGGACCATCACCTAAAGCCATAAGCGCGATTAAAAGATCTCTATCCGGGGTTAACCGTTATCCGGATGCGCAGGGGTATTATTTAAAAAAACGCTTGGCCAAGTTTTTTGGATTATCCCTCGAAAATTTTGTTTTAGGCAATGGTTCGGATGAATTGATTGATGTCGTGATTAAGACTTTTATGGAGGCGGATGAAAATATCGTTACCTCCCAGGGTACTTTTTTAGAGTATGAGATTATTGCCCAGGTTAATGATCGTAAAGTTAAGCATGCGCCTTTGCGTTATTTTAAATATGATCTAGGGGCAATGTTAAAGTTAGTGGATAAAAAGACCAAGCTGATTTTTATTGCCAATCCTAACAACCCCACCGGAACCTATGTTACTAAAGATGAAGTTGCCCAATTTATAAACGCGTTACCGGAAACAGTGGTAGTTGTTTTTGATGAGGCTTATGACGCGTTTATCGATGTAGATGATTATCCGGATTCTTTGAGTTATTTAAAAAAGAAAAAGAAAATTATTATTCTTAGGACATTTTCTAAGGCCTACGGTTTAGCCGGGTTGCGTTTGGGTTACGCGATTGCTTCTGCGGAGTTAGTAACTTATATGGAACGTATCAGGCAGCCTTTTAATGTTAATCTTCTGGCCCAGGTTGCCGGGTTGGCCGCTTTAGAGGACAAAGATTTTTTAACCAAAACCCGCCGTCTGACTTTAGAGGGTAAGGATTTTATTTACCAGGAGTTGTCTAGAATGGGTGTGGGTTACGTGCTTTCAGTGGCGAATTTTATTTTGGTAGATGTAGGCAGGCCTGGCCAGGAAGTATTTAAGTCTTGCCTTAAGTTTGGGGTGATTGTTCGGGAGATGAGCCAGTATGGCCTGGCGAATTTTATCCGGGTGACCATCGGCACGCGAAAAGAAAATCAAAGGTTTATTCGTGTTTTAAGAAAAGTTTTAGCAGTTCGCACTTAAGAGCCACCCGGCGCTAATTGCTATTGCGCCGGGGAATCACGGGGACGGTTCTATTTTTTCCGTTCTTTAAATTATAAAAAAATAAAACCGTCCCCTTTATTTTCAAGGAGGAAGAAAATTATGATTATTGTTTTAAAGCCTGATGCCAGCCCGGAGCAAGTTGAGCATATTATTGAAAAAGTAAAGGCGCTTGGCCTGATTGCGCATGTTTCTAAGGGCTCAGAGAGAACAATTATTGGTGTTATTGGGCCGGAGGATGTATTACGGGTTACGCCTTTGGATGCTTTTCCAGGAGTGGAAAATGTTATTCCGGTGCTGGCGCCGTTTCGATTAGTTTCCCGGGAGTTTAAACATGAGGATTCAGTAATTGATTTGGGTAAGGGTGTAAAAATCGGCGGTAAAGAAGTAGTGATTATGGCTGGGCCATGTACTATTGAAAATATCGATAGTTTATTTGAAATTGCCCGCCAAGTTAAACAAGCCGGCGCGACTGTGTTGCGCGGAGGCGCTTTTAAACCCCGGACATCTCCTTATAGTTTTCAGGGTTTAGGTAAGGCTGGATTGCAAATGCTTAAACAGGTGGGCAATGAATTAGGTTTAGTCACGGTAAGTGAAGTTATAGATAGCCGGGATGTGGGTTTGGTTGCCGACTACGTGGATGTTTTGCAAATTGGCTGCCGGAATATGCAGAATTTTAACCTTTTAAAAGAGGTAGGCGTTACTAAAAAGCCCGTAGTTTTAAAACGGGGGATGGCTTCCACGGTTAAAGATATGCTTATGTCCGCGGAATACATCTTAAGCGGCGGGAATTTTTCGGTAGTTCTTTGCGAAAGAGGGATCCGCACTTTTGAAGATTCCACGCGCAATACTTTAGATATTAGCGCGGTACCGGTAACCAAACAACTTTCGCATTTACCGATTATCGTTGATCCGTCGCATGCTGCCGGAAAATGGAGCTGGGTACCGGCTTTATCTAAAGGCGCTATAGCCGCCGGAGCTGATGGTTTAATTATCGAAGTGCATAATCATCCTGAAGAAGCGGTTTCTGATGGGGCGCAGTCGCTTATTCCGGGCAAATTTCTTAATCTGATGAAAGAGCTTAAAGCCGTGGCTAATTCCGTGGGAAGAAAAATTCCATGAGAATGTTTAATAAAGTCGTAATTATCGGCACAGGTTTAATCGGAGGATCTTTAGGCCTGGCTTTAAAGAAACAGCGTTTAGCCGGCCAAGTCATTGGTTTAAGCCGGCATCAGAAAAATGCCAGATTAGCTAAAAAGGCCGGTGCTATTGATGGTATCGGTTCATCTTTAGAGGTGGTGGCGGATGCGGATTTAGTTATCTTGGCTACACCGGTTGATACAATTATTGATTTTGCTTTAAGAATTGAAAAAAAAATAAAAAAAGACTGCATTGTTATTGATGTCGGCAGTACCAAAGAGCGTATTGTCTCTAGATTAAGCGCTCTTATTCCTAACTTTTTGGGTTGTCATCCTTTGGCCGGCTCGGAGAAAAAAGGGATTGTTAATTTAGAAGATAGTATTTTTAAAGGCTCAATTTGTATTATTACTCCTACGGTTAAAACTAATAACCACGCCTTAAATAAGGTTAAGCTGCTTTGGAAAAGATTGGGCGCTGGCATCGTTATTCTCTCTGCGAAAAAGCACGATCAGGTCCTGGCATTTACCAGCCACCTGCCGCACGCGATAGCTTTTTCCTTGATTAGCTCAATTCCGGATCAATATTTAGGTTTGAGTTCCAGCGGCCTAAGAGATACTACGCGAATTTCTAGTTCTGATGCTAATCTCTGGAGTGAAATATTTCTAAGTAATCGCGGAAACTTATTGATTGCTTTATCGATATTTCAGACAAAACTTACCGCTTTAAAGCTTGCCTTAGAAAGTAAAAATAAGAGGCGGCTTGCAAAAATTCTTCTGTTGGCCAGGAAAAAACGAGAAAAGCTGCTGAGCTTCCAACGTGCCCATTATTTATCGGAGGCTTGAGTAATGATTATTGCCATTGATGGCCCGGCTGGCGCGGGAAAAAGCACAGTCGCTAAAATTCTAGCTAAAAAGTTAGGTTTTCTTTATATTGATACCGGCGCGATGTATCGGGCTTTGACTTTGAAGGTTTTAGAGCGTAATATCCCCATCAATGATGAGCCAAGAATTATTCAGTTGTCCCAAGGGGTTAAAATAGATTTACGCGACAACCTGGATGGGCCATTAACGGTTATACTTGACGGAGAGGATGTTTCTTTGGCCATTCGTAAGGCCCGGATCACGCGGTTTGTTTCGGATGTGGCTAAGATTAAACAGGTGCGTCAGGTATTGGTGAAGATGCAAAGAAAATTTGGCCAAAAAAGAAATTGTGTTTTAGACGGCAGGGATATCGGCACGGTAGTTTTTCCGCGCGCTCAGAAAAAGTTTTTTATTGATGCTTCCGCGGGAGTGCGGGTCAAGCGGCGTTTCCAGGAATTAATAGGTTTGGGCCAAAAGGTTACAGAGAATGAAGTGGCTAAGGATTTAACTAATCGGGATAAAATTGATTCTACCCGTCAAGCTTCGCCTTTACGCCAAGCTCCTGAGGCGATTTATATTGATACTACCGATCTTTCTATAGAACAGGTAGTAGAGAAGATGTTTAATTTATGTAAGTTATCGAGGACTTGAGTAGATGGATAGGGCTCTGCTGAGGAATTTTTCGATTATCGCGCATATTGACCATGGTAAATCTACTTTAGCTGACCGGATATTAGAGATAACCGGAGCGGTTGATAAACAGCATAAAGGCGATCAGCTTCTAGACGATATGGAGTTGGAAAAGGAGCGGGGCATTACGATTAAGGCTTCGATGGTCAGGTTGAATTATTTTTCCAAGAAATTTAACCAAGAGTATATTTTAAACCTTATTGATACTCCCGGCCATGTGGATTTTACTTATGAAGTATCCAAATCTTTAGCTGCTTGTGAAGGAGCGGTGTTGGTGGTAGATGCCGGCCAGGGGATTGAAGCGCAAACCGTGGCAAATTATTACCTGGCTTTAGAAAATAATTTGCAGGTTATCCCGGTAATCAATAAGGTGGATTTAATTTCCGCCGATGTGGGCCGGGTTAAAATGCAGGTAGAAACGGTCTTGGGTTTTAAAGAAGAAGAGATTATTCTGGCTTCCGCCAAAGAAGGCAAGGGGATTGTTGAAATCTTGGATCGGATTATCGAAACGATTCCCTCTCCTGGCGGCCAAATGGATAGCCCGCTTAAAGCTTTAATTTTCGATTGCCGTTTTGACGCTTTTAAAGGGGTGGTAGTTTTTGTAAAAATTATTGACGGGGCGATCACTCCTAAAACACAGTTGAAAATGTTTCACGCCGGTAAGGTTTATAAAATCGAAGAGTTAGGTGTTTTTAAAGATTTGAAATATTTTGCCGTGGAAAGCTTGACTTGCGGTGAGGTTGGGTATTTTACCGCTAATATGCGCGATCCCCGGGAGGTAATTATCGGAGATACAATTACCGATCCTAAGAATCCTTGTGAGCAGGCTTTGCCCGGTTACCGCATAGTAAAACCTCTGGTGTTTTGCGGTATTTATCCGGTTAACCCGGCGGATTTTGGGCAGTTACGCGACGCAATGGATAAATTAAAGCTTTCGGACGCCTCTTTTGTGTTTGAGCCTGAAAATTCCCAGTCATTCGGGACAGGTTTTCGCTGCGGTTTTCTGGGGCTTTTGCATATGGAGATTGTTCAAGAAAGGCTCGAGCGCGAGTATGATTTAAACCTTATTCTTACCGTGCCCAATGTAGTTTATCGCGTAAAACATAAGTCCGGGGAACTTATGGAAGTAGATACGCCGATGAAGCTTCCTGCCTCTGGCGATATTCTGGAGGCGCAGGAGCCATTTGCCAGCCTGCTGATGATTGTGCCGGTTGATTCTATAGAAGCAATTTGCGATTTTACTAAATCCCGCAGAGGAGTATTTATTGCTAATGAATATTTAGGCGAGGATCGGGTAAAAGTAGTATTTTCGATACCGCTTTCCGAAATTATCGTGGATTTCTATGACCGGATGAAATCGATCACCCGGGGTTATGGCTCTATGGATTACGAGGTTAAGGAATATCTGCCGACAAAATTGGTTAAACTTGATATATTGTTAAATAGCCAGATTTGCGATGCCTTTTCTTCCTTGATGTTTAAAGAGAAAGCTATGAGCAGGGCGCATTTGCTAGTTTCTAAACTTAAGGAGTTGATTCCGCGGCAACTCTTTGAAGTAACTATTCAGGCTTCAGTGGGCAGCCAGATTCTGGCTTCGGAAAGAGTGCGCTGCGTGGGAAAAAATGCCACGAGTAAATGTTCCGGAGGCGATATTACCCGTAAACGCAAACTTTGGGAAATTCAGAAAAAAGGCAAGAGGAGATTAAAACAGTTTGGCAAAGTCCAAATACCGCAAGAGGCTTTTTTGGAGGTATTAAAAATATGAGTTTAAAAAAGAAATCCGTAATCCGTGATTGGGCTGAATCAATTATTATCGCTTTTTTATTGGCTTTAGTTATTCGGGCTTTCCTAGTCCAGGCCTTTAAGATCCCTACCGGGAGCATGCGCATGACCTTAATTGAAGGGGACCTAATTTTGGTAAATAAATTTGTTTATGGGGCAAAAATCCCTTTTACCAACTTGCGCCTGCCTGTACTAAGGCCTCCAAAAAGAGGGGACGTGATTGTTTTTATTTATCCGGAAGATAAGAGTAAAGATTATATTAAAAGACTAGTGGGGCTTCCCGGAGATCTGGTTGAAATTAAAGGCGGTTCAATCTATATCAATGATCAGCCCGCCGCGGAGGCTATTTTTAATCAGATTTATTATTATAATCTGGGCCAATTTGGTTCAGCGGGGGAAAAATTAATTGTGCCGTTGAATAGTTATTTTGTTTTAGGGGATAATTCTGTTTCTTCTAAAGATAGCCGTTTTTGGGGGTTTGTGCCTAAAAATAATTTACTGGGACAGGCGATGATTATCTATTGGCCGCTGCAGCGTATAAGATTAATTAAATGAATATCGCTAATAAAATTTCAACCTTTCGCATTTTAAGCGTTCCATTTTTTATTGCCTGCTTGTTATATTATGCGCCAGAAAGGATGTATTTAAAGAATTTGGCTTTAGTCATATTTGTCCTGGGCGTTATTTCTGATGGTTTAGACGGTTATATCGCCAGGAAAGCCAAGATGCAATCGAAGGCAGGATTAATTTTAGATCCCCTGGGAGATAAGCTTTTATTAATGAGCGCTTTTATATTCTTATCACCGATCTGCCGGTTGGGATTAAAATTTCCGCTTTGGGTGAGCTTTATTGTGATCTCCCGGGACTTAATTATCATTATGGGGGCGGTGGTTATCTATATGGTTAAACAGAATTTAGATGTCCATCCCACTAAATGGGGTAAACTGACTGCTACTTTTCAGATGCTTTCGGTGATTTGTGTTTTATTGCAATGGAAGCTGGCAGCGTTGATTTGGTGGCCAGCGATAATCCTTACGGTTATTTCAGGGATAGATTATGTAAAGAGAGGATTTAAAATTTTATATGGTTCTGACAGTCGCCGCGCTGCTAGCTAGTTATCTTATTGGTTCTATACCTACAGCTTATCTTTTTGGCAAGGCTCTAAAAGGAATTGATATACGTAAGGTTGGCTCAGGCAATGTGGGCGCCACTAATGCCCTGCGCGCTTTAGGTAAAGGGCCGGCAATTATGGTCTTGCTCTTGGACATACTAAAAGGATTTGCGGTAGTTGTTTTCTTGGGAAACTTTTTTTGGGATAAACCCATTTTGTTACAGACTCTAAATCTGCGTATACTTATGGGCTTATCTTGTATTTGTGGGCATAACTGGCCGATATTTTTACGGTTTAAGGGAGGCAAAGGGATCGCCGCAACTTTTGGTGTTTTGGCCGGCCTTTCCTTAAAAATTGCCGGTTTAAATTCAGTGATCGGGTTATTAATTTTAATCTGGTTTATTGTTTTTTTTGCTTTTAGAATAGTCTCATTAGCTTCGATTTGCAGCGCTATCGCTTTAGTAGTTTTTTCTCTTCTGTTTAAGCTTCCCTGGATGGTTATTTATTTGAGCCTGTTGCTCTGTGTTTTTGTAATTATCCGGCATAAAGCCAATCTGGTTAGGATCTACCAAGGCCAAGAACCCCGCCTGTAAAATCCCGGGGACGGTTCTCTTGTTTAAATTTTAAACAAGAGAACCGTCCCCTTGTTTTTTGGAAAAAATAGAACCGTCCCCTGGATTTAAGAACCCAAGCAACCGCTTTCTTTTTAAGGCCATTTTCTATTGAAATGGCTTTTTCGGGCTGTATACTTTAGTTGATATTAGAGCAACCCACCAGCCACAGGAGAAACCGGGTTATCAGTAAACCCCGCTCCCCGAGTTAAAGCGCGGGGCTTTACGGGGAGCGGGGTAAAATGGTAACCCGGTTAACTAAAAGGTAAAGTAAATGCGCGATCTACTCTATAAAAACCTGACTTTTCCTAATCGGGGGCGTAAAATAATCGCTAGCTCTGAGGTAGCCGATAAAGCGGGTGTGCATAGTGTGGTGCGCAGGCATTTTGCTTATATCGTCAAACCGATCCCAAGCACTGCTGTAATTAAACCGCAACCGTATCTGTATGTTTTAAAAGAAAGAAATACTAAGCAGAAGCTGGAGCATTTTTTCTGCAAGATTAAAGGAAGCGTTCTGGCGGAAAATAAGGAAAAATTCTTTCAAATTTTCTTTGTACACACCTTAAGCGTTGAGCTTACTGTTTCGGTAAAGTTAAGCGATAAGCTAGGTTAAGGCTAGGTTAAAACTAGGTTAAAAACCAGGGGACGGTTCTCGAAAGAGAACCGTCCCCTTTGATTTTAACTTTTTTAAAAAAAGAGAACCGTCCCCCAGTTTTTAAGTTAGCCTAAATAAATATCTATTCTTTTAATTTGGCGTTCCCTTATTGCCTGGGCATAGGGGGAGGGTATGATTGGGAAATTAAACTCTCTTGGTTTATCCTTATCCTGGATAATAATTTTTATAATTTTGACAGCATTTTTGCCAAAAGTATTTTTCCTTTTAGGATTATGATAGGTTACTCTAATCTGGCTTAAGAAATTAAAAGAATATTCTCCGTTTTTATCGAATAACCAGCCGGCAAGATTCGGTTTAAAGGTTAAATTAAGCTGGCCGGTTGCATCTAATGAAAATGGGTTTAGACCGGCGTTCATCAGCAGCCAGATATGCAGGAATTCCGCGGTTGAGCCGGAAAGCCTGGCCACAAAACCGTTTCCATGTAATTTCTTATCGGCAAAAGCGCTGCTTACCAGAAAAGAGGAATTTTCCAATATGCTGCGCCCATAGTTTCGCGGATTTTGGAAAGGAATAAGCACGTTTTTAAATTCAACATAGAACTCTTCAGTTAAGCCGGCTTTAAGCAATTCCAGAATATACTTATACTCCATATGCAGCCAGATTGATTCATTCTCCAGCCAGCCAGGGCTGAATATTCTGCATCTGCCGATTTCTTCCGGCATCGAATTAAGTGGAGCGGTTACTTTATACATCTTTAGTTTTTTATCAAAAAGCCTACTTTTCTTAGTTGCTTTGTGCAGGGCTAAGCCTTGTTGGCGTTGGCCAGTGAGCCTTAAGGCATGCATTTGCCCTTCCAGAAACAGAGGAAGGGGTTTTTGGTTAAATTTCTTCGGTTTTAGGTAATGATCCCCAATTAGATCATATTCTGTAACTTCGTTAATAAAGTATGAATTGTAGACGCCCTGGGTTTGGTTAAAAGCTTTATTTAATCCGCGCTCTACTTTTTCCAGGGCCTCTTCCAGGAAACTAATAAGTTTAGCCGCCGGAAAATTAGTCAGGGCGCCGGAAAAACCCAGGTGGATATTCTGGCGGTAATTTTCTTTGAGAGTATTGCTTTTGTCCCAATAAGAGAACTCCTCGAGCGAAAATATGGCGCCGAGTTGCTCGATAAAACTAGCTATTTCCCCGGCCAGCTCAATTTCTTTAATTAAGGAGTTTTCTAAGGCCTGTTTTATCTTTTTAAGCAGGCGTTTTAATTCAAAGGTTTCACAGGTTGATGAACCAAAGAGGGCAGGCAGTCCGTTGAGTGAATCAAACCAGTTAGGTTTATTGGCTTCCATCTCAATGCCTACGCCAAAGGCATCCAGAGAAGCTAGTTTATTTGCCGCTAAACATAAAAGTTTAGCCGCTAGAGTAGTGTAATGAATTTGGCCTTCTCCATGGAGGGTTCTTAAGCAATGCGGGTTAATCAGGCGCTTGCGCAGCATTTCTTTTTTATTGCTGTCTAGCGAGAGGGAGTGTAATTGGCGCGCCTGGCCGTTATGCAGGACGTATTTTTCACTACGCGGCCTGACTATTTCGGCGTTATCGTAAAATGAAAAAACTTTTCTGGTAAAGAAAAGTTCATTGGCTTTCTCCGGATACAGCCCCAGGTAACTGTCGATTAAATCCAGATTATAGGCCCAGTGATCGGTCCAAAAGCCTTCCGCGTGTTCAGCCTCCTGTATTTTTAAAGCGCAATTCAGAATAAGCCCCAGAAAATTATCGTAGGAGGTATTAAGGATAATTTTATTTTCTTCAATAAAAAAGATAAGTTCTCCCGGAGTAAAAGGTTTTTTCAAAAAGGAGCTAAGCCTATCCAGATCATTCTTTTTAACCGCGGTTTCCAGTAGTTTTTCTAAATCCAGGTTATCTTTAATCAAAAAGCTTTCAGGCTTAACTATCAGAGGATTAAAACCATCCGCCTGGATTAAATTCATAAAAAAGATGATATTTTCATCCTGAATCCGCGGGTTAAACCAAAGATCATTGCGGCGGTTTTGATTGGTGTCCCGGTAGTTACCGTTACCTTGGGAAAGATAGGTGGGTTGCAGCTGAAATTTATTGTAGTCTCTTTCTAAATCGCCGTGTTTGCGCGCGTAAAGATAGAAGACAGTTCTGGAGGATTCAGATTTTTCCTCTGGCGAAAAAACTTCCGGATACCCGCCGCGCATGATGTTGTCTAAATAAGTCTGCCCGGCGTATAGATTAAACTCCGAGGAACTGCTTTTAGTGAAGATATCACTTTTTAGTTTTGCGATTAACTCTTGGTTTTGGCGGAGCTTATCTTCAATATAACCTGGTTTAATGATTTTTTTAATTGAGCTATTCAAGGTCTTAACGTTACGCGCCTGGCCGATTACCGCGTAAAATGTTTTCTGCTGGCTTGGTTTTAATTCCAGGTTCATTAAGAGTAAGGCGCTGGGAGTCTTGCCCTGGGTTAATTGTTCAGCCGGATATAAAAATTTAGGCTTAGCTAAAAATTCAGCCGGATAAGAGAAATCCGTTATCGCGCCGAAAACAGCCTGGGGATCAACTATAGGTTTAAACAGTTCGGATTTTTTGCTCTTGAAATGGAACCCTAGATAAAAATTTCCCGCTTCGATATGCACGACTTCGGGCCGATCAGTTGGGTCAACCTCCAGCTTATAAAAGGGGACAGAATTATTTAAGTTATCGATTTTCATCCAGGCTTCAATGGTGCGCCCGAGTTTCTTTAGAAAAAAATTATTTGCGCCAAAAGGCACTATTTGAGGTAATCCGTCGATAACTTGGAGAGATTTGGGTTTATTCCCGGTATTTTCTAAGCTTACTATACGCGTTAATCCGGCGTAAGTATCGTTAGGGATATTAAAATATTTTACCCGGGTTTTAATCCCTAGTGAGCGATTTTCCTCCTCCAGGATGAGTTCCGCGGAGCCGATGCGCAGGGAATTGGTAATTTGGTATTTTAAATTCGTATAGCCGTTATGGAACGGTTCATAATAGATCGGTTCGGATATAGGGCTTTTTATTTTAATGAAAGTGCGGAATCCCTGGTTAGAGACGAACTGCCAGGCTTTATTCGCTGAGAAGAATTCCAGAATGGCGTGGTCCTTATCTTTAGTTCCGAAGCTGCAAACGCATTGGCCGCGGTTAACGTAGAAAACCCACATCGGGATTCCGTATTTTCCGGCAATCCCCGGGAAGAAATTAGCAAAAGGCTTGGCGTAATTGTAATTTTCAATTACAAACTCGCCCTGCTTATTTAAATGATATTTGGCTTTTAATTGGTTAGATTTCATCTATAAATAAAGTTAATTATTTGTATTTTACACATATTTGCGTATTTGTCAACTTATAAGGGGTAATGGATGGCCTGCGGGTCCTGCCTCGGGCATTTTCTTGCGCTAGACGCGCTGCGAAAACGCCCGAGTCACCCGCTGGACAAAACAATTAATATCCCGCTTGCGCGGAAACAAAGAGTTCCCGATAGAGGCATTCGGTTTTTTATCTTGATTTTGTGGTTGATAACAGTATAATAAATTTAAATATACTCCAGAAGAAGTTGTAGGTAGAAAGCGGGAAAGGGTAAAATGAATAAAAGAATATATCTATTTATTTTTTGGGTTTGTTTCTTAAGTTCTGCTTTAAAAACCAGCGCGATTGCGCAGGATTTGGTTCGGGATAATAAAGTTGAAAAAGAGTTAGTGAATCTCGAAAATAAATCTAATAATAGCCCATTTGGAGTACTTGAGTTTCTACACTGGAACCATAATTGGAATAATTATAAATATCCTGACCAAGGGTCGTTAAGAAAAGCTGTGGCATTAATGAAAGAGGCAGGCGTTGGCTGGGTGAGAATGGATTTTCTATGGGAGGATATCGAGCCGGAAAAAGGAAAGCTTAATTTTGAAAAGTACGATTATCTTGTTGATTTATTAACCCAAAATAATATTGGCATATTAGGTTTATTAAGCTATAGCGCCTCCTGGGCAGGGCCGGCTTGGAATTCCCCTCCCTATGAAGATGAATCTTTCGTTAGCTATGCTTCTAATGTAATTGGCCGTTATAAAGATAAAGTTAAATATTGGGAGATTTGGAATGAGCCTGACGATGAACAATACTGGAAGCCTCAAGACGGGATGGCCCGGTATACCAATTTATTAAAGAAAGTGTATTTGGAAGCCAAACAAGTTAGCCCTGATTGTAAAATATTAAACGGTGGTTTATCCAAGGCGATTACTTTATCTTTGAAAATGCTATACCAGAATGGCGCCAAAGGGTATTTTGACATATTAGCTATCCATCCTTTTGTAAACCCTTTAAATGAAGTTGATGTCGTCAGGGTCAAGGGATTATATAACGGCTGTAAAAAGATTATGCAAGATAATGGAGATGACCAGAAGGTTTGGTTTACAGAGCTGGGTGCCCCTGGCGTGCCATCTCCTTCAGCATCAAACTCCTGGTGGTTAGGAATGAGCCCCACAGAAGCGCAGCAGGCAGCCTGGGTAAAAAGAATATATACTGAAATACTTCCTGAACTGCCAGATTGCCAAAAAGTGTTTTGGGCATTTTTTAGAGATTGCAATAATTATTGGAATAACGGGATTGATTATTTTGGTTTAGTAAAGTGGAATTTTTCTAAAAAACCCGCTTTTAATGCGTATAAAGAATCAGCGCGAGAATGGGTTGAGTCGCCACGGATTCAAAAACCCAAGGAAAAATTAAAAGGCATATCGCCGTGGTAATAAGAGGAGGAGAAAATGGAGCGTATGGATCAAATTAAATTAGCAATAAATTGGGCAATTAAAGCTGCGGTTGTTGTTGTGGCTTTAGTAATGTTCTTTGGAAGTTTTTATGTAATAGGAGTTGGCCAGGTAGGCGTAATATTTAATCAGGCCACAGGAAGGACTAAATCGGTTCAGTCAGGGTTTAGCTTAAAAATACCAATTGTTGATCAGCTTAATGTATTTGATATTAGAACGCAGAGAATTGATATTGAAGAAGATTGCGCTTCTAAAGATTTGCAGCTTGTGAGAATGAAAACAGTAATAAACTACCACCTTGATTATACTAAAGTAAATGAAATATTTACCAAAGTAGGCAGAGATTATACGGTTAAAGTTATCATTCCTATAACTAATGAAATTGCCAAATCTTTAGTATCTCAATACACTGTTGAAAATATTATTGTAAAACGAGCGGAATTAAAAGATGCCATTGAAGAAGCTTTGCGTGTAAAATTAAAAGAGTATTTTGTAGTAATTGAAAGTGTTAATTTAGTGAATGTAGATTTTACTCCAGAATTTAATAGAGTAGTTGAAGCCAAACAAATTGAAGAACAAAAAATTAAGACAGCTGAATATAAGAAAATGCAGGCAGCTCAAAATAAAGAAGCGGTTATTTTAGAAGCGGAAGGAGAATCAAGAAGGCAGGAATTAATAAGAGCGACTGTTAATCCTCAAATTGTTTCTTTAGAGTGGATTAAAAAGTGGGATGGCAAGCTTCCGGTTACAATGTTGGGTGATAAAACAGTAATGATGTTGAACCAAGATAACAAATAAAGATTTTGAAAAAGTTTACATTCAAAACCTTAAACGGGAGGCTAAATGGTTAGAAATATTATTATGTTGCTTCAAGAACCTTTAATCAGCTTAGTACTTTTAATTCTTTGTTTATTTGCATTATTGGATTCGTTCAAAAGATACAAAAAAGGAGATAAGCAGTATAAATTTGTTTCTTTTGGGTTTATTTTGTTAATTCTGGCTGGGATAATGCAGAAGATTTTTTTTAGATTGCATATTTTCCCAAGGACAATTTTAGGGATCAGTTTTTCGTTAATAATATTTTTACTGGTTTTCATGAGCGTTATTTTTATTTTTTATATTCCTCATAAACTTTCAAAAAAAAAGTAGTTTAGGGGTCAGGCCTTCACAGGGGGAGTAAGTATAGCTGCTCTTTTGAGGGGCTGGGCTTAACCGTTTGGCCCTTTTAACTAAAATTTTCAAGCAGCATGTTTGACGGGTAAATCAGGGGACGGTTCTATTTTTTCTCAAGAAAAAATAGAACCGTCCCCATGTTTTTAAGATACTACCGTTTGACTTTTTATTAAAGGGTGATAAAATATTAGAAATCCGGAGGTTAGATGTCTATCGATAAAGAAACAATTAAACATGTCGCGCATTTAGCGCGTATTGAGTTGCAGGCTAATGAGTTAGAAAAGTTATCCGGAGAGCTGGATGAGATATTAGGCTTTATTGATAAACTTAAGGATTTGGATGTAGAGGATGTTAAACCCGCCAGCTATATTCTACCTCTAAGTAATGTCCTGCGGGAGGATGAGCCCCAGGTTTCTTTGAGCCCACAAAAGGCTTTGGAAAATGCTCCGAGTAAAAAGGGAAACTTCTTTAGTGTCCCGAAAATAATAGAATAAATATGGAATTAAATCAATTTACCGCGCATGAATTATTGGAAAAACTTAAAACGCAAGAGGCGTCGCCTAAGGCGATTCTGGATTCCCTTTACGCGCGCATCCAAAAGGTTGAGCCTGAGGTTAAGGCTTATGTTAGGGTTCAAGAGGCAGAAAATTCTGCTCTAAATTATTCTTCTTTAAGTTTACTTAAACTTAAAGGATTACCCGTTACGATCAAAGATAATATTTGTACCGAAGGGCTGCCTACTGAATGTTGTTCAAAAATTCTACAGGGTTTTCGTCCGCCGTATGATGCCACGGTAATTAATAAGTTAAAAGAAAGCGGCGCTGTAATTTTCCCATTAAAAGCTAATATGGATGAGTTTGCTTTTGGTTCATCCACGGAAAATTCCTATTTTGGGCCAACGCGTAATCCCTGGAACCTGGATTGTGTTCCCGGAGGTTCCTCCGGAGGATCCGCCGCTGCCGTCGCTAGTGATGAAGCGATTTGGGCTTTAGGAAGCGATACTGGCGGTTCCATACGCCAGCCGGCATCTTTTTGCGGGGTAGTCGGATTAAAACCAACTTATGGCCGGGTTTCGCGTTTGGGATTAATTGCTTTTGCTTCCAGCCTGGATCAGATTGGCCCGATTACCAAGGATGTTCAAGACGCGGCAATTTTAACCGGGCTGATCTGTGGGTATGATCCTGGCGATTCGACTTCCGTAAATCAGGGGGTTCCGGATTACACTAAAAGCTTAACCGGCGATATTAAGGGTTTAAAGATCGGTATACCTAAAGAATATTTTGTCGCGGGGCTAGACGCGGAAGTTAAAACGATCATTGAAGAGGCGGTAAATAAACTCAAAAATTTAGGCGCGCTTACTAACCCGGTATCCTTGCCGCATACCGAGTACGCTGTGCCGGTTTACTACATTATCGCTACGGCTGAAGCTAGCTCCAATTTAGCCAGGTTTGATGGAGTGCAATATGGATATCGGGCGCAGTCGAATAATTTAATTCAAATGTATAAGTTAACTCGCGCCCAAGGTTTTGGCCAAGAGGCTAAGCGCAGGATCATCCTGGGAACCTTTGTTTTATCGCATGGGTATTATGACGCGTATTATTTACGCGCCTTAAAGGTGCGCGCGCTGATTAAGCAGGATTTTGATAAAGTTTTTCAGGATTTTGATTGTATCGTTGCTCCTACTTCTCCCACCAGCGCCTTTAAAATCGGTGAAAGGGCGCAGGACCCTCTAAAGATGTATCTTTCCGATATCTATACAATATCCGTAAATTTAGCTGGAATTCCGGCGATATCTGTTCCTTGTGGCTTTACCAAAAAAGGATTGCCCGTAGGCCTACAGATTATGGCCAGGCCATTTAATGAAGAGATGCTTTTTAGGGTAGCGCATACTTTTGAACAGAATACAGATTGGCACAAACTTAAACCTAGACTATGAACCCCACACCTTATAAATACCAGACAGTCATCGGACTAGAAGTTCACCTCCAGCTAAATACTAGAACCAAAGCATTTTGCGGCTGCTCGACGGATTTTGGAAAAGCCCCTAATTCTAATGTTTGTCCGGTATGCCTGGGGTTTCCCGGAACACTTCCGGTTTATAATCGGGGAGCGTTAAATTCCGCGATTAAGTTAGCGTTGGCTTTTGGCTGCCAGATTCAAGAGCATACTAAATTTGATCGTAAAAATTATTTTTATCCGGATTTACCAAAAAATTACCAGATTTCACAATTTGATTTGCCATTATCGCGAAACGGATATTTGGATATTTATAGTCAAGATAAACTTAAACGCATCGGGATTACCCGGGTGCATTTAGAGGAGGATGCCGGTAAACTTATTCATGAAACAGATGTAAGCCTGGTGGATTTTAATCGCACCGGAATCCCCCTTTTGGAAATCGTCAGTGAGCCGGATTTAAACAGTCCGCAAGAAGCTTTTGATTACCTGACGAGTTTAAAAAGCATTATCGAATACCTGGATGTATCGGATTGCGATATGGAAAAAGGTTCTTTGCGCTGCGATGCTAATATTTCTTTACGGTTTCCAGGGGCTAAAGAACTGGGTGTTAAAACCGAACTAAAGAATATGAATTCTTTTAAAGGGGTAAAAGATGCCTTAACCTTTGAGGCCCAGCGCCAAACTCAGCTCTTGGAAGCAAATCAGAAAATGGTTCAAGAAACCCGGCTTTGGGATATCCAAAAGGGAGTGACTGTAGTTATGCGCACCAAAGAGGGGGCAAAAGATTATCGATATTTTCCGGATCCGGATTTAACCGTTTTTATTATTGAACAATCCATGATTTCCCGGATCAAAGCGCTTTTACCAGAACTGCCCCAGGAAAAAATGCGCCGTTTCGTTAAAGAGTACGGGCTGACTGAATATGACGCGAAGATTTTAGTGAGCTCTAAAAAAGACGCGGAATTTGCCGAAAGTTGTATCCAGGATTACCCGGGAAAAGACAAAAAGGAAATGGTTAATTGGTTAATTGGCCCGTTGTTGTCTGAGGCTAATTTGAGGAAAGTAAAATTACATGAGTTAAGTTTTGATAGAAATGAATTAATCAACTTGATTGGTTTTGTTCAAAGGCAGGATATCTCCCAACTTTGCGCTAAGAGCGTATTAAGCCAGTTGATTGATACCGCCAAATCCGCGCGAGATTTGATTCAGGAAGGAAATCTAGGGCAAGTATCTAATGCTGACGCGCTGTCTGAAGTGATTGAAACGGTTATTCAGGAAAATGAAAAATCGGTGAGTGATTTTAAAGCGGGCAAGGCTAATGCCTTGATGTATCTAGTTGGACAGGTAATGAAGAAAAGTTCTGGCAAGGCTAACCCTAAAGTAGCCGGAGAATTAATACGGGGGAGGTTGAATTGAGGCGTAAAAATATATTTTTTGTTTCTTTGTTCATTGTGTTTGTATTTATCGGCGCCAGGTTAGGTTTTTCCGAAAATAAAAAGAAGAATAATGATGAGTTGTATAAACAGGTTGAGATATTTTCCGACACCCTGGCAATTATTCAAAAAGAATATGTTTTTGATACAAAAACTAAAGATTTAATCTACGGGGCATTAAAAGGTATGCTGGCTTCACTTGACGCGCATAGCCAATTCCTGGATCCGGAAACCTACGAGGAATTAAAAGTAGATACCCAGGGTAAGTTCGGGGGCTTGGGTATTGAGATCACCATTAAAGATGGGTTGTTAACTGTAATTACGCCGATTGAGGATACCCCTGCCTGGAAGGCAGGGGTAAAGGCCAATGATCGCATTGTAAAAATTAATGATACCTTGACCCGTGAGATGCCTCTTACTGACGCGGTTAAAAAAATGCGCGGGGAGCCCGGTGGAATAGTTAACCTTACCATATTAAGGGATACTGAAAAAAAACTCTTAGATTTTAAAATCACCAGAGAAATCATTAAGATTACAGATATAAAATACGCGCGTATCCTGGAAGAGGGGATTGGTTATATCCGGATAAGTGAATTCCGTGAAAATACCTTTCTGGAATTAAATAACGCGTTAGGTATTCTTTCCAAGCAAGGAATGAAGGCATTGATACTTGATCTGCGTAATAATCCCGGCGGGCTCCTGGATGCCGCGGTCAAGGTAACCGGAAAGTTCCTGAGGCCCAATAAACTGATTGCCTATACTAAAGGCAGGCCTCGTAAAGATGCTGCGCATCCACGGGAAAGGCAGAATGATCAGGATCTAGAATTTTTCTCCGAGGCTAAGAATACAAACTTAGAGTTACCGCTGGTGATTCTGATTAATGAAGGCTCAGCTTCCGGAAGCGAGATTGTTGCCGGAGCTCTGCAGGATTATAAGCGCGCCATAATTATTGGGAAAAAGTCTTTTGGTAAGGGTTCTGTGCAGACAGTTATCCCCTTAGAAGATGGCTCAGCTCTGCGTTTGACCACGAGTCATTATTTTACTCCCTCCGGTAAAATAATCCAAGGTAAGGGGGTTACTCCGGATATTCTGGCGGAAGAGAAGAAAAAAGACTTAGATAGCAAAATTGATGAACCAGAGAGTAAAAAGCCTGATGAAATATTTGACGAAATCCAGAATGATCGGGAAAAAAACAAACCAGCCAAAGACGCCTTTAATTATAAAACCGATATGCAGCTTATGCGCGCCGTGGATGCTTTAAAAGTAATCCAGATTTATAAACAGGTTAAGTAATTTAAAATGACACCTTTGAAAATGAAAAATAAAACCTTTAAGGCATTGGGGATTATTTTGGTTTTGCTGGTATTTATCGCGCTCATTTTGATCCCGCTTCACAAAAAAGCTCCGGTTAAGAAAACGCCAAAGATAAGCGGCCGGATTGCTATTGTAATTGATGATTGGGGGTATAGCTTAAATAACCTTGGGATTATTGAGCAAATAAAACAACCTTTAACTTGCGCGATTTTGCCCGGTTTAAAGAATTCAAATCCGGTTATGCGAGAATTAAATAATTTAGGTTTTGAAATAATTTTACATTTACCCATGGAGCCAAAAGAAAAGTATAATTTAGAAAACAATACGATTACTTTAAAGATGGATGCTGAGAGAATCTCCAATATTTTTCAGAAAGATTTAACTAGCGTTACTTTTGCTAAGGGGGTATCCAATCATATGGGGTCAGCGATTACTGAAAATAAAAAAGCCAGCGCCATGGTGTTGGCTGAAACAAAAAAACACGGGTTATATTTTTTCGATAGTTTTGTGACTAGTAAATCCGTCTGTTCTGCTTTGGCTAAAAAAATAAAGATTAGATTCGCTAAAAGGGATGTATTTTTGGATAATCAGGATGATTCTGGATACATAAGAGGACAGTTAATAAAATTAAAGAATTTAGCCAGAAGAAAAGGCACGGCCATTGGCATCGGCCATGACCGTAAAAATACCTTGTTGGTATTAAAAGAAATACTTCCCCATCTGGAAATAGAAGGTTATAAATTTGTTTTTCTTTCGCAGGTGGCACAATGACCCTTCGACGTCAACAGGGAGTCCAGCGATGATTGTTTTAGGGGTCGAGAGTTCTTGTGATGAAACCGGGGTGGCCATCGTTAAGGATGAGAGAAAGATTTTAGCTAATGTCGTGGCTTCCAGCCTAAAATTACATCGGCGCTATGGCGGGGTGGTCCCGGAGATTGCCTCGCGTATGCAGTTGGAAAGCATAGCTGGTATTTTTACGGAGGCAATTAAGATCGCTAAAATAAGGCCTGAGCAGATTGGCTTAGTCGCGGTTACTACCCATCCCGGTTTACCCGGTTCATTGATGGTAGGAATCGCGTTTGCCAAAGCCCTGGCTTTAAGCTTAGGCAAGCCGATACTAGGGGTTAATCATATTCATAGCCATGTTTATGCCAATCTCCTTGGCTATACTAATATTAAGCTGCCGGCTGTGGCTTTAGTTGTTTCCGGAGGGCACACCTCTTTATTTTATATAAAAGATTTTTCTAAAATTCAGGTAATCGGACAAACCCGGGATGACGCCTGCGGAGAGGCTTTTGATAAAGTAGCCAAGATTATGGGGCTGGGTTACCCGGGAGGGCCTTTAATTGAAAAAATAGCTCAAAGTGGAAATAAACATAAAATTAAATTTGCCTGCTCAAGAATGAGCAATGAACTGGATTTTAGTTTTAGTGGTATAAAAACCGCGGTTTTATATTATTTAAAAGATAAAAAATCTGGCATTAAATTTAGCCAAGACCTGGCCGCTTCTTTCCAGGAGACCGTGGTTAATGTTTTAGTAAAAAAATCCCTGCTGGCCTGTAAACGAAAAAATGTTACGCGCCTTTTAATCGGCGGAGGGGTAGCGGCCAACGGAGTTTTGCGTCAAAAATTCATGGCGGAGGCTAAAATTGCAGGAATTGACTACTTTTTTCCGGATATTAATTTGTGTATGGATAATGCCGCGATGATTGCCGGTTTAGGGGGTTATCTTTACCAACGCGGCGCAAGAAGCGATTTTAAAAACTAGGGGACGGTTCTATTTTTCTTTTCAGAAAAATAGAACCGTCCCCTGATTCAAAAGCGGAGGGCTTATGCCTACGGATTTACAAATGATCACGCGTTTATTATTAACTTTGGTTTTAAGCGGCTTAATCGGACTGGAAAGGCAAGTACACCGCAGAGATGCCGGCCTGCGCACGCATATCTTAGTGGCTTTGGGCAGCTGTCTTATCATGTTGACATCTTTGTATGTTTTTGATATATATAAAGATCAGGTAGCCTTAGATCCTGTGCGGATTGCCGCTGGAGTAGTTACCGGTATTGGTTTTCTGGGAGCCGGTACGATAATTCATGAATCTGATGGGGTCAGGGGTTTAACCACGGCGGCTAGCCTTTGGGTGGCGGCAGGGATTGGTTTAGCGGTGGGAGTGGGTTTTAATAAAATAGCAATTTATACCACGGTTTTGGTTTTAATTGTTTTACATTTTTTACGTTACGTAGAGGGACCAGTAAAATAATCTTTCCCCCTCGCGGGAGCTCGGGGCCATTTTTCCCCAAGCGCCGGAGGCTGGGGAAAAATGAGGCGGGTAAACATGGCCTTTAAAAAGAATTTAGAGGAAAAAACGCTAGATGTCGATGCCGCCATGCAGGGGACTTTAAGCTTTAAGGATCCGGTTAACCTGCGGATTAATGGAAAATTTGAAGGCAATCTGGAAACTTTGGGTAATTTGACTATCGGCGCTACAGCTGTAATCAACGCGGATATCCTGGGAGATAATATTATTATTGGCGGCCGAGTCAAGGGTAAGATTACCGCTAAGGAAAGGCTTACTCTTCTTCCGCAGGCGATAGTTGAAGGGCATATCTATCCGGCAAAACTTAATATTGCCGAAGGCGCGGTTTTTCAAGGACAGTGCACAATGTTGCATGATTTTCTTAATTCTGAGCAGTTGGCTAAATACCTGGAGGTAGAATTAAGCTCGATTGTAGAATGGGCTAATTCAGGAAAAGTACCGGCAAGTAAAGAAGATAACGCCTGGAAATTTGAACGTAAAGCGATAGATTCCTGGGTAGCTTCAGGCAAAATCGCAAAGTCTTAGCGGATACAACTCTAAGCCGCTAACGTATAAAAAATGACTGAAGAAAAAATGCTCACCGTTAGAGATGTATCCATTATGCTGGGGGTCTCGGAAAAAGATGTTTTGGATCTGACTGAGAACGGAACGATCCCAGGTTATAAGGTAGGAGGCGTATACCTAAGATTTAAGCAGGAGCAGGTTGAGCAATACAAGAAAAATCAAAGCCTCCTGGAGCCTAAGGCGGCTAAAGGAGAATCCGAAGGCTTAAGAAACAGGATTCACGATTTCTTTTATTTTAATGATTTTTATATTTTTGCCCTAATTTTCATAATCCTTTTGGGATACTTGGTTTACCGGGGTATATAGAGCAATGTCCGCGCGCAAAGGGTTTTGTGATTTAGGGTTTGCCAAAATTGATACCGCTAGAAAGAAACGAAAAGGATTCGCGGAAGTTATCTATTGCCCGGGAAAAGGCCGCCCGCACTTAAGACAAATTGCTAAAAAAATAATTTCCTGCCGCCAAGACCTGCTTTTAACCAAACTAGATAAAACTACATTTTCCTTTTTAAAGAAAACAATTCCTGCTTTAAAATATAACAGCTTGGCAAAAATCGGTTATTATTCAAGTAAACCTAAGGCCCTATCCGGAGGTTTAGTCTTAGTGGTCTCTGCCGGAACAGCGGATATTCCGGTAGCTGAAGAAGCGGTACAGACCCTGTTGGTTATGGGTAACCAGGTTGAAAGGCTCTATGATGTAGGCGTAGCCGGAGTGCACCGGCTGATGCATAATCTTGATAAATTAAGAAAGGCTCAAGTAATTGTGGTGGTGGCAGGCATGGAGGGAGCTTTAGCCAGTTTAGTCAGCGGGCTAGTCAAGGCGCCAATTGTGGCTGTACCGACCAGTTGCGGATATGGCTCCAGCTTTTCTGGTTTGGCCGCGCTTCTAACGATGTTAAATGGTTGTTCGCCGGGAGTCAGCGTAGTCAATATTGATAACGGATTTGGGGCCGGCTATTTTGCTAGTTTAATTAATAACACCCCGCGCTAATTGGTATTGCGCGGGTGTTGTCTAGGTAGACAAGATAATTATGGCACTTTCGGGTTTGGATATTTATAAGTTATTGCCTAAAACAAATTGCCGCCAGTGTGGTTTAGCTACTTGCTTGGCTTTTGCCATGCAGTTGGCTAAGAAAACATTGCCGATTGAAAAATGCCCTTTTGTTTCGCTTGAGGCTAAAAGTACTTTGGAAGCGCAGGCAATGCCCGCGATTAAATTAATTACTTTGGGCGGCAATGAATTGAAATTTGATATTGGTAATGAAACGGTAATGTTTAGGCATGAAGAAAAATTCCGTAATCCAACGGGAGTAGGTTTTATCATTGATGATAATTTAGGCGGCACCGAAATAAAAGAGCGGCTTAATAGGATCAATCAATTAAAATTTGAACGCGTGGGCCAGAAGCTTGGAGTTAATCTCGTCGCGCTAAAGCAAAATAAGGATGCCCAGAGGTACCTGGAGGTAACTAAATTGCTTCTGGATAACACTACTTTGCCGATTATGTTGATGAGCAGTGACCTGGTTGCTTTAAAACAGGCGGCAGTTATCAGCCGAGAGCGTAAGCCGCTGCTTTATTCCGCGGTTGGGGAAAATTTCGCGCAAATCGCTACAATCGCTAAAGAATTTCAGTTACCTTTAGTAGTTACCGCGCGGGATATTGATCAACTGAGCCAGCTTACCCAAGAACTTAACGGCTTAGGAGTAAGGGAGCTGATTTTAGATACAGGGATAAAGCCGATAGCGGATAAAATCTGGGATTTAACGCAACTGCGCCGGCAGGCGCTTAAGAAATCGAATCGCGCGTTAGGTTATCCGAGCCTGGCAATTATCCAGCAAGCTGACCCTTATCAAGAGGCGATAGAGGCAGGCGCTTATATCGTTAAATATGCCGGGATCGTTTTGATTAAAGGCCTGGCTGCCTGGGAAGTCCTTTCCATTTTGACCTTGCGGCAAAATGTTTATACTGATCCGCAAAAACCTTTACAAATTTCCCCTAAGCTTTACCCTGTTGGGCAAGTAAGCCGGGATTCGCCGGTTTTGATTACCACCAATTTTTCTTTAAGTTATTATACTGTTTTGACAGAGGTAGAATCTAGTAAAATACCCGCGTATATTTTAAGCGTAGATACCCAAGGCATGTCTGTGCTTACTGCCTGGGCTGCTGAAAAATTTAACGCTGAAGTAATTACAAAATCACTGGAAAGCTCGAAGGTAAAAGAGATAATTGGGCATAAGAATTTGATTATTCCCGGTTATGTTGCCATGATCAGCGGTGATTTGGAAGATCAGTCAGGGTATAGAATAATTGTGGGCCCTAAAGAAGCAGCAGGGATCCCTAGTTTCTTGAAAAATTTACAATAATCCATGATTTTGCGGGTCCTGTCTTGGGTATTTTCTTGCGCTGACGCGCTGCGAAAACACCCAAGCCACCCGCAAAATCTTTAGCTTATGAAAAAATTCAAAGTTAGTTTTTTTCCGGATAATTTAACGATTAGCGTAGAGAAAGATGAAACTATACTTTCTGCGGCGATCGCGGCGGGGATTTATCTTAATGCCAATTGCGCTGGAGACGGAACCTGTGGCCGATGTAAGGTTATTGTTCAACAGGGGCAGGTTAAAAGCCGGCCCAACGGAATAATCACCGCGGCTGAGAAAAAAAATAATGTTTATCTGGCCTGTTTGGCCATTATCCAGAGCGATCTAGAGGTTTTGATACCAGATAACTCGCGGATTGATAAAAATATCCAAATTGACAGCTTAGGAGGCGAGGTTACGATTGAGCCGGCCGACACCACCGGTAAAAACTTTGGGCTTTGTTTTGATATCGGCACGACGACAATTTCCGGTCAACTAGTAAATCTAAATTCAAAAAAAATTCTGGGAACCAAAACCGCCTACAACCAACAAGCTGTTTTTGGCAGCGATGTAATTACGCGTATAGTCTATGCGGCTAAAACCGGCGGCTTAGAAAAATTACATAACGCTGTTAGCGATACGATGAATCAAATTATTAAGGATTTAGCCAGCGAGCATAAAATTAGCCTTTTTGATGTTAACTGTATTGTTTGTTCAGGCAACACGACGATGATTCATCTGCTTTTAAGCCTGGATCCAGCGCATATCCGCCGCCAGCCATATGTTCCCACGGCAAATTTCCCGCCGGTTTTACGCGCCGCCGAAGCTGGAATAAACATTAATCCCTCCGGATTACTCAGCTGCGTTCCCGGGGTTTCTAGTTATGTGGGCGGGGATACCACCGCCGGAGTTTTATCCAGCGGAATATATCAAAAAGAAGAGCTTTGTATTTTAATTGATATCGGGACAAACGGAGAAATTGTTTTAGGTAACCGGGATTTTCTGGCCGCCTGCGCGGCATCCGCCGGCCCGGCTTTTGAGGGCAGCGGGGTAACTAGCGGTATGCGCGCCTCTGGAGGGGCAATCCAAAAAGTAAGTATTAATAAAAATGATTTTGGCGTTAAGTATTCGACGATTCAGGATAAATTACCTCTGGGGATTTGCGGGTCAGGTTATATCGATTTACTTAGCGAAATGTTGGAGGCGGGAATAATTGATAAAGGAGGAAAGATTAAAGTTGCCGGCAAACGGATTCGCTCGACCGATAATGGCCGGGAGTTTGTAGTTTGCTTTAAAGAAGAAATCCAGGCTCAAGCGGATATTGTGATTAACGAGGCGGATATTGAAAATCTTAAGCGTTCTAAGGGCGCGATATATTCAGCTTGCGCTATTTTAGTTAAACATTTAGCCTTGAAATTTTCCGCCATCTCTAAGCTATTTATCGCCGGGGGATTTGGCGCTTACCTGGATATTGAGAAAGCCATCCGCATTGGATTATTGCCGGATTTAGAGCGTTCTAAATTTATTTTTATCGGTAATAGTTCTTTGACCGGCTCTAGAGAAATACTTTTATCCGCTCAAGCGATGGCCATAGCAGACGCGCTGGCCTCTAAAATTACCTATTTTGATTTATCGGTTGACTCGGGGTACATGGAAGAATATAGCCAGGCGTTATTTTTCCCGCATACGGATTTGACTAAGTTTCCTACGGTGGGGTTTTAAATATCGGAGATTCGAGTAATGGGTTATGTTATCGCGCTGGCTGGAAAAGGAGGCACGGGAAAAACTACGATTGCCGCTTTAATTATCCGGGCTTTAAAAGAAAAAAAACTGGGTTCAGTGTTAGCTATTGATGCTGACCCTAATAGCAATTTAGGAGAGGTTTTGGGCGTGCCGGCAGGTGATAATCTGGGCGCTATCCTGGATCAAATATCTGCTGATCCGAATAAAGTCCCGGCGGGGATGGCCAAAGAGCGTTTTATTCAGCACCAGGTGCAGACAACGATTCAGGAAGAGGATGGTTTTGATTTATTAAGCATGGGCAAGCCTGAAGGGCCGGGCTGTTATTGTTACGTAAATAATGTTTTACGCGGTTTGATGATTAAGTTGATCAAGGATTATGATTATATCGTTGTGGATAACGAAGCTGGATTAGAGCACTTGTCGCGGCGCACCAGCCGATTCGCGGATATCTTGATTGTAGTATCGGACGCTTCTAGCGTAGGCTTAAAATCAGCTAAAAGAATTATAGAATTAGTGAATACCTTAAAATTTGAAGTTAAAAAAAGTTTTCTTTTGATTAATCGTTTTAATAAAAATATACCCGAGGATAAAATTAAAGAAACCGGCTTGGAGTATTTAGGTAATTTACCGCTGGAGCCGCAAATTGAGGAGTTGAGCCTGCAAGGTAGATCCATTTTTGATTTAAAATCAGACGCGCAAATTTTAACGGCGCTTAGTTTGATACTGTCAAATTCCCCTCTCCTGGTGGGAGGGGCTAGGGGTGGGGGAGATTAATTGGGAGGCCAAATATGGAAATATCATTAGCGCTTGAGAAATGGCCGGGAGTAATTTCGACGGTAATTATCGGAGCGAAAAAAGAAGAGGGGGGTTCCCGCGGCGAGACGGTAAAAATCGGCGGGCAAAGCACCATGCCTTTATTATTTAAGGAAGGCGCTATTCCTAATCAACCTAAGATTGCTTTTGAAATCTGGGACATTGCTCCGGTTGACTTCGACGAAGAGTTAACCGCCGCCTACGGCGAGGCAATCAATGACCCTTTGGCTTGGGCGGATATTTGCGTTAATGAATATAAAGCACAACTGCTTTGCCTAAAAATGCAAGGAACGCATCCTGATTTTGGCGATAAAAGCCCTGCAAGCGCGGCAAAGTTTATTTCTACATTACTAAGTAGAGTTAAAGTTCCTTTAATAATTATAGGAAGCGGGGATGACGCCAAAGATAATTTGATTATGCCGGCTTGTTCCGAGGCAGCTAAAGGCGAGCGCTGCCTGATTGGCTGCGCGGTAGCTGATAATTATAAAACTTTAACGGCCAGCGGATTAGCTGACGGACATAGTATTATCGCCGAAAGCCCGATAGATATTAATATTGCCAAACAGCTAAATATTTTAATTTCTGATCTGGGATTAAGCCTGGAACGCATTGTGATTAATCCGACGATTGGCGCGTTAGGGTATGGTTTGGAATACGCTTATTCGATTATGGAAAGAGCCAGGCTGGCGGGTTTATCCGGGGATAAAACTTTAGCTTCGCCTTTTATTTGTTTCGTCGGCCAGGAGTCTTGGAAAACCAAAGAAGCAAAAGCTAATCCCCAGCAGGGAATTATCTGGGAGGCTCTTACTGCCGCTAGCTTTATTCAATCCGGAGCGGATCTTTTGGTTATGCGCCATCCTAAGGCTATAGAGGAAGTTAATAAATATATAGCTGTAAGTTATAAGCTGTAAGCCGTAAGTTATAAGCTGTAAGCCGTAAGTTGTAAGCTTACGACTTAAAACTTAAAGCTTAAAACTTCTGTATAGTTTAACTTTTTCAAGGGGTGAATTATGTTTGTAATCGGTGAGTTAATTAACGGGATGTATTCTAATATCGCTTTGGCGCTTAAGGATCACAATAAAAAAATCGTGCAAACTTGCGCCTTGGAGCAAATTGCCAGCGGCGCGGATGCCTTGGATATATGCTGCGGGCCGGCTTCCCAAAATCCCCTAATTGATATGCCCTGGCTGGTGGAAACAGTCCAGGAGGTAACCGATAAACCGCTTTGCCTGGATTCCAGTAATCCTAAAGTTATCCAAGAAGGTTTAAAAGCCGCTAAAAATAAAACCATAATTAATTCCACGACCGCGGACGCGGAAAAACTAGAAATTCTTATTCCGTTGGCCAAAAAATATAAATCTAAGCTCATTGGCATAACCATCAGCGCTCAAGGTATTCCCCAGAATAAAGATCAACGCCTGGAGTTAGCGGCAACAATTCTTACGCAGGCTGGGGAGCAAGGGTTTCCTATTAAAGACCTATACCTTGACCCTATAGTTATGCCGATTAATGTGGCGCAAAACCAAATCCAAGATATTTTGGCGGCGTTGCTTGAGTTTAAGTTGATTTCGCAGCCTAGCCCGAAAACAATTATCGGCTTAAGTAATATTTCTCAAGGGTCAAAGGTTCGCAGTTTGATTAACCGCGCATTTTTGACGATGGCAGTTGCATCCGGATTAGATTCTGCTATACTTGATCCTAAAGATAAAGAGCTGATGGACGCATTAATTACCGCGGAGCTGGTTTTAAATAAAAATATTTACTGTGATTCGTATTTAGAGGCTTATCGAAAGAAGTAAACCCCGCTCCCCGTGCTAAAGTACGGGGCTTTGGGGAAAACATAACTACACAAACCTTACACCCCCGCTCTAAAGAGGGGGCTTTACGGGGAGCGGGGTAAAAGAAGTTTGACGGCGTAGCTCAGCCTGGTAGAGCAAGCGGCTCATACCCGCTCGGTCAGTGGTCCAACTCCACTCGCCGTCACCATAATAAAAGGGGACGGTTCTATTTTTCCTGATTTGCCTGTGTAGACCTACGCGGTCTACATATATGTAGACCGCGTAGGTCTACGTGGTTCGGGGGAACCGTCCCCTAGTTTCTAGTTGAGATTTTCTTTGCCAATTTCTCCACGATCAGGGAAGTAAGAATGAATACGCTTGCTTCAGTGAACACCGTGGCTAAGGCTGCTCCCGCGTAGGAGAATTGATGGATGAGTATGAAGATGAGCGGTAGACCGGTAAGCGCGGCGGCAATGTGAATTTTGGCATAGAGATCCTGCTTACCGCAGACCAGCAGAAACTGCACCTTAAAGTTATTCGCCCCCACAAAAAATACCGCTGCTAACAGCAGCCGCAAAGCCAACACCACTTCTTGATAAGCGACTCCGCAAGCAAAATTAATAATCCAGGGAGCAATAAAATAAGCAATGGGCAAACTGATGACAAAACCTAAGGTTATGCCATCCTGGATTCGATACATTATGGCTACCGCGCGTTGCTTATTTTTCGCGAAAACATTACTAATTCTGGGGTAGACTGCCCGGGTGAATGAATCCATGGGAAAGGTCTGAATAATATTGGCGATCCTTTCAGCCAGTGAATAATATCCGGTAAGCACATTGTTGGTAAGTAATCCTACGGCAAAAACCCGGCTGGTAGTATAGGCGTTGACCGCTAAAATAGAAATAAAAATATCCCAGCCTGTTTTAAGCTCCCTTTTTATATCCATATATTTCTGTAAAATAAATTCCAGCCGGAATTTCTTAAAGGCAATATAAAGCCCAAGTATTCCGCTGATGATAGATAAAAGCGAACCTAATAGCGGCACCCGCAGGTAATCCTCGGGGCCATTGATAAAAATAAAAATACAAATTGCGTAAACTATGCCGCTGATTACATTGACTACGGCGATGTAGCTCATTTTTTCTTTACCTTGGAAAAACCAGATCGGAAATAAAGTGCTGCCAATCACTGTTCCAAAACATAAGATGTAAACTATCCAGTCAGCTCTGAATCTGGGCACAAGATAGAGCAGGGCGCCAAGGGCCAGCAAGCTGATGGCCGCGAAAATTAGCTTTACGGTCATTACCGAAGAAAATAGCGCGCTAACCTTTTCCTTATGTTCTCCGATCAGCGCGATTGTGCGGGTAGCGGATAGGCTGAAACCGTAATCCGTTAAAATCATAAAATATTGCGCCAGGCTTTGGGCAAAAGCGATTAAGCCGAATTTTTCTATGCCAATTACCCGGATCAGATAGGGAAGCACAACTATAGGCAGGATATAGCTAATACCCTGGAGAGTGGTGAGGGAAATAAAATTTCCCAGGACAATCTTTTTTTCTTGGTGGGTGACAATTTTAGCGGGCATGGATATTAATTTACACTTTGTGAGGAGTAAAGTCAAGAAGGTTTCTATTTTCTAAAATCAAAGGGGACGGTTCTATTTTTTAATAACGTTATTCCCGCGTACCACGTAGACCTACGCGGTATACATATACGTAGACCTACGCGGTCTACATATATGTAGACCGCGTAGGTCTACACAGGTAAATCAAGGAAAAATAGAACCGTCCCCTGGTTTTTTAACCGTCTCCTGAAACATGAAATTCAGGCTATAAATTTTACAATTTTATGGTAAGATAAATTTAAATGGATAAATTCATAGAAACAATTAATAAATATTCCTTAATTCAAAAAGGGGATAAGATCCTGGTGGCTGTTTCCGGAGGGCCGGATTCACTGGCGTTGCTCTTAAAGCTTTTTAGCCTAAAATCTAAGCTCGGCTTAACTTTACACATCGCGCATTTGGATCATGGTTTACGTAAAGACTCTCAAGCTGACGCGCTTTTTGTAAAACGTTGGGGCCAGAAGCTGAGTCTTCCCGTAACTATAAAACAGCTAGTCGGCCAGCAGATTAAACAAAAAGGCTCTTTAGAAGAATTTTTTCGGGAAGAAAGATTAAAATTTTTTATTCAAACCGCGAAAACAATAAAAGCGGATAAGATCGCCTTGGGGCACAATCTTGATGATCAGGCAGAGACGGTGTTGATGCGCCTATTACGCGGTACCGGTTTATCCGGTTTATCCGGAATATCCGCCAGAAGAGTTATCCGGGGCGCGGTGTTTATCCGGCCATTCCTTGAAACAACGCGGTGCCAAATCGATAGATTTTTAAAAAACAGGGGCATAAAACCGCGCGTTGACTCAACTAACCAAGAAGATATCTTCTTGCGCAATAAGATCCGTCATCATTTAATTCCTTTGCTTAAGCATAAATATAATATTAATATTCTGAAAGTATTGGCTAATCTGGCCCAAAGTGTTTCCTATGATTATGAATATTTGGATCAAGCTGCCAAACGCAGCTTAAAAGGTAATCCCCTGCGCCTAGATCTTAAGAAAATTGTAAAATTGCATCCAGCAATTTTACGCCTTAAGCTGCGCCAGGGCATATCCTGTATTCAGGGAGATACGCGTAGAATAAGCTTCCAGCATATTAAGGAGCTTGAGGATTTAATTTTTGCCCGGCCGAGTGGGTCAATTGTTGATTTACCCAAAGGAATCAGCGTAAAAAAATCTCACAAAATTCTTATTTTTTTCAAGAAACAAAGGGGACGGTTCTCTTTTTTTAAGAGAACCGTCCCCTTGATTTAAACACTTGATTTTACACATTTTCTAGGATATAATAAAAAATCTAATTTTTTAACACTACGAAAATCGTTTAAGCGATTTTCTTTAAACCCGGAGAAAATAAATGGACCCGCAAAAAAATCCTAAACTCAATAAAACCAACATCATAAAGCATTTTCCTTTCGGTTGGTTATTGGTCTTTTTTCTGCTGATTATGTTGATGAATTCTTTTAATAATATTCCCGTAACCGGTATTCCTAAGGAAATCACTTATAGTCATTTTTATCAAACTCTAAAAAATAATTCTGAAAGCATCAAGAAAGTTACCAAGACTGAAAGTATCCTCCAGGGAGAATTTGCGGATAATTCCAAATTCTTCGTGAATATCCCGGAGAATGACCCTGAGATGCTTAGCCTGATGCGGCAGAATTTAAAGAATTTTGAGATTAAACCTGCCCGGACATTTTGGATCAGCCTGCTCTTTAATTTAGGGCCGATATTATTGCTTATTTTTTTCTGGTGGATGATGGCCGCTCGCGGAGAGCAGTTAGGTTCAAGAATTATGTCTTTTGGAAAAGTTAAGTCTAAAATTCAAAGCAACAATGAAAAGGCTACTTTTGATGATGTGGCGGGCGTGGATGAAGCCAAGGAAGAATTGAAAGAAGTAATCGAATTTCTTAAAGATCCTAAAAAATTCCAAAAATTAGGCGGTAAGATTCCTAAAGGCGTGCTTTTAGTCGGCCCGCCGGGATGCGGCAAAACGCTCATTGCTAGGGCAGTTGCCGGAGAAGCCAACGTGCCTTTTTTTAGTATATCCGGCTCTAATTTTGTCGAAATGTTTGTGGGGGTGGGAGCCAGCCGGGTAAGAGATTTATTTGATCAAGGGCGTAAAGCCGGGGTAGTCTCGGGAAAAGGAGCGATAATTTTTATTGATGAAATTGATGCTGTAGGCCGGCTGCGTTTTTCCGGAATTGGGGGAGGCAATGACGAACGTGAACAAACCCTTAATCAGTTGTTAGTAGAGATGGACGGGTTTGACGGCCAACAAGGACTTATTCTGATTGCGGCTACTAATCGTCCGGATACCTTAGATCCGGCGCTCCTGCGTCCGGGAAGGTTTGATCGCACCATTATTATTAACCTCCCAGATATCAAAGGGCGTGAAGAAATACTTAAAGTACATACGCGTAAGATTAAGCTTGCTGGATCAGTTAGTTTAAAATCTGTGGCCAGTCAAACCCCGGGCTTTTCCGGAGCGGACCTGGCTAATCTTTGTAATGAGGCCGCGTTGATGGCTGCCCGCAATAATAAAGAAGCAGTGGAAGAGATTGATTTAGATAAATCCGTAGAAAGAGTGCTAATGGGGCCGGAAAAGAAAAGCCATATTATGTCCAAGAAAGAGAAACAGATCACTTCTTTGCATGAGTCCGGGCATGCCCTGCTTTCTTTGCTGTTACCGGAAGTCAATCCCTTAAAAAAAGTTTCAATTAGCCCGCGCGGGCTGGCCGGTGGGTACACCTTTACTCCGCCGTTGGAAGACCGCCATTATTGGACGAAGAAAGAACTGCTGGCGGAGATTACTATGATTCTAGGAGGCAGGGCTTCAGAAGAGTTGAACTTAAGCGAAGTGACTACCGGAGCGCAAAATGATTTGGAGGTGGCTACTGGTATGGCCAGGCGCATGGTTACTCAATTCGGCATGTCTGAGAGGCTGGGTAATTTAACTTTAGGCAGGAGGGAAGGGCTGGTATTTTTAGGGCGCGATATTATGGAGGAAAAAAACTATAGCGAACAGACTGCGCGCGTTATTGATGAAGAGGTCAAGCAAATAATTGATGATGCTTATAATAAAGCTATAGAGTTATTAAAAAATAACCAAGATAAACTCAGGCTTCTTTCAAATTCTCTTCTAGAAAAAGAGGTCTTAAGCGGGGATGAAGTAAAGAAAATACTGGGGATTGAAAAAAGTGATTTAGTTTAAATGCGTATTTTTCGTTTTAGCTGTTCAGAGGAAGTAGAAAAAATTATGCGTGAGATTGGCGTTGACCCTTACGGGGCCAAGATCATGCTGCCTAAGGCTTCAACCTTTTTAATCCGCGCCAATGCCATCAGTAATATCGCGGCTAATATCCTTAAACAAGAGATGCTTTCTTTGGGGGCTGAGGCGGCGATTGCCAGAGGCGCGCTTACCGGTAAAATTAAAAAAACCGATATTCTTTTAATTGGACAGCTTACCCAGTTTGCTGCTTTGGCAAATAAATTAAAAATTCAGCCATTTGGCCTGCAAAAGCTGGCGGAAGAGTTAGATGAAAGTATTAAAAATTTTACTAAAAATGATTTTGTCCTGTCTTTGAGAAAAGGTTTTTTAAATCTTAGTAATAAAACGCTGGTTATGGGTATTATCAATTTAACGCCTGATTCATTCAGCCATGATGGTTTATATCGAGAGTTTAGTAATAATTACCCTGATTTGGTTTTAAGGAAAGCAGGAGCCATGGTGGCTGACGGAGCGGATATTCTCGATTTGGGCGGCCAATCCAGCCGTCCGGGAGCAAAAAACATAAGCGTAGAAGAAGAATTGCGCCGCACTATACCCGTAGTAAAACTGTTGGCAAAAAAAATCAACGCGCCGATTTCTATTGATACTACTAAACCTCAGGTTGCCAAGGCGGCTTTAGATGCCGGCGCCCAAATCATTAATGATATCTCTGGTTTAAGAGATAAACGTATGATTAAAGTGGCTGCTCAATATCAAGCCGCGGTGGTGATTATGCATATGTTGGGAAGGCCCGTAAATATGCAAAAAATAATTGCCTATGAATCTTTAATTGACGATATCGCTATTTACCTAAAAAATGCTATTGGTTCCGCGCAGGCAGGCGGGATTAAGCCGGATAAAATCATTATTGATCCGGGTGTGGGATTTGGTAAGACGCTGGTTCAGAATCTTGAAATAATCAAACATCTGGCAGATTTTAAGGCCTTAGGCAAGCCCATACTTATCGGCCCTTCCAGGAAATCTTTTATTGCCAAAGTTTTAAAGAGTAATTCGCAAAGCCGGGCCAGCGGCACTTTAGCTGCCTGTGTAATGGCTGCCGAACGCGGCGCCAGTATTGTGCGCGCGCATGATGTAAAAGAGGTAAGCCAATCTTTAAAAATGGTGGAAGCGGTGAGAAAATGTTAGAGCGCGATTTAATACTATATTGGAAACCGGCAATTGAGATTGCCATTCTCTGGTTTCTTATCTACCGGATTATGCTCTTTTTTGAAGGTACCCGCGCTTTGCAAGCTTTACGCGGCATAATCATACTTTTACTTGCTTTTTTTATTTTTCAAAAATTTGATTTTCCGGTATTAAGTTGGTTATTTGAAAAGCTCTTTGGAATATCCGTTATCGCGATATTAATCATATTTCATCCGGAAATAAGAATAGGCCTGGCCCAGATCGGCAAACGCCAAATCTTTAAAAATAATCTAAAGGACGAGGATATTATCCTGCTTAGCCGGCAAATCGCACAGGGTTGCGAAAACTTGGCTAAAAATAAATTAGGGGCTTTAATTGCCATTGAAAAAAATGACTCCTTGGCTGCCTATATTCAAAGTGGGGAGGCTGTAGATTCGCGGGTTGGCGCGGATTTAATCGAGGCAATTTTTACCCCGAATAACCCTCTGCATGACGGCGGCCTGATCATTAGCCACGCTAGGATTGCCGCTGCCGGGTGTATTTTCCCCTTAGCCGTCAACCAAGAATTAAGCAGAGTTTTTGGTACGCGCCATCGCGCGGCTTTAGGCTTAAGCGAAGAAACCGACGCGATACTAATTATTGTTTCCGAAGCAAGGCGCGACATGTCCATTATTTACCAAAGGAAATTTTATAAAGATTTAGGCGTTGAGCAGTTAGAGACGAAAATTAAAGAGTTGCTTAAAACAAGGGAAAATGAATAAAAACCAATTGAGTATTTTTGCGCGTATTGCTTGTTCAATTTCTACCCACCCATGGTTGAAACTTATTTCTTTGCTCCTGGCGGTGATTATTTGGTTTTATGTAAAAGGAGAAAGAATATAGAATCAAACCTGATTTAATTCAGAATTAAGTATTTTGTGGGAGGCTATAATGAAGCAGAGGTTTGGAAAGGAAAATTAAAATAAATTAGGTTTAATTTTTTTAAAATGAGGAGATAAAAATGATGCCAATTTCTTCCGGTAATGAAAAAAGCGTTATTCGCGAACCGCTCTTGGCGGGTATCTTAAGTTTCTTATTTATGGGTTTGGGCCAAGCTTATAATGGCCAGAGGCGTAAAGGTTATATGTTCTTTGCTAGTTATATTGGTTTAGCTATTTTATATTTTATTTTGCTAAGAGTATTTAATGAACCGTTTCCAAAAGGCGGTAAAGAAATACAGCATACCTCTCCTTCATATATTGTTACCGCTATATTTAGTTTTGTCATTTGTATATCTAATATATATGATGCCTATCGATCAGCAAAAAGGATAAATGAGAGTAATGAAATTGTGGTATTGACTCCCGGTAAATCATCATTTGTCTTTTTGAGAACAATTTTCTTGTGGTTTATTTCTATTATCGTCTTATTTATTGGATTGATGTTTCTCTTTGCATTTTTCGCGTTTTTCCTATCAAAACATTAACTGTTATAGGCGGATCCGTTCAAGGGGTTTGGACGCCTAAGAAAATTAAAATTATGCCTAGATTAGGAGTAAATATTGATCATGTAGCAACTTTACGCCAGGCGCGCGGCGGGAATTTGCCTGATCCTGTTTACGCGGCGTTTTTGGCTGAACAAGCCGGTGCCCAGAGCATCGTGGCGCATTTAAGGGAAGATCGCCGGCACATCCAGGATCAAGATATTAAGCTTCTGCGAAAAAAGATTAAAACTAAATTTAACCTTGAGATGTCCATCGCGCCAGAAATTTCAAAAATTGCATGTTCGATCAAGCCTTACCAGGCAACCCTGGTGCCGGAAAAAAGGAAGGAATTAACTACTGAAGGCGGATTAAACGTAGCCGCTAACTTTAAGATTGTTGAGGCGGCTATAAAAAAATTGAAAGCAGCTGGTATTCGGGTAAGTTTATTTATTGATCCGGATAAAGATCAAGTTAATGCCGCCCAAAAAGCCGGCGCTAAAATTATTGAGTTTCACACTGGCCGCTACGCGTTGGCAAAAAATCCCAGGCAAAAAGAAAAATTTTTTAACCAGCTAAAACACGCTGTAGATTATGCTCGAGCCCAAGGGCTCGCCGTTAATGCCGGGCATGGACTTGATTATGCCAATGTCAGGCGCATTGCCCAAATCCAGGGGATAGAAGAACTTAATATTGGTTATTCCATTATTTGCAAAGCTTTATACGTGGGGCTTTTCGCGGCAGTTAAAGAAATGCGAAACTTAATCAGCTAATGTTAATCGGGACAGGGGTAGATATTACTGAAGTACGGCGTATCCGTCAAGCAGTTGAAAAATGGGGCCAGGATTTTTTAAAACGCGTTTTTACGCCAGAGGAAATAAAAAATGCTAAAACTAAAACTTTTCTTTATCAGCATTTGGCCGGAAGATTCGCCGCTAAAGAGGCAATTTTTAAAGCCGCAGGAGATAATCAGCTTTCCTGGCAGGATATTCAAATACATAATGACCCGGAGGGCAAGCCGGTTTGCCTGTTCTTAAACGGCAGGGGTAAAAATATTAACGTACATATTTCTATTTCGCATGTTAAAACTTATGCGGTTGCCAACGCGATTGTTACGCAGAAAAGCTGATTCCCATAAGGGAGATTATGGAAGGATACTGATTTTAGCCGGTTCAAGCAGATTTTCCGGAGCGGCTTTGCTTTGCGCTGAAGCAACTTTGCGCGCTGGAGCAGGAGCCGTCACCGTAGGCATACCGTCTAGTATCAATCTGGCCTTAATTAAAAACAAGACCAAAGAAGTGATGATTTTGCCGTTACCAGAGACCAGAGCGGCAACATTAAGTTTAGCGGCATTTTCTAAAATCAAACTTT
The DNA here is from genome assembly GCA_026387315.1 of Candidatus Omnitrophota bacterium. Lineage (GTDB taxonomy): Bacteria > Omnitrophota > Gorgyraeia > Gygaellales > Profunditerraquicolaceae > UBA6249. Next base: position 133,002 of record JAPLLY010000017.1, read on the forward strand.
TTCTTAAAAATACTGACGTCTTAATCATTGGACCGGGCTTAGGTAATCATAAATCAACTTACGCGTTGGTAAGAAAAATAATTAAGCAATTTAGTTTACCCATGGTGGTTGATGCTGACGCGCTTGGCGCCCTCAATCATCATTTGAGGGTACTTAAACAGCATCAAGGAAAAGTTATCTTAACTCCTCACGCTAAAGAGATGGCCGGCCTTTTTGGAATAGATATTGGTTTTATAAAGAAAAATAGGAAATTGGTTGCGAAAAAGTATGCCAAACACTATAATACTATAATTATCCTTAAAGGGCATAAAAGCATTGTAACTGATGGCAAAAGAAAGTTTTATATAAATAAAACCGGTAATCCCGGAATGGCAACTGCCGGAAGCGGAGATGCGCTTAGTGGTATTGTGGGCGCGTTTTTAGCCCAGGGATTAGATGCTTTTAGCGCGGCAAAATATGCCACGCATATTCACGGCTTAGCCGGGGATATCGCGGCAGTCGATAAAACGCAAATGGGATTAATCGCATCGGATATTATTAACCGGATTCCGGATGCGCTTAAGAAATGCGGTTAGCGCCGACGTAGCTCAGTTGGTAGAGCGGCAGTTTTGTAAACTGCGGGTCGGGGGTTCAAATCCTCTCGTCGGCTTAAATTGAGATACCCGACCCGAAAGGGGCGTGGGGGAAAACTTCCCCCACGTATTCGGGGTAACAGCGACGAACGTAAGTGAGGAGCGCCATAGGGGCAGAGCCCCTTTGGTACCGGGTCGGGGGTTCAAATCCTCTCGTCGGCTAAATAAAATTATGATGCAAAAAACAGATAAAATAAATATCGATAAGATTCGAGACCTTTATTGGAATAGGCAGTATAATATAAACCAAGTTGCTAAAAGATTAGGCGTTTCTTTTTGGTCGCTATACGGTTTTATGGATAAGAATAATATTCAAAGGAGGCTTCCCGCGGAAGCTAATTACGTAGTTAGCAGGGATAAACCACAATTTAAAATTAAAGAAAATCTTAACTTCACAGAAGAGAAACTAAAGATTGCTGGAATTATGCTTTATTGGGCAGAAGGTACTTTAAAAGGCCAAACAGTTGATTTTGTGAACAGTAATCCTGATATGATACGGATATTTTTAAAGTTTTTAAGACAGGTTTGCGGTGTTGATAATAGGCGATTACGTCTTTATCTTTATACGTATCCTTATCTTGATTTAGAAAACACAAAGAATTACTGGAAAAATGTTGCAGGCATACCTTTAAATCAATTTACTAAGCCGTACGTGAGAAAAGGTAACCTTAATTTAAGCAATAGAAAGTTACCTTATGGATTAGTGCATATCAGGTATAATGATAAGAAACTGTTAATAGTTATAAAAAGTTGGATTGAAAATTACAAAAATAGTATTTTAATATGGGCAGGTACCCAAGTGGCCAAAGGGGACAGACTGTGTAAACGCAGCGTCTTGTCGAAAGGCAGGATGGAAAAGTAGGTGAATTCAGGGGAGCCCCAAGATGCACTTGGGGGAATCCTGAGCCAAGCCCGCTGTAATGCATCTTAGCGGGAAGGTGCAGAGACTAAGCGCCTACCACCTAAAGTTTAAAACTAAGGTGATGAGATAGTCCAAGCCTCAAGGTAACTTGAGGGCAGTCGCCACAAAACATCGGCGGCTGTCTGCCAAAACAAGAATGGCGGACACTTGAAATCTGTTGCACCCGTGCTTCAAAGGTTCGAATCCTTTCCTGCCCATTAAATCAGAGTTAAGAATTAAGAACTAAGAGCTAGGAGAAAATGGCATAAAATTTTTCTTAAATCTTAGTTCTTAGTTCTGTATTGCTGCGGGAGTAGTTTCCCGCCGAAATGATTCAAAATAGGGCGGGATCCCGTTTCCAAAGGTTTATTTAGAGAAACGGGACAGTGGTAGAACAATAGCCTTCTCCCGCCGCTGTTAAAGATTAATGCGGGAGTAGTTCAGTGGTAGAACAATAGCCTTCCAAGCTATGAATAGGGGTTCGATTCCCCTCTCCCGCTTGACTGAAAGGTCCTTTTAGCCTTTGGCCTCAGGATTAAAATTTTTTTACCAATGGATACCGACATGAAAGATATATTTCCCAAGTTAATAGAAAATGCCGCGGTATTGATGCTTTATTTAGACCATAATGGAAAGGTCGCTCTTTGTAATAAAAAAACTGAAAGCCTGGTTGGGCTTAAACAAGCGGATATCATAGGAAAAGACTGGCTTAAGGTATTGTTCAGGGATACGAATAATACTATGAAAAGAAACATGTTTAAGGCAGTGCTGGATGATGCTTTGACCTATAAAAGAGCCAAGGACTTTGAGTGCCATCTCTTGAGTAATCATGGTAACTTGCGCCTGGTCTCCTGGAATATCACTCCCATTCTTGACAAAAATAATCAGATTCAGGGAAGTGTACTGTTTGGCCATGATATTACCGAGATCCAGGAGGGTGGAAATTCGATCAAGAATATCGACGACTCCTTAAAGAATATCATCTCCAGCATTAATGAGTACGCTTTGTACGTAATTAATCTGGATGGCTTTATTACTTATTTTGGGATGGGTTGCGAAACGATGTTCGGCTACAATAAACCGGAGATCATCTTTAAACACGTAAGCATCCTGCATAATATTAATAAATCCGTCTCTGAACTCAGCCTGATTCTGGAGCGTGTGCGCCTATTTGGTAAGTATGAATCAGAAATAGAGCTGTTTACTAAAGCTGGCATGGCTATTCCGGTTAGGTTAACGGTCAATCAATTTCTGGATGCCAATGGCAAACTAACCGGTTATATATTTATTGCCAAAGATATAACCCAGACAAAAAAGTTGGAATACCAGGTCTTTCAGGCTGAAAAATTAGCCGCTCTGGGGCAGCTCTCTGCCGGTATGACCCATGAAATTAATAACCCTCTTTTTGTTATTTCCGGAAGATTAGAAATGCTTAAACAGGAAGAGCTTGCTCCCAAGTTTAGAGAGACGATTAATTTAATTGACTCTCAGGTTGATCGTATACGTAAACTGGTTGATCGGATTCTAAAGTTTGCCCGTAAATCAGCCCTGGCTCTGGAGGCGGTTAACATTAATGAAATTATCGAACTAGTTTTACCTCTGGTTCATTATAATGAATTATCGTCTGTTAAAGTGAAAATCGAAAAATCTTTTGAAAAAAATATGCCAAAAATCATGGTAGACTCGGATCAACTACAAGAAGTTTTTCTGAATATGATTCTTAATGCTTATCAGGCCATGCCTGACGGTGGAATAATTAAAATTACTACGGTCAATTTCCAGAATCTTTATGCCAAGATACAAATAACGGACACCGGGGTCGGTATTTCAGCGGCTAACTTTAAAAATATTTTTATGCCTTTTTTTTCAACTAAAGGCCAAGGTATCGGATTAGGATTATCAATTTGTCATAACATTATTAAGAACCATAACGGCACTATTGAATTGGAAAGCCGGATAAACCAAGGAACAACTTTTACCGTTAAATTACCTTTTATTTAAGACACCCCGCGCTAATTGGTATTGCGCGGGTGTTATCTAGGTAGACAAGGAGGTAGCTGTGCTTTATAAAATTTTGGTGGTTGATGATGAAGCGCCAGTGAGGGACTTGCTGGGAGATTTATTTAAAAAAGAGGATTGTCTGCCGATTACTTGTGGAAGCGGCGAAGAGGCATTAGCCATACTTAAAAAAGAAACTTTCGATGTTGTATTATTGGACATCAAGCTTCCCGGAATGAGCGGCTTAGAGGTACTTAAAGAAATAAGAGCCAGATTTGTGAATTTGCCGGTAGTGATGATCACGGGTTTTGGATTTGATGAAGAATTAATTGGTAAAAGCAAACAGTTTGGCTGCTGCGGCTATATCGGTAAAAACATGCCAGCGGCCCAAATTATCGTTACCTTTATGCAATTTGTAAAAGAGGCTAAAGAAAGAGGCAATTCACTGAGCCTCCAATAAATAATGAGCACATTGGCTGAGCTGATTTTGGAGCGAGACAAGGAACGAGGACGCCGGCGTAGTCTTGCGCTACGCCAAGGACGAGAGACGCAGTCGCAGCCCAAAATCAGCCAGCCCATAGCTTTAAATGAGGGGGAAGCCCGCCTTTCGGCCGTCTGCGGCGTTGCTCCTCCTCGGCGTAGTACCGCGACTACGCCTTCGTCGTCACGCCTTGCAGACGGCCGAAAGGCGGGCTTCCAATGTGCCCATTATTTATCGGAGGCTCAGTAATGAGTGATGAATTTTTAAAACCGGTTTTTATTGATGCCTTTGATCTTGATGATGCTTGGTTTCAATGCCTATGCGCGATCTTAGATCAAGGGCATCTTTATACGATTACCCGCGGCAGCTACGAAGGGCAAAAGAGGCTGGAATTTGATTTTATTTCTATCAGGATCCGTAAACCCGGCCATCAGATTATTCCTATAATTCCGGAAGGCATGAGTATTCCCGCTCCGACAGATATGGATTATATTCGAGGATATCTAAGCTATCTGCTTACTGGGGCCAAGACTGAAATCGAGGATTATACCTACGGGGAAAGATTAGTTGATCCTAAGGTTAAGATCAAACAAAATTTAAACGGCCAGGAATTGATTTCGGATATGCCTTTAAATGTTAATCAAATAGAAGAAGTGATTAAAATGTACAAAGAAAAAGGGCCGGGGACTAATCAAGCGGTCATGGAAATCGGCATGCCTTCAGATATAAAGTTAATTGACCCGCCTTGCCTAAGGTTAATTGATACACGGCTGCGTTATGGTAAATTGCATTTCATACTTTATTTTCGTTCCTGGGATCTTTGGGGTGGTTTTCCCTCGAATCTGGGCGGCTTGCAACTGGTAAAACAATATATGGCCGAAGAGATCGGGGTTGGCGACGGAGAAATTATTTCCGTAAGCAAAGGCCTGCATCTTTATGATTATGCTTGGGACCTGGCAATGTTAAGAACAAATAAAAAGAGGGATTTTAAAGTAAACCCCGTTAGAAAGGACGGGGCTTTCTAACGGGGTAAATCATGCCTAAGCTGCGCATTGCGATATTAGGAGATGGGGGATGGGGAACGACATTAGCGGTATTGCTTTTTAATAAGGGCTATTCTATTGCGCTTTGGGGCGCCTTTGCCGACTACACTAAAATAATGGTTAAAACCCGGCATAATCCTAAATTTCTACCGGGAATAAAAATTCCGCGTCAGATTGAAATAACCAGCGATATAAAATGCGCGGTGAAAGATAAAGAAATTGTCGTACTGGCGATTCCTTCTCAATATACCAGGTCGGTACTAAAAAAGATTGTGGGTAGTTTTGCTAAAAAAACTATTTTTTTAAGTGTGACTAAAGGGATTGAGATAGGCTCTTCTAAAAGAATATCCGAAGTAATCCGCGGGGAGCTCGGGCCGGTTAAGCTAGCCGTCCTATCCGGGCCGACCATCGCAAGCGAAGTAGCTAAAGAAATTCCGACGGCCGCGGTAGTGGCCTCGGCTGATAACCAAATACGCAAAACTATCCAAGTAGTATTTAGCACAAAAAGATTTCGTGTGTATACTAATCCGGATGTGATTGGCGTGGAATTAGGGGGCAGCTTAAAGAACGTAATCGCCATTGCCTGTGGCGTATCTGATGGGTTAGGGTTTGGCACTAACACTAAAGCCGCCATCCTTACCCGGGGACTTGCCGAGATTTCCAGGTTAGGTACGGCGATGGGCGCAAAATTAGAGACTTTTAGCGGGATAAGCGGATTAGGAGATCTGGTTACAACCTGTATCAGTAAACAGAGCCGTAATCGCAGTGTGGGAGAGCTGATTGGAAAAGGCAGGAACTTGAAAGAAATTTGCCGGCACATGCAGATGGTTGCTGAGGGGGTACCCACAGCAAAATCCGCCTATGCTTTAAGTTTGGAATATAAGATAGATATGCCTATAATCAGAGAGGTGTATTATTTACTTTATAAGAGTAAATCTCCTGCTCAAGCGGTAAAAGATCTAATGACGAGAAAAAGTAAAGAAGAATAAGGAAAACGGGGCGTGGCTCAGCTTGGTAGAGCGCTTGAATGGGGTTCAAGAGGTCACAGGTTCAAGTCCTGTCGCCCCGATTTAAATAATGAGGACACAGGTTTCCCGCTAGAAGCTTTGATGAGGTTGCGGGATCCCGTTTCCAAAGGTTTAATTTAGAGAAACGGGACAAGTCCTGTCGCACCGAATTAAATTAGAACAGGGTTTTTGGAAATGATAATTTAACTTTAAAAAGGAGGATGTATGTCAAAAGAATACGCTGGGCCGGAGAAAAGAAAGTATCCCCGCGCAAACGGAAGATTTATTGTTTCCTACAGGGTTATTCCGAATAATAGTAACGCCGATATTTCACAGACTAAAAATTTATGTTTAGGCGGGATGCTTTTAACCACCAATTGTCAGTTTCCGGCCGAAACGAACTTAGCGCTTGAGATTCGCCTGCCTTTTGATCCTGACCCAATTATGACTATCGCTAAGGTCCTGGAATCAAAAGAAATTACTAAAGGCATGATCTATGATACGCGCCTTGCTTTCTTAGCGGTAGATGAAAAGCATCAAAAGCTAATCGGTGAAACAGTCGGTTATTATCTTAAGAAAGGTTAACGTATGAGCCCCGTCCTTCCTTGAAGGGTAGGGGTAAAATTAAGAGAGGAAGGGCGGGGTGAGAAAAATTAATATCGGTATTATCGGTTTCGGCAATATTGGATGTGGAGTGGTAAAAATTCTTGGTTCTAGAAAATCATTATTGGCGCAAAAAATAGAAACCGAAATCGTGATTAAAAAAATATGCGACAATGACCTTACAAAAAAAAGAGATGTTGCTGTGGACAAAACTATACTTTCTCCCGATGCCTACGAGATTATTAATGATCCCGGAATTGATGTTGTTGTGGAATTAATCGGCGGGATCAATCCGGCCAAAGAGTTTATTTTAGCGGCTTTAAAAAAAGGTAAACACGTGGTCACTGCTAATAAAGCGCTGTTGGCCCAGCATGGCAATGAGTTATTTAGAGAGGCTCAGGAGCGGGGAAAAAATATCTATTTCGAAGCTTCCGTGGGCGCGGGTATCCCAATTATAAAATCCATTAAAGAAGGGCTGGTGGCTAATAAATTTAAGAGTATTTTTGGTATTGTAAACGGCACATCAAATTATGTGCTTACGCAGATGTCTAAAGAAAACTGCTCTTTGGTTAACGCTCTTCGGGACGCTAAACTTAAAGGATTCGCCGAGAGTGACCCTACTTTGGATATCCAAGGCATTGATTCAGCGCATAAGCTAGTGCTGCTTACTTATTTGGCTTTTGGAAAAATTGTTAACCTAAAAGATATTTTTATTGAAGGCATAACCCAAGTTTCCGCCGCGGACATTGCTTACGCTAAAGAGTTGGGATATACAATAAAATTATTGGCCATCGCTAAAAAAGAAGCCGATGAGTTGGAAGTGCGGGTACACCCAACTCTCTTACCCAGCCAACATTTACTTTCTTCGGTAGACGGGGTTTTTAATGCTATTTATGTCTCCAGCGACCTGGCAGGAGAGCTTATGTTTTATGGCCCGGGAGCAGGGCAATTACCCGCCGCTTCGGCAGTTGTCTCTGATATTGTGGATCTTGCCCAGGATATTAAAGCCGGATTGTTTAGGCCGACTTTAAACTCCAGGGAAGATAACTCCATTAAAGGTTTACGTAAAATAGATGAATTTGAAAATAAATATTACATCCGGATTACGGCAGTGGATAAGCCGGGAGTGTTGGCAAAAATATCCGGAATCCTGGCGAAATTCGGTATTAGCATTGCTTCGGTTACTCAAAAAGAAAAGCTAAAATCTCAGATTGTGCCAGTAGTAATGGTTACTCACGAAGTGAAAGAAAAAAATCTGCGGGGCGCCTTAAAAATGATTGATAAATTGCCAGAGATCAAAGATAAAACTGTCGCTATCCGAATTGAAGGTGTTTAATGAACGGACAAAAATATAAAGGGATAATTCAGAAATACAGGCGTTTTCTGCCGGTGAGCGGGAAAACTCCGGTAGTTACTTTAAATGAAGGAAATACCCCCTTGATTTATGCCGGGTATTTAAGCGCTCTGGCGGGAAAAAATTTCGAAGTCTATTTAAAATACGAAGGACTTAATCCCACGGGTTCTTTTAAAGACAGAGGGATGACTTTGGCTATTTCCAAAGCCTGCGAACAAAAGGCTGAGGCGGTAATGTGCGCCTCTACCGGAAACACCTCGGCATCGGCTGCCGCTTACGCCGCTGTCGCCGGAATAAAATGCATTGTGCTTATTCCCAGCGGAGCAATCGCTCTGGGAAAACTTAGTCAGGCGTTAATCCACGGGGCCAAGGTTTTAGCGATTAAAGGAAATTTTGATCAGGCTTTGGATTTGGCCAAAGAAATTACTCGGGCTTTTCCCATTACCCTGGTGAATTCTTTAAATCCTTATCGTATTCAGGGACAAAAAACCGCCAGCTTTGAAATATGCGATTATTTGACTGACGCGCCGGATTTTCAGGTTATGCCAGTGGGAAATGCCGGAAACATTACTGCTTATTGGAAAGGTTATCAAGAATATCAGAGCCAGGGTTTAAGTAAAAGGCTTCCGGTGATGTTAGGTTTTCAAGCGCAAGGATCCGCTCCGATTGTAAGAAATAAGATAATTCTTAATCCGGAAACGATTGCCACCGCCATTCGAATCGGAAACCCGGCCAGCTGGCCGGGCGCGGTAGCCGCGCGCGATGAATCCGGTGGATTAATTGATTTGGTTTCAGACACGCAAATACTTAGCGCTTACAAAATGCTCGCGGAAAAAGAAGGCGTATTTGCCGAGCGGGCTATTAAAATTAGTAAAACAGGGGTACTTTAAAAGGCGCTCGGCCCAGCACCGAACACCCAGTACCAAGAACCAAAAGATTCGTATTGTCTGCATTCTGACCGGACATGGCTTAAAAGACCCTGAGCGGGCGATTAAAACGATTAAGCCGCCTAAGCTGATGCGCGCGAATTTTAAAACAATTATTAAAGAAATTGGATACTAAATAAGTTATAACTTAAAACTAGGATTTAATCACCAACGATGTCATTAAAAGATAAAAAAATCCTTATTACGGCCGGGCCCACTTGGGTGCCCATAGATGATGTAAGGGTTATTAGCAATACGGCAACCGGAGAAACCGGGATCTTGCTGGCTAAAAAGTTTAGGCAGCAAGGTTATAAGGTTACTCTTTTGCTTGGCCCAGTTAACAACGCTGCTTTAGATAAAAAGATAAAAGTAAAACGTTTTTGTTTTTTTAACCAGCTAAATACTTTATTAAGAGATGAACTTAAAAAAGATTACGATATTGTGATTCAGTCCGCCGCAATATCAGATTTTGCTCCTAAGTTCTCTAGTAAGAAGAAAATAAGTTCTCAATGCCAAAAGCTTAAACTCATACTTAAACCAACAACTAAAATTATTAATTGTTTGCGTAAGTTTAAGCCGAAGGCATTTCTGGTAGGTTTCAAATTTGAGCCGCACCTTAAAGCTAATAAACTTATTAAAAAAACACGTAACCTTATTAAATCAGCAAATTTAGATTTGGCAGTAGGCAATAATTTGCTGGATAAGCGATATAACGCGTATCTGGTAAACAAAACAAGCGCAGCTGGCCCATTTTTATCAAAGCCGGCAATGATTAACAGCTTAATTAAATTAATTGGGTAATATGAAATACATTGTATTGGTTGGCGATGGTATGGCGGATTACCCTATTGAGGGACTGGGCGGGCGCACGCCCTTAGAGGCGGCCCGCACGCCAAACATGGATTTTATCGCTAAACATGGGTGTTTGGGGCAGGCCAAAACCATTCCGGACAAGATGACCCCGGCATCGGATGTAGCTAATCTTTCAATTCTGGGGTATGACCCAAAAAAATATTATTCAGGCAGAGGGCCCTTAGAAGCCGCCAACCTGGGTATTGAATTGGAAGATGACGATGTTGCTTTTCGCTGCAATTTAATTACGGTTGAGGCCGACACCTTGCTTGATTACAGCGCCGGGCACATTAAATCCACGGAAGCGGAAAAGATAATTAAATTTATCGATAAAAAGTTAGGAAGTAATAAAATGCGTTTTTTTCCGGGCGTAAGTTACCGGCATTTACTTTTGGTTAAGCGCGGCGTAGAATTAAGATTGCAAAATTTGAAATGCTCTGCTCCCCATGATATATCCGGCCAAAGCATTAAAAAAAACTTACCTCAAGGGGATAACGCGGATATAATTATTAAACTTATGCTGGATGCTCGAGAAATTCTGGGGCCGCATGAAATTAATCAAGTCCGGCTGGATTTAAAAGAAAACCCGGCAAATATGATTTGGCTCTGGGGCCAGGGCGTGAAACCAAATATGCCTAAATTTAGGGATAAATTTGGTTTATCCGGAAGCGTAATTTCAGCGGTTGACCTGATTAAGGGGCTGGGGCGCATTTTGGGGCTGGAGGTAATTAATGTCCCCGGGGCAACCGGTTATTATGATACGGATTATGAAGGCAAGGCTAAAGCGGCAATCAAGTCTTTAAAGAAAAACGATTTTGTCTTTGTGCATGTTGAGGCTCCGGATGAAGCCGGGCATAACGGTGATTTGCGCCAAAAGCTTACTGCCATTGAGCGTTTTGATCAATTAGTGGCCGGTTCTTTTCTAAAATATTGCAAGAATAAGGATGATTTCCGGATTATGGTTTTACCGGATCACGCTACTCCGCTGGCTTTAAAAACGCATACCGCGGAAGCCATTCCTTTCGCGATTTACGGCAAAGGCATACCCCAGGGAAACTTTCTTAATTACAGCGAAAAAGAAGCCCAAAAATCGCCAACCTATTTTGAACATGGTTATCAACTTATGGAATATTTTATTTCAGGCACCCGGCGCTAAGAAGGCGCCCGGCGCTTATTTGAATTGCGCCGGTGTGCGCTAGGTAGCGCAAATTGCGCCGGTGTTGTCTAGGTAGACAAAGAGGATACAAAATGACTAAGGGTTTAGTGGTGCAAAAATACGGCGGTTCAAGCGTCGCTAATGTCGAGCGCATTCAAAAAGTAGCGCGAAGGGTGGTTGGTTATAGTAAAAAAGGTTACGATTTGGTGGTAGTGGTTTCGGCTTTAGGAGATACTACCGATGAATTAATAGAACTGGCGGATAAAATTAATCCGGATCCTTGCGAGCGGGAAATGGATATGCTATTATCTACTGGAGAGCAGATTTCGGCCTCGCTTTTGGCGATGGCGATTCAAAAGCTGGGATTCCAAGCTATTTCATTTACCGGCGCTCAAGTTGGGATTATTACGGACAGCAGCCATACCCGGGCCAGGATTATCAAAATTAACGTGGATAAAATTAAAGAAGAATTAAAAAAAGGCAGGATGGTTATTGTTGCCGGTTTTCAGGGGGTAACCTTAAATCAGGATATTACTACTTTAGGCCGGGGCGGCTCAGATTTAACCGCGGTAGCTTTAGCTAAAGAACTCCAAGCGGATTCTTGCGAGATTTACACGGATGTCGAAGGTGTTTATACCGCGGATCCGCGGATTGAGCCCCAGGCTAAAAAAATCAACCAGATTACTTATGACGAAATGCTGGAGATGGCTTCTTTAGGGGCTCAAGTAATGCAGCCGCGTTCCATCGAAGTAGCTAAGAAATTCAATGTCCCTTTGCATGTGCGTTCTTCATTTAACACTAAAAGCGGAACGATGATTATTAAGGAGGTTAGAAAGATGGAAGATGTTTTGATTAGCGGGGTAACTTTAAATAAAAATGAAGCAAAAATTACTCTTTGCGGCGTTCTGGATAAACCCGGAGTAGCCGTAAAATTATTTAAAGACCTGGCGGCTTCCGGAGTAAGCGTGGATATGATCGTGCAAAACGTAAGCCATACCCGCTGGACAGATATATCTTTCACAGTGGCTAAGGCCGATTTTGCCAAAGCCAGCAAGATCACTAAAATGGTGGCTAAAAAAATCGGCGCCGGAGATGTTTTGTTTGACGAGGATATCGCCCGGGTCTCGATTGTCGGGGTGGGTATGAAGTCTCATCACGGCGTCGCGGCAAAAATGTTCGGCGCCTTGGCGGACAATAAAATAAATATTGAGATGATCTCTACTTCGGATATCAGTATTTCTTGTATTATTAAGAAGAAAGACGCTGAAATCGCGGTAAAAAAATTACACGCTGATTTCGGGCTAGATACTGTTAGATGAAAGATTTTAGATAATTTTCCCCACCCCTGGTGGGAGGAGCCAGGGGTGGGGGAAATTGCTGAGCATTTGAAATCCCCCTCCCTAACCCTCCCCGCAAGGGGGCGGGAATCTGTTTTTTTTAAAACTATGAGGTAAATTATGGCTTTGGTAAAATTATACGATACCACATTACGGGACGGCTCGCAGGCAGAAGGAATATCTTATTCAGTAATGGATAAAATCCGTATTGCTGAAGAGCTGGATAAAATCGGCATACATTTTATCGAGGGCGGCTGGCCGGGTTCGAATCCTAAGGACCGGGAATTTTTTGAAAAAATAAGCCGCTTAAAACTCAAAAACTCTAAAATTGCCGCTTTTAGCATGACCCGCCGGCCGCATATTTCCGCCAGCCAGGATAATAATTTATTGGCCCTGTTAAAATCCAAGGCTCAGGTAATTACTATCGTCGGTAAAACTTGGAATTTTCATGTGCTGGAAGTCTTAAAAACTACGTTGGATGAGAATCTGACGATGATTTTTGACAGTATTAATTTTCTGGTTAAAAAGGGGTTTTTAGTATTTTATGACGCGGAGCATTTTTTTGACGCTTATAATGCCAATCAGGATTACGCCTTAAAAACCTTAATCGCCGCGCAAGATGCTGGTTGTTCGACAGTTTGTCTTTGTGATACTAACGGTGGGTCTTTAACCAGCCAGATAAGTTCCACGATTAAAGAGATTAAGGGAAAAATTAAGGTCGATTTAGGAATTCATTGCCATAATGATTCTGGAGTGGCGATTGCTAATTCTCTGGCCGCGGTAGAGGCCGGTGCGAACATGGTTCAGGGGACGATTAATGGATACGGAGAACGCTGCGGAAACGCGGATTTAATCGCGATTATCGCGAATTTAAAAATTAAATTAAAAATCGACTGTATCCCGGACGCGCAGTTAAAACAGCTAACCCATCTTTCGCATTTTGTCAGTGAAATCAGTAATATGCGGCTAAAAAATGAGCAGCCTTTTGTGGGCGATTCAGCATTCGCGCATAAGGGCGGGATGCATATTAATGCTATTATGAAAAACCCTTTAACTTATGAACATCTTGACCCGCATTTAGTCGGGAATAGGCGGCGAATCCTGGTTTCTGAATTAGGGGGCAAAACCGGAATCTTATTAAGGGCCAAAGAGCTAAACTATGACCTAACCAAAACGGATCCGCAAACAAAAAAAATTCTGGAATTAGTGCAGGCCCTGGAGCATAAGGGTTTTCAGTTTGAAGCTGCTGAAGCTTCTTTTCAGATATTAATGCAAAGATCTTTAAAGAAATTTAAGAAATTCTTCGAATTAGAAGGGTTTAGGGTAGTTATAGAAAAGGGCCAAAGCAAGAAGATTACCTCGGAAGCCATCATCAAGTTAAGGGTCAACGGGGTTAAAGAGCATACGGCTGCCGAAGGAGACGGCCCGATCAACGCCTTAGATAATGCCTTGCGCAAGGCCCTTAAAGATTTCTATCCGGCTTTAGCCAAAATGCATTTGTCCGATTTTAAAGTGCGCGTCCTGGATGAAAAAGCGGGCACCGCCGCCCGGGTGCGGGTATTAATCCAATCGCAGGATGAAAAAGACATCTGGAATACAATCGGAGTTCATGAAAATATTATTGAGGCCAGTTGGCAGGCGTTGGTAGATAGTGTGGAGTACAAACTCTTAAAAGATAAGGCTAATACAGTAGGGGAGGTTTAAACCTCCCCTACTGTTGAAAATCAACAAGTTTTGTTACACTGTCGAATTTCTCACCAAGTAAGGATTATCCCCTAATGGCCCAAGAGCTTAGTAAGCAGTATAACCCCGAAGATACCGAAAGTAAGTGGTATAAAATTTGGGAAGAAAATAATCTTTTTTCCGCCAAACCCGCCTTAGATAAACTACCCTACTGTATTGTTATTCCGCCGCCTAATGTTACCGGAATTCTGCACATGGGGCATGCCTTAAACAACACTATTCAGGATATCTTAATCCGTTATAAAAGAATGAGAGGTTTTGAGGCGCTGTGGATGCCGGGCACGGATCATGCCGGAATCGCCACGCAAAATGTTGTCGAAAGAACTTTGGCTAAAGAAGGGCGCAAGCGCCAGGATCTGGGCCGGGAAAGATTTATTGAACGAGTCTGGCAGTGGAAGGAGCAATATGGATCAACAATTATACACCAGCTTAAAAAATTAGGCTCATCCTGTGATTGGCAAAGAACCCGATTTACCATGGATGAGGAATATTCTAAGGCAGTACGGGATGTTTTCGTCCAACTTTGGAATAAAAGGCTGATTTACCGGGGAAACTATATTATTAACTGGTGTCCAAGATGTCAAACAGCGCTTTCTGACGAAGAGGCGCCGCATCATGAATTACAGGGTAACCTTTATTATTTGAAGTATCCATTAAAAGGCAATTTCAATAAATTTGTTATCGTAGCGACAACGCGCCCAGAAACAATGTTGGGTGATACCGCAGTTGCAGTTAACCCTAAAGATAAACGCTATAAAGAATATATCGGCAAAATCCTAATTCTGCCTCTAGTTAACCGTGAAATAAAAATTATTGCAGATAACATGGTCGATATGAAATTCGGTACAGGCGCAGTTAAAGTAACACCCGCGCATGACCCTAACGATTATGCCTTAGGCAAAAAACACAATTTAGAATTTATAAATATCATGCATACGGATGCTACTTTAAATTATAATGCCGGCGCATATGAAAGTATGGATCGATTCCAGGCGCGCGAAGTTATTTTAAAAGACTTGAAAGAAAAGGGGTTTTTGGAAAAAACAGAGCCGCATAAATTAGCCGCTGGCCATTGTTATCGCTGTCACACCATTATAGAACCTTATTTATCATGGCAGTGGTTTGTGAAAATGAAGCCATTAGCTAAGCCGGCAATTGCGGCAGTTAAAAAAGAAAAAATAAAATTTCATCCCGCGCGCTGGACTAAAGTTTATTTAAACTGGATGGAGAATATCCAGGATTGGTGCGTCTCCCGTCAGATCTGGTGGGGGCACCGTTTACCTGTATGGTATTGCAGGGACTGCGGAGTAAAAAATGGGAAAATTATAGAAGTTAAAAGCGGCCCCCCAGGGAATTTATGCACTACAAGTTATACTATTTTGGATCCCAAGCCTATTATCAATCGTATTAAACCTGATAAATGCAATGATTGCGGTTCGCATAACCTGATCCAGGATGAAGATGTTCTGGATACCTGGTTTTCGTCATGGTTATGGCCGTTTGCTACGGTTCCTGAAGAAGATTTAAAATATTTCTATCCCACTTCAGTCTTAGTAACAGCTCCGGAAATAATTTTTTTCTGGGTCGCGCGTATGATTATGGCGGGCATAGAATTTCAAGGCAAGATACCTTTTAAAGACGTTTACATCCATGGCACAGTGCGGGATATAGAGGGAAAAAAGATGTCCAAATCCCTGGGAAATATAATTGACCCCCTGGAGATTATTAATGAATATGGCGCTGATGCCTTGCGTTTTAGCCTTATCTCTACAACAGCCCAGGGACAAGACGTATATTTATCCAAGGATAGGTTTGAACAAGGTAGAAACTTTGCCAATAAAATCTGGAATGCCTCACGCTTTATACTAACCAATCTTAAACCTGAAGATATAGGCGTGGATTTGTGTGTTTTCTTTAAGGCTGAACAGCTGGATATTGTTAACCGGTGGATCTTAAGCCGTTTTTATACAACCTTAGAGAAAGTAGGAAAAGAATTAGATAGTTTTAAATTTAATGAAGCTGCTAACAGCTTATATTCATTTTTCTGGCATGAATTCTGCGATTGGTATTTAGAATTGGTAAAGCCAATTCTAGTTAACAGAGGACAGAATACAGAGAACAGAAATACACAGATAGTTATGTATAAAGTATTGGAGAAGTTTTTAAGAATACTACATCCTTTTATGCCTTTTATCTCCGAGGAAATTTGGCAAAAGCTGCCAGGGGCTAAGGATTCTATTATGCAGCAAAGTTGGCCGCACCTACAGCCTGAATTAATCAATAGGGAGGATGAATCGCAGATGGAGCTAGCCTTTGATTTAATTAACACGATCAGAAATATGCGCGCAGAGCTGGAAGTTAATCCTGCCAGCCGCGTTGATATTCAATTAACAGCCTCTGGTAAGCCTATTCAAAAATCTCTGCAGCTATTGGCAAATTACATAAAAAATCTGGCTAAAGTTAACAACCTGACTCTGGCCGAAAAATATATCGCTGGAAACAACCGATACGCGGTTGTATTTAAAGATCTGCACATTGTAATGCCTCTTGAGGGGGTCGTAGATGTTGCCCAACAGCTTAAGAAAATTAATTCAAAAATCGGTAAATTAAAATCGGAGATTAAAAATAAAGAGGTTACGCTGGCAAATAAAAATTTCCTCCAGCGGGCACCCGAAGAGATTGTATCCGCTGAAAAAACAAAACTGCTGGATATGCGCCAGCAGGTAAGTAAGTTAGAGGTAATCCTAAATGGCCTACGGTAAAATTGACGCTAAAAAAGTAACCTCGATAATTAAGAATGCTTTGGCGGAAGATATCGGTTCCGGAGATATTACGACCCGGTTGTTCATTGCTCAAGATAAAAAGAGCCAGGCTAGAATTATCGCTCAAGAAAATTTTCTGCTTTGCGGTATAAATATCGCTCAAGAAGTATTCAGGAGCGTTGATTCCGGCTTAAAATTCCAACCCAAGATAAAAGAAGGCAGTCAAGTAATAAAAAATAGCGTGATTGCCGTTATTTCAGGTAAGTCTTCCAGTATTCTTACCGCTGAACGCGTTGCCTTAAATTTTCTGTCATTACTCTGCGGGATTGCCACTAAGACTAAAAAATTTGTCAAGGCGGTAGCCCCTTACAAAACAAAAATTTTTGATACCCGTAAAACTATGCCTGGTTTAAGAGTACTGGAAAAATACGCGGTCAGGGTTGGGGGCGGATATAATCATAGGTTTAGCCTTGATGAAATGATTTTAATTAAAGATAATCATTTGAAAATTACCGGGGGCTGTGTCAAGCTGCCGAAAACATCTAAAAAGTATAAAATTGAAATCGAAACCCAGAACTTAGCTGAATTTAAACGCGCCTTAAGCTTAAAACCGGATATAATTATGCTGGATAATATGAGCGTTAAAGATATTAAGCAAGCGGTAAAATTAAATAAATCCTGCCTTTTGGAAGCCAGCGGCGGAGTTAATCTTGGCAACATCAAAAAATACGCCTCAACCGGAGTGGAAATAATCTCCATAGGAGAGCTTACGGATTCGGTTGAATCCGTGGATATCAGCTTAGATATTGTCTAATGTCATTCCCGCGCAAGCGGGAATCTCGGAATGAACAAGTTTAAACTCATCTCTAAATTTTCTCCCCAAGGCGATCAGCCTAAAGCAATACAAGAACTCTCTAAATCCATCCTGGCTAAGCAGCGTTATTCCACGCTGCTCGGGGTTACCGGCAGCGGCAAGACCTTTACCCTGGCTAATGTGATCGCCAAAGTAAACTTGCCGACGCTGGTAATCTCGCACAATAAAACTCTGGCCGCTCAGCTTTACGCTGAATTTAAGGAATTTTTTCCGCGTAACGCGGTTGAATATTTCGTAAGTTACTACGATTACTACCAACCGGAAGCCTACATTCCTTCCACGGATACTTATATCGAAAAAGATTCCTCAATCAATGAGTGCCTGGATCGTTTACGGCTTTCGGCGACTACCTCCTTAATCAGCCGCAAAGATGTAATTGTGGTGGCTTCAGTTTCCTGCATTTATAATTTAGGCTCCCCGCAAGATTATCAAGAAATGCTGGTGATCTTAAATAAGCATGCTTCCATCGGACGGGATGAATTAATCGCTAAGCTCCTTAAAATTCAATATGAGCGTAATGACTATGAATTTAAGCGCGGGAAAATCCGGGTGCGCGGGGATGTGGTGGAGATATTTCCAGCCTATAGCCAGCAAGCCCTGCGCCTGGAATTAACCCAAGACAAAATATCCCAAATTTCAGTAATCGACCCTGTATCGGCAAAAATAATTAACCGGATTGATCAAATAGTTATTTATCCGGCCAAACATTTTATCGCCTCCGAAGATAGAATTCAAGCGGCGCTAGGTTCGATAAAAGAAGAACTGGCTGTTCGATTAAAAGAATTACGCAAAAATGATAAGTTATTGCAGGCCCAGCGCCTGGAGTCGCGCACAAATTATGATTTAGAGATGCTCAAAGAAATCGGATATTGTCACGGGATAGAAAATTACTCCCGGCATTTGAACGGTTCCAAAGCAGGATCCCGGCCGTCGGCAATGCTGGATTATTTTAGCGGAGATTTCTTAACGATTATTGACGAATCGCACGCGACTATACCGCAAATCCGGGGGATGTACGCCGGTGACCGGGCGAGAAAAGAAACGCTCGTGGATTACGGATTCCGGCTTCCTTCATGCCTGGATAACCGCCCGCTAAAATTTAATGAATTTAACCGCCTGGTAAAACAATTAGTCTTTGTTTCGGCTACACCTAACGAATATGAATTAACCTTAAGCGCCAATAAAGTTATTGAGCAGATTATCCGGCCTACCGGGTTAATTGATCCGCGGATTATTGTTAAGCCCGTGGAAGGCCAAATCCAGGATTTGATTTTACAAATAAAACAGCGGGCAAAAAATAATCAACGCGTCTTGGTAACCACCTTGACCAAGAGGAGCTCCGAAGACCTGGCCAGCTATCTTACGGAACAGGGGATAAAGGTGAGGTACCTGCACTCTGAAATACAAACTCTCCAGCGGTCGGTGATCCTTAAGGAACTGCGCGAAAAAAAATTTGACTGTCTGGTAGGAATTAATCTTTTGCGTGAAGGCCTGGATCTACCGGAAGTTTCATTAGTGGCCATCCTGGACGCGGACAAAGAAGGGTTTCTACGCAGCGCTACCGCGCTGATTCAGGTAGGCGGCCGCGCCGCGCGCAACTTAGACGGTACAGTAATTATGTATGCCGATACCATCACTAAGTCCATGAAAAAAGCAATTAACGAAAGTCAGCGGCGCAGAATCATACAAGCAGAATTTAACCGTAAATATAAAATTACCCCGCGTTCTATCAATAAAGCAATCAAAAGGGGTATTGAAGACTCAAGCCAGGCCCAAGAGTTTGTGCAAGCGCTAACCGGAGAGCCGCCTGAGCAATACCAGTTGCATAAATATATTACTGAGTTAGAATATGAAATGGAGTTGGCAGCCCGAAACTTACAATTTGAAAAAGCTGCTGCTATCAGAGACAAAATTAAAGAGATAAAACGAAACATTCGGTGAGAATCCCCGCCTCTGATTTCCGGTAAATCTTATGCAACTTTACTCGTTGAGCTAAAGGCGAGTTGATTCTTGGATGCTGTTTGATAATTCTAAAGCAAAACCTGTATTAATTGCAAAAAGAAGGAACGGTCATCGAGAGATTGTCAAGGATGAACTATTCGCAACGATTCGAGAACTGCGAGGTTATAAATGAAAAAAAGGATGTCATTGCAGGACAAGGCCGAAGCGGCATTAAAAAAAGCGGTAGCAAGTTCTGTAGACAGTATATGTAAGCGCATATTTTTCAATTAAATGTGCAACAAATTTCTTACATAACAGATTGTCCTTAATGAAATTACGTAAACTGTCTATATGCCTTTAATTGCCACCTCAGAACAAAATAATAAACAAATATACATTCCAAAGAATCTGGATGAATGTTTTAGCGAATTAGAAAAAGTTATACCCAAGGAAGGATTCAAATAACTCCTTTACACTTATGAAGAAAGAGAGTACATTTAATTGTTGACAAAATAAACAGAAAGGAGTTTGAATGGTAAAGGGGCAGGAAAAGCGAACAGGTTGGCGGCAATACGGAAAATACTGCGCGGCTTGCTGTGGAAGTGTTTTGCTCTGCGCGTTCTTATGTTCTTGCATGTCGGTTAAGTACGATATGCGGAAACTGGAACAGCCGGTGACAATGAACGGGAATCCATTTGTAGGTGACCGGAGCGCGCGGCCATCAATGAAACCAGTTGACGATTTCTCCGCGACGGTGTCCTCTGGCGTTATATCGTCATCTTATGGAGGATATACAAGCACCGAGAGTACGAGCGTAAATGAAGCACAGGTTAAAGCTTTCGAAAAAATAGGTGGAGATAATTCCATGACGATTACTGACGTAAAGCTATCTACTGAGTCGTTGGGGATAGATCTTCTTCTCTCGATGGGGTCTGATGTGTCAATAACCGCCACGGGAAAGGTGCGGCAGGTAAACCTCCCGGCGAAGGTAAAGAAGGAGAACGCTCAATGAGAAGAATATTTTTCGTAATGATGAAGATTATGTCTGTGGGATGCCTTGCGTTTATGTTAACCTCTTGCGCGGGTGTTAAGTGCAGCATAAATGCCGATCGAGTTGACCATCCGGTTAGCTTTACTCCTTGCGTTTATGGCGCTGCGGGGAATGTAATGCGCGTATCCAAACAAGACACACTAAAGCATTTCAAGATCTATAAACGTTGTTGGGCCATGTTATGGAGAAGTGTTAATATTACAAATAACAATTGGGATATCTCGGATAAATTGACCCGGGAGATGTCCAGCGTCAATGGTGACGCGATAGTGAATATGACGGTATTATCACAAGGAGACTGGTGGTGGTATTTTTCGTCTCTTCTCCCAATCATTCCAGACTATCACACTATTGTAATTGAGGGCGATGTTGTTCGCCTGCAATCGGAGGCTAAGGTAAAATGATAGAAGGGTTATGTAAAACGCATCGCCGCGCGTTCCTGGTGATTGCCTGCGTTTTAATCACGGGATGCGCGGCTACGTCGAAACGGCCGTGGATGGAGGATGGAAAACGCATAGGAACAATCTACAAAAACAAGGCAGTGTATGGCCTGGAATACCATTACCTCAACACCGCCGGCCAGCTCCAGCGCATTGAAAAGCGCGACCAAAAGGACATACTTCTGCCGGGCGCGTCAGTGATAAAATTCATGTATGACGCTGGCGGGGGCCTCATTGAGGAACTGAATTACGATGCATCTGGTAATCCTACAGCTTGCGAACAGGGGTATGTAATCAAAAAATACTCCTATTCATATTCACAAGGCGACACAAGAGGCCGCGTGGTTACGCAGGCGTTCCTGGATAAGGAGAGGAATCCCGTATGTACCACCAACGGTTATGCATTTGTGAGGCTGGCCTATGACGGATCAACCGAAAAAATCAAAGAAGTCTTCCTGGAGGATGAACGAAACCAACCCGCAGCCGGTTTGTGGGATGAGGTAAGCGGAGTGGCGCATGTCAAATTTACGATCCTTGAAGGCATTGGGGATGTTCGATGCGGAGTTTATTATGGGCCATCCGGCGCAGTGATTATGAGAAAAAGATTAGAAGGCATCTGTTCCTATTACACACGGCAAACAACAGTAACATACTATTACTAGTGTTACCAGCAAGCCAGCCACCGCAAAACATTCGTATAACAAATGGAGGTGTATATGCGTAAGATAATTAATCTAGCTGTCCTGTTCATATTTGTTATTAATATGACTGGCTGCGCGACAATTCTTAAACCTAAAGAAACTCAAATGAAAGTAACAAGTGAGCCGGAAGGCGCGGAGATTTATCAAACTATTGGAAGAAGGTTCAATAGGGGCAGAGAAGTTAGAGTAGGCAGAACGCCGGCCACAATAACTCTTGATAATAAGCGCGAAGCCAACCTTACCTTTAGGAAAGATGGATATGAAGAAATCACCTATAGGGCTAAGCCACACAAGCATCCTGGCTGGCTGTTTGCTTCATTTGCCTGTGCCATAATTCCAGTTTTTATAGATTGGGTAACACATAATTCTTATTATTTTAAGGAAAGAGAAATTAAAGTAACTCTTGACCCGGTATTACCGAAACAAGCCGGCCAAATTAATACTAAGAAATAAAGCATGCCCACTAAATAGGGAAAGAGGAATTCCGTGAATTCCGGGGACACAATAGTTAATTCAAAAGATAAGTATGATTTCCCCAGAATTTTACAATTGAAAAAGCCGCCAGCTTAAGGGATAAAACTAAGGAGTTACGTAATGCTATTAACCATTGATGTCGGCAATACTAATATATCCGGCGGGATCTTCGTTGGGGGAAAACTAAAATACCAGTTTGATATCGTAACTAAAACCTATAAAAAAACGGAATTGGCAAAAAAATTAAGAGCTTATCCTGAAATATCCGCCAGTATTATCTGCAGCGTTGTCCCTAAATTGACCCGGGTTATTCAGCGTGACTTAAAACTCTTCTATGGTAGAAACCCCTATATAATAGGTAAAGGTTTAATTGTTCCCATAGAAAATCGTTACCGCGTACCCAAACAAGTTGGCCAAGACCGGCTGGTAAATGCTTATGCTGCCAGCAATCTTTACGCTGGCCCCCTGATTGTTATAGATTCCGGCACTGCCATTACCTTTGATGTTATCTCTAAAGACCAGGCATATTTAGGAGGTTTAATTTTTCCGGGAATGAATATTTCTCTGGAGGCCTTAAAAGAGAAAACCGCGTTATTGCCTCAAGTAAAATTACAGCAGCCGAAAATGCTTATTGGCCGGGATACCAAAAATAGCATATTAAGCGGAGTTGTTTTTGGTACAGCCGCCTTAAGTAAAGAGCTGGCCACAAGAATTAAACAGTATCTTGGTAAAAACGCTCGGATTATCGGCACCGGCGGTGATATCTCCTTAATCAAAAGGAATTCCGGCATGAAAATAAAAATCAATAGAAATCTAAGCTTAATCGGAATTAAACTTGTCTATGAAAATACAATAACAAAGGAGCAATATTAAAAAAACTCTTGACAAGAATTTTTTTTTATCTATAATTAGCACTCTAGGGAAAAGAGTGCTAAGTGTAAATTAATAAAAGGAAGTCTAAACAGAGTAGGGTTCTCCCCTCGCGGAGCTCGGGGTCATTTTTCCCCAAACCGCCGGAGGCTGGGGAAAAATGAGGAGGTGGCAAGATGGAGATTAAACCATTGGGTGATCGCATTGTGGTTAAACCTTTAGAGGCAGAGAAAAAAAGTAAGGGTGGCATTGTCCTTCCTGATTCTGCCAAGGAAAAACCCCAAGAGGCCAAAGTAGTTGCCGTAGGCAAAGGTAAGGTATTGGAGAGCGGTACGGTTCAAACACCTGAAGTAAAAGTCGGAGACAAGGTAATATTTGGAAAATATTCCGGCAATGAGTTTATCACCAAAGAAGGCGAAGAGTTGCTTATTCTGCGCGAGGATGATATTTTAGCGATTATAAAATAAAAAAAGGAAGCTCCCGCCTCAAATTATTCGGCGGGATAAATTCGCCCCGCCAACGGCGGGGCTCATTTTAAGGAGGGTTTATGGCAAAGCAATTATTGTATAGCGATGATGCGCGTCGTAAGATTTTAAGGGGCGTAGAACAGCTGTCCGCCGCGGTAAAAGTAACTTTAGGGCCTAAGGGGCGTAACGTAGTAATTGACAAAAAATTTGGTTCCCCAACTATAACCAAAGATGGTGTCACTGTAGCCAAGGAAATTGATTTAGAGGATGCTTTTGAGAATATGGGCGCGCAGATGGTTAAAGAAGTTGCCGAAAAAACTTCTGACAATGCCGGTGATGGCACCACTACCGCCACAGTTTTAGCCGAAGCGATTTATCGCGAAGGCCTAAAGAACGTTACTGCCGGATCAAACCCGATGGAATTAAAACGCGGGATTGAAAAAGCAGTGATAAAAGTAGTTGAGGAGCTGGGAAAGCTTTCTACTCCGATCAAAGATAAAAAAGAAATTGCTCAGGTTGCCAGCATCGCGGCTAACTCTGATACCAATATTGGAGAATTAATTGCCGAAGCAATGGATAAAGTAGGCAAAGATGGCGTAATTACCGTGGAAGAAGCAAAATCTACCGCTACTACTTTGGATGTGGTGGAAGGAATGCAGTTTGACCAGGGTTATTTATCGCCCTATTTTGTGACCGATGCCGAGAGAATGGAAGTGCTTCTGGAGGATGCTTACATTCTTATTTATGAGAAAAAGATATCTTCAATCAAAGATATCCTGCCTTTATTAGAGAAAATTGCCCGTGTAGGCAAGCCGCTTTTGATCATTGCCGAAGAAGTTGACGGGGAGGCTTTAGCCACTTTAGTGGTTAACAAGATTCGGGGTACTTTTGTTGCCTGCGCGGTAAAAGCTCCGGGTTATGGTGACAGGCGTAAAGCTATGCTTGAAGATATCGCTGTTTTAACCGGCGGTAAAGCCTTGACTGAAGACCTAGGTATCAAGCTGGAAAATGTCGATATTGAAGATTTGGGCCGGGCGAAAAAAATAAAAATCGACAAAGAAAATTCAACTATAGTTGAAGGCGCGGGCAAGAACGCGGCGATCAATGCTAGAATCAGCCAGTTAAAGAAACAAATTGAAGATACCGATTCAGATTATGATAAAGAGAAACTGCAGGAACGCCTGGCTAAATTGGCCGGTGGAGTCGCGGTAATCAACGTAGGCGCGGCCACAGAAACAGAGATGAAGGAAAAGAAGGCTCGCGTTGAAGATGCCTTGCATGCCACTCGCGCGGCTACCCAGGAAGGTATTGTTCCCGGCGGCGGCGTAGCGTTTATCCGCACCATCGCGGCTTTAGATAAACTAAAGCTGGAAGGTGATGAGAAGATTGGCGCGGATATTGTAAAACGCGCTATTGAGGAACCTTTAAGGCAGATCGCGCAAAATGCCGGTTTGGAAGGTTCAGTAGTGGTGCAAAGAATAAAACAGGAAAAAACCAATGTCGGTTATGATGTCAGCCAGGATGCTTATGTGGATATGATTGAAGCTGGCGTAATTGATCCGACAAAAGTAACCCGTTCGGCTTTACAAAATGCCGCTAGTATTGCCGCCTTATTACTTACTACCGAGGTTTTGATTGTGGACAAGCCGGAAAAGGATGAAAAAATGCCTGGAATGCCTGCCGGTGGAATGGGCGGCATGGGTGGTATGGGTGGTGGAGGAATGTATTAAAAAGCAGTAGCTAGCGTGGAAAACACGGGGACGGTTCTCTTAAAAAAAGAGAACCGTCCCCTTTGTTTCTAGGTTTGACAAGGTGCAAAAGGAGGCTTGACAAAACTTAGAAAAATTATATACTAATAAAATTAAGGAAATTTGTTTTTTATTGAAAGGTAATTACATATGATTGAAGTAAATCACCTCTCAATGAGTTACGGCCCGATTCTTGCTCTTGACGATGTGTCTTTTGAAGCAAAAGAGCGCCAGATCGTGGGTTTGCTTGGGCCTAACGGCGCGGGCAAGACCACTCTGATGCGCGTCCTCACCACCTTTTTTTACCCCACACAAGGAACTGCCAGAATTAACGGAATTGATATAACTCAGGACCCTTTAAGCGCGAGAAAAATTATTGGTTATCTTCCTGAGACTCCTCCGCTTTATATGGATATGCGCGTGGACGAGTTTATTAACTTTGTCGGGCAAAGCCGCGGTTTAGGCGGTAAAAAATTAAAAGAAAGAATTAGCTGGGTAGTGGAAGCCACAAAAATAGGGGATGTTTGGAAGCATATGGTCAGTGAACTTTCTTTAGGATTCAGGCAGAGAGTGGGGCTGGCCCAGGCGTTAATTCATGACCCCAAGATAGTTATTCTTGATGAACCGACCAGCGGGCTTGACCCGATGCAGATTATTTTGATGCGTAAGCTGATCAAGGATTTAGCCGGCGAGAAAACGATTATATTTTCAACGCATATATTACAGGAAGCCTCCAGCGTTGCCGAGCGCCTGGTAATTATAGACCGCGGGAAAATTATCGCCAACGGGTTGATTTCAGAGTTAAAAAAGGAAAAGACAGGCGTGCCGCCTTTACTGGTGTCATTAGAAGCCCAGAAAGAAGAGGTTGAAAAAGCGCTTAACGCGCTTTCTACTCTCAAGGGAGTTAAGTATCTAGGTAATATAAATTCCGCGCCCAGATTTTTATGCTCTAATCTTGGCGTGAATGAAGCGATAAAATCAATTAACGCCCTGGCTAGGGAAAAGGGGTGGGTTCTGGCTGAGTTATCGGTTAAGGAGCCTTCTTTGGAGGAAGTTTTTTTAGGCCTTTTTACGAAATGAATATAAAAAATATTATTACAATCTTAAAACGCGAACTCGGAGGTTATTTCAATTCCGCGGTTGCCTATGTTTATTTAATTGCCTTTATCGCGATTAACAACGGTTTGTTTATGACGCAGTTCTTTTTGATTGGCCGCGTGGATATGGATCCTTTTTTTAACACACTCCCATTTGTTTTATTGCTTTTTATCCCGGTGATCACTATGCGGCTCTGGGCGGAGGATAAGAAAGAAAATACCTTTGAGTTATTGTTAACTTTCCCGATGAAGCCGGCGGAACTGGTTTTGGGGAAATTTTTAGCCAGCCTGGTTTTCTATATTATTTCGCTAGCCAGCACATTTGGCGTCCCCTTGGTTTTATTTCTTTGCGGCAGCCCGGATGCCGGCAGGATCATCTCCGGTTACTCCGGAGCTTTAATGCTGGGCGCTTTATTTATGTCCATAGGCATATTTATTTCCGGGCTGACCAAGGAACAGATTATCGCCTTTGTGTTGACTACTTTATCTTGTTTTTTCATCCTATTATTAGGGATGGATTTTCTGGCGGCATTCTTGGACAGCTGGATTTGGGGCCTGGGCAGCTTTATGAAAAATTATATCGGCGCGACAGGCCATTTGGCAAGTTTTAACCGGGGTATAATTGATATTAAAGACCTGCTGTATTTCGCCGTAATGAGTTTTATTTTTCTTCTGCTTAATGGTTTCTCTTTTGAGGGCAGGTTAAGGCCAAGGGCAAAGTTTGTTTTTGGCTCGGCTGTGGCCGTGTGTTTAGCGGGAGCGATATTATTTAACTGGTTGATCAAAGATTTATCGTTAGGAAGGTTTGATATCACGGAAAATAAAATTTATACTGTTTCAGGCGCTTCCAGGCGGATTCTGGCTAATCTTAAGGCGCCTGTTGTGCTAAAGGTTTACATTACTCCGGTTGAGAAAATGCCCACCAGTATTAAAAGCCTGGAGCAGGAGATTACCGGCAAGCTTGATGAATTGCGCATCGCTTCTAAAAACAAATTAAATTTTAAAGTTTTTCATATAGAAGCGGCTAAGCTTATCGAGGCAAACCAGCGGCAGAATATTCAGGGCGCGCCGGTGGTTAATTCGCTGGAGAAATCTCTTCAGGAAAAAGGCATTGTTCCTTTTCAGGTGGAAAGCATTGACAAAGACGCCCTTGGCGTCAGGCTGGTTTATTCAGCCATCAGTATAAATTACTTGGATAAAAACGAAGAAATCCTACAGCGTTTGCTTCCGCAAAATATTCCGGATTTAGAATATATGCTCCTTTCCAGGATTGTAAAATTGACTCTTGAGAAAAAGCCAAAAATCGCCTTATTTTCTCTTTTTTCCCAAGATCAAAATAAAGATGAATATCAGTCATTATCATCATTAATTATAAATAACGGCTATGACCTCCAGCGTGTTACTCTGACTAAAGAGAGCGCTATTGCGGAAGATACGGTTACGCTTTTAATTATGAACCCCGGAGTTTTGAACGACAGGCAGCTTTACGAAATAAATAAATTCCTATATCAGGGCGGTTCGGCCTTGATTGCCGCGCAGGGTTTTGATTATTCATTTCAGATGATACCAACGCAAGGCTTGGGTGTTACGCCTGTTAAACTAAACTTGGATATCAATAAACTTATCCGGAAATGGGGGGCAAGCATCAATGATAATATGTTGATGGATGAAGATAACCAGGTGATCAGCGTTTCTAGCGACCAGAGTATCGGCCCGTTTGCTTTATCTATACCCGTGAGATTGCCTAACCAGATATTCGTGCGGCAGCAGTTATTTGATCATCAAGCCGCGGTGATGAACAGATTAAACGCTTTATTTTATTTCTGGGGTTCATCATTGGATGTAGCTGACCCAATCATAAATCAGTGTAACCTTAAGAAGACGCTTTTATTCACTTCCAGCCCTAGAAGCTGGCAGGCGCCTTTCCAAGAAGGCCCCTTAAAAGGCGCTTCCCTGGAATATCCTAAAGCAGGTTCAGCGGGGAGATTTCCTTTGGGGTTAGTTCTTCAAGGCCAATTTAGCGATACTTTTCAAGATACGCGAATACCCGGATGGGAGCAAGAAATAAAAGAGCCTGCCGGAAAAGACAAAGTTGAAGTTTTAAACAGCCCTAAGCCGGGTAAACTTATCGTTATTGGCTGCTCTAAAATGTTCAACGACCAGTTGGTTACGCATAACTTAGGCAATTTGGGTTTATTTGCTAATATTGTAGATAGCTTTGCTTTGGGTGATGACCTAATCCAGATACGCTCTAAATCTATTTTAAACCGCGACATCAAGAAGTTGACCGATTCCCAGATCGTCTGGTATAGGTTTATCGCGGTAATCAGTATTTCCCTGATTTGGGCGGTTTACGCTTATATTAGGCTCCTATTACGCAGAAAAGAGAAGCGGTCTTACCTGGCGGCAAGAGGGAGTAACGGATGAAATTTAAAAAACTGCTGATATTAACCGGCATTGTATTGGCGTTGTTGATTCTCGTTGTTATCAAGAACTCCTTACAAAAGAAACGGGACATTCTAGAACGGATGACAGAGCCGGAAATTGCCTTGGTAAATGGCAGTATAAATGTTTCCGCGTCTAAAATTATAATTTACAAGGGTGATGATGAGAAAAATAAGGTAATTCTCTCCAGGCAGAATGACGAGCAATGGGTTTTAGAGAGTAAATTTGGTTTAAGAGTAAAAAAAGAAGCAACGGATAACCTTTTAAATAGCTTAAAGGATTTAAAAGGAGAGTTACGGGCTGACTCAAAAAGCGTATTCGGGGATTTCCAGATTCAGGATAATCAGACCGCGCATTTGATTTTGTCCACAGCAGGCAATCAGCCCTTGACGCATCTAGTAGTTAGTTTTAAGAGCCCAAATTGGAAGCAGAATTTTGTCAGGGTTTTTAATTCGGATAAGATTGTGCTGGTTGACCGGAACATTTTATTCGCAATCGGGCTTTTTGATAAAACAGTAAAGCTCGATGAAAACTATTTTGCTGATTACCGGATTTCTCCTTTTGACGCTAATTCCGTAAATAAGATCGAATTAATGGCTGGCAAAAAGCGCTCACTGGCTTTAATTAAAATCGCAGCCTCTGATAAAAATCCTGGCAGCGTATGGAATTTTGAGCCTGCCGATAAGAAATCTTTACCGGATTTGGCTAAGGTAAATGAATACCTGCAAAATGTTACTGGTCTTTACGCGCAAGACATCTTAGATCCTGCTCTTAAAAGCTATGGTTTTGAGCGTCCTGTGAAAGTATTAAAGCTTAGCTTGCTTAAAGATAATCAGCCTGAGCAGATCCAGATAGAAGTAGGCGCTTTCATAAAAGATAAAAAAGCTTATTACATCAGAGTTATGCCTCAGAACCAGGTTTTTGTTGTTTTAGAGCCCTCAATTAGTAATCTCATTCGTGACAAATCATATTTTACGGTTAAAGCTAATAAAACCAAAAAGAAGTAAGTATTCATAAAAACAAAGGGGACGGTTCTATTTTAAAAAATAGAACCGTCCCCGTGATTTTAAAGATATATATTGACAAATTCCCCTGATTAATATAAAATTATTAATCCTTTCAGTTACATTCCCAAGGTGGGCGAAATATTCATAACTTATTGTAAAACAACGGTTTAATATCATAATTAGGAGAATTTAAGATGGCAGAGTGGATAGGTATAAACAGGCGCGCAAGAAGGTGTTATGGTTTTGATGAAGTGGCTTTAGTCCCTGGGTCCAAAACTGTAAATCCTAATGAAGTTGATACCAGCTTTAAATTTAACGGGAAGAACTTTAAAATACCCATTCTTGCCGCGGCGATGGATGGAGTGGTAGATGTCAAGTTTGCCATTGAAATGTCGCGTTTAGGCGGGATTGCGGTTTTAAACCTTGATGGAATACAGACCCGTTATGAATATCCGGATGAGGTACTCAAAGAGATCTCCAAAGCTGCTCCCCAAAAAGCCACAGAATTAATTCAAGCGGTTTATAACACGCCAATCAAAGAAAAACTGGTCACCAAAAGAGTCGCCCAAATTAAAAAAGCCAGGGCTATGGCTGTGGCCAGCTGTATTCCGGCTAATGCCGAAAGATTTTCGAAATTAGCCATTGCTGCCGGAGTAGATATTTTTGTTATCCAGTCCACCGTGGCCACGCTTAAGCACCTCTCTAAAGAATATAAAACATTAGATCTAGTCAAGTTTTGTAAGTCCATAAAAATTCCGGTAATCCTGGGAAATTGCGTAACCTATGAAACAACCCTGGAGCTTATGGGAACCGGGGCTAGCGGTTTACTCATCGGCGTAGGGCCGGGAGCTGCTTGTACTACGCGCGGCGTATTAGGTATCGGAGTTCCCCAGGTTACGGCTACGGTAGATGCCGCGGGCGCGCGTGATTTTTATTTTAAACGCACGGGAAGATATGTTTCAATTATTACTGACGGCGGAATGAACCGCGGCGGAGATATTTGTAAGGCCTTTGCCTGCGGAGCGGATGCGGTAATGATCGGCTCAAGTTTTGCCCGCGCCAAAGAAGCTCCCGGAAGAGGATTTCATTGGGGTATGGCTACTTCACATGTTAATTTACCCCGCGGAACCCGTATTCAGGTGGGCACCACCGGCGCGTTAAAAGATATTTTACTTGGCCCGGCAAAAGTTGATGACGGTTCACAGAACCTTCTGGGCGCTTTAAAAACTTCCATGGGTTCACTGGGAGCGTCAAACTTAAAAGAAATGCATGATGTCGAAATAATTATCGCTCCTTCAATCCAAACTGAAGGCAAAATTTTCCAGGTAGGCCAAAGAGTAGGAATGGGGGCGTAAAGCCGCTGAAACGGGATTTTGCGAGTGAGGAAATAAATTGAAGAAAAAAGCCAGATTGAAAAAACTACAGGAAAGGAAGAACGGGGTGGCCAGACAAACAATATTAATCCTGGATTTCGGTTCGCAATATACGCAATTAATCGCGCGCAGAGTAAGAGAAAATAAAGTTTTCTCAATGATCATCCCTTACAATACCCCGGCCAAAGAAATTGCCGCGTTAAATCCGAAAGGAATCATTCTTTCCGGCGGCCCGGCTTCAGTGGTTGATAAAAAATCACCTTATCCTGATATTGGTATATTTAAATTAGGGGTACCGATATTGGGCATCTGCTATGGAATGCAGGTTATCTGCGAGCTGTTGGGAGGTAAGGTCAGGCATACCCGCGAGCGTGAATATGGAAAAGTAGAATTGTTCATTGATGACAATAGTGATCTGTTTAGCCACGTACCGGGTAATTTTACCTGTTGGGCTAGCCACGGTGATTATGTGACTAAAATGCCCTCCGGATTCCACACTATCGGACATACCACTAATACTCCGATCGCGGCAATCTCTAATCAAAAAAGAAAAATATTCGCGGTTCAGTTCCATCCGGAAGTAACGCATACGGAAAAAGGCAATCAGATCTTAAGTAATTTTTTATTTAAAGCTTGCGGCGCCTCCAGTAGATGGACGATGCAATCGTTTATCAAAGAATCAATTCTTAATATTAAAAAAACCCTGGGCAAAGATAAAGTAGTTCTAGGTTTAAGCGGTGGGGTGGATTCTTCCGTAGCGGCTTTGTTAATTCACAAAGCCATCGGTAAAAATTTGCGCTGTATCTTTATCGATAACGGACTGCTTAGAAAAGGCGAAGCCGAGCAGGTCAAAAGCGTCTTTAAAGATATGTATCATCTTAATTTAAAATATGTGGACAGAAGCAAAAGATTCCTTGAGCGCTTAAAAGGGGTAACGGATCCGGAGGAGAAAAGAAAGAACATTGGAGACGAATTCGTTAAGGTATTTGAAGAAGAGGCGAAAAAGACCAAGGGGGTAAAGTTTTTAGGCCAAGGCACTCTCTATCCGGATGTGATCGAATCTATCTCGCCTACGGGCGGGCCAAGCAGAAAAATTAAAAGCCATCACAATGTCGGAGGCTTACCCGCGCAGATGAAGCTTAAACTTATTGAACCTCTACGGGAATTATTTAAAGATGAAGCGCGTCAAATCGGCACTCAATTAGGGTTGCCGGAAAATATCATTGCGCGCCAGCCGTTCCCCGGCCCGGGGCTGGCGGTTAGAATCATCGGAGAAATTAATATCCAGAGGCTGGATCTTCTGCGCGAAGCGGATAAGCGCGTTATTGAGGAAATTTCAAAAGCCGGCCTATATGATCAAGTCTGGCAGTCCTTCGCCGTATTGCTCCCGATTAAAAGCGTGGGAATAATGGGTGATGAGCGTACCTATGAAAATGTCTGCGCCTTGCGTTGCGTATCCAGTTTTGACGGTATGACCGCGGATTGGGTGAAGCTGCCTTATGAAGTTCTGGAAAAAATCTCTAATCGTATCATCAACGAGGTAAGAGGAATCAACCGAGTTGTTTATGATATAAGCTCCAAGCCTCCGGCAACCATAGAGTGGGAATAGATTATTAAAGCTATAAGCTGTAAGTTATAAGCTTTAAGCTTAAGGCTTACGACTTACAACTTAAGGCTCCTGTTTTAAGTTTAAAGTATTATGCCACACTCGGAATTCGTTCACCTTCACCTGCACACGCAATACAGCCTTCTTGATGGAGCCTGCCGTATACCTGAGATACTCGCCATTGCTAAAAGTTTCAAAATGGATTCTCTGGCCATTACCGATCATGGCAGCATGTTCGGAGCAATTGAATTCTATTTAGAAGCGCAAAAAGCAGGAATCAAACCCATCATTGGCTGTGAAGTTTATGTTGCCCCGCAAAGCCGTTTGGTGAAAAGCGGCGGGATAGAAGATGCCGCTAACCACTTAATCCTCTTAGCCCGCAATGAAGAGGGGTATCATAATTTAATGAAGCTAGTCTCCATCGGCTATCTAGAGGGATTTTATTATCGGCCGCGGATTGATAAAGAGGTTCTCGCCCAACATGCCGCAGGATTAATCGGCTTAAGCGCCTGCCTTAAAGGAGAAATTCCCTGCCTGATACTGCAGAAACGTTTTAATGACGCGTTAAAAACTGCTGACATTTATCAGAATATACTGGGAAAGAAGAACTTTTACCTGGAAATCCAAGGCAACACCATTGCCGAACAAAAAATAGTAAACGCGGGTTTGATAAAAATCTCTGGCGAATTGAGCATTCCTTTAGTCGCCACTAACGACGTGCATTATCCCACCAAAGACAGGGCCGCCGCCCATGAAGCGTTACTCTGCATTCAAACGCAAACTACTCTGGATGATCCTAAACACATGCGTTTTCAGACGGAAGAATTTTATTTCACCTCACCCGCGGAAATGAAAGAGCTGTTTAGCGATTGTCCGGAGGCTTTAAAAAATACCTTAGAGATTGCCTCCCGCTGTAATCTGGAGCTGGATTTTAGCCAGATGCATTTACCTAAATATTCTCCTCCGCAGGGCAAAGATAAAGAAGCGTTTTTATTGGAGTTGTGTGAAAAAGGTTTAATCGAAAAAGACCTTAAGAATGACCCTGATGTGCGAAAACGGCTGGAGCATGAACTAAAAATAATCAAACACATGGGGTTCATCAGCTATTTTTTAATTGTCTGGGATTTTATTGCTTACGCTAAAAGCCAGTCTATACCTGTCGGCCCGGGGAGAGGCTCTGCCGCGGGAAGCCTAGTGAGTTATCTCTTAGGGGTTACCGACCTTAACCCGTTAAAATACGGATTGCTTTTTGAAAGATTCCTAAATCCTGAGCGCCTGGGCCTGCCGGATATTGATATTGATTTCTGCTACGAACGCCGGCAAGAAGTGATTGATTATGTCACTAACAAATACGGCCAGGAAAATGTCGCCCAAATTATTACCTTCGGTACCATGCAGGCGCGCGCCGTAATCCGGGATGTCGGGCGGGTTATGGCTATTCCCTATGCCGATGTCGACCGGATTGCCAAGCTGGTTCCCGCTGAACTTGATATTACCCTTAAAAAAGCGCTAGAGAGTGAACCCGAACTAAACAACCTTTATAAAAATGACCCTCAAATTACTAAGCTGATTAATATCGCTTTATCCTTGGAAGGATTAAACCGCCACGCTTCAGTTCATGCTGCCGGAGTAATTATCGCGGATAAACCCTTAAATAATTACATGCCCGTGTTTAAAACCGCAGATGACCAGATTACTACCGGCTACAGCATGGGGACGCTAGAAAAAATTGGCCTGCTTAAGGTAGACTTTCTCGGCCTAAGGACACTTACCGTAATTGATGAAACTTTAAAACTAGTTAAAAAAATTCGCGGTATTGAAATTGATATTGAAAAATTACCCCTGGATGACCAAAATACTTATAAATTATTAGCCTCCAGCCATACCATCGGGATCTTCCAGGTAGAAAGTTCAGGAATGCGCGATTTGCTTAAGAAGCTTATTCCTGAACGTTTTGAAGATTTAATCGCGCTTCTGGCATTATACCGGCCCGGGCCAATTGGCTCCGGAATGCTGGATGACTTTATGAAACGTAAACATGGGGTCATTCCGATTAAATACGAACACCCTAAACTTGAGTCCATCCTTAAGGAAACTTACGGGATTATGGTTTATCAGGAACAAATTATGCAGATTGCGTCGGTCCTGGCGGGATTCTCGCTTGCCCAAGCGGATATCTTGCGTAAGGCCATGGGTAAAAAAATCCCTGAAGTTATGGAAAAAGAACGCAGTAATTTTCTTCAGGGTTGCATTAAAAACGGAATCAAAGAATCTACCGCTAGCAAGATATTTGATTTGATCGAATATTTTTCCGGGTACGGATTCAATAAATGTGTCATAGGCTCAACGAAAATTATAGATGCGGATACAGGCAATATGATTACCATAGAAGAACTATTTAGCAATGAAAAATCGGTGAAATCCACGTTAAGCTGTAATGATAATTTTAAAATTGTAAAAACCAAAATAAAAGACGTGGTCTATAACGGTATTAAACCAGTGTATAAATTGAAAACCGCTTTAGGAAGAGAAATTACCGCGACATCAAATCATCCTATGTTCACCCTTAGAGGATGGAAGAATTTAGGGGATTTAACTACCGGTGAACGAATCGGCTTGTGCAGAACTCTCCCCCTAGAAACGAAATCAAGATTAGAAGAGTACAAAATAATTGTGTTGGCAGGTATACTTTCAGAAGGCAACACTTGCCATCCAAGCGGTATTTATTTCTACAACAAAAATATAGCCCTTATAAATGATTTCGTAAAGAATATTAAGGAGTTCCAAAATACTATACCTACAATAAACGAAAGAAGAGGCTGTTTTGAGGTATATGCCGGGACAGGCAAAGATAACAAATTTTTAAAAGATTCTTCTCCTTGGAATAAAGGATATGTTAAAGAAAGTTACTCGACAGCGCTTAAGGCAATGGCTAACAAAAAAAGCGGAGCAAGGTTATATATAGAGAGCTTGGGATTGGATTATAAAAAAGCGACGGGAAAATTTATTCCGGAAGATATTTTTTCCTTAAATAACGCGCAGTTGGCGTTATTTATAGGAAGGCTCTGGTCAGGCGACGGTTTCCTCTTTAGCCGAAATAATTCTATTCCTTTTTACGCAACCTCTTCAGATAAGCTATGCCAGCAGCTACAAGACCTTTTATTAAGGCTAGGCATTACCTCAAAATTAAAGCGTAAAATATTTAAATATACATATAAAAATATTTCCACCCCAAAAATCGGTTATACCTTATATTTATTCGGCTATGAGAGTATAAATTTATTCATTCAGCGTGTCTGTCCATTCATAATCGGGAAAAATAAACAACTGAAAGAATTACGTAATTATTATATTTCTGTATTCCCTGATCTGGAATCTAAAGATACCTTGCCCCCTGAAGTACGAGAAATTGTAAAACTGGAAAAAGAAAAATGCGGCTTAACCTGGAGAGAGATCGAAAAAAGGGCTGGAGTTTCTATTAAGGAGTTTTGTGGAGAGGCTAAGGCGCATAAAAAGGGTTTTAGAAGGCAGACAATAATGCAGCTAGCGCAATTTTTTGAGTCTAACCAACTCTTAAGATTAGTGAAGGCGGATGTTGTCTGGGACCGGGTTTTATCTGTAGAATACGCAGGTAAAGAGAAAACTTATGACCTTGAAATTGAAGAAATACATAACTTTATCGCCAACGGAATTATAGTCCATAATTCTCATTCAACCGCGTACGCTTTAATCTCTTACCGTACTGCTTATTTAAAAGCTAACTACCCGGTAGAGTTTATGACCGCTCTGCTTACTTCGGAACGCGATAATACCGATAAAATAGTCGAATATGTGAATGAATCGCTGCGCATGGGCTTAAAGGTGCAACCGCCGGATATTAATGAAAGCGAGGCGTTTTTTAAGGTCCAGGATGAATCAACTATCCGCTTTGGCCTCTTGGCGATTAAGAATGTCGGCCGGGGAGCGGCAGAGTCAATTGCCGCCCAGAGAGAAAAGTTAAAATTTAAATCCCTGGAAGACCTTTGCCAGCGCATAGACCTAAGGCTAGCCAACCGTAAAGTTTTAGAAAGCCTGATTAAATGCGGGGCCTTGGATTATTTTAGCCTCGGGCGGGCTAAAATGTTCGCCAGCCTGGATATAATATTAGCAGAAGCGCAAAAAATCCAAAAAGAAAAATCCAGCGGCCAACTTTCATTTTTTGATCAAGCTATAAAAAGCAATGGATTCGGAAAAATTACGAACAATTTAGTTGATTGCAAAGAATGGCCGGAACCGCAGCTTCTGGCTTTTGAAAAAGATATGCTCGGTTTTTACGTCAGCGGCCACCCTTTAGCGCGTTACGCTAACCAGCTTAAACGTTTTGTTTCCTGCTCTACGGCTAATCTGCGTGAACATAAAGATCAGGATGTAATTAAGATCGTCGGCTTAATCGTTAAAATCAAGCATACCGTTACGCGGGCCAAACAAGAGAAAATGGCGATATTAAAATTAGAGGATTTAGATGGCGCGGTAGAAATATTGGTTTTTCCACGCGCATTCGCTAAAATAAGCTCCTATATCCAACCCAACGCCATTGTGCATATCCGCGGAGTATTGGACCTTAAGGAAGAAACGCCAAAAATAATCGTAGAAGACCTTTTCCCATTTGAAGAAATTTACAAGCTTATTACAGCTATAAACATCAACCTGTCCGGGATAAGGGAAAATATCTTTGAATCCTTAAAAGCGTTACTGGGAGCTCATCGCGGCCGGGTCCCTGTATATTTACGCCTGGACACGCCCGCTAAATCCCGGGTACAGTTAATTGTCGGTGAAGGGCTGTATGTTGAGCCTAGCGAACAGCTTATTCAGGATTTGGATGAGCTCTTAGGCCAAGAGCACCTATCCCTGGTAATCTAACGGCTGTTAACCTCAGGATCAAGGAAAGTTTTAACCTAAAAACTTTCCTTGACAAAGTTATTTATTGTGTCAAACTTTAGGCAAGTAGAAGCCACGGGCTGACTTTTTTTATTTCTCTGATACCCGGTATTTTTAAAGCGTAAAACTATGCCGAAACGTCCCGCGATGTTTGGTGTTATGCTTGGGTCTTGGATACTCTGCCTTTTATATTTTAATCCCCGCCTCTTAGCCCTGCTCATCGGGCCGGAACCTTTCATCGCAAAATTCTGCTTACTTCTTTTTATATTAGGCCTGGATTTGTTTTGGTTCTACGCGTTTTTTCATCTGGTGATTGTTGGTTTTTCGTATTTTAAGCCGTCCGATAACTTAACTAGTTTACTATTAACTCACCCGCCAACTACTTTACCAAAAGTGGCGCTTTTGTATGCCACTTGTCATGATTTCAGGGAAGAAGCAGTTTATTCCCATCTCCATCAGGATTACCCGAATTATCATTTATTTATTCTGGATGACAGCAGTGATCAGGCTTATCAAAAGCGGATTGATGAATTCGCGAAAAATCATCTTAATAGAATTACAGTAATTCGGCGGAATAATCGAGTTGGTTTTAAAGCCGGAAATCTCAATCATGCTTTAAATGAAATAAGCCCAAATTATGAATATTTTAGCGTTTCCGACGCGGATACGCTATTGCCGCCCAACTATATTAGCGCTTTACTTGTTTATGCGTTAAATCCAACCATTGCGTTTGCCCAGGCGGCACAGAAAACCAGCCTTAATCAAAAGACAAATTTCGCGCGATTTATGGGATTAAATACGGATATTCATTTCCGGCGCTACGCCTCCACTAAAAACCAATACGGTTTTGTAATGTGGTATGGGCATGGAGCGCTGCTGCGCCGGGATATTTGGGAACAAGTAGGAGGATTTCCTGAGATTGTTACCGAAGATTTGGCTTACTCTATGCAAGCCAGAGAGGCAGGATACGCGGGAGTATTTGTGGAGGATGTAGTTTGTGAGGAGGATTTTCCGCCTACTTATCAGCAATACCGTAAACGCAATGAGAAATGGATTCGGGGAACCGCCGAGTGCCTGCTAAAATTTTACCCATCTTTTGTAAAATCCGCGCGGATCTCCTGGATTGAAAAAATGGATGTTTTAGTATCCGGGCTAAGTTTATTAACGGCCTTGCCTTTTTTATTCTTTTTGCTGCTTTCCGGGATTGTTTTGCCGTTGTTTTTTACGCACTTTCAATTTCTTGGCCCAATGTTCCGCGCGCCGATACTCTATGACAAAAATCCATTGGCCATAGTAACGCAATTACGGGGTAACCTTTTCTGGAGTTGGGATGTATTCTTGTTGATGGTTGCTTCGGTATTCGCGCCATTGGTTCCGGCGTGTATTGATTACCGCCGGCATCCTCGAGTGGTTATGCGTTATCTATCCACGTATATTTTTTGTTTTTTTTCACTGCAAGTAGCCTCAGCCATGCATTCAATCGTCGTGCTGGTTACCGGTAAGGCGGTGTTTCCCGTGACCGGAGAGTGCGCCAGGCAAGATCGTCAAAACGTTCAACGGATAATTTCGCAAGCCTGGGCGCGGCAGGCTCACGCTAATCTCGCGTGGATCTTTCTGTTGGAGGTAATTGCTGGACTAGTGTTCTGGGGTATTGGAGCCGC
The DNA here is from genome assembly GCA_026387315.1 of Candidatus Omnitrophota bacterium. Lineage (GTDB taxonomy): Bacteria > Omnitrophota > Gorgyraeia > Gygaellales > Profunditerraquicolaceae > UBA6249. The sequence continues at coordinate 172,469 of JAPLLY010000017.1, forward strand.
GGCGCATAATATCTGGTTTTTGCCTGTTGCCTGCGCCTTACTGCTTAGCCCGTGTGTGTTTAAATGGAATTTTAATTCTTGGATGATGGAATACGCGGCGGCGTTACCATTTGTGATTACCTTGGGGATTATTTATTTTATAGGAAAAGGATTACCAGGATTATAAAAAAGGAGCCTCCGATGAAACGAAAGACGAATATATTTATCTATACAATTCTTGCGTCGTGTTTATTTTTTTTAGGGATGCGAGAGGCGGTTGAGGTAACCGCGTACCGCCATTTCCAGCAAGGAGAGTATACCAAAGCGCTCCAGTCCTATGTCGCGAATGGGAATTATTCAGGCGCGGGCATGGCCTACTGCGCCTTAAGAATGTATGATCAGGCTATTCTTAGTTTTCAAAAAGCCAAAAATTCTTCAGGTATGGGGTTGGTTTATTGCGGCAAGAGAGAGTATGATAAGGCCGTCAGCTATTTTCAGCAGGCCAAGGATTACTCAGGCCTGGGGCTTGCCTATTTAGGTAAACGTGATTTTAAGAAAGCGAAGGAAAATTTTACCCGCGTCAATGACTGGTCAGGATTAGGGCTTGCGTATCTTGGCGAGCATAACCTCATTGAAGCCAGGAAATGTTTCCAAAAAGTTCTGGACAAAAATGGGTTAGGGCTGGTATTAATAGCCGAGCGCCGCTACGATGAAGCCCTGGGATTATTTCAAGGAACTGAGAATAAAGCGCAGCTGGGAATGGTCTTGGTAGGCAAACGGGAATACGATAAAGCCGTGCCCTATTTTACCGCTGCCAATGATTTTTCAGGGCTGGCATTAGTCTATTGCGGCAGGCGGGAGTTTGATAATGCCATTGTCTGGGGGACCAAAGCCAATGATAATTCCGCTTTGGGTTTGGCGTATTTAGGTAAAAAAGACTACGAGCAGGCCGGCAGTTATTTTGCCAAGTCCAATGATTTATCAGGACTAGCGTTAGCCTCCTGTGGAAAAAAAGACTTAGAGAAGGCGCTGGCGTACGCGGTTGCTTCGCAAGATCCATCTACTATTGCCACGGTATATCTGGGAAAAAGAGATTTTGATAAAGCCCTGGAATATGGCCAAAAGGCTAATGACGCGTCAGTTATCGGACATGTTTATTGCGGGAAATTCCAGTTTGACCAGGCAGTCGCGTCTTTCACGGAAGCCAATGATTCCTCAGGGCTGGCGCTAGCCTATTGCGGAAAGAGGGATTTTAGCAAAGCCAATGAATTTGCCAAAAAAGCCAATGATTTATCTGTGCAAGGCTTGATTGCGGCAAATCAGTATGATTACGATAAGGCCATAGAATATTTTACCCGCGCCAATGATAAAGCCGGACTGGGATTAGCCTATTGCGGTAAGAAATATTTTGATCAAGCTATTGCCGCGGCTACTGCCGCCAATGACCTTTCGGTTTTAGGCCATGCCTACTGCGGCAAAAATGATTTTAACAAAGCCATAGAATATTTTACTCAGGCGAATGATTTTTCTGGATTGAGCCTGGCTTATTGCGGAAAGCGCGATTTTGCCAAAGCCTTAGAATACGCCGTAAAATCACAGGACAAGTCTGCCTTGGGCCATGTTTATTGCGGGAAAAAGGATTTTGATACCGCGCTTAAATATTTCACCGAAGCCAAGGATTTAAGCGGGATGAGTTTAGCCTATAGCGGCAAACGGCAGTTTGATAAAGCCATAGAATACGCGCGGAAATCAGGGGATTTATCCGCTCTGGCCTTGGGCTATTGCGGCAAAAAGGATTTTGACCAGGCGCTTATTTTTGCTAAACAGGCCAACGACGCGTCCGTTCTCTCGCTAATTTACTCACAAATGAATGAACCGGATACCGCGCTTGCTTACGCCCAGAAGGTTAATGATGTTTCTGCCAGGGGTATAGCCTATTTAAATAAAAAAGATTACGTTAACGCCGTAACTTCTTTTAGTCAAACCAATGACTGTGCTGGATTAAGTTTGGCCTATTCTGGCAAGCGTCAATTCGATCAAGCTATAGATTATGCCGCGCGCTCGTCAGATAAATCTGCCTTAGGGATAGCCTATTTGGGAAAACGCCTTTACACGGAAGCGTTAACTTATTTTACGCAGGCCAATGACTTATCAGGATTAAGTCTTGCCTATGGCGGTAAGCGAGATTTTGATCAGGCCATTATTTACGCGCGGCAGGCTAATGATAAATCCGCGTTAGGCTATGCCTATTGCGGAAAAAAAGATTTTGATCAGGCCATTAACTATTTTTCTGAAAGTAAGGATACCTCTGGATTAAGTTTAGCCTACGCGGGTAAAAAAGATTTTGATCAAGCCCAAGCCTATGCCCGCCAAGCTAATGATTACTCGGCATTGGGGCACGCGTTGCTGGGTAAGGGTGATTTTACCTACGCGGAAAATGCCTTTAAGCAGGCCAACGACATCAGCGGCTTAGGGCTTTTATGTTTAAGCCAGGGAGAGAATGAAAAGGCCAAACAATTCTTTACTCAGACTAATGATCTATCAGGCTTAGGGCTTGCGTCTTTGAATACTAATGAATTTGGCAAAGCCAATGATTATTTTACGCAGGCAAATGATACAAGCGGATTAGCTAAGGTGTATCTGAAAAGAAACTACTATGCTAAAGCCCTGGAGTATTTCACTAAAGCCAATGATTACGACGGTATTGGAGATACCTTGTATGTGCTCAGGCAATTTGATGAGGCTGCCAATGCTTTTCTCAAGGCAAATGATTCGGTTAAAACAACTCAGTGTTTAAGGCGTAAACTTACTCTTGATCTCAAAACAGGTGTAGTCAAGAAAACCGGCCAGGATGAGGCTTTGGCCTATGCCCAAAGTCAGATTAAATTAGGAAACGCCCAGTTACCTTTGCGTATGGAAGCCGGTGATATTTACTTTGAGAAAGGTGAATACGAGTCGGCGTTGCGGGAATTTAATACTGTATTCGCGCAAGAGTCGTATTTAAAAAGTGAGGCGCTTTTTGCTATTGGCAAGGCCTACTACGCGCAAGGAAAATACGCCTTGGCGCAAGAAACCTTCCAGCAGGTTGCCGCGTTATTTCCTAATACTGCCATTGCCTTGCAATCCGCGAAATCTCTGGATATGTTGGAGGCTATTGAACAGCTTACGCAAAACAAATTCTCCCCAGAGCCTGCTCTCCAGCTTACCCAAAATAACCGCTGCGGCCCGGATAGCCTCTATCAGCTATGCAAACTTTACGGCATCAGCTCTTCTCCTGAAGAAATCGCCCAATTAGCTGGAACTACCAGTGAAGGAACCACTGCCCTGGGGCTTGCTCAGGCCGCTAAAAAGAAGGGCTTGGAAGTCCAAGGG
>JAPLLY010000025.1 GCA_026387315.1 Candidatus Omnitrophota bacterium
CCCTTGGACTTCCAAGCCCTTCTTTTTAGCGGCCTGAGCAAGCCCCAGGGCAGTGGTTCCTTCACTGGTAGTTCCAGCTAATTGGGCGATTTCTTCAGGAGAAGAGCTGATGCCGTAAAGTTTGCATAGCTGATAGAGGCTGTCCGGGCCGCAGCGGTTGTTTTGGGTAAGCCGGAGAGTATTATCTGGGGAGGGTTGGCGCAGGTTATAATGAGGTGTTTTTAGGTAAGAGTAAAACGCGGCAAAGAACAAGGCGAGAGGAAACAGTAAAACAAATGTCAGGCGGCATTGTTTTTTTATCATAAGTTGGATTTATTTAAAAAACAATTCTGACTCTGTTTTTTGCTGTTTTTTCTGCGAATAACAAATAAATTATTTTTAAAGCAGCTTATTGTCTAATAAAGAAAATTTATTATTTTTGTAATCAATTACAACTTTAAAATTACTTAAAAAACTCTTAACACCTAATAAAACAACATTGAGATTAGGCATAAAATCTATTAAAACATTTTTAATGATTATTCCTTTAGTTTCAAAACATAGAGTATGAGCATACGCGGCAGTTTTTCCATTACCAGTATTAATTTCTTTCTGCTGGCCGGCTTGTAGATTATGCCCAATCGTTGAGGCGAATTGAGCAGGAACGGCGCATTCATCCGCTCCAGTGTCAATTAATCCATAAAGGCTTATTGATTGTTTGGTATGAGGGTTGCTGATTGTTACAGGGAGCCATGGCCTAGGAATATCATCGGGAGAGAATTTAATGAAAGGAGAGTCGATAATATCCATTAATAGATCTGAACCATACCTTTTATAGGAATAAAAGTTACAACTGGATTAACAAAACCTCTTTTTGCCGCTTTCTCCAAAGCTTGCTGTGGTGTATTGCCATCGCCAATAACCGTATGGTCATTGAAATCTTTAAAGGCAACAAATTTACCATTGTAACTATTTTCTTTTAATAGTGTTTGAATCATATTTTACCTTTCTTTAAGTATGTTGCTAAAATACTATCTTACACAACAATATTATACCATAAATCTTGATTGTTAAGTAAAGTTTTAACCCAGCGGGATCTGCCCCGGAACTCTGCGCCTTAATTATGGAGAGTGAATATCGTGCAGAAATTTCATAACCGCGCTTTTCATGTTTGAATGGATATTATGGCCTACCAGCGGGTAGGATTCAAAACTAACATCAAAACCCCGCTTATCCAAAACATTGTATAATTTCTTTACTATCGATAGGCGTGAGTCTTTTTCCCCTACCCCGAGAAAATATTTCACAGACTTTAATTGTTCATTTTTTGGCGGAGAATCAAATTCCCCTGGGGACAAAATACAAACAGCTTTTAAAAAAGGATGTTTATACACAAAGCGTAAAGCAAACTGAGCGCCCCCCGAAAACCCGACAAGATAGATATTCTCTCTGTCCACAGAAAACTCGCTGCTTACCTCGTCAATTATCGCAATGAGTTTTTGATCTTCGCTTCCTGCTAATCTTTGGTATCCTTCATAAAACTGCGGGCAAATCAGGATATATGAATCCTTCTGCGCCAGAAACCGCCACTCATTTATCTGCTGTTCCGCTGTCCCGCTATACCAATGAATAGCTACAAGGATCGGGAACGCGCGTTCAGCTGTGTATTGACGCGGCAATTGAATCAAGTATTTCTGACTGGAGTCGTTTCGTAAAACTCGATTCAAAGTTTCAGATTGCGCGAATATTTCCTGAGTTATTAAAAGCATACAAATAAATATAAGAATTTTTTTCACAGTGTCTCTCTTCAACCAGATTGAAAAATGGAATTGGATTTATTCCAAAAATAATTCTGATCCCGCTTTTATTTTTGTTGAATTTTCTTGACTTTCATTAGATAAGATATAATCGCTGCAAATAAAATAACTAAAAAAAGGCAAGTTATACAAAAACCTATGTTACTTTTATATTTCAATCCTAAAATTCCATAAGCTAAACAAACAAATAACAATATACCTGAAACACAGATCGCGCCTATCCTTCCCCATTCTTTTTGTTTTAGCAAACCAATCGCTGAGACTACCAAGATAATAGGCGTCCCAATGAATAAAATTCGCATCGTTATATCAATCAGCACATCTAGGGGTTCTTTAAAATTATTCGGGCTGCTTATACTAGCAATTAATGCCAAAAAAGAAGCCGGAATGCTTAAAATTATAAAAAGAATTCCTAATTTCTTAACATTTTTATCCGTTTGCATAATGACCTCCTCTACTAAATAATGGTAAAATTTATGTCTTCACACATACTCCTATTAATTCCCACAAATAAAATCATTATGACATTCCCTTATTTCTGGATTAGCTAAATTCCAAAAGTCATCATGAGTTTGTTGAATACAATCGTCATGTCTATGACACGCCTGATCAAGACTCGACAACTCTGGGCCGGGTCCACTTTTGGTAATCCCGCAATAATTTGTTTCCGAGAAGAGCAAGGAAGTAAGATCAAACCATGCAAACGGAGCCGTAGATTTGCCAAATATAGAAGAATGGACTGTTGCTGTAATACTGTTGGCAGTATTTTTTATTCCAATTCCTATGTTTGACAAAGTATTATAAACAGGCGTAACGACATTATTCCAGAGCCAATCTCCTACCTTCCCAAAAAATCCTCCTCCACCTTCCGCACACAATCCCCATGGGTCAATATCATTGATGGGATTATTGCTCAGGTAGCAGTAAACATTTGGCCCATCCACCATTCCCAATGGATCAGGGCTCATCCATCTGCCGATAGTTGGATTATACCACCTGCTTCCAAAATAGACAAGACCGGATTGAGGGTGGAGTTCTTTGGTTTGGAAACGGTAATTATTAGTGGTTGAGCCTGCCTGTGTAGTAATGTTACCAAAGGCATCAAAAGCATACTTCTGTACTACTGCTCCAGTAGAATTAGTCAGATGGCTGACATTGGTAGGGCCGTTGTGGATGTTGTGGAACCAGGTAGTTACTCCAGCCCGAGCCTGGCTGATCATACCACCAATACCACCGGGAGCGCCTAAGGCACGGGTGTAGGTTACCTGGGTGAGGTTAGAGCTGTTGCGCTCTAGTATGGGCAGTTGGCCGTCAAAGAGATAGTTGGTGAGAATGGCGCCTTCAGTGGATTTTACTTTTCTGCCGTCCGCGTCATAGGTAAAGGTGCTGGCAGGAGTAGCGCCAGGATAGGCAATCTTAGTCAAGCGGTTCTCTAAGTCATAGGTGTAGGTAGTAGTGCTTGCGGAAATTGTACTCTTAATCTGATTACCATTAAAATCATAGGTGTAGCTGGTTGAGCCAGCCTGGGTTAATTGGTTTAAAGTGTTGTAGGTATAGGCAGTGGTAACTCCATCCTTAAGCATACTCAAGCGGTTCTTTACCGCGTCGTAGGTGTAGGTATAAGCATAAAGTATGGTTCCAGCAGAGTTCTTCTTGACTTCTGTTTTTAGCTGATTGGCGGCATCGTAGGTGTAGTTGATATTATCAGCGTTTTCATGGGTAATTTTGGTTAAGAGCCCGGC
>JAPLLY010000032.1 GCA_026387315.1 Candidatus Omnitrophota bacterium
GAGGGTAGGGGTGGGGAAGGAATGGTGGAGAAGAATTAAAATGTAATTCCCCCTCTCCTTGTGGGAGGGTAGGGGTGGGGAAGGAATGGTGGAGAAGAATTAAAATGTAATTCCCCCTCTCCTTGTGGGAGGGTAGGGGTGGGGAAGGAATGGTGGAGAAGAATTAAAATGTAATTCCCCCTCCCCTTGTGGGAGGGGCTGGGGGAGGGGAGAAAAGAAGTTAGCATAGTTATTGACACTATTGGATAATACTTATGGCCGGACTGGATTTTGAAAAACCGATTGTAGAGTTAGAGAAAAAAATTCAAGAACTCAAATCTTTTATGGTGGAGAAAAAGATTGATTTGTCCGCCGAGATTAAGAAGCTTGATGATAAGCTGGAGCATTTAAAAAAAGATACCTATATTAATCTCTCCGCCTGGCAGAAAGTGCAGCTTGCCCGCCATCCTCTTAGGCCGTATACCCTGGATTATATCAGTATGATTATGTCGGATTTTGTGCAATTGCATGGTGACCGGCTTTTTAGCGATGACAAGGCGATGATCTGTGGTTTGGCAAAATTGGATAAAAAGAAAGTAATGGTTATTGGGCATCAAAAAGGCCGGGATACCAAAGAAAATTTAAAACGTAATTTTGGCTGCGCGCATCCGGAAGGGTACCGCAAAGCCTTACGGGCCATGCAAATAGCCCAAGAGTTTGATTTACCAGTGGTAATTTTTATTGATACTCCCGGCGCGTATCCGGGTATCGGGGCTGAGGAGCGCGGGCAATCTCATGCTATCGCGCTTAATTTGCGTGAGATGATGAGTTTTACTGTGCCGATTGTGGCGATTGTTATCGGAGAAGGCGGATCAGGCGGCGCTCTGGGGGTAGGAGTGGCGGATCGCGTAGCGGTATTAGAGAACTCTTATTATTCGGTTATTTCTCCAGAGGGGTGCGCGGCAATTCTTTGGAAGGATGGCGCCAAGGCCCCCCAGGCAGCGGAGGTCTTAAAACTTACCGGCCCGGATCTTTTAAAGATGGGCCTGATTGATGAAGTTATCCTTGAACCATTAGGAGGGGCGCACCGGGACGCGCAAAAAATCGCCTCCAGTATTAAAGAAACAATTTTAAGGCTCCTTAAGGAATTAGAATCTCTGGATAAAGAAGAGCTGCTTAAATTAAGGTATAAGAAATTCAGGTCTATGGGCGTTACCGGATGATTGAGCAGGAGCTTTTGTTATTAGGCCTCTTACGTCAAGCTCCGAAACACGGTTATGAAATTAAGATTAAAGTCCGCGAAATACTCTCGCTTTTTGCCGGGGTCCAATTAAAATCAATTTATTATCCATTAAAAGTTTTAGAAAAAAAAGGTTTGCTGGCTAAGCAGGCGGATAAGTTAGGCCGGCGGCCGGAACGTTTTGTTTATTGCCTGACGCCAAAAGGTGAAGAGCGTTTCCAGGCGCTTTTGAGTAAAAACCTGCTTAATTTTAAGCGCCCGCAATTTACTTTGGATTTAAGCCTTTATTTTTTAAGTTATCTGCCGGCAGATTTAGCCCGCCGAAGATTAGCCGCCCGTTTAAATATTTTAAAAAAGATATCTTTGGGTATCGAAGAACTGCTTAACTCCAAGGATTTAAAAGGTTCACTCCCGCACTCCCGGATCTTAGAGCACAATCTCTGCTTATTACGCGCGGAATCCGCGTTTCTAACCTCTTTGCTTAAGAAAATTTAAATTTTGTAAATTTCCCCTCCCCTAGCCCCTCCCACAAGGGGAGGGGAATTTCATTTTATTTTTCTTTGCTAATCCCCCCACGTGGAGTGGAATTTCATAATCGATAAGTCATTCCCTCCCCCCGCGTGGGGAGGGCTGGGGAGGGGGTTATTTAAATCTAAAGCAAAAGCTGTTGCGAATACAAAATAGTACTTGACAGAAAGTATAGTTTATTATACCATCTCATATAGCATGATAGCACTTACTATAACCTGCGTAGACCTACGCGGTCTACACCGCGTGTAGACCGCGTAGGTCTACGTGCTTGAAAAATTAATATCGCACTGGAGGAATCAATTATGGCTAAAACATTAATCTCGCCGGCAGAAATCAGCAGGATCCACCGCATCTCTTACCAAACAATTAATTATTATACTAATCTGGGCCTGCTGATGGTTAAGAAGAGAAATGCCAACAATCGGCTTTATGACTCTCGCCAGGTCAGCGCTTGTTTAAAGAAAGTCACCAATCTTAAAAGCCAGGGATATTCCTTAAAATTAATCTGCGATTTGCTAAGAAAGGGTTAAATGAGTTATTTTTCAACCCTAGGCCTAATTAAAGAACCATTTTCCAATAGCCCGGATCCGGAGTTTTTTTTTGAATCTAATGAACATAAGGCGGCGTTGATCCGCTTATTGGTCGAGATTCGCCTGCGCCGGGGCTTAAGCGTTATTTTAGGGGATGTGGGCGTGGGTAAAACTACTCTTTCGCGCAAGCTTTTTCAAATGCTCAAGGAGCGCTCGGATATATTATTCTTTATGATTTTAGATCCTACGGCTCAAAGTGAAGAGCTATTTTTAGAATCATTAGTGCGCACGTTTAATCTCCGGGATCAGCTTGCCGGCTCTGGCAGTATCTTGGATTATAAAGAGGTAATTAAAAAATATCTTTATCAGAAAGGCGTGGAGGAGAATAAAACCGTAGTCTTAGTCGTCGATGAGGCGCAAAAATTAAACGCGGAATCATTAGAGGTCTTGAGGGTTTTATTGAATTATGAAACCAATGATTATAAGTTACTGCAGTTAGTGCTTTTTTCGCAGATGGAGCTTTTACCAAAAATTAAAGAGATTAAAAATTTCTTTGACCGGATTGTGCTTAAATACGTGATTAATCCTTTGGATGAACCGGAAACTAAAGAGTTAATTAATTTTCGGCTGCGGCAAGCTGGTTTTTCCACAGAGTTGCAACTTTTTACCAGTGAAGCGGTTAGCGAAATCCAGCGTTACAGCCAGGGCTATCCTCGCAGGATTAATCTAATAAGCCATAATGCTTTAAGAAACCTGGTTACCAGCAATAAAACAGTGGTTGATGGGGCGCTGATCCGGGATTTAATCGCCCGCAGCGTGGTTTAATATTTCCCCCCCCTCCCTAGCCCTCCCCACGCGGGGGGAGGGAAGAGCAAGGGAGCAAGTATTTCCCCACGCGGGGGGAGGGAAGAGCAAGGGAGCAAGTATTTCC
>JAPLLY010000012.1 GCA_026387315.1 Candidatus Omnitrophota bacterium
GTGAAAAAAGGTACAATATGATTACAAACAAAAACTGCATCATTCGGCTTTCCCGGTACAAAAACGCTCTTTATAGACTGCAAGCTTTGGGTTTTGTGAAAGTTTTCTCAGATAACCTGGCGGATTCCGTAGGGGTTACCGCTTCCCAGGTGAGGAAGGATTTTTCTATTTTCGGTATTTCCGGGAATAAAAAAGGTGGTTATCAGATAGATTCGTTATTAGAAAAATTAAACAGTATCCTGGGTAAAGATCAGCTGCAGAAGGTAATTGTAGTCGGCGCCGGGCACATTGGCAGTGCGCTGATGCGCTATCGGGGATTTGAGAAAGAGGGTATAAAAATAATCGCCGGTTTTGATATCGATCCGGCTAAAATCAACCGCTCTAATTCTGTTCCGGTCTTGCCTTTAGAGGAAGCCAAGAGTTTTATCAAAACTAATGGTATCCGTATTGCAATTTTAGCCGTTCCGGATATTGCGGCTCAGCAGGCTGCGGATATCATCTGCGCTTGTGGAATCAAGGGGATACTTAATTTTGCTCCGCTTAGGCTTAAAAGCGCTGAAGGTTGCATTATTAATAATGTGAACCTGGAGATCGAATTAGAAAATCTTATTTATTTTGTGAATGTAACGGAAAAAATAAAATAATTTATTAGATAAAGATTAAGTAGTGGCGGATAAGGAATGGAAACTGCGCAAATGAATGTGGATAAAATAAAGCTGGATGAGATTATTTCTAGGTATCGAGGCGCGCCCGGCAGTTTGCTGGGGATATTGGAGGATGCCCAGAAGTTAAATCCGCATAAATATCTTGCTCAGGGGGTTTTAGAGTATATCGCCGAAAAAACCAATATACCAGTTTCTAAGATTTACAATGTAATTACCTTCTACGCTTTTTTTAATCTTAAGCCGCAAGGAGATCATTCAATTATTGTCTGCCGGGGAACCGCCTGCCACACACGCCGCTCAAAAAATTTATTAGATTATTTAATTAATTGGTTTGGTTTTAAAGAAGAGGATTTGGCGGATGCAGAGAAATCCTCTTTAACTACTAAAGATAATAAATTTACCGTTAAAACCGTCGCCTGTTTTGGCCAATGTGCGTTGGCGCCGGTGGTAGAGGTTGACGGTAATATCTACAGCCATATGACAGAAGACAAGTTGCGCAAGATCGTTAAAGGTGTTTTAAACAAAAAAAGTAAACGATGAAGATTAAAAATAGCGAAGATTTAGACAAAATTAAAGAAGCCGGCTTGAAAAAAATAATGCCGCATAAGTTGCGTATTGCTGTCGGCATGGGGACCTGTGGTTTGGGAAATGGCGCCCAGGAAGTATTTGAGGCTTTTGCCAAAGCCCTGGACAAGAGAAAAGTCGCAGCGCTTTTGACTAAGGTGGGTTGTTTTGGTTTTTGCGCTCAGGAGCCATTAGTCAATATTACTTTGCCCGGCCAGCCGCTGGTAATTTTGAGCCGTGTTTTACCTGGCGATGTTGATGCGATTGTTAAAGATTTGGCTAATAATAAGGTTAATCTAAAAATAGCATTATGTAAAATAGAATCCTGGGATCATTTAAACGCACAGATTAAATATGGAGAGGGTTTTTCTCAGCTTCCGCATTGGAATGAAATCCCTTTTTTTAAGTGGCAGAAAAAAATTGTTTTAAGAGATTGCGGTTTGATTAACCCGGAAGATATCGAAGAATATATTGCCGTGGGAGGTTACCGCGGGTTGCTGCATGTTTTAACTGGTTTAAAACCCCAAGAAGTGATTGCTCAAGTTAAAGAATCAAAGTTACGCGGCAGGGGCGGAGCAGGTTTTCCTACCGGGATAAAATGGGAATTAATGCAGAAGGAGAATGCTGACCAGAAATATATTATTTGTAATGCCGACGAAGGGGATCCGGGCGCCTACATGAATCGTAATGAAAGTGAAAGCGATCCGCATATGCTTTTAGAGGGGATGATTATCGGCGCTTATGCTATGTCGGCTTCCAAGGGAATTATTTATGTGCGCGCTGAATATCCGCTGGCGGTAGAGAGGATTAAAAAAGCCATAGCGCAAGCCCGCAGCTTCGGATTATTGGGTGAAAATATATTAGGCAGCGGTTTTTCTTTTGATTTGGAATTAGTGGAAGGAGCCGGAGCTTTTGTCTGCGGTGAAGAGACCGCATTAATTTCTTCGATTGAAGGTAAATCCGGCCGACCGCACTTACGTCCGCCATTTCCTGCCCAAAAAGGATATTTAGGTAAACCTACTAATATTAATAATGTGGAAACCTGGAGTAATATTCCGGTGGTTATTGCTCGCGGCGCGGATTGGTTTAAACAGACCGGAACGCTAAATAGCTCCGGAACTAAAGTTTTTTCTCTGGTCGGCAAAATTAAAAATACCGGTTTAGTGGAACTGCCTTTGGGAGCAACCTTGCAGACGTTGATTTATAATATCGGCGCCGGTACCGGTACGAATAAAAAAGTTAAAGCCGTACAAAGTGGCGGCCCTTCGGGAGGCTGTATCCCGGTATCTTTATTTAATACTCCGATTGATTATGAAAGTTTAGCGGCTTTGGGTGCGATTATGGGCTCAGGCGGCATGGTGGTGATGGATGATGATAATTGTATGGTGGATATCGCCCGGTATTTTACGGAATTTACTACGGCGGAATCCTGTGGTAAATGCACGCCTTGCCGTGAAGGATTAAGTCAAAGTTTAAATATTCTGACTAATATTACGCGCGGGAAAGCTACGTCGAAAGATTTACAGGAATTATATAACTTGGGAACGGTGATTAAAGATTCGGCTTTGTGTGGATTAGGCCAGACTGGGCCAAATCCGGTTTTGACTACGCTTAAATATTTTAAGAATGAATATGAAGAGCATATTCAAGAGGCACGTTGTGATGGCGGGGTATGTTCGGATCTTTTTATTTCTCCTTGTGAGAACAGCTGCCCGTTACACATGAACATCCCGGGATTTTTGGAATTATTTAAAGAGAAAAAGATGCAGGAAGCATTCGAATGCATTATTCGGGATAATCCTTTTCCTGCTTCTAGCGGCCGGATCTGCCATTTTCATTGTAAGATGCGTTGCCGCAGAGAGGATATTGATCATCCGGTATCTCAGGGGGAAATTCACCGGTATATTGCTGATTCTATATACAAAGCTAAGCAAGAAGCTAAAATTATTCAGGGTTTAGTTAAAGAAAAGCTGCCTAAGACCGGCAAAAAAATTACCGTAGTTGGCGCGGGGCCGAGTGGCTTAACTGCGGCTTTTTATTTAGCCCGGTTGGGCCATGAAGTTACCATGTATGAAGCTAAGCCTCGGGCAGGAGGAATCCTGTTTTATGGTATTCCTGAGTATCGCCTGCCCAAAGCCGTGCTAAATAAAGAAATTGATTTTGTGCGTAAAATGGGAGTAAAGATTCTGTGTAATCAAAAAATCAGCGCGCAGAAGTTGCAGAATATAATTAAGGATTCGGATGCTGTATTTTTGGCAACTGGAGCTTATAAGAATATGAACTTAGGTATTCCCGGAGAAGATCTTGAAGGGGTATTATCCGGGACTGCTTTTCTAGAAGATGTGGCGTCGGGGAAAAAACCTTTATTGGGCCAAAAGATAGTAGTTATTGGAGCCGGAAATGTAGCTGTGGATGCCGCGCGCACCGTTCTTAGGCTGGGTAGCCAGGTGACCATTGTTTATCGCCGAGAAGAAAAAGATATGCCCGCCAATAAAGAAGAAATTAAAGGAGCGCAATTAGAAGGCATTAAGTTTATATTTTTAGCCGGGCCGCAGAATTTAATCAGAGATGCCGGCGGTAAATTAGAGGGCTTAAGCGTAGTCAGAATGGTTTTAGGGGAGTATGATATTACCGGTAGAAGAAAGCCGGTGGCAACTAACGAAATTTTCCAAATTCCTTGCGATACCATAATGTTGGCGATTGGAGAAAAGGTAGAGGCAGAGTTTATTAAAAGCTGCGGGATTTTAATTAATCCGGACGGCACGGTTAAAGTAGAGAGGTCTAATTTAAAGACTAGCCTGGGTAATGTCTATGCCGGAGGAGATTTAGTTATGGGGCCATCAACGGCGGTAGAAGCAATGTCGGATGGGAAGAAGGCTGCCCGGGCGATTGATTTGGCATTGAGTAAAGTAGATAGATTTTCTAAGTTGTTTCATAAATTTAGCTATGCTTGCGAAGTTCCGCTGGAAAGTAAAGTGACTAAAAAGCAAGAAGGCGCCAAACTTCAAACAAATAAGCGCAGCCATAATTTTAAAGAAGTTTCTTTGGGGTTATCCTTAAAGCAGGCCTGCGTTGAAGCAGGCAGATGTTTAAGGTGTGATGTTAAGGATGAGAAGTAAGCATGGAAGATAAAAGAATCGCTTTAAAAATTGACGGTAAAGATTATGAATTCCGCGCCGGCCTGACGATTTTGGAGGCTTGTGCAGAAGTTTCTATTGATATCCCTACGCTTTGTTATTTAAAAAATATTAATCAGGAAGCGGGCTGCTCCATTTGCTTAGTGGAGGTTAAGAAAGCTAAAACTTTATTACGCTCCTGCGTTACTTCTATTGCCCAGGGAATGGAGATTTTTACTAATACCCCGCGGGTAAGAGAGGCCAGAAAATTAAATTTGGAATTACTTTTAGCCGGACATCCGAAAGATTGTCTGGTTTGCGATCGGAACCAGAGTTGTGAGTTGAGGAAGATGGCTTTTGAGCTGGGGATTAGGGATTTAAGGTTTCCTAAAATCAGTAAAACTCAAATGCCGCAAGATAATACTTCTGTATCTTTGACCCGTGATCCTAATAAATGCATTTTGTGCGGGCGTTGTGTGGCGGTTTGCGCTAATTTACAGTCGGTAAAAGCAATTGATTTTACCGGTCGCGGCAAGGCGAGCAAGGTAACCACATTTTTTAACCAGGGTCTGGGTAATAGCGTTTGTGTTAATTGCGGGCAATGCCTGATGGTTTGTCCGACGGGTGCAATCATTGAAAATGATGCCAGCCAAAGTGTTTGGAAGGTATTGTCCGATCCGAAAAAATTTGTCGTAGTAGAAGTTGCTCCTGCGGTAAGGGCGGCGATCGGTGAAGAATTTGGTATGCCCGCGGGAAATTTAGTAACTGTGCAATTAGCCCAGGCTTTGCGTAAACTAGGTTTTGCCAAAGTTTTCGATACTCAGTTTTCCGCTGACCTGACGATTATGGAGGAAGGCCATGAATTAATCAAGCGGATTAAGGAAAAGGGTGTTTTGCCCATGATTACTTCTTGTTCTCCGGGCTGGATAAAATTCGCTGAACATTTCTTCCCCGGGATTCTTGGGCATATCTCAAGCTGTAAATCTCCTCAACAAATGTTTGGAGCGGTTGCTAAAACTTATTATGCTAAGAAATTTAATATTGATCCCCGGGATATGGTGGTGGTTTCGGTAATGCCTTGCACGGCTAAGAAATTTGAGGCAATGCGTCCAGAGATGAATAGCGCATTTAATTACTGGAAAGAAGAACTAGACTTAAAGGATAATGATTCTTTTTATGATGTTGATTATGTTTTGACCACCCGGGAAGCCAGCCGGATGATTAAAGAGGCTGGCATCAATTTTGCGCAATTGGCCGGTGAAGATTTTGATGAACCTTTAGGTATTTCTACAGGGGCAGCGGTGATCTTTGGGGCAACCGGCGGGGTAATGGAGGCGGCGCTGCGGACAGCTTATGAAGTGCTTACCGGCAAACAGCTGGATAAACTGGATTTTATGCAGTTAAGGGGGTTAGAAGGGATTAAGGTTGCTACAATAGATATTGAGGGTTTGAGCCTAAAAGTGGCCGTTGCCAATAGCTTAAGTAATGCGCGCATATTATTGGAAGAAGTAAAACAGGGGAAGTCTCCATATGCTTTTATCGAAATTATGACTTGTCCCGGAGGATGTTTAGGAGGGGCGGGGCAGCCAATTTCGACGGATAGCGCGGTTAAA
>JAPLLY010000041.1 GCA_026387315.1 Candidatus Omnitrophota bacterium
GGGCCGATAAAAGAGATAAAGCTGTCGTGCTTTTCCGCGGTCAGCCCGGTCATCGGCTGAAACCAATGCGTATAGTAGGTGGCTCCTTTGGCAATTGCCCATTCTTTCATAGCGTTGGCAATTTCATTGGCCTGGGATAAAGAGATGGTTTTACCTGCGGACATCCAGGCCTTAAACGCCGCAAAGGTATTCTTAGAGATATGCTGCCGCATAGTTTCCAGGCTAAAGGTATTCTCGCCGAAATATGTAGAAACCTTCTTAGGTGAACCAACTTTATCTAACTCTATACTTTTAATCTTAAACAGCACTTCCTGTCTTATACTCATGTATACCCCCCAAATTATTATCCTATTGCCACTGGCCCGCGCTCTTCTGTGCGGATCCGCACACACTCCTTTAAATCTAAAACAAAGATCTTTCCGTCTCCGGTTTCTCCGGTCTTAGCCCCCTTGACAATCGCTTTTATGGTAGGCTCAAGAAAATTATCATTTACGGCAATTTCCAGCCTAATTTTACGCAAAAGATTACCCGTTTCTTTTGCCCCGCGGTAAATTTCAGTCACCCCCATCTGACGGCCATGCCCCAACACCTCGCTTACCGTAATCAAATTCACCTGTTCTTTATATAATTCTTCTTTTACCTTTTCTAATTTATCCGGCTGAATAATCGCTATAATTAATTTCATATCTGCCTCCTAAGTTTTGAAAATCCCGGGAAATCCCGAAAATCCCGGGGACGGTTCTCTTAAGAGAACCGTCCCCTTGTTTTTCGTCCATGTTTTTCATGTTTTTTTACTCTAAAACAGTATATGCCCTCTCGTGATGTTGAGTAAGATCCAAGCCCATCGCTTCTGTTTTCTCATCCACCCTGACTCCTATAAATACATCTACCAGCTTATAGATTACAAAAGTAACCACGCTTGTGTATACTATGGTCACTAATACAGCTGCCAGTTGGATTAAAAACTGCTTGGCATTGCCAAAAAATAATCCATCAGCACCTGCGGGATTAACTAACTTAGAAGCAAATAAACCCGTTGCCAAAGCACCCCAAATACCACCAATACAGTGCACCCCAAAAGCATCTAAAGAATCATCATAGCCAAATAACGGCTTAATTACTGCCACAGCAATAAAACAAACTACGCTGACTAATAGGCCAATAATAATCGCCGGAACCACGCTGACGTACCCCGCGGCAGGAGTAATGGCAACTAAACCCGCGACGGCTCCGGAACAAACACCAAAGATTGTCGGTTTACCGTTACGTAACCATTCAATTAAAGCCCAGCTTAAACCCGCGGCCGCGGCGGAGATATTGGTAACTACAAAAGCATTTACTGCCAGGCCATTTGCCGCCAGCGCGCTTCCGGCATTAAAACCAAACCAACCAAACCATAAAAGCCCGGTTCCCAAAACCACAAAGGGCAAATTATGCGGAGCAGGAATATTCTTCTCTAAATTAGTGCGTCTTCCTAAGATTATAGCCGTAACTAACGCGGCAATCCCGGCATTAATATGCACAACTGTGCCGCCAGCAAAATCCATCGCACCTATATTTCTCAACCAGCCACCCATCCCCCATACCCAGTGGCACAACGGATCATAAACAAGGGTTGCCCAGAGAAGAGTAAAAATCAAAAACGCGGAGAACTTCATCCTCTCGGCAAATGCGCCGATGATCAATGCCGGAGTAATGATGGCAAACATCGCTTGAAAAATCATAAACGCCTGGTGCGGAATTGTGCCGGCATAATCCGCGTATGGCTCTAAGCCTACACCATTTAAACCAAACCATTGTAACCCTCCCCAAAAACCTTTTCCCGGATGAAAAGATAAGCTATAGCCGATCAGAACCCACTGAATACTTAAAACACACATAATAATAAAACATTGCATCAAAACGCTTAATACGTTTTTACGCCTAACCATCCCGCCATAGAAGAACGCCAAAGCCGGAGTCATCAATAAAACTAAAGCTGCCGACATTAAAACCCACGCTGTATCTCCTGAATTTATCATTTTTCCTTTCCCGCCTCAAAAAAAAGAGACGACTTCCCCTGCTAGGTTGAAGACGTCTCTGTCTTTAAAAAATAAAGCCCTTTTTAAAAGCATTCTTTGCTTTAAAAAGGGCGTCTTTGCCCTTGAAAATGAAAAACCCCAAAACATTTTGGGGCTTCTTTGCCTCTTTAACATCGCTGTCAAAAAAAGTATAACACCTCCTCTTTTTTTGTCAAGTATTATTTTCCAGCATTATTTTCCAGCATTATTTAAAAAAACATGGAGACGGTTCTATTTTTCACCTGCTCAACCCCCGAGGTTAAGACGAGCTTAATCCAAGTAAATCTCGGGGATTAAACGGGAGAAAAAATAGAACTGTCCCCTTGATTTAGTACGATTTTAAATAAAACTTTTTAAAGCTTCCCTTATTTCTTTGCCGGCTTCCTGCGTTGACTCTCGCATTCCCGGTGAAAGGCCTCCGCAGAATTCCGTAGATCCAGGCTGCATTCCGATAAGTATAGTTTCACATTGAATAGACTTATACAGATAATTTCTGAGGATTCCAATCGGAACCCTATGCGTGGAAAAAGACACCCCTGCCTCTGCGCAAATATCAATTACTCTTAAAGCCCCGGTTTTCTGATGAAAATCTACCGCGTCAATAACAATCAGATGCGTGGGTTTAAACTTTTTTATCTGGCCGGTTAAGTTTTCCGGTGCAGTTTCGCCCAAGAAAATCTTCAGCAGGTTTCTTTTTTTCTTATTTTTAATATATGTTTTAAGCTCTTGGGCAATCATCAAGCCTGCCGCGTCATCAGCCCTTAACTGCGAACCAATGCCCAACACAGCAACCCTTTGCGCATTCCTTAACTTATCCTTTAGAATTGTCTTTATTCCCATCATTAAAAATAACCTTTAAATCTAACCTGGCAAGTTCAAATTCAGCGGTAATTTCAAGCGCATTCTTAGGACAAGAATCTACGCATTGGCCACAGTAAATACATTTGGCCAAATTGATTTCCGCTTCAAATTGTTTCTCGCCAATCTTCCTGATTTCTATTGCGCTTGAAGGACAATCCCGCGTACACATTTTGCAGCCAATACACATTTGGGCATTAAACTTTAACTTTCCGCGAAACCCTTCAGGCATCCCCGACCGATCAGCAGGATAATTTTCCGTAGCGGGTTTTTTAAACAATGATTGCATAAGCAGCCTGGCTATTTTTCCCGGTCTACTCATCTTGGCAACACCACCTTTAAGATAAGGTTAAATAAAACCTGCAAGAATGCTAAAGGCGCAAGGTATTTCCAGCAAAAGTTAATCATCTGATCCAGGCGCAGCCGGCAAAAAAGCGCACGCAGGAAAGAAATTACAGCGATAATAAAAAGAACTTGA
This sequence comes from Candidatus Omnitrophota bacterium, assembly GCA_026387315.1. Classification (GTDB taxonomy): domain Bacteria; phylum Omnitrophota; class Gorgyraeia; order Gygaellales; family Profunditerraquicolaceae; genus UBA6249. The sequence goes on from JAPLLY010000041.1 coordinate 3,397, forward strand.
ATTAAGTAGAACAGAAATATGGCCACCGGGGGTAGATTAAGGCCAAATGGCAAGAATACCGCCGCCAGCATTGAAGCTCCCACGACCATTTCAATATTAAAAGACATGCGGATAAACGCTAAAAGCCTTCCGTTATATTCAGTAAAGCTTCCGGCTACTATTTCAGTTTCCGCCTCCGGTATATCAAAAGGCACCTTTTCAAGTTTACCCAAGAGACAAATCAATGCCACCCCAAATCCAATAATGTTGCAAAACCAATAACCCAGATGATGGCTATAAAATGTCACCATCCCGCTCAATGACCAAGTATCGGCAAGCAATGCCGAAGCAAGAATGCATAAAAATAGCGGAACTTCGTAAGCAAATAACTGCGTCAAGGAACGCACAGCTCCAATCATGGAATAGACGCTCCTTGAATACCATCCTCCCAGAAAATAAGCAAACGTAGGAACGGTTAAAAGATATAAAACGACGATTACATCGCCGTTAAAATAAAATACTGCCCGCTCACCCCAGATAGGTATGTAAAGAATTGCGGTAGCGCAGGCAACAAGGGCAAATATCGGCATCAATTTAAAAACTGTCACATCTGCCTCTTCAGGGATTATCTCTTCCTTACTAATCAATTTAATAAAATCCGCTAATGGCTGAAACCACGGAGGGCCGATTCTATTTTGAAACCGGGCATAGAGTTTTCTATCCACATACTCGGCAAAAAGACCGAAAACAAAAAGGAAGAATAACCCCGGAAAGATCAAAATATGGAAAAGCGCTTTAAGCATGCTAAAATAATTTGGTTAACTTCTTGTTTAAAGATGTAAAATCTATCCCTTTGTTTTTGTACCACTCTATTCCCTTGAGCCTGACGGTTTCCCAAGCTACGGTATTTTTTTGCTTGCGCCCTGTATCCCGGATGGCGATCAGCCTATCCGTGCAGGAAAAACACGGGTCAATCGCCGCGATGACAATAGGCATATCCGCCAAGTATCTGTCTTCAAGCATCTTGGAAACTGACTGAATATTAGCTAAGGTAGGCGCCCTTACTTTTACCCGATCGGGCTTTTCTGTACCATTGGCACGCACATAATGCAGGTCTTCTCCCCTAGGCGCTTCATAACGGCTTACTGCTTCGCCGGCAGGAATCTTACGCGAAGATTTTACTAAAATAGAACCATCAGGAATTTTATGTATAACCTGACGCACTAGGCTGAAAGATTCCATCAATTCCCCCAAGCGAACCAGTGTGCGTCCATAAACATCACAGCTATTAACGCTAATCACCTTAAAATCCAGTTCCGCGTAAGCCGCGTAAGGATCGTCTTTACGTACATCCCGCTCTATACCTGAAGCACGCGCAGTAGGGCCAACCGCATCTAACTTTTTAGCATCTTCGCCAGATAATACCCCTACACCCTGCAACCGTTTAAGCAAAGTTGTTTCGTTTTTAGCCAAATCAATATAATATTTGGTTTGGCCTTCTAATATATCTATTGCTTTTAAAACTTCTTCTTTTTGTTTAGAATTAATGTCACGCCTTACCCCTCCGATAGTATTAATGCCATAGTTTACCCGATTACCAGTAAGCTTGGCCAAAAGATCCATCACCACTTCACGGTCGCGCCATGTATACATCAGCAGCGTATCAAAACCAATCTCATGGCCGGCCACGCCTAACCACAAAAGATGGCTGTGTATACGTTCTAATTCAGCAATCAGCGTGCGCATATATTTAGCGCGGGCTGGAACTTGGATTCCGGCAATCTCTTCCACCGCCTGCACAAAACAGGTAGAGTGAGAATGTGAACAAATACCGCAAATCCGCTCAATAAGATATAGCCCTTGAGTATATGTCCTTTCTTCGCATGCCTTTTCTATACCACGGTGATTGTAACCTAACCTTACGCTGGAAGCAGTTATTTTTTCTCCGCGCAGGCTGATCAAGAAACTTTCCGGTTCTTTTAAGGCCGGATGCTGTGGCCCAATCGGTATTTTAACATCTCCATATTCATGAGACTCATGCATTCTTCACCTCTTCATTTTTCCCCAGCCACCGGCGCTTGGGGGAAAATGACCCCGAGCTCCCGCGAGGGAGAGAATTATCCGCTTTCCAATCTTTACGTAATGGATATTCTCCCTTTGTCCAATCGTCAGTAAGAGGATACCTATGCCCCGCGGCAAGCCCATTTACTTTAATCCCCAATAAATCCATAAGTTCTCTTTCATAAATATCAGCACTGGGGCAATATAAGGTAACGGATTTTACCTCGGGATTTTCTTTATTTAAACTAACGCTCAAATTTAACAATATCTTGCCTTCTTGGTTAAGATGATAAATAACTTCAAAGCCATCACCTTTATCCAGTCCGGTTATTGCGGAGAGTGCCAAAAAACGCATTTGTTTTACCGCATAAGCAAATATTTCATCAAATTTATCCAAAGGAACCTGCGCAAATATACGCCCCTTTCTCTTGATAATTACTGCGTCTTTTAAATAGGCAAACTTGGCTTCCAGTTCCTGCTTAATCTTTTCTTCGTTCATCTTTGCCTCCAGATTTTTTATTTTTTGGTTTTGCTTCCAAACTTTGCAAAAGCTTCACTACGCCGTCAATTATAGCCTTGGGGCTGGCCGGACAACCCGGGATATATGCCGATACAGGTATAACCGAATTTATCCCGCCGCCTACGTTATAACAACCATTAAAAACTCCTCCGCTGCAGGCACAGCTCCCTACTGCTACCACAAATTTAGGCTCGGGCATCTGTTCATATATCCGCAGTAAGCGGCTCTCTATCTGCTTGGTTACCGGCCCAGAACATAAAAGTATATCTGCATGGCGCGGAGTGGCTTTAAGGACCACGCCAAAACGTTCCAAATCATATCGCGGAGTAAGGGTCGCAATAATTTCTATATCGCAGGCATTGCAAGCGCCCGTATTAAAATGCAAAACCCAAGGGGATTTAAGCCTTGACCAATTAATTATTTTTGCCAATATACCCATAGTTATTTCTTTAGTAAGATTAAAAGCCCGATTATCGCGCCGGCTACATAAACAACAGCAATAGCAAATATCTCCACCGTTTCCGCAGGAACTGTAGCAATAACCAGAGCAACGACATGCAAAATGGTAAAGAAAAAAGCAAAAGGAAAAAATTGGCTATAATCCGGCTGAATAAGGTGTCCTTTAAAATCCTCTCCGCAGGCATACGCCTTTTTTGCCTCAGTCTGATCTTGCCGTTTACCCGATGCGAAGGTACCACATACCTTAGCTAAAATAACCACAGCCAATAATGTAATAATAAAAGCCACCGGGGGTGAAAATAAAATTGTATCCGGCATCTTTATCCTCTTAAATTACTTAACCTTCTGGGGTCTATGGTTTTATTATATTTAAAAGCCCAGAGCACAACACCGCCGGCAACAACCATAACCACAATTTCAATAACAATCAACGTAATAACAATCGCCTGAGCCAATGCAATCCTATCGCAGACATAACCCGCTAAGATGATTAATAATGTTACTGCTTTTATTAAAATCTCTAAGCCAATTAATGCGCGGATCAAATTAAAACTGACTAAAATACAATAAACTCCGGTAATAAATAGCAGTATGATAAAAATAATAAAATACCTAAATAACTCAAAAGTATCCGGGCTCATTTTTACTGCTCAGTGCTCCTTAAAAAAGATAACCACTCCAAAAACCCCCGCGATTAAGATAATTACCTGCCCTAATAAATCCAAGTGCCGCATGTTCCAAAGGACTAAGCGGGCGTCTGTCACGCCAGCTTCTAAAGGCAAACCAAATTGCGGAATCTTTAAATATCGTATCAATAGTAACCCAACTACAATAATAATAAAAGGCAGGTACAAAAATCTCAATAACCTCTCTCTTCTGCGAATAAGAAATCTTTCCTTGCTTATACGTTGAGTATAGCTTACCGTAGTAATAAAAATGACTGAAATGAGCCCGGAACAAACAGAAAGCTCAAAAACCGCGGCCAATGGAGAATTAAGGCGATACATTATCACCGCCAGTATCGCACTAGTTAATGCCAGTCCCACGACAGAACGCACTAACCTCACCGTCATTACCGTCCAGATTACAGATAAAAGTAAAGCTGATAATAATATTAAGTCTAGTGTCATCTTTAATGTAATTGTAAAATTTGGCTGTTTAAAATAAAAGGGAATCCCAGGCCTACTCCAATAGTAATAGCAGCAAGCAATACTTCGCAGAACTTTAGACTAAAAGGAATCCCTCCCTTATCTTCCGGAACCACTTCTGTTTTAATGAAAAATACATTGCGTTCCATAAAAAGAAAATATGCCAAGGTCAACACGCTGGCTAATAAAGCAATCCAGCCATAAACAAATCTCCGCGCGTTAAAAAGCGCGATTATAATAATTAACTTGCTCCAAAAACCGGAAAGCGGCGGAATACCTGCGGTAGAAAGCAAACCCACCAGCGAAGTAGCGTTGGTTACCGGCAATTGATTACCTAGGCCGGTAATTATTGACATATCGGTTGAGCCGAATTTTTTTTCCAATGACGCGGCATTAACAAAAAGAAGGGATTTAGAAATGGCATGGTTAAAAAAATGTAATACCGCCCCTAAAATTGCCAAAGGTGTCTGGCAGCCTATGGCAAGAATAATATAACCTACCTGGCTTATACTGGAATATGAAAGCATGCGCTTAATATTATCCTGCCTAAATGCTGCCAGCGCCGCAAAGACAATAGAGATTATACCGATTAACATAATTACATTTCCAAAAGTCCCCTTTAAAACAAAAACCGAGCTAAATAGGCGCATTAATACATAGATACCGGTTATTTTAGTGACAATCCCGGCCAAAAGCACCGATACCGCAGATTGCGCTTCAGAATAAGCATCCGGCACCCAGCCGTGAAAAGGCACTACCCCGCATTTAATAAATAAGCCGCATAAAAATAACCCGGCAGCAAAATTGAGAAAAATAATATTAGAATTTGCTAAAAATGCATTATGGATTCCTGCAAAGGAAATCTCGCCCGCCGCCAGAATAAAAAAAGCAATAGAAGTTAAAATGAAAACGCTGGCAACCATTGATAAAACCAAGTATTTAAAAGTCCCCTCTATGGCAAATCGATTCTTCTCTATCGCCATAAGCACGAATACTGCTACGGCGGTAATTTCTACGAAAACATATAAAGAAAAAATATCAGTAACCAATACCGTAGCATTCATACCGATAAAAGAAACCAAAAGCAGGTTAATAAAATTAAAATTGCGCTTTTCCGTGGTAATCGTGCTCTTGGCTACTAAGATCGAAACAAACACCACTATCCCGATAGTTAAAAGCATAATCAGGGCCAGCGGATCTAAAGATAATTTAAATTTAAAAAACTGCCCTAATGATACAGAATAATTACTCCAAGGCAGCCAAGAATGAATTAAGGCCAGGAGAACCTGAATTAAAAACAGGGCCGCGCTTAACCAAAAGGCAATCCGCGCATTTAAAAATTTAAAAGGCAGATTTAAAACTAGCAATAAAATAAACGGCGCTAAAATAAATAAAGAAACCATAAAAAACCTTTCTACTGGCTAGTACTACCTTAAAACAAATGACATTACGGCAAATGCCCCGGCTAATGACCAGATAACATAAATTATATAATAACCTGCCTGTATTTTGTGAATAACTCTGGAAAATGCGAAAGTTACATTAGTTATTAATGATTCATATACCCAGTCTATGCCTCTATCTATACGCCAGAAAATTTTTGCAATTTTATTAATTAATTTGATCCCAACCTCATAAGGGTCAAAATATTTTTTTTCTGCCCAGGAATAGAAAACCGAGAAGACAAATGAATGATGAATGTGGTCTGCTGCCTTAAGAGCGCTTCCGGCTATCTTAACCGCTATAACATGATGAATTAAAGCTCCCAATAAAACTGCTAGTGTAATAAAAACCAGCGCCCAATCACCGGAAAGTCCGGCGAAGCTTTGTCCATTGAGCCTTACTCCTAAAATCGGCTGAATAAAATTATTGAGCGGCAAATAATTGAATATACCAAAAATAACGCAGGTTAAAGCAAGAATTCCCATAGGCAAAAGCATCGCCACAGGCGCTTCTTTAACATCTTTGTGTTCCTGACGCGGTTTTCCCAGGAATACGGCATGTCCCAATTTTAAAAAGGAAGCAGCGGTCAGAAATGCCCCGATCACCGCTACGATATAAAATACTACCCCTCTCTCCTTGGCGGCATGGAAAATCAACTCCTTAGAAAAAAATCCGTTAAAAGGAGGAACTCCTGATATGGAAAACGCCGCCACTGAAAATAAAGCAAATGTCCAGGGCATCTTTTTAATTAAACCTCCCAGCTTCTCTAGATCCGTTGTGCCTACCTGTTTCTCTACGGAACCGGCAGTAAAAAAAAGACAACTCTTGTACACTGCATTATTAAGCATATGGAATAAACCACCCACGATACCTATAGGAAGAGCTGTTCCGATCCCCAGAATCATATAGCCGACCTGACTGATGGCATGATAGGAAAGCAACTTCTTATAATTCTTCTGCACTAAGGCCATCATTACCGCTAGAAAGATAGTTATTGTGCCAACGATCATGAGCAGGGTGCTCAACCAGGAATCAGGAGTAAATTTAAACATTTCTAAACAAATTCTGGCCAGAAAATAAATTCCTAGTAATTTTTCTAGGGCAGCCGGAAAAATCGCCATAAACGGAAGCGGGGCATCCTTGGCTGCATCAGGAATCCAACTGTGAAAAGGCATTGAGCCGGCCTTAGAAATTGCTCCAATAACTAAAAGTATAAAAGCCAGGCTGCCTAATGAACCTAAGGGGAGATTTATTTCTGAAATCACCAATGTTTTAGCCAGATATCCGGTTAAAGCAATCCCAGCCATCAGGCAAAGATCAGAAATACCAACGATGACAAAAGCCTTAGTTGCGGTTTTAAATGCCATTCTCCCCCCCATGGCAATCATTCCGAATAAAATCAAGAGCAGCCCTTCCCAAAAGAAAAGTAACAATATAAGATTATTAGCCAGAACAGCGCCGTTAACAAAAGAAAGCGAGGCTAAAAGATACATATAAAACTGGCTTGAGCTATTCTTATCTTTAAAAAAACTGAGCGAATAAATAACCACGAGTAAACTAAAAAATGTAGCGGCCAGAATGATAAAACCGCTAAAATGATTCAGGCGCAGTGAAAAATCCATCCCGAACCCAGCCCAGGGAATCGTATAGATTATCTCTTTGTTAAATAAGAAAACAGCAATCAAAAAATCAACTATTGCCGCCAATAAAACAAAGATCCCCCGCGCGCCTCTTGGCAAGAGAAAAACCAGTGCCCCTGCAATTAGTGGTATTAATATAAATGGAATCAGCATTGTTTGCATTATTTTATACCCATTATCTGTTGGGCCGTAATCTGCGCTATCTGGTTCGGAAATGCAATAAAAATACCACCTAGCAGCGATAAGAGTGCAAATGAGGCTACGCATATTAACATCAACGGCGAACCCTCCTTTACAGATAGCGAAGGATTTTTTCTTTCCCCCAGAAAGACCAAATTAAAAGCCCTGAAAAGATATAATATAGTTAAAAGAGCGCCGAACAAAAACGCAGCGGCGATGGCTAAATGCCCTTTCTGAAGCGTGCCGGAAATAATCATATATTTACTAAAAAATCCCCCAAAGGGCGGAATACCCATTACCGAGAAAGCGCAAAATAAAAAGGATACGGCAGTAACAGGCATGGCCTGAAAAAGGCCTCCGAGCTGAGTAATATCCTTTGTTTTAGTATTCTGCTCAATTATCCCCGCGCATAAGAAAAGCCCCGCTTTTGCCAAACCGTGCATAAGTATGAATAAAAGTCCGCCGGCTATGCCTATTTCATTACTTAAAGAAAAACCCAGGAAAATAAAACCAATCTGGCTTATAGTCGAATAGGCAATAATTCTTTTCAAATCCGTATCTACCAGGGCGGCACCGGCAGAAACTAAAGCACTTAATCCGGCGATTACCGGTATTATAGTATGCCAGGATAAGCTAATGGGGATGGTCGCGATAAAAATCCTAGCAAATACATAAACGCCGATTTTAACCAAAACCGCCGCATGCAGCAGTGCTGTAATCGGAGAAGGCGCAACACCGGCATCAGGAAGCCAAGTATGAAAAGGCAGTGTTGCAGATTTAGAAAATATCCCTGCTAGTATTAAAGCTATGGTTAAATTAGAAATAGGATGCAACTTGACTACTTCTCTTATAGTAAATAAATCAAATGAACCTGTTTCTTGATACATTCTGATAAAACCTAAAAGCATAAGCAGCGATCCAAAAACCGTCACTAAAAATGCCTTATCCGCGGCTAAGACATGCTCTTTCTTCCTGAAAAAACCGATCAGGCGCCAGCTGGTTACGGCAGTAACCTCCCAAAAAACATAGAGTAATATCAAATTGCCGGAAAAGACCAGGCCCATCATCGCGCCAAGAAACAAGACCACCATAGGATAATATTCATTCTGATTTTCATAGTGCTTTATATAATCAAAAGAATACAAAACAATCAGCGCGCTAATGAAAGACACAACTATCGCCATACCTACAGCTAAGCTGTCCGCGGTAAAAACAAAGTTAAATCCTAACGGAAAATCTTTAAAGATTGTGATGACCTGATTTTTGAGCGCTAATGGCAATAAAAGAAAAGAAAGCGCAAAAGAGAAGGCGATGACCGCAAACGAAAACCCATTCCTAAAAGCTGCTGAAATCCTGCTTATCAAAGGCAAGACCAGCGCTCCGATAATAGGAATAAGGATAATTAAAAGCAAAACTAATTCATTTTTCATTTATTGATGGCTCAGTAGGATTGATTACACACCAGCCTAAAAGGATAGGCCGGTGTGCCGCTTTCTGCGGCAAATAAAAAACCAGAGGACGTATTCTCTGGCGTATTATTTTAAATAAAAAACACGTTTATTCTGTTTTGGTGGCAATATTTAAATTTTTAATGCCCAGTTCATTAAAAATATCCAAAAGCGCCACCAGATCCTTGAACCTAACCATCTTATCTGAAAATAAAATCACTTCCAGCTCAGGATTAGCCTGATACAGCTTAGAAACATCCGCCTTAAGCGTTTTTCTCAAAGTCGGCTTATTATCTAAATAGATCATGCCTTCATTAGTCACCATCACACTAATCTGCCGGGCCTGTTGGAGGGGTTGGCCGGTTGTCGAGCTAGGCAGATTAACCCGGATGTTTGACTGTAGAATTAACGGAGTAGTAATCATGAAGATAATCAAGAGCACCAATATTACATCGGTAAACGGAGTAATATTTATTTCAGCAATTAGTTTCTGTTTTCTACCGCAAGATCTCATTTCTTTATCGCGCTGATTAAATCCATAGTTTCAGAAGCAGCCAACTCCATATCCTTAATAAAATCATCGATCTTCTTCATAAAATAATTATAGGCAACTACTGCTGGAACCGCCACGCAAAGCCCGGCAGCAGTACAAGCCAAGGCTTCAGATATTCCGCTGATCACCACGCTTATACCTCCGGATCCACTCACGGATATATCATGGAACGCGCGGATTATCCCTAGAACCGTTCCAAACAATCCCACGTAAACTGAAACGCTTCCGATTGTGCCGATAACCGAAGTCAAGCGCTCAAGTATAGTAGTTTCAATAATAATCTGGCGCTCCATATTATTGGATATCTCTTTCTCGCTGCAATCAAAAAAACTTAAACCTGAATAAACAACCTGGGCAAAAGGAGTATTAGTATTCTTGCAAATCTCTATTGCCGGATTCAGCCTCCCTTTTTTAATCTCCTGGCGCATCTTTAACATGAAATCTTTTCTGTTTATTCTAGATTTAAGGCGATAGGCAATAAGCCTTTCCAAAATAATCGCTATTGACAATACTGAAGAGGCTAAAAGCACCACCATCGTAAAACCACCAACCTTAATTAATTGCCAAATATTCATAATCAATCTCCTGTATTAAAACATGGGGACGGTTCTATTTTTCTGACATTAAACTGGGAAAAATAGAACCGTCCCCTTGATTTTTTGAATTGTTTTTTCATATTTAAAAATAGTAAAAAATAGAACCGTCCCCTGAATTCCTGCATAGAACTTTCGACAGTATCTTTTATTTATTATTTAATGAATAACATCTCCCGATACTTAGGCAAATCCCAGGCATCATCAGCCACCACGCATTCAAGCTGATCCACATGTTTTCTGATATGCTCCATCAAAGGTTTAAGTTGGGAAAAATAAACCTCCGCGCGTTTTTCATCACTTAATCTTTTTGCCTTATCCAGCAGCTTAACCATAGCGATTGTATTTCTGCGCACATAATAAATACTGGAAACCACTTCACATAAATGCGCCTTCTTATCTTCTAAAGCCGCCGCATTCACTTTCAACCCCACACTTTTCTTTAACCTTACCAATTTATCCAGGGCAGAAGCCAATAACCTTTCATATTTATACCCCGCTGGCACCACCGAAGCATTTACCATCTCATTTAAGGTATTGGCTTCAATCTCCAAAGTAAGATTATACATATGGATCCAGATGTGATACCGCGCAATCACCTCTTCTTTAGAAAAAACCTTATATTTTTCAAAAAGA
>JAPLLY010000027.1 GCA_026387315.1 Candidatus Omnitrophota bacterium
TAGGGCAGCCGGCGGTTGTAGAAATTAAGAAAGAACCTGTAGAAAAGAAGAAAAAGAAATAATATATTAGATAAGTTTTATCCTTTACGCTTGGCGTAAAGGATTGCGTTAGATAAAAGTTTTAAGGTGCCTGCTCTTGTTCGCTAATGCTTGCAAGGACTGCGCTAGATAAAAGATATAAGGTGCTTGATTTTTTATGTACAGAGTAAGTTTTAACTTTTCCAAAACAGGGCTGATGCGTTATATTTCGCATTTAGACCTGATGCGCCTATTCATGCGCGCTATGCGCCGGGCAGAGTTACCTTTAAAAATGACTGAAGGGTTTAGCCCGCATCCGAAACTAAGCTTTAAAAGAGCTTTGAAATTAGGAGTAGAAAGCCAACTGGAAGAAGCTTCGATTGTTCTAAAGTTTCCGGTTGCTCCTGAGGATTTTAAGTGTAGGCTGCAAAAACAATTACCAGAAGGGATAGAAGTAAAAGATGTCCAAGGAAATTTTAATTAACTCCGAAACACAGGAAAAGCGGGTAGCGATAGTTCAGGATGGTCTGCTTTTGGAGTTTCACATTGAACGCCCGCAGGATCGTACGATTGTCGGCAATATCTATAAGGGCAGAATTGAAGCAGTAATGCCTTCTATCGGCGCGGCTTTTGTGGATATTGGTTTGCCAAAAAACGGTTTTTTGTATTTATCGGAAATTGAATCTGCTTATGAGTCGATTGAGGCACCAGCGCAGACTCCAATTAAGGAGGTAAAGAAAGGGCAGGAAGTTTTAGTGCAGGTGGTTAAAGAGTCTTTTGGCACTAAAGGGCCGCGCCTTTCTACGCAGATTGGCCTGGCGGGAAGGTATTTAGTAATTATGCCTTTAGAAAAACAGGGAGGGATTTCCCGGCGCATTGAGAATGAGGTAGAAAGAAGGCGCCTGCGGGATATTTTTAAAAAGCTTAAGCTTCCTGATCCGGTAGGTTTTATTGTGCGCACTGCAGCTAGTGGACGAAGCGAGCAGGAATTAATCCGCGACGCACAATTTCTTTATAAGTTGTGGAAACGACTGGAGAAAATCGCACAGGAGAAAAAGGCGCCGGCTTTAGTTTATGAAGAGTATGATTTGCCTCTGCGGGCAATCCGTGATTCTTTTACCGAAGACGTGAGCAAGTTGATTGTTGATTCTAAACCCGAATTTTACCGTATTCAGCATTTTATGCATACTTTCTTGAGTTATCTGAGTAAAAAGGTAGAACTTTACCGGGGAGATGACCTTTTTGGGGCAAAAGATGTAGAGAAACAGATTAATCATATTTTTGAAAGCCATGTTTATATGAAATCCAAGGCCTATCTTATAATTGAGCCTACTGAAGGCCTGGTCGTGATTGATGTAAATAGCGGTGGTTTTAAAAAGAAGGTTAATCAGGAGGAGATGGCTTTTAAGGTTAATGCGGAGGCTGCAGTTGAGATTGCCCGGCAGCTAGTTTTGCGGGATTTAGGCGGTATTGTAGTGATTGATTTTATTGATATGGAACGCGAAGGCCATCGCCGAGAATTGTTGAATATCCTGAAAAATGCTTTAAGCTGCGACCGGGCTAAATATGAGTTGAATATCATGAAAAATGCTTTAAGCGGCGACCGGGCTAAATATGACATTTTGGGAATTTCTAAATTTGGGATAGTTGAGATGACCCGTGAGCGTATCCATAAGACAGTGCAGATGCTTTCTTTCCATCCCTGTCCGTATTGTAAAGGTAAGGGGAAATTGCGTTCACCTCAAACTCTGGGAATTTTTGCTTTAAAAGAGCTTAAACGCTATCTTAAGGGCAAAACCTTAAAACAGGCTTCGCTGACTTTAGCCCCGCCTGTGATTGATGAAATCTTAAAAGATAAGGAGGCCCTGCGCGCGGTTGAGCATAAATACCGGATTAAGATTAACCTCATTTCTAACCCTGCCGCGCACCTTGAAGATATAAAATTCAGCTAAAAAGATCAAAGGACGTTTCCCTTTTTCTGGAGATAGTGCAGAGAAAGGGAAATAGCTGTTTTTATTAGTGTAGAGACGCAAAATTTTGCGTCTCTACAACCTATTTTTTAACTTGACCCATGAATTCTGCGGGTATATAATATTAAACTCAAGTTAACATTTTATTTACTTTAAGCTTGCCGGTCGCCAGGCGTAGGGAGGTTGTCAAATGTATGCCATAATTGAAGTTGGAGCAAAACAGTATAACGTAAAAAAGGATGATATTATTGAGGTGAACAAACAAGTGGTGGCAAAAGGTGATAATATCGATATTGATAAGGTTTTATTGATTTCCGATGAAAAGAAGGTGGAGATTGGCCAGCCTTATGTAAAGGGCGCCAAAGTCCAGGCAGTAGTTTTAAAACAAACCTTTGGTGAGAAAACCACTGCTTACAAACACCGCAGGCGCAAGAATTCCCATTGGGAAAAAGGTCATCGCGCCCAGCTTACGGAATTAAAGATTAAAGCCATTGTTTTAGGCTCATAAAAAGTGTTTATCGACGGGGCTAAAATTAATGTGCGTGCAGGCTCTGGCGGTAAAGGCTGTCAAAGCCTCCATCGGGATAAGTATCAACGCCAGGGGATTCCAGATGGAGGGGATGGCGGTCGTGGCGCAGATATTATTATTCGCGCAGACCGTAATTTGCTTACACTTCTAGATTTTCAGTATCATCGTCATTTTTTCGGCGCAAACGGCGGTCAGGGTTCAAGCAACCATAAAAAAGGTAGAGGCGCTGAGGATGTAATTATCCGGGTGCCTTTAGGTACTGCGATTCAGGATTCTGCTACCGGTTCAGTCTTGCGTGATCTGGATGTTGATGGTGATCAGGTAATTATCGCTCGTGGCGGCAAAGGCGGTATAGGCAATTGGCACCGTAGAGAAGCTACTGCGGGTGAGCCGGGTGAAGAAAAAGTTATTATACTGGATTTAAAGCTTTTGGCGGATGTGGGGGTAGTAGGGTTTCCTAATGCTGGTAAATCTACCCTGATCTCTGCAATTTCTAATGCGCATCCTAAAATTGCCCCGTATCCATTTACGACTACCGGTCCGATTTTAGGGGTAGCTACGGGAACGCATCGGAAATTTGTAATTGCCGATATCCCCGGTTTAATTGCGGGTGCTTCAAGCGGCCGGGGTTTAGGGATTAAATTTTTAAAACATATCGAGCGTACCAAAGTTTTGATTCACCTTGTGGATATGGCCGGTTTTGATGGTAGGGATCCTGTAGAAGATTATAAAAATATTAATTTAGAATTAAAGAATTACAGCAAAGAAGTTTATAAAAAACCTCAGGTTGTTTGCGCCAATAAAATGGATTTGCCGGTCGCTCAGGATAATTTAAAGCGGTTTAAGAAGGCAATTAAGAAAACAGTTTATTTGGTTTCAGCGTTAAACAAACAGGGTCTAGAGGAGTTAGTTGATGCGGTCGCTAAAAAATTATAAAAGAGTTGTGGTTAAGGTTGGTTCTAGTTTATTTGCTACAGATAAAAGTAAACTGGATACTGGTTTAGTTAATAAATTCGCCAAGCAGATCGCTGATTTAATTAAGCAGGATAAAGAGGTAGTGATTGTTTCCTCCGGAGCGATTGCTTTGGGGATGTCAATTTTAAAGCTGGCTAACCGTCCGAAGAAGCTGGAAGCTTTGCAGGCAGCCGCAGCTATCGGACAGCATGAGTTGATGCATGTTTATAAGCTGGCGCTTAAAAAATATAAGTTAAATTGCGCACAACTGCTTTTAACCTGGGATGATTTCCTTGGGGTGCGTTATGCTAATGCCAAACATACCTTGAATACTTTGCTAAAACTTAATTGTGTGCCAATTATCAATGAGAATGATACGGTTGCTACGGAAGAGATTAAATTAGGCGATAATGACCGTTTGTCAGCTTTAGTTTCAATATTGGTAGATGCGGATCTTTTAATTATCCTTTCAGATGTAGAAGGGTTATTAGATAAAAATAAAAAAATTATCCGTCAAGTTGAAAAAATTACCGGCCAGATTAAATCATTGGCTTCTCCGACGGATAAAAAGATTTGCGTGGGCGGCATGGTGACGAAATTAGAGGCAGCGCGTATTGCTGTTGAAGGGAAAGTTCCCTGCGTTATCGCCAATGGGCGCAGTAATAAAGTGATTAGCCGTTTAGCGGGTAATCCTTTTTGTCAGGGTACTATATTTTTACCCCGTTAGAAGCGCGGAACTTATAATCGGGTTTACCCGAATAAAATTATGAAACAAGACCTAAAAAAAGAAATAGAAAATATTGCTAAGCAGGCTAAAGCGGCATCGCGCAGTCTTGCTGTTCTGTCTTCAGCTACAAAGGATGTGGTGCTTAAGGATATGTCGGCGGCTTTGCTGAGTAAGCAGGCCAGTATTTTAAAAGCCAACCAAAAAGATATTTCTAAAGCGCATGCTAAAAATAAGGCATTCATCGACCGGCTTACTTTGAATGAAGCAAGAATTAAGCAAATGGCAGATTCTTTGTTGGATATTGCTAAGCTTAAAGATCCAGTTGGCCAGTTAATCCGTGCCTGGGATAGACCTAATGGCTTAAGTATTAAGAAAGTGCGTTCTCCTATTGGAGTCGTGGCGATTATTTATGAATCACGCCCTAATGTTACGGCTGATTGTATTGGTCTTTGTTTTAAATCCGGCAACAGCGTAATTTTGCGTGGTGGGAGTGAAGCAATAAATTCTAATTTGGGAATTTATAATATACTAAAAGAGGTAATGCAAAAACATGGTTTGATGGAAGGTGCAATTAATTTAATTGCCACTACCAAACACCAGGCGGTAGATTATTTGCTTAAATTAAATAATTATGTGGATGTGGTTATTCCCCGCGGCGGAGAAGAATTGATTAATAAGGTAGTAGCGCTTTCGCGTATACCAGTGATTAAACATTATAAAGGAATCTGCCATGTTTATGTGGATGAAAATGCGGATTTGAATATGGCAGAGAACATTTGTTTTAATGCTAAGTGTCAGCGTCCAGGAGTTTGTAATGCTATGGAAAGCATGTTGGTGCACCGTGATGTTGCCGTCAGGTTCCTGCCTGGTATGCTTAAAAAGTTTAAGGATGCCGGTGTAGAGATTCGCGGATGCGCATTTACTAAAAGAATCGCCAATTGGGTCAAATTGGCTACCCAAAAAGATTACCATACGGAATATTCGGATTTAATTTTATCGGTTAAAGTTGTGGCTGATTTGGATGCTGCAATTGTGCATATCAATGAATACGGCTCACATCACTCTGACAGCATTGTTACGGATGATAACCGTGCTGCAGAAAAATTCTTACAGCAGGTAGACTCAGCTTGTGTTTATTTAAATGCTTCTACCCGTTTTACCGACGGTAATCAATTTGGCATGGGGGCGGAGATGGGCATTTCCACCGACAAGCTGCATGCCCGCGGCCCGATGGGGCTGGAGGAGTTGACTACCTATAAATATATTATTCACGGGAATGGACAAATAAGGTGTTAAATCCTAAACACGAAATCCTAAACCCTAAACAAACTCGAAACCCTAAACTCAAAAAGTTGTGTCAAAATTTTAGTTTTGGATTTAGGATTTGTTTAGGATTTAGAGTTTTATGTTTAGAGCTTTGACTTAATTTAATATGAAAATAGGAATTCTGGGTGGGACGTTTAACCCGGTACATATTGGCCATTTAATTTTAGCCGAAGAGGTAAGGGAAAAGTTAGCGTTAGATAAAATTATTT
Organism: Candidatus Omnitrophota bacterium; assembly: GCA_026387315.1. Classification (GTDB taxonomy): domain Bacteria; phylum Omnitrophota; class Gorgyraeia; order Gygaellales; family Profunditerraquicolaceae; genus UBA6249. Next base: position 5,734 of record JAPLLY010000027.1, read on the forward strand.
TTGTTCCTACAGCTTTACCTCCGCATAAGGATAATTCTGATATTGCCCCGGCTAAAGACCGGTTAAAAATGCTCAAATTGGCAGTGGCTTCCAATAAGTTTTTTGCGGTTTCAGACATTGAGATTAAGCGCCAGGGACGTTCTTATACAATTGATACTTTAAAAGTATTTAAAGCTAAATATAGCCAGGATGAGTTGTATTTTATTATTGGCTCAGATTTGCTTAAGTATTTAAATGAATGGAAGGATTTAAGCCAGATTTTAACCATGGTTAAATTTGTCGCGGCAACCCGCCCGGGGTATCCGCTGGAACAGATACCTTCCTATATTCATACTTTGCCCATTCGGGCAGTAGATGTTTCAGGTTTTGAGGTGCGCCAGTGTGTTAACCAGAATAAATCTTTTGGTTATTTAGTAACCGATAAAGTTTTTGATTACATAAAGAAAAGAAGGCTGTATAAATGAACCAGTTCTTCCTGCGGGGGTGTAAGGAAGAAAGAGCTGGTGTTTAAAAGGGAAGGAAGAGCTGGGTGAAAATTAAAGTTGCTCCGTCAATATTATCCGCAGATTTTAGTAAACTAGGGTTTGAGCTTGCTAAAATTAAACAGGCAGGGGCGGATCTTGTACACGTAGATGTGATGGATGGGCATTTTGTTCCTAATATTACTATTGGTCCGGTAGTTGTGAAATTTATGCGCCGGTCAACTACGCTTATGTTAGATGTGCATTTGATGATTGAGAATCCGGTTAAATATATTAAAGCTTTTGTGGACGCCGGTAGCGACATGATTACTGTGCACATTGAAACAGTCAGTTTAAAAGAACTACGGGGAATTGCTAAAACTCTGAAAAAAAGTAAAGTTAAGTTTGGGATTTCTTTGAATCCGGCTACGCCACTATTTAAGATAAGGCCGGCTTTGGATTTAGCGGACCTTATTTTAATCATGTCGGTAAATCCCGGTTTTGGCGGTCAGGCTTTTATCCCGCAGGTAGTGGATAAAATAAAACAACTGCGCGCAATTTTTACTAAAGATATCGCTGTAGACGGTGGGATTAACAATCAAACTGCCAAGCTGGTTAAGCAGGCCGGTGCGAATATTTTAGTGGCAGGATCCTATATTTTTAAGGCAAAAAATATTAAACAGGCAATTAATAGTTTAAGATAAGATACACCCCGCGCTTATAAGGTATTGCGCGGGTGTGCCCGTGTGGGCAAGGAGATGAGAATATGGGTAATGCAGGTACACAAATTAAATTCGGCACCGACGGATGGAGAGCGATTATTGCAGATACGTATACTTTAGAAAATGTTAAAATTCTTGCTCAGGCAGTGGCGGATTTTTTAGGGAGCGGTAAAAAAGTTGCCGTGGGGTTTGATACCCGTTTCATGTCTGATAAATTTGCTCAAGCCGCGGCCATTGTCCTAAAAAGTAATGATATAGAGGTAATTCTTTCGGATCAGCCTATTCCTACTCCGGCTTTGAGTTTTGCGGTCAAATCACGTAAATTCGATTTAGGAATTATGATTACTGCTTCGCATAATCCGGCAGAATATAACGGTTTTAAAATCAAGAATGCCGCCGGCGGGGGAGCTAGTCAGGAGTTGACCCGTGAGGTTGAGGGGTTACTGACAAAAACTCCGGTAAAAGATTCTGCTAATGTGGAATCAATTCAAATCGTCGATCTTACCAGGGATTATATAAAGTTTATCCGTAATTATATCGATTTAAAAAAGATTAAAAACAAAAAATTTAAAGTTTTGGTTGATTCGATGTATGGTTCCGGAGATAGTTTTATCGCTCAGGTGCTTAAGGGTACTAGTATTAAGTTGGAGTTTATGCGCAATACGATTAATCCTTCTTTTGGCGGGGGCAGGCCTGAACCGGTAGAGGAGAATTTGGCAGAATTAAAAAGACGGGTAAAAGCAGAAAAGTTTGATTTAGGTATTGCTTTAGACGGAGATGCAGACAGGATTGCGGCGGTTGCTCCGGGTGGTGTTTTCATTCATCCGCAAAAGATTTTGGGATTGTTGGCGTTACATTTAAATCAGGATCGGCATTGGAGCGGCGGGTTGGTTAAGACTATTTGCGGCTCAACCATGATGGATAATATTGCAAATTTCTTAGGGATCAAACTATATGAAACTCCTGTAGGGTTTAAATATATCTCTAATCTTATGGAAACCCAGGATATTGTTGCCGGCGGTGAAGAAGCCGGAGGTATGGGAGTTAAAGGATATATTCCTGAGCGCGATGGAACGATGGCGGGTTTACTTTTGATTGAGATGATGGTCTATCGGAATAAAAATATTTTAAAAATATTAAATGAAACCGAAAAGCAATTTGGTAAATATTATTATGTCCGCCAGGATTTTCATTTGGATAAGCGGGTTGAGCCAAAGAAAGAAAGTCTTCCTCAGGAATTGTTAGGGAGAAAAGTTGTAGATATTAAAGATTACGACGGGATAAAACTTATTTGTGAGGATCAGAGCTGGCTAATGTTTCGCGGTTCAGGTACCGAACCGATTATGCGTACTTATGCCGAGGCTAAGAGTCTTGCTCAGGCCAAGAAGTTGTTGGCGTTGGGTAAAGAGATAATTTTAAAGGATGGAGTATAAAATCATTTATACTACGAACAAATTCGCGTGGAAAGGGGGGAGCCAAATCATGAATTTCGGCGTATGATTCTGGCTATTTTGCTTAACGATTAATTTAAACTATTAATTAGATGTAGAGACGCAAAATTTTGCGTCTCTACAAAAAATAAATAAAGGAGATTTTAAGATGTCAACAGATACTAGAGCGGAATTAGAGCTGTTATATAATCAAAGTATTAAGGTTTTAAAAGAAGGCCAGGTAGTCAGCGGTAAAATAGTAGAAATCAAGACTAAAGAGGTCTTGGTGGACGTAGGATTTAAATCTGAAGGGATCGTTCCCATTACTGAATTTAGCACCGGGGATTTAGTGATTGGCCGGGAGATGGAGTTTTTGTTGGAGACCATGGAAAATGACGCTGGAGTAATGACTCTCTCGCGTGAAAAAGCCATGCGTATGGCCGGTTGGGATAAAATTGTTAAATTATCCAATGACGGAACATTGGTAGAAGGTAAGCCGGTGAAGAAGGTTAAGGGTGGATTCCTGGTGGATATTATGGGAATTGAAGGATTTTTGCCCAGCTCACTTTCTTCTTTCCGCAACATTGCTGATAAAGATATCTTGTATAAGATATTTAAGTTTAAGATCGTTAAAGTAAATAATTTACGCCGTAGTATTATTGTCAGCCGCCGCGAAGCAGTGCAGGCAGACCGGGACGTGGCTAAAGGCAAGATCTGGGGTGAATTAAAGATTGGTAATATTTATCCCGGGTTGGTTAAGGCAATTACCGATTTCGGTGCTTTTATTGATTTAGGTGGAGTAGATGGTTTATTGCATATCACAGATATGTCTTGGTCAAAGATTAGCCATCCTTCTGAAATTGTGGCCATTGGAGATAAAATCGAGGTAATGATTTTAAATCTTGATCAGGCTTCAGGTAAAGTATCTTTGGGCTTAAAGCAAAGATTATCTGATCCCTGGAAGGACATTGAAGGAAAATTCACTGTTGGGGCAAAGGTAAAAGGCAAAGTAGTGAATATCTTACCCTACGGAGTTTTCGTGGAACTAGAAAAAGGTATTGAGGGCTTGATCCATGTTTCCGAGATCTCCTGGACTAAGCGAGTTAATAATCCCGGCGAGATGTTTGCCGTCGGAGATATGGTTGAAACACAGATATTAAGCGTAGAAAAA
>JAPLLY010000060.1 GCA_026387315.1 Candidatus Omnitrophota bacterium
AAGCCGGCTAATCTTAATATATTTGGCTTAATCTTATTGCTTAGTGGCATTATCTTCCTCGGACCTATTCCGTTGCTAACTCGTTAAAAATGTAACACCTAACCCTATAAATTGCAAGAAGTTTTTAATGGTGGCTAAGAATGGCCGTTTTAGTTAGATAATAGAACTTGTGCGATAGTGAAAACGCCCTCAAGAGCTACGGAATTACTCTTGGCCAGTAGTTGAAACTTTTTGATGCGTAGTATCCAAAGCGAGTTTTCGATATCATAGATAAATTTAAGGTACCCCTCCATTGAACCCTCTGTTCTCATATCTATAATTATTTCTTTGTATTGCTGGCTGCTTGTTTTTACTCCTTGCTGAGGGCGCAAATCGATAATACGGATATCCGCGCCCTTGGCCAGATTCTGCAATTCGCTTAAAGCAGCAACCAGTGAATCCTGCTTAAACTCAGGTAAACTAGAAATAGAATAGAATTTATCCGAATACTTTTTCTGAATCATCTCCTTTTGGCTCAACAAAGCCATATATTTTCTTAATTTCGCGCTGGCAACCGTAATCTCTTTATTCAAATTCGCGTATTTTGCCATCACCGGCGAAACTATAAAATAAAAAATAAGGCTAAACAATATAACGGCCAGGGTCAGGTAAAGAATTATTTTTTCTCTATTTTTAAGCAATTTAATCATTTCTTAACCCCGCCTATTTCAAAATCGATTAAGTCTCCCACGGAGGACTTTTTATTAGAGGCGTATCTTACTTTAGTCTCAAAGCTCCTGAATACGGCGGATTGTTCAAGCCGGGTAACGAACTCAAAAATATTATTCATCTGAGGCGTTTGGCCGCGTAAAACGATTTGGCCGCTCTGATCATAACTAAAATTAGTCAAAACAACCTCTTCCGGAATAATTTGATGCAACTCATACAAAATATCCAAAGCGGACGGTTTTTTCTGATGGCTCTTTTCCACAAATTCAACGCGCTCCTGAAGCCCCTCTATTGAACGGGCATCTTTTTCAATCTTGTTCAGCTCTGCCTTGACATAACCCAGAAACCTTACCTTATTATCTATATTCTTTAATACTCCCAATGCAAATATTATTACTACGCATAATAAAAAATACACCACCCGCAGCTTCTCTCTTGCTTTAAGGTTATTTCTTGCCTGGCTTCTTATTTCCGGAGGCAAAAGGCTGGCTGATTCAGGTATGCTTTTTAATCCCAGGCCCACGAGATGAGCATAGGATACGCCTGAGCCTGAAACCTGATTCAATAAAACTTGAGGAAAAGATAATTTCTGCCAATAAGGAAATATCTCAACCGGAATAGCTGTTTGCTTATTTACTATTTCCGTTAAGCTTTGAAAATTATCCGGCGAGCCAAAAATTACGATTTTCTCAGGATCTTGATAGGAGGTCTCTTTCAGGCAGGCATTTCTGGTTTTGTTTATCTCTTGCGTGATTACATTCTCCCATTCGGGAAGATTTCGCGGAACCTTAAATGAACGGCTGAAAAAGAAATTATCTTTATTAACTATCGCGATCTGGGCCTGATCAGCATCAATGTCAATAAGTATCGCGGAACTCTTTATTTGAGGATTTAGAGTGTAATATAAATTTAGCAGCCCTACCGAGCTAAGGAAGACAGAATAATTCTTAACGTTTAATTTCTTAAAGATCTTGGTATAATCCTCAATTACATCTCTATGCGCGATAAATAAATTAATATGCGTGTATCCATCCTGGTCAACCAAAATAGGCTGGTAAGCGGTAATTAATTCATTTGCCTGATATGGCAGATAACGCGGCGCCTGCAGGCTGGCAATCTGTTCTACCTCGGAGGGTATTTTACTGGGTATTTTTAAGTAACGGCAGGTTGCTTGCGCCCGAGGCAAAGAAACAATTAAAGGATTATCCCTAAAATCCAACTCTTTAAGGATTTGGCCCAGGTTAAGAGATAGAGTTTCTTTATCCGTTAAAACAGGGAACTCCCGCGCCTTGGATTCTAAGAATTCTACTTTTCCGGCAACAGTACGCGCGCACCTTATTACCCTTAACCTGGCTTCGCTAAACTGACAGATAAAAAATACATCCGCTTTTTTATATGTTTTTGGCAACATGGTATTATTGTATACGTCTTTTTTACCTATCTCAAGTTAATTCTCATGCCAATAGATAATTTTATTCCCAGTACGGCTAAAAATACAGGTTATTGTTTTGGATATACTTTTGCCAATAATTTCACCTGTGGAATTTATACGGAAATTATTTGATTTAAAAGTAATTATTTCAGTTAATTTATTTAAAACATTTTTTTCTTCTGAACTTAAGTTACTAGTAGAGGCCAAAGCATTGCTTAAAGCTCCCAAATTCTCAAAAGGAGCATCTTTTCTAATTATAGAAATTAAATTTATAAGATTCTGCGGGTCAGGCCTTACGGTTATTACGCCATTTTTAACACACTCATCTATGCACGCGTTGATCAAAATTCCCAATGTTTCTTCTTTGGCGGTATTTATATTTATTTTTCCATCCCCATAAACAGTAATTAAATCTTTTATTTTTCCGTATATCTGCTTCGCTTTTAGGGCAGGGTTACCTTCCTCTTTATAAAAAAATTCCAATATTGGCAAGAGCTCTTCCGTAGTTTGAAGATTACTATTCTTGAATATTTGATCCGGATCATCCCCAATGTCTGCTGCCGGGTCAATCCATTTTACCACTAAATTCTTTAAATCATCAGGGTTTGCAGCTCCGGCAAAATCAAATAATCTTGTTAATATAAGCTGCCCTAGCAGGGGTTGAAATATCAAGCCGGTAACAACTTTATTGATATTAATTTTTCTCTCCTCATCCAGCATACAAAGATAATTTATATCATCATAGGGATAACGCACGGTGAATTTCTCTCCGGAGCCATCCCGTATCTGCACATTTTCAAAAAGTGGCTTGCTGGTTAAAGGATCAACACCAGTGCTCCAAATGCTTTTAAGGCTATTATAAGGAAAGCTGGCATCTTCCTTTAATTGCAGTATCGCCTGATTTATCCCTGCTTTAGCTAAATAAGATGCTTTGAGGTTGTCTCTTTGATACGCACAGAGCCTTAGGGCAATTGAGCTGCGATGGCCCAAACCAATAGCCAAAACAACCAGGATTAACAGCACCCATGAACTAATTAATAATATGGAGCCCTTTTTATTTTGCATAGAATGGCATAATCTTATTAAATTCAACTAAACTATTGTCCTTTTGTTTTAATACAAGTTTTATTTTTACGGCAATAGGTAATTGTTTCTTCTGATCAGCAACCCCTTCTTTTGGCCAAAGATCCTGCCATTCACAGAGTTTATCGGGAACCGTAGAAGGAGCGGCAAATTGCAGGGATAATTTTTCTACCCCGGATAAAAAAGATTCGCCTTCCTCCTCCACAACGGCTTTTAACGCGAGTATACCCTGGGATACCTTGCGCGTTAAAGAATGATCGAGAATCTTATACCGGATACGCCCGATATTGGAAAAAATCTTCCCTTCTTTATCATATACGTCAAGAATACTAAAAAAATCCATTGATTCGGGACTGCCCATAAACTTTGAGTCAGATTCGGCATAAACAAAAGCATTTTTTAATTCAGCCTCTATTAAGCTCAAAGACAGCCTTGCCTTTTGATAAAGATTAGCCGCGGCATCTATTTTTTCATGGCTTAATAAACCCGTCCGAAAAGCCGAGAAGATACTAAGTATTAATAAAGAAAAAATGACACTAACCAGCATTAACTCAATGAGGGTAAAACCGTTTTTCTTATTCATATTTAGAGCGACAGAAGATAAGTGTCGAATTCCAAAACATATTCTTTTTCCCGCAGGCTTTCTTGCCAGTAAACAATAAATTCAAGGTAAACCAAATTAGAACTTCCTAATCTTTTCGTTTGGCATGTCCATCTAAAATCCTTACCTTGTATCTTTTGGCTGCCTTGCCGGTTTTCTATCGGCTCTGCTTTAGCCCTTTGTTCCTCTTCCATCTCCCAAATTTTGTTTTCCGCGAAAAAACAGGCGCCAGTTATATTCTGGCTGAATTTTGCACTGTAGAGTGACGAAGTAACTGAACGGAATATAAAAACAATAGCCGTGGATAAGATCACCAAGGCGATTAAAACCTCAAGCAGGGTAAAGGCTTTATTGGATCTGGATATCATTGTTTATGTTTTTTGTATCAATTATAATCTTTTTTTCGGATCTATCCGTGAAAATAATAGAGAGATCGTCAATCTTACCGTTAGGGAAAAAACAAATATATTCGGCATCGGGTTCTATATTCACCTTGATTGCTTCCGGAGCTTTAAATACTTTCGCCAGTCTCCCCTTTAAAGCCGCGGTTTCGCCATTTTCAAGGCGGCTTGCCATAAATTCTACCTTCTCCTTATCAATATTTAGATAATAAATCTTCTTTTCTACAATAGCGCTATTCTGAAGATATTGTATAAGATAATAAATATCCTTGGAGAAATTCTCGAATTCAAATCTGTCATAGGTTTTCTTAAAACGCGGGATTGCCGCCGCCGCAAGAATCCCCGCGATTACAACCACCAACATAAGTTCAATTAGCGTAAAACCTCTTTTTTCCATACTCGCCTATCTTACAATTAAATTCATTTGGAATATCGGCAGAAGCATGGCTAAAACAATAAAACCAACTACCAAGCCCACGCCTAAAATTATAATCGGTTCAAGCATACGGGCTAGCGATTTTAAAGACCTGTCAACATCCCTTTCATAGTCATCAGCAATGCGCGTCAGGGATTTTTTCAGCGTCCCGGTTTCCTCTCCGATGATGACGATATTAATTACAAAATTTGGGAATAATTCGCATTTTTTTATAGAATCTGAAAGGCTCAAGCCGCCGATAATATCATCTTTAATCCGGCTAATCTGTAGTTTTAAAACCCGATTTTCCAGTATCGAAGAAACTACATCCAAAGAAGGAACAACGGATAAGCCTCCGGAGAGCAGTAATGATAATGTGCGCGTCAGGCGGCTAATTTCCGTCTTTAAGGTAATTTCGCCTAATACCGGTAATTTTAGTTTAAACTTATCCCAGGCTAACCTCCCCTGAGGGCTAAGGTATTGCCGGCGCAGAAAAAATATAATCACCGCCGTAAACGCGATAATAATTATCCCGTATTTATTAAAAACTACCGAGGCCTCAATTAAAATTTTGGTGGGTAAAGGTAAAACCTGCCCCATATCTTCAAACATATTCACCAGGCGCGGTATGACAAAACCTATTAAAACAATAACCGTTAACACGCCTACACCAAAAACAAATGCCGGATATACCAACGCTGAACGGACTGAATTTCTGAATTCCTCTTCTTTTTCAAGAAAATCTGCCAGCCGCGTAAGGGTGATTTTCAGGCTTCCGCTTACTTCCCCGGAGTTGATTATCGCGGTATAAAGCTGAGGGAAAACTTCCGGATACGTGGCTAGGCTGTCGGAGAAAGATTTACCGTCCTTTATTTTGCCGGCCACATCTGCCAGAACTTCTTTTAAATAGAGATTAGGCATTTGGCCCATCACAATATTCAAGCCGCTTACGATAGGTACTCCTGAATCTACGAGGGTGGATAACTGACGGGCAAATAAAACAATATCGCGTTTAGAGATTTTCTTAGGAGTATTATTCAGAACTCTTGAATTCTCAACTTTCAGAGTAACGGAAATCGGAAAATATCCGGCTTGACTAATTTTATTAATTGCCTCTTGATCTGATTCTGCCTCGATTTCTCCCTGGATAGTATTTTGAGGATCGGTTTTGGCTAGATAGGCGTATATCGGCATTACTGTTAATCCTGGTGTAGTTCCTCTGATTGGGTTACGCGAAACACTTCCGCTAAACTAGTCAGCCCTTTAAATACCTTATGCAGGCCGTCTTGGCGCAAGGTGCGCATCCCTTGCGAAATAGCCTTATGTTTTATCTGCTGGCTGGAAGCCCGGCTTAAAATTAATTGCCTGATTGATTCGGTTATCGTCAAAATCTCATAAATTCCGGTTCTCTCTCGGTAACCGGTAAACCTGCAATATTCGCATCCTTTACCCTCGTAGAATCTCATCTCTGATTCAGGTAATTTAACATCTTTTATCTGGCCCAAAACCTCCTTCTTCGGTTTCACTTCTATTTTGCATTTAGGGCAGATTAAACGCACCAAGCGCTGGGCAATCAGGCATTCCAGCGAAGATGAAACTAAAAATGGCTCAATTCCCATATCTAACAGCCTGGTTATAGCGCCGGCGGCATCATTGGTATGCAGGGTTGAGAAAACTAAATGCCCGGTCAGGGCTGACCGGATGGTTATTTCCGCTGTTTCAGAATCCCTGACCTCCCCTACCATCATCACATCCGGGTCATGCCTTAACATATGCCTCAATGCCGCGGCAAAAGTAAACCCAATCTGGGGATTAACCTGAATCTGGTTCACGCCCCGCAGCTGATATTCAATAGGGTCTTCAATAGTGATAATCTTTATGGTGGGAGAATTAATGCGCGCCAAAACCGCGTAGAGAGATGTGGATTTTCCGGATCCCGTCGGCCCGGTAACAAATATGACTCCGTGAGGTTTTTTAATCACACTCTCAATAATCAATAAATCTTCCGGGCCCATTCCTAAATTCTCCAATTCCAGAAAGGATTGCGCGCTCAAAATCCTGATGTGCACTGCTTCTCCGAAACCGGTCAAAAGGATCGAAACACGCAGATCCAACTCTTTATCTTCAACTTTAATCTTGATCCTGCCATCCTGCGGAAGCCGGCGCTCGGCAATATTAAGTTGCGCCATAATTTTAATCCGCGAGACAATCGCCAGATGAAAGTACTTTATGGTATCGGGGATATTTATATCATAAAGTATGCCGTCTATGCGAAACCGCGTGCGCAATTCATTCTGAAACGGTTCAAGATGTATATCCGTGGCTCTTTCTCTTATCGCCTCGGTAAGTATCTGATTAACAAATCTAACTATGGAAGCATCTTCGGACATCTCTTCAAGGTTTTCGGTTTTCTCAAAGAGCAATTTTAACTCTTCCTGCGGCTGCTTCTGCGCGATTATCTTCTCTAATGTGTCGGCCCCTACTCCATAATACTTACGTATGGCATCGTGGATCTCTGTCTCGCTGGATAAAGCCCCTCTTACTTCCACTCCCAGAAGAAGCCGGATATCATCAAGAGCGCGCACGTCAAGCGGATCAGTCATAGCGATAACTAAAACGTTATTATTAATTTCTACGGGTATTATTTTGTAGTAACTGGCGAATTTGGCGGGGACTTTCTTAATTACCAATGGATCAATATCGCGGTCTTTTAGATTAAGATGCGGCATTTTAATTACCTACGGAGTATTCTTTCTGGTCTCTTTCCCTAATTTACTTAAAAAACTTTTTATTGATTTACTATGTTCAAGGATGCTTTTCGCGTTTTCTTCGGTAAAGGGTTGTCCGTCTAATATGGTAGAGCCGATAATTATATTAATTATATAAAGATCATTACTAATATGATGATCCATCAACTCCCAAATCAAGGGATGGATTGTAATATTTTGGTTCTTTATCTTCTCATATATTTCTTGCTCGTTTTTCATAGAATTAGCCATAGTTAACCTTTCTGCTTAATATTTTTGACAACCCGATTAACTACTTTAAGAAGTCGGTCTATGGTCAAAGGTTTAATAAGATAGAAAATTGCCCCCTGCGCCTTGGTTTCTTTAATTTTGTTTACCGCTTTATCCCAAGTTACCATGATGCACTTACACGCGGGCGCCAGTGCCCTAATTTGTTTTAACGTGTCTAGGCCGCTTTCTCCGCGTTTAAGATAAATATCTAAAAGCGCTATTTGAGGCTGTTCCTTCTTTAATATTCTTATGGCTGCCGCGCTGGAGAAAGCGCTATAGACCAAGAATCCCTCCCTTTTAAATAACAGTTTTATAAATTTACAGATATCCTTTTCGTCATCAACAATCAACAGCTTTATCTTTTTTTTATTCATTTCTCCTGCCTCCTATTCCTCTTTTGGCTTGTATCAGGATCGATAATTTTATAAACAGCTTCTTTAAGCTGATTTAAAGTATCACTTGATTCTACCGCATTTCGCTCTAAGTCATTTAACCTGCTCAGCGCCTTTTTTATTTCCGGCGGCAATGGCCTATCTTTAAAATTATGCATTAATTCAATTTTAGCTACGCCCGCGCCCACGCTTATTTTATTATGGCAATTTCCAACCGCATGAAACAAATCCCTTATTTTGTGCATAGTTTATTCCTTTTTTTTATCACTAAGTGACTGTCACGCTCTTTGTGACTGTCACTTAGTGTATTTATAACTGTCACTTAGTGAACGCTGAATTTCTTCAATAATGCCTCGATTTCTGTTAAAACTATGGGTTTAAAGATAACTTCATCCGCGCCCAGGTTGCGCAGGCGCTCCTCCACTACGTCATCGTAATAAGCAGTAATTATAATAAATTTTATTTTCGGATGGTTTTTTTTGGTTTTCTCCAGAATCTTATCCCCGTCTATATCAAAAAGCCTGTAATCACAAAGCACGATGTCCGGTTTTTTATTTTCAATAATGTTTAAAGCTCCTTGCCCATCGCCTGCCATGTATGTTTTATAACCGAATATTTTTAATGCCTTTGAGAAATCTTTAATGAATTCCAGCTCGTCGTCAACTAAAAGTATTTTTTTCATCTTTAAACTCCTTGATTAAACTCTAAAACAAAAACCGTCCCCACGCCGGCCTGGCTGCTAAAAGAAATTTCCCCTTTATTCTTCCAAACTAATTGCCGGACGATGGAAAGGCCAAGCCCCGTTCCCTGATTAGCGCCTTTGGTAGTAAAAAACGGCTCAAATATCCTGCGTGTTTTATCCTCGGGTATTCCTTTCCCGGTATCCCGCACTTCAATATGCACTTTATTATTGACGGTATTAATCGCGCTGATAATAATTTTACCTGACTTTTCTATCGCCTGGGCGGCGTTCCTGATGATATTAAAGAATATCTGCTGAATTTCTCTCTTATCCGCGGTAATCTTATATAAACTAGGGGGAATATTTGTTTCAATCTGTATCTTTTCTAATTCCAAATCATGTCCGATCATCGACAGCGTCTCTTCCACCTGTTCTAAAATATCCACCAGCTCCGGCTTGAATTCTTTTGACGGCTTGGCGAAATTAGAAAGTTTTCGCGTTATTTCGGAAATACGGTTAGTTTGTTTAATCGTTTCATTCAAAATAGAGGAGCATTCTTGGGTAATTTCTTCTTTAGTCTTATCTTGGAATAATCCACGTTGGCTGCTTAAAAGAAAAAATTGTATCTTGGTATTAATAATGTTCAAAGGATTCCCTATTTCATGGTTAATACCAGCGGCCATGGTGCCGATAGCGGCGCGGCGTTCTCCCTGGGCCGCTTCGGTAATCAGTTGGGCATTGCCTACGGCAATGGATTCGGTGCGCGCCAAATCCTGCAAAACATCCAAATCATCCTTGGTGTAGTCTTCATCTGATCTCTTTCTGCCCAGAGCGATAAATCCAATCAAATCATCATGCAGTAAAAAAGGCAGAACTAAAACCGCTTTAAGGTTTTGCATCTCAAGAACAATTGGAGAATCAACTCCTTTAATGCCATCTGCCTGTTTAATCACCGCGGGATTGTGGGTCTTTTTAAGAAAATAAACAAGCTTTGATTCTGAAGTAAAAGCTATATCTTTATTTTCAAGGCCGGATGAGCCATAAAGGTTATATTTATCATCTGCCCGGTTAAGAATAAAAATACTCGCGGTATAAGGATGGAGTGATTCATCCAGAAGTTTCAGGGTGGAGTTAACTACTTCGTCAAGATTCAAAACAGTTATAACATCATCAATAAACTTCTTTAATATCTGCTTGTATTCGTATTTTTTCTGGAAGAGGAATTTATCGGTGGTGTTGACGAGCAAAATCTCAAGCGGCCGCAGGCCAATTACTATAATTAAAGAACTAACGGCAAGTGAAAGAATTCCTCCTCTGCCGAATAAATGAGAAACTATAAGCGTAATTGCGACAAAAATACCAAATGAAAAGATAAACATCCCGGCAAAAACGAGAGATTTTTTAATGACGATTTCTATGTCCATAAGTTGGTGGCGGACGACAGCATAAGCAATAATAACAATGTGCACACCTACCAAAATAGTCGCAATAGGGGGAATAGAGATTTTATACCACAGAAAATAATTAGTACTTCCTCCTAAAAACCCCAAAACAGAAGCAATAAAAACATATTTCATTTGATTTTGTTTAGTTTTAGTCAAATATTTGAATTGCTTAATAACACAAAACCAGGCGAATAAAACACAAATAAACCAAAAAATTAAATAAAAATGATATGCAATTCCGGGTATTGCCCAATAACGGAATATATACATTGGGATCATATCTTTGATAAAAAAGACGGTGGGATCAATCATAATAAAGAATACGCTGAGAATATATGAGAAAACGATTAGTTTTTTGAACTTTTTATGCAAATCCAGGAGAGAAAGACTAAACCAGAGAAAAGAAGGGGCTATGAGTATAGACCCCATATGCAATATCTGAAAAGAAATAAGCGCTTGTTTTTTATTATCTGCTAAAGGCCAAAAATAATAAGCTAAGCCCCATATAGCTATACTTAAACTTAATAAAGCATAAGATTTATTTACAGCACTTCGTCTATCCTTTAGATACACAAATAAACCAAATATTATAGCAGCAATGCCACTTAATAGACCGCTATATGCTAAGAAATATAACATTTTTAGATAGCTCCGAATTCCTTGCCTACTTTTTTAAAAATAAGCAAAGCCTTCTCGATGTCTGCGGGCTTATGCACGGCTGTAGCACGTATCCTTATACGACACATATCTTTTTTTACAGCAGGGTAAATTATTGGATCCACCACTACGCCTAATTCTTCAAGCCTATTAGCCATTTTGAAAGTTTTTTCTTCATTGCCTATAATAATTGGTATAATCGGCGATAGAGTAGCTCCTATATTATACCCCATACCGCGTATCCCCTCTTTTATCATATAAGTATTCGTCCATAAACGTTGGCGTAACTCCGGTTCATTCTTGATAATTTTAAGGGAGGTTAAAGTCATAGCTGTATGCACTGGGCTTAAGCTAGTTGAAAATATAAAAGACCTGGCATTATGCCTTACATATTCAATTATAGAATGGTTCCCTGCTGCAAAACCGCCTACGCTACCCAAAGTTTTTCCCAAGCTCCCCAAAACTATGTCTACCTTCCCCTCTACTTTAAAATACTCTATAGTACCCCGGCCATTTTCTCCCATTATCCCTGTAGCATGTCCGTCATCGACTGCCAATCCGGCATTATATTTTTCGGCTAATTTACAAATCTCCGGAAGAGGAGCTAAATCCCCATCCATACTATAGACACCATCACAAACGATTAATTTACCATTAACTGATTCGTAGTGCCGTAACAACTTCTCTAAATCATTGATATTGTTGTGAATAAAAAGCCGTGCCTCCCCGTTAGATAATTTTGCTCCGTCTATAATACTCGCATGCGCATTTCTATCTATTAAAATTATTTCTCCTTTATCAATTAGTACGCTTATCGTTCCCAGATTTGCCATATAGCCTGTCGAGAATACTATGGCATCTTCCACATTCAGAAACCCAGACAGCTCTGCTTCCAATTCATCATGGAGTAATAAATTTCCTCTCACAAGTCTTGAACTGGCCGTGGAGGCACCGTATTGTTTAATGGCCCTCACGGACGACTCTATGACTTCCGGCCTTGTTGTCAAACCGAAATAATCGTTTGATGCAAACATTATAACTTTATTATCTCTAACTACTGTATTTCCATTACGCCCCCTGGAATCATAACCCCGCATATAATAATAAGCATTAGATGCGCGTGATTTAGCTACTCTAATATACGAATGACACTTGGAAAAAATTGATTTTGAATTTTCCTTATTTATTACAATTCCTGTTTTCCTGACAATATAATAAGAATACATACCCCACTTGTCTGTTTCCACCGCAATATCTTTAAAACCCGATTCTATTATCCATTTCTTAAGAATATTCGGTTTCCGGTAATTTATTTGCCAGCTTTTACCATCTCTTGCCATCGCCAGATGGTCAAATAATTTTCTATTTGGATTATCTGATTGGCTTACAATTATTAATATACCTCCGGAATCAAGCATCTTATATATTTCTTCAATGGAACCCCTTACTATTCCATCATCTAAAAAATCATAACAGGTAGAAACTATAATAACATTGGGATACCAATCAATTTTATGCGCGAGCTTTTTGTAATGGCTTAATCTTTTAATATTGCCTAATCTATACTCAACGGGGCAACCTTTAGCCATTAATCTGCCATATCTTAGTGATTCTTTATCGATATCAATACAAAGAGATTGTAGCTGGTCTTTAATTTTCCCCTGGGATAACTTAATCAAATATTGAGCGGACCCTGAACCCAGATCTACAATTTTTGTCAGTTTATTATTCAAAGTATTTTTGGTTATTTCGGATTGGACTATATTTATTAGTTTTTCTTTTTTATATTTTGTCGCCCTCGCAGCAGGAAGATTTAAAAGAAATTTATCAACAAAATACCCGATACGGTTATATCCGGAAGGACGGTTTTGATAAATATATTCTAGAAATAACCCCTTACCGGCTTTTCCAAAAAGCGCTTTTCTGCCCAGCCGGCTGGTAAAAATTAACGGTTTCAATATTTTTCGATAGAAAAACTTTTCTACTGAAGAACTGTTTTTCTTTTCTTTTATCATATCATCCCTTTCTTATGTTCGAGCCACTCTTCTGTCTTTTCTTTCCGCGTAATACTTCTCTTTATCCGCCATCCATTTGTCTATTGAATCTCGATTAAACCGCCACTGCCTTCCGACTTTCGCGGCCGGAATAAGGCCTTTACCTAAAAACATATAGAGCGTTGGTTTAGGTATTTTAAGATACTGACACAATTCTTTAACCGTAAGAAATCTATCTTCTTTCATCGAATTCTTTCATTTATTACTCTTTAAGCCATTCTACTATAACTAACTAGTATTAACTATAACAAACAATCAGCTAAAGTCAAGGATAATAATAGGGTCGGATTTATTTTTCTGAGAAAAAAAATGCCGAATGTAGCGGCTTCTTAGCCTACATTCGGCATTTTGATATTCTGAAACAGAAGCGTAGACGCTGTACCAAACTACCTAAAGATATTACAGTTGCAAAACAATTATTTTCTTAAATTACCTGCTCTACGTGGCATTAATCGGCCGCCTTCCCAAACAAACCGTTTAATAAATTCAATTTGTTATACAACTATTTGATCTATAAAGCGTAAAAGCGTAAAGCGTAGACGCTGTACCGAACTACCTAAAGATATTAAAGTTACAAAACAATTATTTTCTTAAATTGCCCGCTCTACGTGGCATTAATCGGCCACATTCCCAAACAAGCCGTTTAATAAATTCAATATTGCCGGCTGGGGCTTCTAAATTAGCAAAGAGCTTTTCTTCTTCTTGATCAAAATTCCGTAGGAATTGTTTATACTTAGACTGCCTCTTTAGATCATTATCGCCTAATTCCAGATATAGCTGATCTGGTAAAGTCAGGCCGTCTGATATACCTAAACAATAAAATCTAGCGCTGCTATATGGATAATCTGATGCTTGGCTAATGCCAACAATATTAGCGGCTAGCGGGTTTCTTTCGATGTACCTGCCGCAGGCAAGTATATAATTTTCTTTTTGAACCGGTTGAGATTTAAACCTACCCTGCCATAACAAACCGGATGATTTATAGGTTTTATGAGAATAATGCGTGTAAGCGCGGTTAAGTCCGGACATAATTTTAGAAAGCAAGCCTGGTTCATCAAGCTCAAGAAGCAGATGATAATGATTGGACATGATAACCCAATGGTATATCCTTAAGTTGAACTTCCGTGCATAGAACCGAAGCAATTCCATAAAATGCTTAAAATCTTCCGGCCGCTGAAAAATAAATGCCCTGGCATTACTCCGGTTAAAAACATGATAAATCAGAGAATTGCTTAACTGATGCCTTCTGGCGTATGACGGCATAGATTTTCCTCCTTCTGCTGCAATAGACGGCAAAAGGAATAAAATCTAACTGGAATATTTTAAAGAGCGAAATAAAAGTTGCTGCGGAACTGCTTAAATATCAAGACTTTAGAGGAAACGGTCCTATCGCTACTTTTGACCAATTTATGACCATCCGGTGAGCTAATTTTATCTTATGTTGAAGACGGTTCTACTAACACTAGAATCACGGGGACGGTTCTGTTTTCCTAACACTAGAATTAAAAAAAAGAGAACCGTCCCCTTGTTTTCCCGTGTTTTCCTTAGGATTTGATTGCAGAGGCCTGAGAGTTAATTTTAATAGGCTCCTTGGCGGCTGTCCGCAGCGATCATAAAAATTGTCTTTTTTGGGCCATCAATTTCATAGAAAAACCGGTAGGAACCTATTCTGTATCGCCAAGTTTCAGGTTTGTAATTGATGAGTTTCTTGATATTCTTGCCAAAATAGGGATTTTGTTTTAATTGGGGATAGACATAAGCTTGAAGTTTTCTTTTTATGCGTTCTTGTTGTCCGCTAAAATCTTGTTCAAGGTCTTTTAAGAATTGGTCTGTCTCAAAGATCTTAAAGTTATCCAATGAACTTTCCCCTTCTTTTTTTAGCGTCAAGGTGGCCAGCCTGAAGTTTCCCTAATAACTTTCTATCTGATTTAATCTGAGCCATCTCAATGGAGTCTACGTAGTAAGACGCCTCGATATCTTCCAGAACTCTGGTTGTAATAAAGTTGGAGATGGGGCGATGTTCAGCTTCAGCGGCAGTTGATATTGCTTTGTATTCCTCTTCCGCTAATCGCAGGGTAATTACTTTAGACATTTCAAAACACCTCCTTTGTGCCATAAAACCATATTATTCTTCTGTATCCATTTATATTCTAACATATTCTCAACTGGCTGTCAAGGTTTATTGTTATTACTTTACTAAAAGGGTAGAACATTCTATCTTGAGTCAGGTACACTGTCCCGATTGAATTGGAAAATGTCTCTCGATCCCTGAAATATTTTAAAGAGCGAAACAAAAGAATAAATATTTGTTACATAACTCTTTGATTTTTAGTAAGATGCGTACAGCGTCCTTCGGTTCAAGCAACTAATGCAACACCTTAATCTGCTATAATAGCAGGAGAAAGGAGTTGCT
>JAPLLY010000028.1 GCA_026387315.1 Candidatus Omnitrophota bacterium
CCTCTGAGCATACTTCAATAAGTTCACTAACAGTGAGGTTAATGAAGTGGACACTTTTAAACTCAAATTATAACAGTTTTCCGTCGTCATTGTTGATATTTTTATCACAAAACCGCGGCGATTCGCCGTTTTTTCAGGATTATTATGAGAAAAAAATATTAGATCATTTTGATATTATAAAAGTATTAGTCGTAGCAGGTACAGTAACGCAAGCAATGAATATCGAGTCTAGATCATATAAGCCCGATGGATCCGATGATTTAGGGGATATTGATGACTATCGTGAGACTAGCTGCTATGAATTCGATTTAATTCTAGATAACAGTCAAATTAATCAAATTCCAGAAGAAGCGATTATAAATTTATCCGCTGGAACGATTAGTATTAATAATGGCCTCAACATCGCCAGCGAAATCGTCACGGAAAAAGTGGATCGTGCCTTCGGTGCGGCGGTGGAGAGGGTGGAGCGGTGGATTAAGAAACAGATAAAAGAACTTAATAGGGTATCTTACGAAAAATTGACTCCTGAACAAAAGGATCGAATCCGCGTATCCTATGTACGTTGGGATATAGGTGATGAAAGTAGAAAGCCAGGATGGAAGATTACTTGGAATAGAAAATTAGGCGTTAATCTTGAGGAGGCGAAGGCACAGGTAGATGCGATAGCCGGGCCGGGAATTGCCGCTATGGTTGAACGATACAAAGAAAAGCAAAAAGATTATTTGCAGATTTATGCACCCCAAGGTGGCAATGAATCTGATTTTCCGGAAGCCACTGCAATGTATTTAAGAAGTGCCACGCAGGGGGGATCGGGGGCGGCGCCAAGCGCGAAAATAAACTCGTTGCTGTCAAGAATGAGCAACAAATTTTTCCTCCCAGAGTTTCTCTCGTGTTTTGCGGATATGGTCAATAATCTGTTGTTTGGTCATCCCATGGTGAGGGGAATGGACTTTAGACATTATCTGACGGATCTTCTCAAATCGTGCCTTGGTTTCAGTCGCCTCTTTTTTCATGGCATATCACCTCTTAATATAAATATACTATCACTTAGGAGGTATGTCAAGCCTCTAATTATTTCCGTGTTTTTGTTTACGATAGGGGCGGGGGTAGTTGTAGCTGTAGGTGTCGTCTTTATTATTCTCGCCTCGATTTTTGCCTTTAAGTATCTTAAGTCACTACACTTTCCGCTTAAACTCGGAAACAGTTTCCCGGTTGGGTTAGAAACTGTTTTAGCCTCCTGTGATTTTTTAAAAAGAGAATGGCAAATAATGATCCGGTCTCTGGGGAATGTGGTTAATATGCATTTCTTTTCTAAGATTTTTAGTTCCATAGGGTTATGTAAAGCGTCTACCGTACGCAGTGGTATAACTTCTTATGTAAGCAATGGTTGTAGTAGCGAAAAGCGTCCCCTAGATAAGTTGCAACTCATAGAAAGACATCAACAAGATATGTGGCCGTATCTCCTTATTATGCGTGGCTCAGAGGAAATTGGTCATATCAGTATCATTTGTATAGATGAAAATAAGCGCCTGCATCCCTACTTTTATATTCGGGAAGAGGATCGAAGGCATGGAATTGCGACAGTTGCTTTTACTCTTTTTATAGATTGGGCGAAAGCGAAATTTCCCTATGCAAAAATCGAAATTGAGACAACAGGAATTTTGTCAAGCAGGAAGTTTGTTGAAGGACTAATTAGGAATGGATTAGTAGATGGTGACTTCGTAAGACTTAAGAAAGGGTTGCTTTTAACGAATCCCGAGAAAACTGTCTCAACTTTACGCTGTTTTGACTTCCTTGGCCCCTTAGTCGTAGTAGGGTTGTTGCTTGAGCATCTTGGCGGCGCAGGACGTCTAGTAGGCATAGCCGGGATAAACGTTGTAGCTATTCTAGCTGGAGTATTCTTGATAGGATTATTATTTTTAAGTTTCGGGAAAGCGGTTTCATTGCGCCTTGGTTCGCCGCGGGGCAGCTTATTTAGAAAAGGTAGGCACTATTTTACTGCGGTTTCTTCAAGGTTGGTAATGCGTTTGGCGTGGTTTTGGAGGATGGATTTAATTTCTGTTGTATCTGCTTGGATTTTTCTCATAGTTATTTCTAACAACGTAACTTTCTCTAAGGTATTGGCTTGGTTAGTTGCAATGCCATCGACTTTACTATCTAGCGTTTTTAATCCTTCGCCAAATACTCTGAATTGGCTTCTTAGGTCCTCAACAAGCACTGCCACTTCTTTGGCTGTCACTGTATTATTGTTTGGGTTACTTTTCTTCTTCATAATGAGTATTATATTAAAACCCTACTCTTGTTCTGTCAAGCGGAATCTAATGTTGTGCGCGCTGGGACCTATGGTAAATTTAGCGGTAGTTATTACGCTGGCGTTAAAGTTTGGGGCGGATGTTGTGGCAAAAGCTTGGCAATGGGTTGTTGTCGCGGTTAGCGATGAACTTGCTTATGTTTCAATCGGCGCTGTTCTATTACAAACCACAAGCCAAAGAAAATGGCTACTATTGCTAACAATACTGCTGCTGGCATATTACTCCTCCTCTTTAGGAAGTACGATTAACCCTATAGCCGCGATAATTACTATCGCAGCTATGAATACAATTTTAAATAGCACATTCAATTTTACAAATACATCTCCCACCAAAATAGCGATGGCGCTGCCTTTGAATATATCGATAAACGCCGTACCCAAAGCTTTCCTTCTGGGGTTAGTAAAAAATTTATCTAGCATTAAGAAAAATATAGCATTTGCCTTAATGCTTGTCAAGCGTAATTTGGCTTGGCGCACCCTTTTACGAATCCGCATTGAAAATGGTTTAGCGTCTTTCGTCTCTCATCTATCGTCTTTCGCAGCGAATAGCCGTTGGCGCGTTTGGGATTACGTCGTCTATATCCTCATCGGCATCTTAACGGCGGTTTGGGCGGTGATTAAGTATCCGGGCGGCGCGGGCGCAGGCGTTGGAACAGGCGGCATAGCAGTGTGGGCGGGGATGGGAAGCATAGGGGCGATGGTGGCAATGGGTTTTGCTACAGTGATGCTAGCAGTGGTGTACTGTAGTTTTGCGCAGGGGGAAGATACAGAGGGAAACGTCCCTAATGATTCAGAGGGAGATAATGGCGAGTTGTGTTCAGAATATAGGTATTACATAAGAGACAAAACTGGCAAGCTATTAAAAGAACCTTCGGGTTTCCCGGGGTACTGGACGGTTGTTGTGGAAACTTCAATCGAGAATACGAATGCTGCGGTAGAAAGAATGGTGAAATCGTTTTCATTATCTGCAGTAAAAGCCAAGAGGCAGGATTTACTCATAGGCAAGTTTGTTGTTACCAATAGAGCGTCCGAGCCTGATATAACGGCATTAGCACATGGTGATGGTTTTATAATAAAGCACTCAGATACGTTCGGCATAGAACTTATTATGCAAGAGTCGTTTCTCCTCTTAGATATTTCTCAGCAAAGAGAACTTTTCCTGTCTGCGATAGAAACAATGGATGCAGTAAAAGCTACACAACCATATTCTAATGAACCAAAAATTACTATCTCTCGAAATAGACCTAAGATAGTCATATTCAGCAATCCTTTTATCTATTCCTTAGACGGTGGTGGCAGAGGGTATTCATCTCTTTCTTCTTGGGCGCTTGCCCTGGCCGGTCTTCTTAAGGCAAATGGATTTGACGATGTGGCAATATCCGATTTTATTTATAATCCTCGCAAAAGTAATCTCATCGAGATTTCAGAGATACTGAGCGATGCAGATTATGTGTGCGTTTCTGTTGGAGAGCATAATCTAGAATCCCATAAAAAATTTATAGCTGACGTAAGAAAAGCCAATCCCGGAATTGTTATAGTAGCTGGTGGATTTGGGGTAACGGTTATTCCTGAACATGTAATTGCGCATTTACCAGAGGTAAATATCTTTTATAGAGGAGAAGCAGAGGCAGGAATTGTTCATCTTTTCAACGCCACAAAGGATTTGACGATGGGTAATGTCACGCCCGAAATTTTAGCGTATTATTTACGAGGAACAAGTGGCGTGATGACTCATTACGGGGATATATACCAGTTTTGTAGCCTCTTGGCAGTCAACAGAATGAAGTGCCAAGAGTTTAATGATCGGATTTTTGATTTTTCATTCCTTCATGAAGAGAATGTTGATGGCTCCTTTTCTTTTATGACAAATTTGGGTTGTGATGGAAATTGCGTCTTTTGCCTAAAGGTAGGTGGAAGCGGCTATAGGGTTATGTCCCCCGAGAGAATTATAGAAATCGCATGGTCCTATCAAAGGCGTCTGGAAGAAATTGAAAAAGAAGGTGGTGTGGTATCAGAGTGGGCATGGAAATTTGCGTTTTCAGATGACAATTTCTTAGGGAATCACGAAGCCGCATTAAAAACACTGCATTTGTGGCAACAGGCACAACAGCAAGGATTAAAGTTAAAACTGCCTAATATTCAGGTAAAGTTATTGTCATTATTAACCAAAGATCCCAATGATAAATTGATGGCAAATGAAGAGTTAATAAAAGAACTGGCTTCTTTCAAGGACGTCTTCTATTACGGTAAAGTTCAGTTGTTAGTAGGCACAGAGGATGTACTCGACCACGAAATAAAGAGATTGGGAAAGGGCAAATATACTATCGAGCATATTGAACAAGTGGCTGCCTTGTGTAGTAAATACAAAATTATCAATGAACACTATTTAATCTTAACTAATCCTAAAACAAGAATTGAGGATCTAGTGCTTAAGCTTATAAGGGCATATGGATTGTATGTAAAATATTGTAAATATGAAGATAAAACTATGCAGTTCAGTATGCCTCTGGTTTTGGCAATTACCCCGCGTATTTGTTCACAGGTAGTTAACAAAATTGTGAAGGAAGGATGTGAGAATCTCGTATATAACGTATATAAAGAGAGAAAGGATACTAAAAAGCAAATAGCTGGCTTTTATGAATATGGGTATTTTCCTCCAGGGTCTGTAATCTTTAGCCAGTACATGCCGGAGAAAGTTTATAAGGAGTTATATAATTTTCAGTATCAGATGGATCTACATGAGGTGTCTATGGATATTGACAATTATATCGATACATATTTAGAAATAATTTTTGAGGTTATAGAGGATGGGCTCAATTCAGTAACAGTAGAAAAAGACTGGCAAGTGTATAAGGAGTTATTAGCAGTAAATACTAGGAGTGAAATAGAAAATTGGGTTTCTCGATTTGGCAAGAAAGATTTAAAAGGACATGTGGCATCTATTTACGAAAAATTGGAAACATTAGACGGGAAATTTAAGGTGTTATCTCAGTCTACCATCCGCGGGGCGGCTTGGACGGCGGCTTGTGCGACGGCGGTTATGGCGGCGGTCGCGGTAGCCGCTTTCTTTATCCCTGTATTAAAAGTTGTCGCAATAGCGTTTGTTTTAACTACAGCGGTGCTCTGGCTGCATGCTTACTTTGGGCATCATAAGACGCTGGCAGAGCTTGCGCCGGCACAAAAGGCTAACGCGCCGAATATATGGAATGATCAGCGCGCCATCGCCACCTTCACCACCTGGGTTAACTGGCGGCAGGAGATTAAAACTGCCTGGCAGGCCCGCGACCGCAACAAACTCTTCGCCCTCATCTTCCACGAAACCTTCCACGGCCTGACCCGTTCCAAATCTGAAATTTTAGTCTGTGCTCTTGAGATAATCGCTGTAACGGCGGTTTCTATTCTGCTGATTATTCTACTAGCATTATTGCCGGTTCTCTCGGCATCTGGTTCGTTTACTCCTGCCTCGCCCATTCGTCTGGCGCTGGGTGGGATTAAAGATTACGCTTTTAGCGAGAGCCATGTTTCCCAACTCTTTGGCTCCCAAGATTTTTTAACGAGAATTAGCGAAATTTTAATTTTTACGATTCTTCGCTCTGTGCCGAAGGCGCTTGGCTTTATATATAGTGTACCAGACATTCTTATTTCTATAGTCACTTCTCATTTGACAATGGTTTCTGTTTTTGTATTTATCTGCATAGCGCTTATCATTGCCCGACAATGGAAACGTTCTTTTCTGGTTAAAAAACTATTGGATGAGAGCAAAGCATGGGGCGCAATTATAAACAATCGCGCGCGGATTAAATTAATCAACTATGTTAAGTATCAACGTGGCTATAAGGTTACAATTACAGAACGGCTTAAGAGCTATATTTCTTTAATCAGGCACAGCCAGTATCATCTATGGATAATCGCGCTAATAGCGGGAGGGGCTCTTCTGAGCGGGTGTTTATTTTTTAATGCCTTAAAAATTACGCCTATTATTAGTAACGGGGCATCTGTCTATGATGCTTCATGGGGCGCGCACATTCTAGCGGTAGGCTATGGGTTGCTGTTTCTATCTCTGTATGCCATTTTAGCGGTAACGTTATTGGCTAAACCAGTAGTAAGCCGCCAGCCAATACAATTAAAGTTTCCCTTCGAGATATTGCCTTTGCCGGCAAAAGAAGGATGGGCATTATACGCAGTCTCCGCGGGCCTATGGAAAAGATTATTTAAAGAAGAGAGTGAGAAGGTTAATTATAAGGCAATAGGAAATAGCCCTGGCCAAGGTTGGCGTAGAATAGTACAAAGAGAAGTTTTCGGTTTTGATACGGACAGCTGGGCTGGTATGAGTGACGAGGCTCGAGCGGAAATAAGGGAGCTATTGAGCGCTTCGCGTACAGTCTTAATTCGCGCGGACGCGCAAGATGGAGTGCCTTTTGTCACATATGGCCAGATCAAGAAGGTCTTTCTTTCTCCCGCGCTCGTGGATAGCACTTGGTCTGATATAGGGGATGTCTTAGGGAGCGCGGATGCTACAGAAGAGTATATCTCTGCCTGTTGGGATAGCTTACTAGATGCTTTAGATTGCCGCGCGGCGCGTTTCATGTTGTGGTGGATCGCGCTCACGGGGCCAGGATCATATAGAGAATATATTATAAATGAATTAGAGGAATTAAAAAAAGATTTAGGCCATAAGCAGGACAAACTTCTCAAAGCGCTGGTGCAGTCTACTCTCGATATGATCGGCGCGAAAGCATCTAAAGATAGCCCCAACATCTTTAGCGGGGATATTTTTATCTATGCGCAAGGCTTGCGTGATGGGCACGGAGCGGATGAGCAGGTTATCGCGGAGATTGAGGCGTTCGCGCGGGCACTCAAGGATATAGAAGATTTTCTACTACCAGAACGCCTAGAAGATTGCCCGGAAAGTTACCATTTTAGTGCTGTAGACCCCGAC
>JAPLLY010000035.1 GCA_026387315.1 Candidatus Omnitrophota bacterium
CCAAAAGGATGATCCGATCTTTGCCCATCCCTCGTTTAATTTGCCGGGCATTCAAAAGCATTATACGCCTGCCGATGGTCGAAAAATAGTGTTCAACCTCATAGTTATCAAAAGTTGCCTTTTCGGGAAGGATGGTTTCCAGCAATTCCCGCAGCTTGGGGATATTCCACTGTTTATTGCCCAAGTCATAAATAAGCTGCCCCACGGTCTCTTCAGGCTTAACCTTAAAAACGTCATAGAAAGAACGACTGACGTAGACTACTCTTAAATCTTGGTCCAGAGCGATTAAGGGTTCACGTACGGTGTTGATGATACTTTCGGCATAGTTGCGGGCATCCTGAGCTACTCGCTCTGTTTTCTTACGCTGTTCAATTTCTTGGTGAAGTTGCTTAATAATCATTCTTTCCGCGACGGTGCGGATTTCTACCTGATTCTGGATTTTTTGAGGTAATTTTTTCGATTCTGCTTTATTACGTTTGAGACGAGATTTTAAATTTCCTACCTCTGATATCTGTTTCTGCCAAAATTTTATTCCCTCAAAAAACTTCTTTCCCTTAAATAATTCTTTATTTTTATTTTTATCTTTCATGATTTCCCCTATCTGAGAAAAGGCTATTGTTTAGCCCGTTTACTAGTTAAATATATTCAGAAAACTTCATTTTAATTATTGCCAAGACTGTATTCTTTCATTGATATAGAACAATCAAAAATACTTTTAAGTTTTATTTTAAGTGGGACTTGTGGAGTGTTTTTGTTGATCCAGATTTCAAACTTAGCGGGTATACTTTTAAAATGGTAAGCCTGGAATTTACCAGCAGGTACTGAAATTTTATCTATTGAAACTAATTCTAATTTTGTTGAAACTACCTCTGGTTTAAATTCAGCAAGTATTCGAGCAGTAAAATTCCAGCCTATTTTAAGGCCAGGACTATTACGCAGATAAAATAGAAGTAGAATTACATTTTGAATTGGGCCGTTTGCTTTAATTACCTGCTCTTTTACTAACTTTTTTCCTTTAAAATTTTTTATTATAACTGTGAATTTTTTCTGATCATATTCTTCTGTCGCATATTCTTTCCACCACAGCTTGGAAATAGTACGTTCTATTTTATATGGCAACAGGTTTTCTGGGCCGCTATAAATTTTCTCCGCAGATTCAACAAACAATACTTTATATTTAAGCGTCACTAAATTAACCTTTATGCCATTCAGATCAACAGTCCCGAGATTATTATACTCTGATCTTCCCAGAGGGCTTATAAGATACAGGATGCGCTCTGCAGCATAATCATAAATATCAGCTTCTTTTTTAGATGGATTATTATCTACAAAAATCATTAAAGCTATTACCGATAAAATAAGTACTATTAACGATAAAATCAGTATTTTATTAATCTTCATAATAAAGTTTCCCTAAATCTGTCTAAGCATATTTTCATAAATTGATCTGGGAAAACATCAAACATCCTTTCCGCGTGGCCGCCATCTTTAATAATTATCAGGGCCTTGGGATCCTTTGCCCTTTGAAATAAACGCTGACTATGGCTTGGCTTGATCAGCCAGTCTTTTTCACCATGAACAAAAAGTACCGGCGTGGGCGATACCTTATCCACGATATCCAAGGGCCGGATCTTTTCTAGAGAAGGATTGCCTAGCCTGACCCCCTTGCCCCGCCCCTTGATCCCAAGGTTAAGCTTTAGATCTTCCCACATATCTTTTTCCCAAAAATGATAATCCATGCTTCCTAAATCCGCCGGGGCGCTGACAGCAATCAGGCTATCAATGTTCTTTTGATTACTCGCTTCAATCAATGCGATCGCCGCGCCGAGCGAAAAACCGATCACCCCGATTTTCGCGTAGTGATTTTCTTTGGCGTAGGCAGTAATCGCTCGTAAATCTTTTTGTTCATGCGCTGACCAGCTAAACTTATCACTACTCTCTCCATGCCCTCGAAAATCGAACATGATAACATCGTATTCTTTACCAAACGCCTCAGCTATCCGGCGAAATAAAAATGCATCCTTATTGTTATAAAAACCATGCGCGATAATAACAACCTTGGAAAAACCTCCTTTAACGTGAATTAAAGCGATACGCTTCCCATCCTCGGTCGTTACGCAACAATTTCCTTGGCTCTCCCCTACAGGATAAGACGCAGCTACTTTGGAAAGGGTGGTCGTATCGTTAATCTTTACGGGTTCTGTCTTATTAAAGTTTCCTTCAAACACTGATGTGGCTATGGATTTAATATAATTACTGTAAATATCCCACTCCGCTTTCATGCGCCACTGGAAGAGATACCGCGAACTATTTTTCTTGCCCAGAGAAATAGCTTTTCTTGATCTAATTTTTTCATAAATTTCTAACATGTGTTTGGCAGCAGAATCAATCGGATACTTCTGCACTATCATTCTGGTTACCTGCTTTACGGTTTGGGACTCCTCAGGAGTTCGAGATAAAGCCCAGACAAGAGCATCAACAAAGCTTTGCTGATCCATTGCCTTGAGCAATCGGCCGTTGTGATAATCTTTTACAACCTCCCGCGCTCCCGGCGCATCCAAGGCCACCACCGGAACTCCTGCTGCCATGGCTTCAATGAGCACAATTCCTTGCGTTTCGCTTAGTGAAGCAAACGCAAAAACATCCATAGCAAAATAAGCATCAACCAAATTCTGATAATGTAAAACTCCGGTTAAATGTAATCTTTTTTCTAGGCCGGCTTGCTCAAAGTTTTCCTTAATCATTTTTTCCGACGGGCCTTGGCCAACAATCAAGGCGTGAGCTCTTGGTTCTTTTTTCAATAATTCCACCATACAGTTTGTTAGAAATTCTAAATTTTTCTCCGGCGCCAGGCGCCCGGCATGGCCGACCACTAAAGCATCAAGAGGAATCTGATTCTGTTGTCGAAAAACTTTTCCATTGCCTTTTGAAAAACGTTCCAAATCTACCCCTGTGGAAATAACCTCCATAGAAGTCTTAATGCCTCTTTTAAGCAAAATATCCTTTACGCTTTCGCTGGGAACAATCACTTGGTCCACCAAATTAGCATATCCAGCAGCAAGCTTGACAATGAAGCGTTTGACTCCCTCATTCTGAACCGGCCAATCATGCATATACTGCTCAAACATCGTGTGATAAGTAAATACCAGCGGTATGGCGTGCTGCCGGCTGAGGCGTAACGCAAAATCTCCCATGAAAAACGGACAATGGCTGTGCACCATATCCGGCATGAATTCTTTCATTAATCGCGTTAAGAGCCCAGAGACCGGAAAATTAACCGAGAAAATAGTCCCGCTAAATTTTTGGATGGCCGAAATTCGAATAACGCCCGGTTCCTCTGCCGGCGCGCCCCCAAAGGCCGGGGTAACAATCAAAACCTCATGCCCTAAACTTTTAAACTCTTCGCTAAAAGAATAAATCGATTGCTCTAACCCTCCTACAATCGGAAAATAAGTATTCGTCATCATGAGAATTCTCATTTTTTATCCTTTAGTTCCATAAGCGCTTTTCTACCAGCCACGCATATTGCTTCGTGGCAATCCTGCGCACCCATGGCCAACCCTTCCTTTTCTAAATCTTCGACTAGAAGCGGCTTGCCAAATCTGACTCTAATCGGATGGCACTTAGGATACTTTGCTGTACAGGCCCATGCCTCATAAGCTCCTTCTATAGCCACAGGCACGAGCTTTGCCCTTGTTTCCTTAGCTAAAACACCAAACCCTTTTTTAAATTTTCCGACTTTGCCGGTAACACTGCGTAACCCTTCCGGAAAAAAACACAAACCTTTGCGCATTTGCAATACTAAATAAGCGCTGCGTAGTGACTCCAAAAAATGCGTTGAATAATCAAAGGGAATAAGCCTGATCATCTTTACCAGATTCCTTAAAAAAGAAGATTTTATAAAAGGCCTAAAAAAATACGGTATGAAAACGAAGTAAAAAAGCTGAAAAACCGGCCTACGCGGTAAACAAGCAGCAATGGCTGGACCATCAAGATCACTGGTGTGATTGGGATATAGAATATAAGCTCCTTCTTTAGGCACATTTTCTGCTCCTTCAGCCTTAACCCGGAAAAACAATTTTAAAATCAAATAATTTATAGCGATGATAATAAATCGAAGCGACCAAGCAAAAAAACCGTTGCTGAATTCCAACGCCCCCAAATGTTCGTCTTTTGGCAAAACTTGTAAATGTTTTTTCCAGTAGCCTGGCACTAAAGGTGCCCCCTGGTCCTCCTCCGGGCGGATACCCTTAGCCTCTCTCAATGTATCCGTTATTCCCAGAATTAAATCCTTTACGCTAAAAGCTCGCGAGATTGCCTCGTCTTTTATTTCGACTCTAAAAACTAACTGCAGGCACGAAGCCAGCTCTATCCTGCCTAATGAATCTATGCCCAGGTCCAGCTCTAAAGAATCCTCAAGTATTATCGGCCTTTTAATACCAGATATTTCCTTTAGACATTCCAAAATTTTTATGCTGCTCTCGGATTCTATCAACAGCTGGTCTGAGGCCGTTAGCTCATCTAGAACCGGAAGAGCGCCTTCTATTCCTTCCCTTACCCTAGGTTCATATACTTCCTTAACCGCATATCTATCTAACTTACCAAACAGAGTATGCGGCAGATCCGCAAGTGTAATAGTAAAACCTTTAAGCCTTTTGTGAACAGGGAGCGATAGCGAGATCTCATCAAATTTCTCCTTAATGGCTAAATGCAGATTCACTACGGCGAATTTTCTGAACTCGTCAAGATTTGGCTGAATGACCGCCCAAAGAACTTTCGATTCCCTTACACCCCCCATTCCAGAGACGGTAAAGACGCACATCTCTTTAACAGGAGCAACCTTGGTATAGACCTCCTCAATCTCTTCCGGATAAATCTCTTCCCCCTGATTCAATATGATAAAATCTTTCAATTTAGTTATAAAGTCTTTTATCATTTATCCACCTCAAATTTCAATTCTAGAGAATTCGTCGCAGGCGGAATTCTTACGTTCATAAAACCAGGTAATTGAATATCAATCGGAGGTTCTTTCGCAAACCAAACTCCGCGCCATTCGATAAGAATATTTTCCCCTCGCGGTTTTATGGAAATCTGAATATCTCCAAAACTTGTTGGCGCGGGACCAAACGCAATCGTTTGATTTTTCTCTAACCAGATTCGCGGAATTCCCGAACATAAAATTAAACGATTTTCTTCTTCACGCACAAAACAATTTCTTATCATCAAAACCCATTCCGCCGCGGCCCAAACATGCTGCCCGTCTCCCATACATCCACCGCCTGTACGCGGATGTATAGACTCAGGCCATTGTCCTGTCGAAGAAGCCAATTTAGCCACCGCGGCCATCAAGCTAAAATACCTGGAATCACCCGCGCGCAAAAGCACTTGAGCTAGATGTAACGTAAGATAAGGATTAATACCCGAATGAGTCATGTCATGAAAAAATCCGCCATGCACTAAACATTTTTTCATTAAAAAATTAGCGGTATCTAGAATCCTTGGATCATCCTGCTGGAAAACTCGCAGCGGATAGCCAGCAACCAAAGAACCGATAGCTCCGGAATCCAAACGCCGATATGGAGAAGCCGGCATCGCCAGTCTTTTTAAACGAAATTCTATTTTCTTTAAACTTTGATTAATGCTTTCCAGCAATTCCTGTGATTTACTTTCAAATAAAAAAGCCTGATCATCATCCTTAAAAGCAGCGCACAAAAATGCCGCTGCTTTTAATCCCGCAACCGCCCAAAAATCATCCCAATAGTAAAAATCATTCGGCCCCAAATGCTCAGCGCTAAATCCCGCCGGTAATAAACCCGCGTGGACAGATTGCAAATTACCAGAGGAGAGCTTTTTATAAATCCACATACCCGCTTTATTGATTGACTCTTTCCATTCTTCTGGCGGAACATTTCCCGTCATTTCACAATACTGACGCATAATCCACAAGGCCTCGCCATTAGAATCCCATTCCCCTTCCTGAGAGAGAAAATAACCTTGGGCTGTCTGACGGGCACCAAAACAATCCAAGGCCCGCCGGACACGATCCTTTAACCCCGCGCTTAACAAGGCATGCAGGATAAAGGCCGCATCGCGAAACCAAAACCGCCGGTAAATATAAGGCCCCGGATAAACTTCCTTAGGAGAATGCAAAATCATGGTGTGGATAGCCGCTTCATAAAGAAACTTAAAATGTTCATCGGGAATTTGCAATAAACAGGCGCCTCGCAAGCTCTTCTTCCACGCTGATTGAGCAGTTTCTTGATCGCCCAAACAGGATTCTTTCTCAGTTTTATTCTTTGTTAAAGGCAGCGAAATAGTAATTTCTTGCGCTTTTCCGGCTTCCAATAGATATAACGCCGCAGAGCTAGCCATACCGACTTTACATGAAATTCCTTTTTCATTTTCATCGCTTAACAGCCGGCTATAAACATCGCCTCGCTGATAATCCGAAAATACATATTTATCCGGAGGCTTATCAAAATAGACATAATTTTCTCGATTTACCCCGCTCCTCGTAAAGCCCCATGCTTTAGCACGGGGAGCGGGGTTTACTTGCCAGCCCGGCGAATCTTGCGACAGAGTAATATCATTTATAAAGCTCACGCCTTCGGGATTATATGGCCTAAGCGAAACAACTAACCGCGCCTTGACGCCAGCAGACCCTGTGATTTTAACCTGACAAACTGGTACTCCAACGCTGCCTATAACTTGAACTGCCAATTGAAGTTTTAATTGAGCAAACTGGAATTCTGTAATCACGCAAAGATTGTCATTCATAACTATCTTTTGTGATACACTTGGGCTGCCTGCCTGTCCGGCGGGCAGGCGCGAAGGAATTAATGGCTCACCTTCTTCTGGAACAATCCAAAAATCAATAGACCAGCTATTGTAATAGGGAGTAACTAGGCCACGCGGGTCTACAAGAGGAAATTCGGTGCAGTCGGGAATACCCAAAGCCGTCCAATTTCTATGGGTGAGATTAATTTGAGTTAACGAAAAAGACCGTGGGATAAACGCGTCGTTGGCCGGGTTATATTGACATTCCACCCAATAAGGCCAGATCCAATCAAGGTTATGCTGAATGGCTAGGCTATTGATCAAGCCGCGAGCATGCATAACCACACCTGAACGCAACAGTTCCATCGGCGCGGCCACCTCTGAGGGTTGCGCGAAATTCTGCATCTGAGAGATAATTTTAATCGGATCCAAAAACCCCTGCCGGCGCGCGACAGCCCTGACTACAAATCTAAGCGGAAGCCATTTCCACCATACATAGTGAAACCCTTCTTTCAATAAAATTCTAAAAACCCACCATTTAAAACAAGCAAAGGTGAACAAGCCGGTTAATGCTGTGGCAATAATCAAAGCTAGCCAAACCGCCCCGGGCCAAGCGTTAAGAATACTTTGATTTACCAGGACATTAATACCTAAGGCTAAAGAATTAATTAGCGCGTACCGGCCAACTTCAGAATACGATGATGGCTGATTATGTTTAAACGTCCAAAATTTAACCAGCAAATACCCCACAATACCCGCGCAGGTAAAAGAAATCCCTTTAGCCAGGCTAAAAGGCAAAAAATGAAATAAAATATAATAAATACTAAAATCTGCCGCGTTGACAATCGCCCCCGCGGTTAAAAACCGGGCAATCTCTTTTTTAGCATTATCAATTTTCAATAAAATTTCTCCTACCGCAAAAGTTTTCTAAAACGCTCAGTACCTATAACATAACAACAAAGAGAAATAGGGCCAGACCTATATAAACACTCCCTTTAAACTCATATTTAATTTTTGCTGCTGACTGAATTTGCATATTAGCCTGCCGCCTATACGTGCCTTACGACGAAGCGTGTCAGGCCCACTAAAACTACCGCACCGACGAGTGCCAAGAGAAACGCGCCAAGAGAACTACCGGCATATAATCCAAGTACTCTGGCCATCCATCCGCCAAGCATCGCTCCCACAATCCCGATTATGATGTCTCCGATAATCCCAAAACCCCGGCCCCTGGTAATCAGCCCTGCCAACCACCCGATCACTCCGCCGATAAAGAGAAACCACACCCAATATCCTACAGTATTATTTTCCATGCTTCTTCCCTCCTTTTTTTAATACGCCTTATTAATTAAATCCACCAATTCTTGGCCATTAAACGGTTTTTGTAAAAAACCCACGGCCCCCGCTTTTAAAGCCCTCTCGTTAAGCCCTCCATTTTTTTCCGCGGAAATAATAATTACCGGACGGCTGCATTCTGATGGACGAAGATGCTGCAGCGTTTGCCATCCCGTCTAACCCCGGCATATGAATATCCAAGATCAAGCAACCCGCGGCGCTATTGGGCACAACGCGAAAAAATTCCTCCGCGGACGTAAAAACATCCACAGTGAACCCATACGTAACCAAAAGTACGCTAAGCGCGCGGCACACTGATTCGTCGTCATCCACAATAAAAATTTGTTTATTCTCGGATAACATTTCACCGCCATGCTTAGGGCACAATTTTTCTAACTTCATAATTTTATTAAGAAATTAACCACGTTCACCATTCTTTTAGGATTGCTTTTGGTGCTATTTAAGATCGTTTTCTTTTTCAGTATTTTTAGTTGCCTTAACTCCACCTTCAGAATTTATAGACTCAAGAAATTCATATCCTGGCTGACCATAAACCCTATTTTTATCGCGCTGCGTTAACTTACCGTCAAGAAACAATACTTCTGAATAGATAATACCCAACGCGTTCATTTTTTCTATCTTTGACCGATTATTATTCGGATACTCCCAAACCTCATATTCCTTATTATCTATTATCATTTTGCTTATTTTTTGCGGCTGCCCAATCTTGTTGATTACCTCTTGTTTGGACATTCCGTACGTTAAATCCTTATGTTCGCCTTGGTTAAAATTTTGAAAAACAAAACCACATCCCGACAGCGCCATCAATAAAAAAAATACTATTATCTTTTTCATATCTACCCTCCCTAAGTAAAACTACAAATCAAGAACAATCTTATGGGGATATTATAGCAATATATTAGAACTAAATCAATTGTACTGAGGTATAATTCTGGGAATGATACCATACATCGTTACCCCCTCCCTTATGAGGGCAAGTTAACAAAGCTTCTTTGTATAAGTAGAGAACTTTTTGAAAAATTAAAGGCGGCTTTGGATGAATTCGGACTGAAACCAAAATCAGCCTCATTTAAGCCAAAAACGCTTTTTCGGAAAAAGCTCCCTAAAAAAGAACCTCTGGGAGGCTCTAAGAACGACGATCTTAAACAAAAAACCAGACGTTGTCCGCAAAAAACCAAAAAACCCAGAAAAAAACCAAAAAAAACCACAAAACCAACAAAACCAGACGTTGTCCGTAACTTTATACCTCAAAGGGAATTACGAAACAATTAATGGTCTCCTGCCGCGGCGCCTCGAGGTCAATCTACCGTTAAGCATACGCAAACACCGGACAAATTCCTTATTACCCTGTGGATATACCATCCGTTCATAAGAAGCTTCCTCTTCTTCGCTAAAACTTCTCAGAAATTCCCGGTATTTTTCTCTACGCTCTTGGTCATTTAATCCAAAATCAGTATAATAAGGATCCTGCTCCGTAATGCCGTCTATTGCTCCACGACAATAGCAAGCGGCACTGCTATACACATATTCCTCTGCCATTGCTATTATCCCGGCATTAACAGGATTTCGCTCAATATAGCGGCCACAGGTGATTAAATATGTCTCCTTTTGAATCGGCTGACTCTTGAATCTTCCCTGCCATAAATATCCGTTCTTTTGGTAGGTACTGTGATGGTAATGTGTGTACGCTCGTTGAATAAATGACATTATCCGCGACATCCTCTCGGGTACCGCGAATTCCACCGCCAGATGATAGTGATTAGACATAATCGCCCAGTGGTATACCTTAAACTCATCGCGATGTTCGCCAATCAAACCTATAAAATATCGAAAATCCTGTTCCTGCTTGAAAACCGGTACCCGTCCATTACTGCGGTTATAAACGTGATAAACCAAAGATATCCCTTGGTATTTCCTGGCATACGTAGGCATTCTTAGCACCTCCTACATGTAATAGACGTAGAAGGTGCTGAAATCTAACAGGGGATTTTAGAGGGCTTGCGTATTTGTTTTGGAACTAATTGATACAGTACTTGTTACGGACAACGTCTGGTTTCTTCTGGTTTCCTTCCTGGTTTCCTTCTTCTCCAATCTAATCAGAAGAATGCCGGCATATTACTAACTATCTTCTTCTAAAAGAATTGCTGATGTTTTAATGAATTACTATTGCTTTATCCGGATTTTTTGTCCTTTTAAGCAGAAAAACTACCGGAACAACACAAAGCATAAGCAACGTAGAAAGATAAAAAACATCCGTAAAAGAAAACAGGGTAGCTTGCTTAATTAATTGCTGATAGATAACTCCGTTGGCTCCGGAAACAGTTGCCGAGCCGGTTTTATACCCCAAGACCGCCATTGCCTTACTTAGGCCTAATTGATAGCGCGGATCAAAAGGGTTAAGCTGCTCGGAAAGGCGAAACTGATGAAACTGCGCCCGCCGGGCAAGCAGAGTAGTAACAATGGCAATCCCGAAGCTCCCGGCAATATTTCTGATCAAACTAAAAATACTGGTAGCATTACCCATCTCTTCTTTTTTGATCGTGCTGAATGCCAGACTGGTTAAAGGAACAAAAACCATCCCCATTCCAAACCCCATGACAATCCTGGAAAATGCCACAGCATTATAATCAATGTAGGCATTAAAACGCGACATCACAAAAATCGAATAAGCGGTGATCAGCAGTCCGATAGCTAAAACTGCTTTAGGATTTACTTTTTGAATAAGTTTTCCAGAAATCGGCATGGAGATTAAAGTAGCGATGCCTCCCGGAGCCAGGACCATTCCGGAAAGAAAAGCACTATAACCTAAGAGTTGCTGTACAAAAAGCGGCAGGAGTAAAATACTTCCAAAAAGCACAAAAAATGCTACGGCCTGAATTAGATTGGCGCTGGCAAAAGAAACATTCTTAAGTTGCCGTAAGTTCAAAATCGGATCACGCCTTCTTAGCTCCCAAAAAACAAATACCACCATAGAAATTATCGATACGATCGCTAAATTCATAATCAGCTGGGAAGAAAACCAGTCTTCCCGCTGGCCTTTATCCAAGAGCACCTGCAAGCACCCAATCCCCAGCACGATTAAACTCAATCCCACGTAATCAATCCTCTCTTTAATCCGCTTAAGATACGGGGGATCTTTAATAAAAAGCATGATCATAATTACCGAAATAATACCAATGGGTATATTAATATAAAATATCCAATTCCATGACCAGTTATCTGTAATCCAGCCGCCTAATACCGGCCCCACAATGGGGCCAAACATTACACCTACCCCGAATATCGCCATAGCCATCCCGTATTCCTCCGGAGGAAAAGACTCAAGAAGTATGGTCTGCGAAATTGGCTGCAAAGCACCTCCCCCTATCCCCTGAATAATTCTGAAAAAAATCAGGGCAGAAATAGAAGCCGCGCTTCCGCATAAAAATGAGCTAACGGTAAACAGGGCCACGGAAAATAAAAGGTAACGCTTCCTGCCAAAGACCCGGCTAAGCCATCCGGTTAAAGGAATGATTATGGCATTGGAAACCAGGTAAGCGGTAATAGTCCAAGTGGCTTCATCGATCCCCGCCGAAAGAGAACCCCGGATATGGTCAAGAGAGACATTAACAACTGAAGTATCGATCACTTCCAGCAGAGTAGGCAATACTACCGCTAAAGCGATTATCCATTTACTGGATTTATTCATTCTTGGTGATAATGGTAGGTACGCAAGACATCCCTATACGCAGAACATGCTCCTGATCCAGATTTTTATCAAATACAATCTTTACCGGGACTCTCTGCACAACTTTAACATAATTGCCTAACGCGTTTTCCGGAGGAAATAACGAAAATGCCGCTCCGGTACCGGCCATAATGCTCTCCACCCTGCCTGTAAAAACCTTACCCGGATAAGTATCCACCTTGATCGATACCCGCTGGCCTTTTTTTACTTTTTTTAATTGAGTTTCTTTAAAATTACCCGTCAGCCAGATATCATTTAATCCGATAATAGCCATCAACGGCTGGCCCAGATTTATCTGGTTACCTATTTCTAGGGATTTCTTGGTTACGTATCCGTCAACCGGAGAATAAATTTTAGTATATCTTAAATTCTGACGGCTGATATTAAACTGCTGTTTGGCCGCATTCATCTGGGCTTTAGCCAGATTGTAAGCAGTAAACGCAAATTCATATTTTTCTTTAGGGATAACTTTGCCGTTAAAGAGTGATTCTGCCCGGCCGCGGTCGCGTACCGATTGCTCGAGCGCCGCCTTACGCACCTCCAAATTAGCTTCGGCTTCCTTTACTTTTAAAATATAGTCCACCGGGTCAATTTCTATCAGCAACTCTGATTTTCTAACCAACTGATTATCCTCGACATTAACCTTTAAGACAGTACCTGAAACTTTAGAAGCCACCGTATGGATCCTTCCTTCAATATAAGCATCATCAGTAGTCTCATGGCTTACATTAGTTATAATGTAAATTCCTATACCCACCAAGCCGGCTATAATCACCCCTGCTACAATTTTTAAAATTTTCTGTTTTTTAGGGCCTTTGGCATCAATCATTTTTACTCTCCATTTTTTCGTAGATTAAAAGTAAGTCTAATCCCATCGAATACATAAGTTTGGCGTAACTGCGTTTCATTTCATAATTATCGTTACAAAAATTGAATTGAGCCTTAGTCTGCAGGCTGATCGCCTCCAAAACGTCGGTGGTTGTGGCGACTCCGGCATTGTATTTAACCCGGTAAAACCGCACATTTTCATCTGCCTGTTCTAAAGCCCCGCGCGCTACATCCACTTTTTCGCAAGCGTTTTCCAAACCGTAATAACTATCTTCAATCTCAAATTTTATGTCTTCGGACAACTTGGTTTTCTGTTCATTAAGCTTATTTTGCCGGGCGCGTTCTTTCAATAATTGCGCCTGAGCTGCCCCTCCATCATAAAGATTAACTTTAGTTCCTAAAAGCACAGAAGAGTTAGATTCATGAGCGACAAAATTATTTTGCCGATAAACATACCCGGCATCTGCAAAAACCACCGGATAATTCTCCACTTTCCTGGCCTTCTCCATCAATACCGATGCCTTTATCTGATCCTCATAAAAAGCAATCTCCGGTCGCAGATTTATGGCGGTTTCCCAAGCGTAATCCATATCGGGAAATTCCGGAACATCCATAAGCACATCCTGCACCTGGGTTTTTTCTCTAAGCGGCAGAACCAGCAGATTATTTAATCTGGCGATGGCTATCTCTTTATAGTTACGCGCCGCGATTAATTTCTGCTTGGCATCCGCCAACCTTATCTTTGCCGGTAGAAGATCATTTTCCACTACCGAACCATATTTATAAAGCTGTTCTATATCATTAAGGTAAGCGCTAAGGCTCTGGACTTCTTTTTCAAAAACCAAAATCATCTTTTCAGTTTCCAGCACATTAAAATATGAAATAATAAATTCCAGCGTGGCTAGCCGCTTGATACTCTCGGTATGGGCACAAGTCGCCTTATATGATTCCCTTGATGCCTTAAAGTTAGAAATGTTCTTTCCGAAATCAAAAAGCGTCTGATAAACATCAAATCCGTAAGAAAAAGGATTTTTATCACCGGTTTGTATGGTTGAAGAGCCAGATAGCGAAGCAGGGACATTGCTATTAAATACCTTATTAACGTAGGCGTTTAATTGCGGAAGGAGTGCCGAACGACTAAGGAGCGAATCCTGGAATGAAATGATGTTATCCGAAAGAGTAACCTTGATCATGCGGCTATTCTTTAACACCAGTTCTATACCCTGAGTAACCGTAATAAGGCGGTATCCTTCCTTTTGCGTTCCATTTAATTCAACAGCATGGGCCTGGAGACTAAAAAGTAGAATCACAGTAACCACCATTAAAACATTTAAAAATAATTTATTTTTCCCCAACCTTAACCTACCTTTGCTTTACCCCGTTTAAGAATAAATCCATAATAATCCCAGACATCACTTTTAAATCTTTTTTCCGCTCTGTTCCTTCTTCCCACCAGTTAAAAATAAAAGTAGTAATAATAAATTCCAACATGTCGCTGACCTGTCCAGGCAAGAGATCTCGCCTAATGATTTTTTCTGCTTGTGCTTCCTTCATTAGTTTAATTGAAAATTCTTTACGTTCCTGAGCGGTTGTAGATTTAGCTAGCTTACTCTTTATTGACCAACAGCTTTCTTCCCGGACAAATATGCGGAAAAAA
Organism: Candidatus Omnitrophota bacterium; assembly: GCA_026387315.1. Lineage (GTDB taxonomy): Bacteria > Omnitrophota > Gorgyraeia > Gygaellales > Profunditerraquicolaceae > UBA6249. Next base: position 14,346 of record JAPLLY010000035.1, read on the forward strand.
TCATGCTCTTTGTCAAAAAACCGCAGGCTTTCGTAAATAGAAGATTCTAATTTTTCCCGCGTCCCCCTTACCTGGCTGGCCTTTAACTTTAGAATATGCAGGAGCCTCTTTATTTTTTCTTCAACAATAGAAAAGTAAAGAGAATCTTTATCGGCAAAATACAGATAAACTGTCCCGGTAGCATATTGAGCCTGGCGGGCAATATCCTGAATAGTCGCTTTATGGAAACCCTTTAAAGCAAAAACGTGCTCGGCAGCCCGGATGATATCGGTTTTCCGTAGGAGTCTATGCCGCTCTTTACGGTCCAATAAAACAGGAACTGATTCTTCGGTTATCTCTGAATTTAATGAATATATATTCATTTTTATGTTTTTGCAAGTAAAATCATTAAAATAAGCAGCTCAATTCAGAGAGGCTTTTTAAACAACTTGTGGTACGAAGAATTCCGATATCTGGCTAATAAATGCGATGCGCTCCTAGGGACATCGCGACATAAAAAGGCCTATAATCGCTATTGCGATCATAGCCGTTAAACTCTCCCATTATACGAGGAGACTGATATTACTAGGATCCCACTCTGGCATCAACATATTTTGTTTAGCATCAAATAAATAAAGGCCATCTGCTTTGGCAAGATAGATATCAATTTCCTGCATATTCATTGCAGAAGGGGCAGTTCGGTGGCCTGAATCCAGCCGATTTAATCCATTTGCAGCCCAAAGTAGATCAGAAATTACTTGTAAGGGTAGTTCTTTAGAACTAAATTCACGCGAACTTTTTCTTTCCTTTAATGCCTGCATCAAAGACTTACCGCCTTCTAATTGCGGAAACAAAAGTTTGATTGGTTTAATATCTTGAGAATAAGTTAATAGCGGATAACTAAACAAAAATGCCAATATAGAATAAACGGTTAATATTAGTTTTATTTTCACAGGGATCATTCCTTTCTTAGTCAATAAAACTTTTTGCTGTGGTTTTTGACGAATCCAGCACCCATTACAAAGGCTTCTTGGCAATCTTTAGGAAATACTTCCTGGCGTCTTTTTAATTTCTCTTCAGGATTAAATCTAGGCGCAGCTACCTTAGAATAATCTTTAAACTGATATGTGTCGAAACTTAAAAGCATCTGACTTGAACCAAAAATCCTGGTAAGAAACCGATCTATACCCGCGAAACGTTGCTGATAACCAAATTCATTCATCAGTTCTTCAGTCAGACCCATTGTATAAATAAACCCCGCGGTAATCTTTTTAGGAAAGAGAGACTCTGGAGGATCGGTATAAGTCAGATAAAGAAATACTAACCGTTCCAAAAATGACTGCATCTCTCCAGTAATATTTCCTAGATAGATTGGCGAACCAAAGATAAGAGCATCGGCTGCCTCAATTTTCTTAAAAATCGGCTTCAGATCGTCTCTGACCACACACCTACCATAGCTCTTTCCTCCTTTTTCTTTACAGGCAAAACAGCTAATACATCCTTTATAGTTTAAATCATATAAATGTATAAGCTCGGTTTTAGCTCCTTGCGATGATGCTCCTTCAAGAGCTTTTTTAAGCAACGTTGCCGTATTCCATTCTTTCCTCGGACTACCATTAAATGCGATAATTTTCATTTAAATATACTCCTTTATGCTGTACCTTTTAAATATGCTTGCCTTTTTGATTCCGGAAATCGCTCAACCGCATATCTCAACATAGTTCTAGGCATTGCTGTATAGTATTTTTTCAAAAACCTCTCTTCGGAATCCCTATCCCTTTTACCTACTTCCCGCAACATCCACCCCACTGCCTTGTGGATTAAATCGTGCGGGTCCGAAATAAGGATTTCCGCTATTTTTAGAGTATCTTCAAAATCATTATTTTCGATGAAATGGAATGTAGATAGAATAGCTATTCTTCTTTTCCATAGAGAATCAGAACGTGCTAACTTGTAAAGAGGCGCCCTGTCTTTGTCTTTAAGATAACCCCCAATAATATGTTTTGCCGAAACATCCACAAGGTCCCAATTATTTACATATTTAGAATAATTCAAGTATGCCTTATATATTTTTCTTTTCTCTGATAAACCAACTTTATGGTATTTCAGAATGAGAATGAGCAAAGACAATAATCGCTCTTCGTGAATTCGAGATTTGAGCAACTGTAAGGTTTCATTGAATGTCAAGCTTTGATAACGTTTGGACAAAATCCTTAACATTGGCACTGTTATCCCCAAAAAAATATCTCCTTGAGCATATTCTCCGGGCCCGGTTTTGAAAAACCGTAGCAATATTTTAGCTTTTTTCTTATCGCTATATTTTAGTAAATCAAACTTTAACTTTTTTAAGCTCATATCTAACCCCTATAATTAAAACTATTTTACCAAAAACAAAACCTTGCGCAAATATTTTACTTACACAGGGCCGTTTTTTACTACAAGCCTCTTAAACTCTCCGGCTTCAGCCTTATCTCTCCGCCAATAGCGGACTCCAGAATATTTAACAGCGCCATTTTATCCTTTGGAAATGTTCCTTCCAGCGAAAGATAGTTTGAAGCGTGATCCGAGCGAAATACGGTTTTCTTAAGCTCCAATCCCTTTATAATCTCATAAGACTCTTTCAATAACTCTGTAGGATTCAATTCCTCAAATTCTCCCCTTCTGACCTCTTCCGCCAGCGGCGTTCCGGGAATTACCATCAGGGAAAGGAACGAAAGGTATCTTGGCTGCATCCTGTTTAATACCGCTATGGTGCCTTTGACATGCTCCTCGGAATGCTTCTTGCCGCTTAACCCCAATAAAACAATCACGGAAGACTTTATCTGAGCCTTGGCCGCCTTATTGACCGCCTCGATCATTTCCTCAACGCTTGAAGATTTTCCGCATCGATCAAGTACAGCCTGACTGCCGCTTTCCAGGCCCATGTAGATCAGGCTTAGCTTATGCTTGTATAGCTCTGCTAGTTCATGATCATCTTTTCTTGTGATATTGCATCCGTTCGCGTAGCTTGAAATGCGGGTTAGTCGAGGAAAGGCCGTATCCAGTTCTTCTAAGATAGGAACAAGTTTACAATTAGCCAGAACAAGGGCATCACCATCCATAAGAAAAACACGCCGCGTGTTTCGGTATCTGCGAGCGCACCCATTTATATCCGCCGTTATCTCTTTTCGGTCTTTGACGCGAAAAGTTTTACTCTTATACGCGCCGCAAAAACTGCAGCTATTCGCCGAACATCCAAGCGTTACCTGCAAAAGAAAACTGTCCGCTTCCGCCGGTGGTCTTATAACAGGCTCTATTATGGACATCCTGCCCTCGCCAACGCGCTTAATGCTAGATTCCCCTTTATAGATCGACTATATTTTCGCGCCATTTTTTCTTAACTATTAAAATAAACTGACCAGCCGCTCCTTAAACTCATAGATACGCCGGTCAAATATGATGTCGCTGTGGATTACCGGGCGCTTAAACCTTATGCCATCCAAACAGGTGCACCTACTAAGCGCGACATATAACTGGCCATGAGTAAACGCGCCGCGCCCCAGGTCAATTATTACCTTATCGAACGTCTGGCCCTGGCTTTTATGAATAGTTATGGCCCAGGCCAGCTTTATGGGATATTGCGCGAAGCCCCCCACGACCTCATCTTCTATCCTATCTTCATCCTCGTTGTAACTATACTCAATCTTCTGCCACTTAACAACAGGAACATCAAATGTACGTCCGTTGATATCCACGACTATCGAATCTTTAGATAAAGCGACGACTTTGGCAAGCGTACCGTTCACCCATTGCTTGTCAGGATCATTTTTTATCAATATTACCTGCGCGCCTTTTTTGAGTTTTAAGAATGCGGGGCACGGATATGCCGACTCTTCAAATTTCCCGGATGCCACAGCCTCATATATTATCTCTTTGCCGGAAAGTTTTGATAAGCGATCCTGATTTATAGTATTTGCCAGGCTATTGGTCGTTGTCAGGATCACCGTCTCCTCTTTCTTAGAAACCACTATATCTTTTTGGACCCTTTTATTTAATCTATCCAGATCCTCTTGAGTATGCTCTTTATTCCTGACCCTGTTTAAGAGCTCCATGAACGAACTATCTTTTTGTCTATATATAGTCGACAACTCGACTGCCCTGATATTGCAATCGTTAAACACTTTAGCGCTAAAAAAATAAGGACTTGAATATCGCTCTTGTAGTAACTGCCTTGCTTCATTCTCGACTACAGGAGATAGCTGGAAAAGATCTCCAAAGAATACCATTTGGACTCCGCCAAACGGCGCCTTCATTCTATCGCGGTTGAGGCGTAACGCGTAGTCGATCCCATCCATAAGGTCTGAGCGAACCATGGATACCTCGTCTATTATTACCATATCGAGATTCTCGATCAGGCTCTTATCTCTAAGGCGCTTTATGGCATCCTTTTGAATGATCTTGGGAGGTAACCTAAAGAAGGAATGGATGGTCTGTCCGCCGACATTGATGGCCGCGACACCTGTCGGGGCTAACACGATTATCTTTTTACCCGTATTGGCCTTAAAATATTTTAGCAGCGTCGATTTACCGGTACCCGCCTTACCGGTGATAAAAAGGCATTCCCGGGTATGCTCCATAAGATCAAATGCTGACTTGAATTCATCATTTATATCAAGATGCGCCGGGAGATAGTCTCTGGTTATTGTTTGATCGGCATAGAGTTTCATAGTATTTCTTTGACTTGGGTCCTTTTTTCTGGGTAAGTTAGCATTAACTGCTGCTCCTAAGCACACATACTTTTAAATACAACACTTACTTCTTATCCTTTTTATGTATTATAACACGATATCTCGCTTATAGATATACGCCGCGGTTCTGTCTTGTGACGCACGGTACAAAAACTATATCCGTCCTACAGGATAAGACATATTAAGCATCCTTCAGACCCGGGCAGTAATATTCGACAAGGGGACGGCCTCTCTGTAAACGGGTAAACAAAAAAAGACTATTGACCATATCCGATCAATAGTCTTCAAATTCTCCCGTTATGCAAGAAAAATGATATTGCTGGGGATAGAAGATTTAAATTCAAATTTCATAATACCTTAATATGCTTTTTGGCTCTTTTAGCGCTTTTGTAGATCCTGCCTTTGGCTGAGGCTAACTTCTCAATTTTCGCCCATTCACTAGCAGTATAAGGCGATTCTGCGGTGACCTTGCAGGGAAGCAAAATCACTCCTTCCTTGCTTAAACCAAAAGCTAAAGAGGAACCTGTATCTATATGCAGAGGCTTCCTTATGCGGCTAGGTATAGTAACCTGGCCTTTTGAGGTAATTTTAGCGGTATCAAGAACAGTCATTTTAATCGCTCCTTTCACAACAGTAAACACCTGCCCCTGCCGGCAGGCAGGTATCCAATAAGGCAATGTGTTATTACTTCCTTACATCCTTACTTACAGTAAAAGTATAAGCATTGATAACGCCTTGTCAAGATGATTTTATATTTGGCTTGGCTGGGCAATAACACAAAAAAATACAGAAGGCTCTTATTTCTCTAAAATATTTTTAGAGAAATGACCTGCCTGATTAAGGGGATACTCTCCTGTGAAACAAGCGGTGCAGAAATTTTCTTTGGGAAGGGGCATAGAGTTTAACATCCCTTCAAGGCTTAAGTATTCCAAACTATCCGCGCCGATAAAATCGCGGACCCAGGCAATATCGTGCTTTGAAGCAACGAGTTCTTTCTTAGTAGGAAAATCTATCCCGTAAAAACAAGGGAATCTAAGCGGCGGGCAGCTTACCCGCATATGTATTTCTTTTGCTCCGGCTTGGCGTATATTTTTCATTCGCATTTTACTAGTCGTACCACGCACAATAGAATCTTCAACGATAACTACTCTTTTACCATTTAATACTTCTTTTAAAGGATTAAGTTTTATTCTCACCCGAAAATCACGCAAATCTTGAGTCGGTTGGATAAATGTCCTTCCGACATAATGATTACGAATCATCCCAAACTCAAAAGGAATCCTGGAAGTTTCCGAAAATCCCAAAGCCGCGAACACCCCAGAATCAGGAATCGGCATTACTAAATCCGCCACAGCGCCAAATTCAGCTGCTAATTGCGCCCCCAGCCTCTTACGCGTTAGATACACATTATGTTCAAAAATATTACTGTCCGGCCTGGCAAAATAGATATATTCAAAAATACAAAAAGCGCAAGCGCTCTTCTTGAAAGGCATAACCGACTCTAGCTTATCTTTATAGATAAATACAATTTCTCCGGGTTGAATATCCCTTATATATTTAGCGCCGATTAAATCTAAGGCGCAAGTTTCACTAGCCAAAATATATGCGCCGTCAAATTTACCCAAACAGAGCGGCCGAAAGCCGCAGCTATCTCTTGCCCCAATTAGAATATCATTAAGCATCAACACTAAAGAATAAGCCCCTTCTAACTTAGAAAGCGACCAGATGATTGCTTCCTGGATATCCTTTTTCTGGCTATGCGCAAAAAGATGAGCAATAATCTCAGAATCCATGCTCGTCTGAAATAAAGCGCCATTATTTTCGAGTTCCTGATGAAGATCAAGCGTATTAGTAAGATTCCCGTTATGCGCGATAGCGATATCGCCGACTTTCGATTTTACATAAAATGGCTGGGTATTTTTAATGTTACTGCTTCCGGTAGTAGAATAACGCAAATGCCCGATTGCAAATTCACCGCGTAAGCTACGAAGAATTTTATCATCAAAAACATCACTCACCAAACCCAAAGCTTTATGCAAATATACCTTCTTGCCATTACGGGTAATTATCCCGGCTGATTCCTCTCCTCGATGCTGAAGCGCATAAAGGCCTAAACAAGCAAGTTGCGCTGCATCTTTATGTGGATATACCCCGAATATTCCGCACATTGAGCACCTCAAGTTTTGGTTTAGCGAAATCCCGCCGAATGTCCTAAAATTATCATAAGAGAATTTTAGGACAGATTATGAGGCGGGATAACCTATTCATACGTTGAATAATAATAAGGAGTAAATGCTTCAAACTCCCCGGCACAAGTATCGACCAGCTTGTAATCTGGGCTTACCCCTAAATCCATCCGCCATTTTCTTATGGCGCCTTCGTTTTGGTTTAATAAACGCGCCAACTGTACGTCTGAAAAACCAAATTCTTTTGCCCTTTTAAGCAACTGGACCGAAATTTTATCATTATTTAATTTCAATTTTTCCTTGATCTCTGTTTCCATTTCAATAATCTGCCTGATATTTTCCAGAAACCAAGGGTCGATCCCGGTCAAGTTATAGATTTTATTTACGTTTTCGCCTCTCTTCATCGCTTCTTTTATATAGAGAATTCTTAAAGCATTAGGAATTCTTAAATTTTTTCTTAATTCATCGTCATTCGGATAATATTTTAAATCATCCAAGCCAGCCAGGCCTATTTCTAAAGAACGTAGCGCCTTTTGCAGAGCCTCCTTAAAAGTCCTGCCGATAGCCATTACCTCACCTACTGACTTCATGGATACGGTCAGAGTAGAATCCGCTAAAGGAAATTTCTCAAAGGTAAAACGGGGAATTTTTACTACACAGTAATCAATAGCCGGCTCAAAACAAGCGGGAGTCTTTTTAGTAATGTCATTAGAAATTTCATCCAAGGTATAGCCTACAGCCAATTTTGCGGCAATCTTAGCAATCGGGAATCCGGTTGCCTTAGAGGATAAAGCAGAACTTCTTGAGACGCGAGGATTCATCTCGATAATCACCATCCGGCCAGTTTTAGGATGAACGGCAAACTGAATATTCGAACCTCCTGTCTGGACGCCAATTTCCCGGATACAGGCAATCGCCGCGTCGCGCATTTTCTGGTATTCTTTATCAGTCAGAGTCTGAATTGGCGCAACCGTGATACTATCGCCAGTATGCACTCCCATAGAATCAAAATTTTCAATGGAACATACGATTACCACGTTATCTTTTTTATCCCGCATAACCTCAAGCTCAAATTCTTTCCAGCCGGCAACGTATTCTTCAATTAAAATCTCGCTAATCATACTAGACTCCAGCCCATATTTAGCCAATTTTTTAAATTCCTCTAGGTTATAAGCCACACTGCCTCCAGTGCCGCCTAAAGTAAAACTCGGCCGGATAATTGCCGGAAAACCTATTTTCTTAGCCGCTTCAGAAGCTTCTTTTAAGCTATAGGCCTTTTCACTTCTGGGCAAATCTAACCCGATTTTCTGCATGGCCATCTTAAAAAGTTTCCTATCCTCGCCTTTTTTGATTGCTTTAATATTTGCTCCGATAGTCTGGACTTTGTACTTTTTTAATATTCCTTTTTCTGCCAATTCTACAGCCAAGTTCAAGGCAGTCTGGCCGCCTAAAGTAGGAAGCAATGCGTCCGGCCTTTCCCAAGCGATAATTTTTTCCAAAATCTCTATAGTTAAAGGCTCAATGTAGGTCTTATCGGCCATCGCCGGATCAGTCATAATCGTAGCTGGATTTGAATTCGCTAAAATCACATAGTATCCCTCCTGCCTTAAAACTTTACAGGCCTGAGTTCCGGAATAATCAAATTCACAGGCTTGGCCGATGACAATCGGCCCTGAACCAATGATCAAAATCTTTTTAATATTTGTTCTCTTAGGCATGTCTCTCCATCATCTTGATAAACTCTCCAAATAAATATTCCGCATCATGCGGGCCGGCTGAAGCTTCTGGATGAAATTGCACCGAAAATATGGGCAGTTTTCTATGCCACATTCCCTCCAGGGTCTGGTCATTTAAATTTATATGGGTCATTTCTATTTCTTTCTTATTTAGAGAATTTATGTCTACGCAAAAGCTGTGGTTCTGAACTGTGATCGAAACTCTACCTGTTTTTAAATCTTTAACCGGATGATTTGCTCCATGATGGCCGAATTTAAGTTTATAGGCCTTGCCGCCTAAGGCCAAACCTAACATCTGATGGCCTAAACAAATCCCGAATATCGGGACTCTTCCGATTAGTTTTTTTGTTGTTTCGATAACATAACTAACTGCCGCGGGATCTCCCGGGCCATTAGAAAGCAGGATGCCATCCGGGTTAATTTTTAAGATTTCAGCGGCAGATGTTTTAGCAGGTACAACGGTTACCTGGCATTTATTTTCCAGTAGTTTAGCCAAAATATTGTATTTTACGCCGCAGTCAATAACTATCACCTTATATTTATTTTTTAGGGCTTTACCCCAAACATATTTACGATTGCTGGTGACTTCTTTAACCAAATCAATACCGGCTAATCCCGGTGAGTCCTTCGCTTTCTTAACTAAACTCTTTTCTTCCAGATCCTGCGTAGATAAAACTGCTTTCATCGCGCCTGCTTTGCGGATATGTAAAGTTAATTCCCTGGTATCTATTCCTTCAATACCTAAAATATTATTCTCTAATAAATAATCGCCCAATGTTTTTTGAGAGCGCCAGGAACTAGCGACCGAACTATATTCTTTGACTACAAAACCTTCTAAGAATATCCCCCGCGATTCCGCGTCTTCTTTGTTTACGCCATAATTTCCAATCAAAGGATAGGTCATAGCCACAATCTGGCCTTTATAGGATGGGTCAGTGAGTACCTCCTGGTAACCGGTCATGCTGGTATTAAAGACTACTTCGCCGTATCTTTCGCCGTTGGCCCCAAAAGATTTTCCTCTAAAAACCTTCCCGTCTTCTAAAACAAGTACCGCTTCCATTTTTTTAGCTCGTTTTCTCCAGTGCCGTCCTTCGATAAAAACTCAGGACAGGCCCTGAGCCTGTCGAAGGGCCACCCGGATAAACTCCTTGAATAAAGGATGCGCCTTATCCGGCTTAGACTTAAACTCCGGATGAAACTGTACCGCGATAAAATAGGGGTGCCCCTTAAGCTCGATTATCTCAACTAAGTCTTTTTTGGGATAAATCCCAGAAAAGACCACGCCTTTTTTCTCAAAAACCTTGCGATATTTATTATTAAATTCATAACGGTGGCGGTGGCGTTCTTGAATGAGCATTCTACCATACACCTTAGAAGCAAGGGTATTTTTTTTAAGCTTGCAAGGATACGCGCCTAAGCGCATAGTTCCACCTAAATCCTTAACCCTCTCTTGTTCTTCTAATAAACTGATCACCGGATATTTTGTCTTTTTAAATTCCGTGGAATTTGCGCCCCCCAAATTACAGGCATTCCTGGCAAATTCAATTACCGCGCACTGCATCCCTAAGCAAAGCCCCAGAAAAGGAACTTTATTTAGGCGGGCGAATTTAATCGCTTTAATTTTTCCTTCAATACCCCGATAACCAAATCCTCCGGGAACAAGAATCCCCGAAATACCATGCATTATTTTCCCTATCTCTAATTTTTCCAGGCTTTCGGAATCAATCTTTTTTATTTCTACTTTCGTATCATTATAAATTCCGGCGTGGGTAAACGCTTCATATATCGACTTATAAGCATCCTGTAGTTCGATATATTTTCCCACGACTGCTATAGTAACTTTATTTTTCGGGCTAAGCACCCTGTTTACTACATCTCGATCCCATTCTTTTAAGTCCGAGAACTTACAAATCAATTTAAAGTGGCTTAAAATTATTTCATCTAAAATCTGTTTCTTAAAAACCAAAGGTACCTGGTAAATGGACTCCATATCCGGGGACTCAATAACCGCTTCTTTTTTTACATTGCAGAATAAAGAAATTTTTTCTTTAACGCTCTCGGATAATGGTTTTTCCGTGCGGCAAATTAATACATCAGGAATAATACCGATCTCGCGCAGAGTGCCTACGCTATGCTGGGTGGGTTTCGTCTTTACTTCTTCCGCTGCCTTAATATATGGTACAAGTGTCAGATGGATATAAAGCACATTATCGTAGCCCATATCCAGCCTAAATTGCCTGGCCGCTTCCAGAAAAGGCAGGCTTTCAATATCGCCGACTGTCCCGCCGATCTCAACAATGACGATATCCGCCTTGGAAACCTGAGCGCATTTCTTGATCCTCTCCTTTATCGCGTCAGTAATATGCGGAATAACCTGGATAGTCTTTCCCAGATAATCCCCCTTCCTCTCTTTAGAAATTACACTGTTATAAATTTGGCCGGTAGTTATATTATTAAATTTTGATGAAAGCGTATTAGTGAAACGCTCATAATGCCCCAGGTCTAAATCCGTCTCCGCTCCGTCTTCAGTGACGTAAACCTCCCCGTGTTGGTAAGGATTCATTGTCCCGGGATCAACATTAATATAAGGGTCCAACTTCATCAGAGTGACTTTTAAGCCCCGGGATTCTAAGATCTTCCCTATCGAAGCAGAAGCAATCCCCTTACCTAAACTTGAAATAACCCCGCCGGTTATAAAAATATATTTGGACATTTCTAAATAACCCTCCTATTTTTAAGATCGAAAACATATAATTTTTTGTGACACTACATCTGACATTATTCTGTAGGGCTTCTGACTTAAATCATAGACTCCGATAACATCCTCATATCTAACCGCTTCCGGCATGAATTTGGCAAACAAATTATTTAGCCCGGCCAGCTTTGTAGTATCAAACACACAATCTTTTTTTTCAGGAAATAACGCCACGTAAAAAATATTGGTCTCAACTAAATCTTGAAAAAAATGCGTTCCAAAGGATAGCTCCGGCATAAGATTACCCGCGGAAAAAGCAACCTCCGCCAAAACTGCCACATTATTAATCTGGGCAAATTTAACCGGCACACCCAAAGATGGCGTAGTCGTGCCCCATCTACCCGGCCCCATAAGCAAGGTAGGCATCTCTTCTTTATTTTTAATAATTCTATTTAAATTTCCTATAATCCGAGCAGTTTCATATTTATCCGTCAAGGTTAGTTTGCTATATGCTTGCGGATTTACATAGATAATCCAATCAATCTTTAGCGAAATATTGCCTCCCAAAAAATACCCTTCTGATCCAAAAAGCTTATCTGTTTTATTTATTTGTTCCGGCAGATTAACTTTAGGGCCCAGCCCCCTGGTCTGCAGCGGCCGGCACTGCAAGAGGTTTATCTTGAAAACATTATCCTTGATAAAATTAATGGTAAACTCTATCTCCACAGGATAATGATAATTTAATTCCAGTAACTCTAGGATTTTCTTCAAAGAGCTGATTAATTCCTTCTTCTCGAGCACTTTATCTAACGTCAATATCCAATAATCCTTATCCTCTAAACCCCTCTCTCTCATCAGGTTTCTAGATTCATCATCCTTGTCCGCTACACGTTCGATATCCATAAAAGACTTATCGCTTACTAGCTTTTCAAAAGAGATAGTCGCAAAGGCATTTTCTTTAGTATTTATGAGATCGACCATGTGCTGTGAATATTTCCTTAAGTCATCTTTTTCCGCGTATGGCCTGCGCGATGGATCACTCAACGCCACCATCCTGGGATAATCACCTTCCACGCGATTAACCGCCCGGGTACCTAATCCAAATACTAGCCGCAGCATCCCAGCCTCTGGATCAATATTTTTATTCCAAACATAGGTATTATAGGATACACCCACTCCCGCCAGATCCGGAAAAAAATAATTCTTATGCGGGGAACCGGAAACTCGCTGCACCAAGAGCGCCATCTGTTCGTCTGATTTATCTAACCCCCTTTGTTTCCTGTAGGCTAAAGCATCCTCATTCATCGTGCTGGCATAGATCTTCTTTACCGCTTCGGCGAATTGAATATATCTTTGTTCAGGGCTTCCCTGATTAGCTAAAAAAATACTTTCGTATTTACCGGCAAAGGCATTTCCAAAATCATCTTCCAGGAGAGAACTCGAACGGATAATAATCGGAGAGGAACCAAAATATTCCACAATCTGTTGAAAATTCTCCATAATCTCATCCGGGAAAATTCCGTAAAGCATCTTCTCTTTGAGTACTCTAGCCATATTAAAATATCCTTCTGAGCTCTTTTGCTGCATATGCAATTTCCACCACCGGTTATGCACGATGAACGAATAGAATATATCTGAACCGATATAAAAAGAATCGTGGGGCTCAGAAAGTTTCTGCCAGTCCAATAGTTTGCTTTTAGAAAGAATCTTCCGGGCTAAAAGCATCCCCACCGCCTTGCCACCGATAAAACCTGTTCCAATTAATCTGGATTTTATTTCAATTAACTCCTCGAGCGAAAAATTACGTATAGCCAAGGCCAAAATCTTTTTATTTTTAGCAATCATTAGGTTACAGAGCCTTTTTACCATTTCACTTTTCTGGTTCAATGAAGACTTGACTTTAACCAATGCCTCTACTTCCAGAAATAAACGATCCCAATAATCCAGATTCCTCTTGGCGCTTTGTACTCCTTTTTGGCGGATATGTGATAATATCTCCACCGCGTTAACACTGTCGGTTATCGGAACAAACTTCTCATCAACTTTTTGATGCGGTAAAAACATAGTCGGAGAGTAGCGATTCCAAACCTTTAGAGGATGTATATAAAGACTGCCTTCACCATGGTAGACATCCATCAACAATTGGGTTGTTTCGCGGATACGGGCGATAGATTTAAAAGAATGGTTGTTCCGCAATATCGAAAAATAAGTGACCGTCTTAAGCTCGTATAGATACGGGCAGGTAACCATAAAGAAATTCCCGATCATCAGGTCCGTGGCCCAAGCTAAGAGAAGTTCCGATAGGCAATCGAATACATAATAGGCCCCTTCGCCTTCTTGGGTAATAATACTATTTACCTTAGCTGTAAAAGATTCAAATCCTGCCTGAGCTTTGAGCTCATAGCGTTTTATCCGCGCGGAAGGCTTAATCAGCTCTTGGTGAGCTGCAAACCTCAGGTAGATAACTTTCTTTTTATCTTTTAAAGCCTGATACACAAAAGGTTTTACCAGATTAACATAGTCATCTATATCATCAATTTGCCAGACGACATTATCACCGAGCCTTAACCCCGTAATTACGCTATCTAGCCCTGCTATTCCAGTACTTATCATTTTCGCGCTCCTTGTCTACCTAGACAACACCCGCGCAATTCAAATAAGCGCGGGGTGTCTTTAGATAACCGGTAAACTGCTTTCCCGCATCAAATACTTATCCATAAAATAAGCGCAGCGCCTTCCTTCCGCAATGGCCCAAACCACTAACGATTGCCCGCGCCGCATATCTCCGCATGAGAATATTTTTTCTACGCTCGTCATGTAATTTTCTTGCGTAAAAACATTTTCCCGCTGATCAAATTTAATATTTAAATCGTTCAGTAAACCTGAATGTTCCGGATGCAAAAAACCCACAGCCAAAATAACCAAATCCGCGCTAATTTCAAACTCGCTTCCGGCAATCTCTTGCATTAGGGAACAGGTTGTTTGACTGGCTGGTGTAAATTCCACCTTAACACAAAAAAGTTTCTTAACCAAACCTTTTTCTCCGCTAAAGCGCTTGGTCAACACTGCCCAATAACGCTGACCACCCTCCTGGTGGCTTAAGGTTACTTTCAAAAGTAATGGATATTTTGGCCAAGGCTGAGCCGGAGTCCGGCATTCAGCGGGTTGAGGTAAAACTTCAATCTGGACCACACAAGCTGCTCCCTGACGATGCGCAGTGCCTACGCAATCGGCTCCGCTATCTCCGCCTCCGATAATCACCACCCGCTTACCGCCGGCATCAATCAAATCCGCTTGCCCAATATGCTCTTGGCTTACGCGCCTGTTCGATTGCGATAAATAATCCATGGCAAAATATATTCCCTTTAGATCTCTTCCTTCAATTAACAGATCCCGGGGAACACGCGCGCCGCCAGCCAAGCAAACTGCGTCAAAATCTTCCAAAAGTTTCTTGGCGGAATAATCAACGCCCGCATTTACTCCTGTTTTAAATACCACTCCTTCTTCTTTCCAAATATCAATCCGCCTGTCTAAAATATGCTTCTCGAGTTTAAAATCCGGAATTCCGTAACGCAAGATACCACCGAGTTTATTATCCCGCTCGAAAACAACTACATTATGGCCTGCTCGATTAAGCTGCGCGGCGCAAGATAAACCGGCTGGACCTGAACCAATAACCGCTATCTTTTTACCAGTCCTATCTTCTATGCGGATAGGCCTAATCCATCCATTTTTAAAACCCTCTTCTACAACCGCAAGCTCATTCTCCCGGATAGTAACCGGGTCATCATTCAAGCCTAATACGCAAGAATATTCACATAATCCCGGGCAAACCCGGCCGGTTATTTCAGGAAGATTATTCGTAGCCTCCAGTAATTTAAACGCTTGTTTCCAGTTTCCTTTAAAAACATAATCATTCCACTCAGGGATATAATTACCCAGCGGACACCCCCAATGACAAAACGGAGTCGAGCAGTCCATACAACGGCTAGCCTGCTCAAGCGACTGCTCAGGTGGGCGCATTTTATAAACATCCTTAAAATCGCCCAAGCGTTCGCAAACTTCTCGACAAGCGCTACTTTGTCGTGCTAATTTTAAGAAACCTCTTTGGTCACCCATCAAGAGCCTCCGCTAAAATGCGTTTATATTCTATCGGCATAACCCTGACAAACTTCTTAAGCTGATCATGCAGATTAGCCAGAATTTTCTTAGCCTTAATACTTTTTGTATATTTAAAATGATTGCTCAGCAAGTAATAAATTGTATCTCGATCATCTTCTTTAATCTTCTCCAGCTCCACCATATCTAAATTACATTGCTCTTTAAAAGTTCCCCCCTCATCATAAACATAAGCTATGCCACCGGACATGCCCGCGGCAAAATTCCTCCCGGTCTTACCCAGAATGATTACTCTTCCACCAGTCATATACTCGCACCCATGGTCCCCCACACCCTCTACCACCGCGTACAATCCGGAGTTTCTTACACAGAATCTTTCTCCAGCCACCCCGCTTATATAAGCCTCACCGGATATCGCCCCGTAAAAAGAAGTGTTCCCGGCAATAATATTCTCATCAGCTTTATAATTTACGCATCGATCCGGATAGATTATGATTTTTCCTCCGGAGATACCTTTACCGATATAATCATTGGCCAGGCCTTCTAACTCAAAAGTAATTCCTTTTGCCAAAAACGCGCCAAAACTCTGGCCGGCGATACCTTTAAATTTAAAACACAGAGTATCCTCTAAAAGCACGCTGTCTCCGCATCTACGAGTAACCTCACCACTCAACATCGCGCCAGTAGCCCTGTTGGTATTATTTATCTTTAGTGAAATCTTTACCGGTTCATTATTCTTGAGGCAACTCTCCCAGCTCTGTATAAGTTTTCGATCAAGAACATTATCTAATCCACTATCTTGTTTGGTTTTATAATAGCGGCCGATATTCTCAGGCAGATCCGGCTGATAAAGAATCCTGGAATAATCAACTCCCTTGGCTTTGGCAGGAACAATTTGGCGGTTTAACTCCAACAGGTCAGCCCTTCCGATCATCTCATCTACCGTTCTTAGGCCCAGCCTCGCCATAATTTCGCGCAGCTCGCCAACGATGAAATTAAAATAATTCACGATATGTTCCGGCCTGCCTTTAAACTTTTTCTGCAAGATGTTATCTTGCGTGGCCACGCCCACCGAACAGTTATTTAAATGACAATGCCTTAACATCACGCAACCAATAACCACCAGAACCGCCGAACAAAAACCATATTCTTCAGCCCCCAGCAACGCGGCAATTGCCACATCGCGCCCGGTACGCATTCCTCCGTCAGCTTGCAGGCGGACTCTGGAACGTAAATTATTAAGCAAGAGTGTCTGGTGCGTCTCAGCCAAACCTAGCTCCCAGGGAAGCCCGGCATATCTGATTGAACTTCTGGGAGAGGCCCCGGTACCTCCATCTCCTCCGGAAATAAGGATCATATCCGCGTGCCCCTTAGCTACTCCTGCGGCAACCGTTCCTACCCCAACCTCAGAGACAAGTTTTACGCTTAAGCTGGCATTAGGATTAGCGTTCTTTAAATCAAATATTAATTGCGCCAGATCCTCAATTGAGTATATATCATGATGCGGTGGAGGAGAGATTAAAGTAACCCCCGGAGTTGTATATCTGGTGCGGGCGATTATCTCGCTTACCTTGTGCCCCGGTAATTGGCCGCCTTCTCCGGGTTTAGCCCCCTGGGAAATTTTTATCTGCAGCTCATCGGCATTAACCAGATAATTTATCGTCACGCCAAACCTCCCGGAAGCAACCTGCTTGATCGCGCTCCTGCGGGAATCTCCGTTAGGTAAAGTTACAAATCTATTAGGGTCCTCTCCGCCTTCACCGGTGTTGGATTTACCGCCGATCCGATTCATGGCAATGGCAATCGTCTCATGCGCAGCGGAGCTGATCGAACCAAAACTCATTGCTCCGGTTACAAAACGCTTTAAAATATTCTGGGCCGGCTCAACTTCATCAATATTGATACTTACTGGCTGACCCGAAGAAGACTCTGCTTGCTTAAATTTAAGCAGACTTCTTAAGGTAGCAGGATTATCCGGCTGATCATTAATTAAACGGGCGAACTCCTTGTATTTCTCATAATCCGCGTTCGCCGTGGCATCCTGTAAAGCCGCTATGCTTTCAGGATTCCAAAGGTGAAATTCTCCGTCCTTTTTCCACTGATAAATTCCGCCACTAACCAGATAATCAGTGTCTGTGCCTCTGGGGGCATATGCCTGAGCGTGCCTTTGCCTAGTTTCCTCTACAATCCCCTCCAAGCCCACTCCACCGATTCGTGATACTGTCCCGGTAAAATATCTGCTAATAAATTCATTATCTAAGCCCAGGGCTTCAAAGATCTGCGCGCCACGATAACTTCTAAGCGTAGAGATACCCATCTTGGAAAGAATTTTCAATATTCCATCAGTTATCGCTTTATTATAATTTTTCAGGGCAGCCTGGCGATCTAAATCAATTTCTTTTTCTTCAATTAAATATTCTACTGCTTCATAGGCAAGATACGGATTCACGCAATCTGCCCCATAACCAAAAAGCAAAGCGAAATGATGCACCTCTCTGGGCTCTGCGCTCTCCACCACCAAAGCCACCTGTGAACGAATAGTTTTGGCCACCAGATACTGATGAATAGCGCTGGTTGCCAAAAGCGAGGGCAGGGCAATATTATCTTTATCCGCCCCCCGGTCGCTCAAAATTATAAAAGAATACCCCTGTTCAATAGCATACTCTGCTTCAAAACAAATCCTATCCAGAGCTTGCGTAAAACCCTCTTGAACGCTTAAGGCATTAAAAAAAGTGTAGATGGTCTTAGTCTTAAAACTATTTACACTGATGTCGCGTATATTTTCCAAATCTTGATTAGTCAAAATCGGATTCCTTACTCTAAGCTTATGGCTATGTTTAGAAGTCTGCTCCAGAATATTCTTCTCCGGGCCAATAAAACTTTCTAAGCTCATTACCAATTTCTCTCTTATCGAATCTATGGGCGGATTAGTCACTTGCGCAAAAAGCTGCCTAAAATAATTGTATAGGATTTGAGGTTTTTTTGATAAAAAGGCATGGGGAATATCGCTTCCCATGGAACCCACGGGCTCTTTGCCCTCCTGGGCCATGGGTTTTATAACCATTTTCAAATCTTCCCGCGAGTAACCAAAAGCTTTAAGTTGAGCGAGCAGATTTTGCGGCCTTTTATTCCTTGTTTCAGAACTAATTAGTTTGTCCAGATCAACCATACTCTCTTGGTTCCATTTGCCATAGGCAGACTGCCGAGAAACATCTTGCTTAATCTGGGAGTCTTCAATGATGCGCCCGGATCCAGTATCAATAAAAAACATCTTGCCAGGTTCTAGCCTGCCGGAAACCTTAATATTTGCCGGCTCAATATCTAAAACCCCGACCTCAGAGGCCATCACCACGAAATTATCATGGGTCAGGATGTAACGGCCGGGGCGCAGGCCATTTCTGTCCAGGATTGCCCCGATATTCTTTCCATCGGTAAAAGCAATAGCTGCCGGGCCATCCCAGGGCTCCATAAAACAAGCGTGATATTTATAAAAATCTCTTAACTCCCTGCTCATATGTTTATCATACTCCCAAGCTGCGGGAATAAGCATCATCATGACATGTTCAAGAGGCCTGCCGGATAAAACTAAAAGCTCAAAAAAGTTATCCATTGCCGCTGAATCGCTTCCTCCTTCTACAATTACCGGCTTAAGTTTTTCTATATCTGTGCCGAATAATTCACTGGCTAATAAACGTTCCCTTGCGCTTACGCCGTTGATATTACCGCGTAAAGTATTGATCTCTCCGTTATGGGCTAAGAATCTGAAGGGCTGCGATAAATCCCAGGTAGGAAAGGTATTCGTGCTATAGCGCGAATGCACCAAACATAAAGCGCTCTTTATATTGTCATCCTTAAGATCGAGGAAGAAATTCTCCAGCTGATTAGGCATAAGCAGCCCTTTATAAATAAAGGTACGACAGGAAATATTAGTAATATAAAAAGATTTCTTCTGCTCTAAACCGGATGCGTGAATGATATTTTCAACCTGTTTTCTAATAATATAAAGTTTTCTTTCAAAAGCTAAATCATCACTGAGGTTTTTATTTCTTCCGATGAAAATCTGCTCAAAGACCGGTTGAGTAGCCTGAGCACCTTTGCCAATACCCGAATTATCAACAGGAGCAACCCGCCAACCCAAAAGTATTTGGCTTTCTTCTTTAATTATTTTCTCAAATGTCTCTTTACAGAACTGGCGCTCCTTACCATCTTGAGGTAGAAATATTAATCCTGTGCCGTATGAACCTAGAGCTGGCAATTCGATTTGAGAACTTAAAGCAACCTTTTTAAAAAATTCATGTGGAATCTGAATTAAAATTCCTGCTCCGTCTCCAGTCTTCGGATCTGCTCCTACTGCTCCGCGGTGCGACAAGCGATGTAAAACCTCAATCCCCTGCCCGATAATAGCATTGGACTTCTCGCCCTTAATATTACAGACGAACCCCACTCCGCAGGAATCATGTTCAAATATCGGGTCATACAAACCTTGAGCTTTCATGACTTTACCTCATTTAATAAATAGCATTTCCCTATACTTAGGAAGATCCCAGGTATCATCCGGAACAACAGATTCTAATGCATCCACGTGCCTACGGATATGTTCCATTAATGGCTTGAGCTCTTTAAAGTAAAGCTCAGCGCGCTTCTCATTGCTTACCTGACTTGCCTTCTCCAATAATTTAATCATCTCTTTGGAATTGCGGCGCACATAATAAATCTTAGAGACTACATCGCTTAAATGTTCATTTTTATCTCTAAGGGCTGCCGCATCTATCTTAAGGCCTGCGCTTTTTTGTAACCTGGTTAATTCCTCCAAAGTATTAGCCAATAACCTTTCATACTTATAGCCCGCTGGCACCACCGAAGCATTTACCATCTCATTTAAGGTATTGGCTTCAATCTCCAAAGTAAGATTATACATATGGATCCAGATGTGATACCGCGCAATCACCTCTTCTTTAGAAAAAACCTTATATTTTTCAAAAAGA
>JAPLLY010000036.1 GCA_026387315.1 Candidatus Omnitrophota bacterium
CTATATCCACCAAAAACTCTTCCATCAGGCACTCGGGAATATCGAACGCTTGAAAATTCGGTAACTTTGTTGAAAACTTACATGGTAACATCGTCGAGACTCGTTTTAAAACACGGCAATTCGCCGTTTTTTCAGGTTCAATCTTGGTAAATGTTGATTTGGGAGATTTTACTTACGTGGCTGACCATTCGAATATAAGTCACGCAAAAATTGGGAAGTTTTCTTCAATTAGCCAACATGTTAATGTGGGACTTGGTGTTCATCCTTCGAGAATGTTTGTTTCAACGCACCCCGCATTCTATTCAATTTTAAAACAATGTGGAACTACTTTTGTTAATGGCAGTAAATTTAATGAAAGAATACCAGTGGAGATTGGAAATGATGTTTGGATAGGGGCATGTTCAATAATCCTTGATGGCGTAAAAATTGGCGATGGTGCAATTGTCGCAGCAGGTTCGGTTGTTGTAAAGGATGTTCCGCCATATTCAGTCGTTGGTGGTGTTCCGGCAAAGTTAATCAGGTATCGTTTTGATGAGAAAACTATCAATAAGTTAATTTTATTAAAATGGTGGGATAAAGATATTAACTGGATAAAAGAGAGATCGGATTTATTTTGTAACACAAATGATTTTTTAGAAAAAGAGCAGTAATATTTACAGGGAATAAAAAATGGGAAAATTTATTTCAGAAGAGATTCAGAAATTTGTATTAAAGTCGTTATTTGACGAAGAGATTATTTTAAATAAGGATTCCTCTTGGCCGAAGATTTCCATTGTTACTCCATCTTGGAATTCAGCTCAATTTCTGGAAAGAACAATATTAAGCGTTTTAAACCAAAATTATCCAAATCTTGAGTACATTGTCATCGATGGTGAATCTACCGATAGAAGTGTGGCAATAATAAAGAAGTATGATAAATATCTGGAGCATTGGATCAGCGAGCCCGATAAGGGTATTTATGATGCAATGAATAAAGGCATACGTTTGGCAAGTGGAGATTGGGTTAATTTTATGAATGCCGGAGATGTATTTTATAATTCTAATTCCGTTAGCTTATTAACAAAGTATTTCCGGGAAGATGCAGTTTTGATCTATGGCGATGTTAGAATAAGTTATGATGATTTTGAAAGAACGCAATACGCGAAATCTTTTTCTCGCTTATGGAGAGGGGCATCATGTTGTCACCAGAGCGTTTTTATCAAAAAACAAATTTTGGCTAAGCTGAAGTTTAACTTAGAGTATAATTTAGCAGCCGATTATGAACTTCTATGCAGGGTTTATTTGGGCGGATACCAAGTTTCAAAAGTCGATGTTATTATTTCTAAAGTAATCAATGGAGGACAGGCGGATATAAAAAGAATTGAAGTGCTGCGTGAATTTCAAAAAATAGCTTGTAGTAATTTTAAAACAAGAGCAATGCTTATATATATACGATACCAATCTTTAATTTTACTTGAACGGATAAAAAAATGCATTAAAGATTATTGCCCCCGGCAGATGGTTCGCTTTTATATGAAACATAAGTATCGTTTGGGTAAAAGATAATTTTATGTAATGAGGTTGGTATAGTTTCAGAGTAGGTAACGTCATATTATTCTGTGCACGCAGCAAAGTACTGAAAAGTAAATAAATGGGCAAAAGAGCAATTATAATTGGTGCTGGGCCTGCGGGTTTAACTGCTGCCTTGGAGTTTCTTAAAAATACTGATATCCAGCCGGCTATTTATGAGATGAGCGCTGATATTGGAGGGATATCTAAAACGGTAATTTATAAGGGCAATCGTATTGATATCGGAGGCCACAGGTTCTTTTCAAAATCTGACAGGATTATGGAGTGGTGGCGAGAAGTATTTCCCCTGCAAACCGCTCCTGCGCGCGGTGATTTGATACTGGATAGAGCGGCCAACTATTCAAAACAGAATTATATTGCTGATCCAAAGAAAGCTGATAATTTTTTTTTACTGCGCAAAAGACTTTCCCGGATATTCTATTTACGTAAGTTTTTTGATTATCCCATTACTCTTAGCGTAAATACATTCTTAAGCTTAGGATTGATAAGATTAATAAGAACGGGAATAAGCTACATCTGGATTAGGTTGTTTCCGTTAAAGGAGGAAAAATCTTTAGAAGATTTTTTTATCAATAGATTCGGCAGGCAGCTTTACCTAACCTTTTTTAAAGATTATACCGAGAAAGTTTGGGGAGTTGCCTGCAGCAGTATTAAGCCTGAGTGGGGAGCACAGCGTATTAAAGGTTTATCTTTGAGTAAGGCCTTGTTGCATGCTATTAAGAAGATATTCGCAAAAGACGACTCTATTAGTCAGAAAGGGTTTGAAACAAGTTTAATTGAACAGTTTATGTACCCAAAGTTTGGCCCTGGCCAGTTATGGGAAGAGGTGGCTAAAATTATTGAGCATAAGGGTGGAGAGGTTTATTTAAACCAAAAGGTAATTGGATTAGGGGTAGACAACGGCAATATTAGTTATGTAAAAATTGAAGATCAAAACAGCGGACAAATAAAGACTGAGTATGCGGATTATTTTTTATCGACTATGCCAGTTAAAGATCTGATACTTGCGTTAGAGACGGATGTTCCGCAAGAGGTAAAGGATGTGGCTGAAGGGTTAAAATATCGCGATTTTATAACCGTCGGCATACTGCTTAATAAGCTAAAAATCAAAAATAATACAAAAATAAGAACGCTAAACAATATTATTCCTGATAATTGGATATATGTTCAGGAGCGCGATGTTATTATGGGCAGAATCCAGATATTTAATAATTGGAGCTCGTATATGGTTAAGGATCAGGATAAGATCTGGCTGGGATTAGAGTATTTTTGTACTGAAGGCGATATTTTTTGGAGTATGCCTAATGAGAAGATCAAGGAGTTGGCGCAGGCAGAATTAATGAAAATTGGTTTTATGGATACCGCTGATGTTTTGGATAGTGTAGTTTTACGTATGCTAAAAACTTATCCTGCTTATTTTGGCTCATATGAGCGTTTTAATGAGATAAAAGATTACGTTTCTAGGTTTAGCAATCTTTTTTTAATTGGAAGAAATGGGATGCACCGTTATAATAATATGGATCATTCTATGATGACAGCGATCGTTGCTGTTGAAAATATAAAAAGCAATACTACTTTAAAAGATAATATTTGGAATGTGAATATTGAAAAGGAATATCATGAAGAGGGTAAAAGAGGAGTAAATGCTTAAAATGCATTCAAAGCGTTCATATGAGCATGAGTACAGTTTGATGGATGCGAGAGTTTTTAAAATGTCCAATACATGAAGACAGTCTTAATAAGGCCAAATTATAAAAGTCATATTGTTACTCCTCCATTGGGGATTGGATACCTTGCTGCTTATTTAAAGAGAGACGGAATTGAAGTAAAAATAATTGATGGATTGAAAAACAAGCTAACCAAAGAGCAAATATTAAGAGATGTATTTATAGAAAAACCTGATGTGGTCGGGATTACTTGTTTAACGGCTTTCTATAATGAAGCTATAGTTTTATCAAATTTAATTAAGAATAGTAACATTCGGACTATCATAGGTGGAGTCCACCCTACATTTTTACCATATTCTACCTTAATAGATTCACAAGCAGACTTTGTGATATGCGGAGAAGGAGAGATTGCTTTAACAAAACTAATAAAAAACAATTTTAATAATTATGGAATTAGAGGAGTGTATTCGATAAAAGATTTAAAAAGTGACGATGATATAATTGAAAAAGCTGAAATTATTCCGGAGTTAGATGAAATTCCGTTTCCCGATTGGGAGCAAATGAATCCAAATCTCTATTCTAAGGCGCCGCATGGCGCTATAGCAAAAAATTTTCCAATTGGCGTAATTACCACTACCAGAGGTTGTCCTTATAGGTGTATTTTTTGTGCCAGCCCAAAGTTTTATAATGGGATAATAAGGTACAGATCTCCGGAGAACGTGGTCAAAGAAATAATTTACTTGATAGATAATTACGGTGTTAAAGAAATACACTTTGAGGATGACAACTTGACTTTTAAGAAAGAACATATAGAAAAAATATGCAATCTTATAATTCAGAGTGGGCGAAGCATAAGCTGGGCTTGCCCTAATGGCGTAAGGGCAGATAGAGTAGATGTAAATTTAATTAGATTAATGATGAAGAGCGGCTGCTATTATTTTGCCTATGGTATTGAATCCGCGGACCCAGGGATACTAAAAAACATAAAAAAAGATGTTTGTATTGAAACGATAAAAAGATCTATAGAAATAGCCGAAAAGGAAGGTATCTCATGTCAGGGGTTTTTTATTTTTGGCCTTCCTGGTGAAACATCTGAGACAATAAAAAAGACCATAAATTTTTCTAAAAAAATAAAACTTTCCAGGGCCCAGTTTTTAATATTGGATATCGTTCCTGGATCTGAGCTTTGGTATACATTGGAAGGTAAGTTCAACCCGAATTGGAACAAGGATAGCTTTAGAGAACCTGAGTGGATTCCCGAAGGTCTAACTAAAGAGCAGCTTATCAAAGCTCAAGTTAGAGCATTCAGGAGTTTTTATTTTAGGCTACCTGTACTTTTTAAACTTCTTAAGTTAATAAGGCCTAGACAAATTGGAGTTTTATTACAAAGATTAAAGGAATACAGGATTCTAAAATGAGTGATCAATAAATCAAGATCGGAGAATTGAATTATGGCGCGTTTTTTGGATCGAGAACAGAATGTTGTGACACGGTATCAAGTGAGGTTTAGTATTCTATTGTTGGTTATTGTAACTGTGCTCTACGGTGCAACCTATCAGCAGTTTCGTCATTTTAATATTGAGGATCCTCGTGGTGCTCAGGACGCACTAAGCTATATTAAAATGTCACATGGAAATTACAACGTCCCGCCTATACATCAATACCGACTGTTAATACCATACATGGCTTCACTCGTCCAGAAGGCGCTACACCCACTGGTTGCGAACGAAAAGGAACTAGATAAGTTGTCATTTTATGTTGTCAATTTCGTTGTTGCTACAGGCACAGCACTTCTGTTGTTTGGAGTACTCACCAAATTAGGGTTTGAGTGGCAACTTAGTATTTTGGGGACGATTTTTTTCCTGATTAGCCGGATAACAGTCTTGAGTGTTGGGACTCCCTTAGTGGACTCGCTGTACTTCTTTGCTATAGTGGCAATTGTATATCTGATGCTGTATGAGAAAGTCGTGCTGCTGGCATGCCTATGCCCGCTGTTTGTTCTGTTCAAGGAAACGATTATTCCTTTCCTGTTTCTTCCATTCGTTATACGGAGCATGCGGAATTGGAAGATGGTAAGCTCGGTTCTTTTTTCTCTTAGCATTTTCTTTGTTGCCAGACATATTATGCAACGGGAAATTATAGCATCACAGCCTTGCTTACTGGTCACTATCGTGATACATCATGCTCAGTCTTATATCCTGCTATCCCTGAGACGGCTGTTTACTCCGGCAGGTATTCATGATCTTTTTAATGGTTTTGCATTCTTAGCAGTCTTTGCCCCTTTGGGGCTACTGGTGGATTGGAGATACCGCAAGTACAAGATACCTGCCTTTTTGCTTTTGCCTATACTCATTGCTTTCGGATTTGCACTACTAAATGGAGCCATGGGAAGGATGTTTTTCGCAGCATACGTGCCCATAATAGCCTATTCCCTTATCTTAATTGAGCACGTTTTAGAGGAAAAAAGTAAAAATCACGAATGAAATACTTTTTAACAAAGTTCAGAAAGTAATGTAAGCATTCAAAAAATGAAATATATTGCAATTATTATAGTTGCCGCATTTATCGTAGGCGCTTTAGGGATAAATTTCCCGTTTGCTTTCGATGATTTTCAAGATCTCAACTGGATTAGAGAAAATTTGTCTAACCAGTCTGGCTGGGAGAATTTAAGAAGTTGTTTTGCGCCTTCGGTGGGGGGGCTATTTAGTCCTTTTAGGAATATTGTAGGTTTGGCTGCGTATAAGATTTTCGGTTTAAGTTCACCAATTCCTTATCATCTTCTGGGTATTATTTTTCATGTAATTGTTGCTTTATGCTGCTTCTTCTTTGCTAACCATATCATTGGTAATAAGCTTATATCTTTTGTAGCGGCTTTTTTGTTTGCAATATTTCCGTATCACTATTGGTCTATTTGGTGGATAGCTAATTTTGGTAATCCAATGCTTTTCGCGCTATTTTTATTGTCTTTTTTTACTTTTATTAAGTGGGTAGAAGGTGGTGGAATTGGTTTTTTAATCGCCTCATTTTTATTAGTAAATTTGAGTTTTCTTACTACTGCCCAAGGGGCTATTTATCCATTAGCTTTTTTGTTGTATGTAATTACATTTTCTGAAAAAATAAAAAAATCCGTAATAAGGATAGCAATTTATATTTTTTTAGTATTTATCTGTGATGTTATTTTGTTTTCTTCTCGAGGAAATTATGCGGCAGGTGGAAATATAATCGATAGTATTTTATTCCATTCCTTAGATATATGGCAGAAAATTATGATGTTTAATATATTTACGGATCCTCAGATGCCAGCCAGCAGATTAATTACATTAGTTGTGGCGTTTATTTTAGCTGCGATACTGTTATTTGAAATTAAAAAAAGCAAAAGTTGGGTTCAATTTTTCTTTGGTTCGATTATTATAGCGATTGGGCCATTAGTATTTATTAAATTAGGAATTGTTCTATTTGTGAAATATTTGTCAGCAGTGTTTTTTATTTATTATTTTATTTTTGGAAATAAATTAGAGAGATTTTTTGTTTGTTTAACTGTAATTTTTTCTTTAATATTTTTTACCGTTGGGAAGCCGATGTTATGCAGTAGGTACCTTTATTCTCCTAATTTTGCCTTTTCAATCTTGATTGCTGTTCTATTGATAAAAAATATTGATAGATTATTTATTTCATCTAATATAAAAAAGTTATTTCTGATTGTATTTTTGTCCGGGTTTACACTGATGAGCGCCGTTTTTTATTATGATAAGTTTAAGGATTGGAGTTCAGTTTGCAATTTAGAATGGGAGGTTTTAAAGGATGCGGCGGTTAACGCCAGCAAGAATGCTCGGGTGGTATTTGCTAATTCAAGAAATCTTTTTCGGCGTGATATACCACTTAATAAATGGATGTCTAGGCCGGATCTTGTTGTAGATTACGGTTATGGAGTGACAAATGAAGGTTTTTATTTGGGGGATGCTTATTTTGCGGATTTTAATAATTTTATTTTAACGCAAAATGACCGCAGGTTTAATTATACAACAGGGAAATTTAGAGAGATAAGGTATGGCAAGACAAATGCCTTTGTTTATAATAAAGTCTACGCAGTTAATTTTAGCGATGGGCAGAATCAATATATTGTTTTATCTTCGGGCAGCCAGATTGACGGAATATTGGTTAATCTGGAAGGTTTAGCAAGGATAGATTTAAACATTCAGGGTAAGGATAATAGCGTAGAGTTTTTAACGGGAGATAGGCCTGTTTCTTTGGTTTCGGCAAGAAAAGATAATCAGGGCCATATTGTGGAAAGTTTTTCTTTAGCAGAGTCCAGGGATCCAATAAAAATTTCTATAAGGAATAAGGGGAGCAGTCCATTGAGGATTTATTCAATAAATTATAATCACTGAGTCACTGTTTGGCGTGCAGGAAGTGCATATAATCCTTTTGTTTCTTAATGGTTCATGATATTATTATACATTAAAATTAGAGTAAAAAAGCATAATGTAGATTTATGAGAATAGAAAAATATAGGAGTAATAAATAATGGTGAAAAGGGTTTTGATTACCGGTGTTACTGGCATGGTTGGCTCGCATTTAGCCGATTTCTTATTGGAAAATACGGAGTGGGATATTTATGGTATGTGCCGCTGGCGCAGCCCTTTAGATAACGTTCAACATCTTATTGGCCGGGCGAATAGGAAGGATCGCTTGTATTTTATTTATGGCGATATGTGTGATTATATTTCATTACAGAATGCTATTGAAGAAAGCCGCCCGGATTACGTTTTTCATTTGGCCGCGCAAAGTTATCCAGCTACGAGTTTTGGTTCTCCTATTCAAACCCTGGATACAAATATCCTGGGAACCGAAAGATTGTTGGAAGCGTTGAGAAAATGTTCGGGTATTAATCCAATTATTCATGTATGTTCTTCATCTGAAGTTTTTGGAAGAGTCTCTAAAGAAAAATTACCCATAAATGAAGAATGTTCTTTTCACCCTGCGTCACCTTACGCGATTTCAAAAACGGGCACAGATTTGGTAGGCCGGTTCCATGCTGAGGCTTATGGCCAAAAGATTATTGTTACTCGGATGTTTTCTCACACGGGCCCCCGTCGCGGAGATGTTTTTGCCGAATCTACCTTTGCCAAGCAAATTGCCATGATTGAGCAGGGAATGATTCCGCCGGTGGTAAAAACCGGTAATTTAAATTCTTTGCGCACTTGGGCGGATGTGCGGGACGCGGTAAGGGCGTATTTTATGCTGGTAACGATTAATCCGATTCCGGGAGAATATTATAATATAGGCGGCACCTATACTTGCACAATCAAGGAAATGCTGGATTATTTGTTTTCTATCTCTACTGCTAAGAACATAAAAGTTGAAATAGAAAAAAGCAGGCTGCGGCCTTTAGATGCTGATCTGCAGGTTCCCGATACAAAAAAATTCAAGGCCCACACTGGTTGGGAACCTAAGATACCTTTTGAAAAAACTATGCAGGACCTACTTGATTATTGGAGAGATAGAGTAAAATCAGGAAGGCAATTTCTGACACGTTAAAATGAATTCAGAAGAAGATAATAAAGTGGTATAAAAAATGCTGATAACAGATAAAGATTTCGATTATGATTTGATAATTGAAGCAGGGCATACGGAACTCCACTACTGGAAGGATTTGTGGCGTTATCGTGAACTGTTTTTCTTCCTTGCCTGGCGCGATGTGCTTGTACGTTATAAGCAGACAGTTATCGGTATCGCCTGGAGCGTTATTCGCCCCTTGCTCACTATGATTGTATTTACCATTATCTTTGGTAAACTGGCGAAGCTGCCTTCCGGCAATGTGCCCTATCCGATATTAGTATTTGCCGCTATGCTCCCCTGGCAATTTTTTGCAAATGCCCTGAGTGATAGCAGTGGCTCTTTGGTAACTAATGCCAATATGCTCACTAAGGTGTATTTCCCCCGATTAGTAATTCCTGCAAGCACAGTGATTGTAAGCCTGGTTGATTTTTTTATTTCTTTTGTCATCCTGATTGTTCTCATGATTTGGTACCGTTTTATTCCTAGCTGGCATATTATTGCGCTGCCGTTTTTCCTGCTCTTAGCCTTTATGGTTTCGTTTGGATCCGGGCTTGTATTGGCGACATTAAACGTCAAATATCGCGATTTTCGTTATATTGTTCCTTTCATTCTTCAATTTGGGTTATATATCTCACCGGTCGGGTTTTCCACTAGCATCATTCCCGAAAAATGGCGCCTGCTTTATTCTCTTAATCCGATGGTAGGCGTAATCGATGGTTTCCGGTGGGCGATCCTCGGTGGAAACGAACAGCTTTACTGGCCTGGTTTTATAGTTTCCTTATTGATTACGATTTTCCTATTGTTGATGGGATTATGTTACTTTAGAAAAACGGAACGCGTTTTCGCGGACTTTATTTAATATGAATACTGTCATCAAGATTGAAAATCTGGGGAAAAAATATATGTTGCATCACGAGCATTACGAGCGGCGTTACACGGCCCTGCGTGATGTGATTATGGATACAGTCAAAGAAACAGGTAAAAGGTTTTTTAAGAGAGGCGCTGTAAAAACCAAAGACTCAACAGTTGAAGAATTCTGGGCGCTCAAGGGCATTTCATTAGATATATGTCAGGGGGATCGTGTCGGAGTCATTGGGCGTAACGGCGCGGGGAAATCCACTCTTTTGAAGATTTTAAGCCGTATTACAGATCCGTCGGAAGGTAAGATTTCCAGTAAGGGGCGCGTGGCAAGCCTGCTTGAGGTGGGGACAGGATTTCACCCTGAGCTTACCGGAAGCGAAAACATCTATCTTAATGGCGCTATCTTGGGTATGAACCGGGGTGAGATAAAGAAAAAATTTGATGAGATTGTGGCGTTTGCCGAGGTGGAGCGGTTTCTCGATACACCGGTGAAACGTTATTCCAGCGGCATGTATCTGCGCTTGGCTTTTGCGGTAGCTGCTCATCTGGAGTCAGAGATTTTAATGATTGACGAAGTGCTGTCGGTTGGAGATGTCGTTTTTCAGAAGAAATGCCTGGGTAAGATGGGCGACTTAACTAAAGAGGGGCGGACATTGTTATTTGTAAGCCATAATATTCCAACGTTGCGAGCATTGTGCTCGCGGGCAATTCTACTTGATAGAGGTAAATTGTTGGCTTCGGGAGAGACGGCGGCTATTATTAGTCAATATCTTTCGGATAGACATGAAACAGCGAACGCTGCTGTTGAGTTTATTCCGCGTCCGGGCGCTAATGTGTTTTTCACTCGAGCCTGGATAACTGACGATCAGGGAGATTTAAGTACGGATGTAGATGTGTTGAAACCATTCATGATTGGGCTTGAGTTTCAAGTGTTAATCTTGACTACAAATACAGAGATCACCGTGGTATTAGAAAATTCACTTGGCGTTAAGGTATTGTTTACCAGTTTATCTGATGGTAATAATAAGGAGTTTGTGGAGCTTAAGCCTGGTTTATATAAAACTTCAGTGTGGTTGAAAGAGAATTTTCTCGTACCCGATGTATACAGTGTTCGTATAGCAGCACACTATCCTGGCACACTCAATATTGATACGCGTGAGAATGTTTTGCGATTTAATGTTGTCGAGACTGGTTCGACGATGTTACGATATGGACAGACAGCTATTAATTGGTGTTGTGTGCTGGGCGGTACAAAATGGGATATCCATAAGAAGTAGAGAGTCTGAATTTAGGTATGAAAAAATTTATCAAAGAAATAATTATGGTAGCAGCAAATACGGGTGAAGGGCATATTCCGAGCGCTTTGTCTGTACTGGATATACTATGGATATTGTATGATAGAGTTTTAAATATATATCCGCGCGATCCCAATCATCCTGACCGGGATAGGTTTATATTAAGCAAAGGGCATGCTTCGCTTGGCCTTTATGCTATTCTATCTGAAAAAGGATTTTTTGATAAGTCGCTGATGAATACTTTCGGGAAGTATGATTCTATTTTAGGCGGCCATCTCGATCGGAATAAAGTTCCTGGCGTAGAGGCTTCCACAGGTTCTTTGGGGCATGGATTTCCCATGGGTGTCGGAATCGCCCTTGCCTTAAAGATAAAAAAATCATCTTCAAGGGTATTTACAGTAATCGGAGATGGCGAATGTAACGAAGGTTCTGTTTGGGAAGCGGCGCTTTTAGCGGCGCACCACAAACTGAATAATCTGATATGCATAATTGATTATAATCATTCAACAGACAGGGCTTTGAATATTGGTGATCTGGCGATAAAATTCAAAGCGTTTGGATGGATGAGTTGTGAAATTAATGGGCATGATCATGAACAAATATACAATGCCTTGCGGGATACTCCCAAAGATAAGCCATTAGCGGTTGTTGCTAATACGATAAAGGGAAAAGGATGTAAAATGATGGAAAATAATCCTGCTTGGCATCACAGGTCACCTACGAAAGATGAATTAATGAGAATTCTTGAGAGTTTGGAATAATAATGAGACAGCAATTTGTTAAAACTATTGAGTCGGTTTTTGAGCAAGACAGCAGATTGGTTATATTACTGGGGGATATCGGAGTTTTTGGTTTTAGGCATGTTTTTGAAAAATACCCCCAGAGGTCATATAACATAGGTATTCTGGAACAGGCCACCTTGGGGCTGGCGGCGGGACTGTCGTCAGAGGGATTTATCCCGGTGGTGCATACTATCGCTCCTTTTATTGTGGAAAGAAGTTTGGAGCAGATTAAGATCGATTTTTGTTATCAAGGCCTTGGCGGTAATTTTGTAAGCGTGGGTGGTTCATACGATTATGCGGCTCTTGGTTGTACACATCACTGCCCTGGCGACATCGGAATTTTAAAAAATGTGCCAGGTATGCAAATTGTCGTTCCGGGACACCCAAAAGAGTTTGATAGGTTATTTCTACAGGCTTACGCTAATGGGAGGGCTACATATTTCAGATTAAGCGAAAAAGGGAATTCATCACCAAATAGCATTGAATTTGGCAAGGCATTGATATTGAAAAAAGGGGCCAAGGCTACCGTAATTGCTGTAGGGCCTTTGTTGGACGATGTAATCTCTGCTTGTGTTGATATGGATGTCACTATTTTGTATTATACTTCGCTGGAGCCATTTGATACGCAAGCCTTAATGCAGAACTGCGCATCTTCAAAGATACTCCTTTGCGAACCGTATTATTCAGGGGCCCTAGATTATGATGTCATAAAGTCAGTTGGCCTGAATAGCGTTAAGATTGAGCATGTAGGGGTTCCGCATCTTTTTTTAACTAAATATGGTAATGCTCAGGACCATAACTATAATATCGGTTTAACGCCGAAAAATATTCGTCTAAAACTGGAGAGCCTTATAAATGAATAAGCTTGCTGAATTAATACTCCAAGACGCTCAAGCAGTTTGCGAGCGGGTAGATTTTTATGAGATCAAAGGTAAAACTATACTTATAACAGGTGCTTCCGGTTTAATCGGAACACATTTCTTAGCCAGCCTTAACCATTTGAGAACAAAAATAAGGCTGCCTTTTAAAGTTTATAACATAATTAACAGTAACCCGGCAGAATATTTTAAAGATATCGCTGGATTTGAAGGTTCAGAGATACTTCAAGGGGACTTAACAGATATCAATTTTTGTCACAGGCTGCCTAAAGCTGATTATATTATACATGCGGCAGGATACGGCCAACCCGGTAAATTTTTACAGGATCCTATCAGGACTATTAAATTAAATACAGTTGTATTACTCGAGCTTTTTGAAAAATTAGCAAAGGGTGGTAAGTTATTGTTTTTAAGTACAAGTGAAGTCTATGTGGGACTGCCATACCCGCCTTATAAAGAAACAGATATTGGAACGACTAATACAAATCATCCAAGAGCTTGCTATATTGAAGCAAAAAGATGCGGGGAAGCAATTTGTAATGCCTATAGGCAGAAGGGAATCGAAGCGAAATCCGCAAGATTATCACTTGCATACGGCCCCGGGACAAGAGATGGAGATAAGAGAGTTATTAACGAGTTCATACGAAAAGGCTTAGAAGAGGGGATATCCTTGTTGGACCAAGGACAGGCTAAAAGGACATATTGTTATGTAAGCGATGCCATTGAGATAATGTGGAATATCCTTTTTAGAGGCTCAGATGCTATTTATAATGTGGGTGGCTCTTCCAAAATTACAATAAGAGAACTCGCGCAAAAAATAGGCGGCTATTTAAAAGTGCCGGTTACTTATCCGGCCAGTGTACTTGAAGGGTTGATTGGCGCCCCGGAAGATGTTTTTTTAGATATGTCAAAAGCTGAACATGAATTCAATAAAAAGGAATATGTTGATTTAACGCAAGGGCTCAGAAAAACCATTGAATGGCAAAAACTGCTTTATGCAACAAGATAATGTGCTATACGGAAAAGGATAAGAATGGCTAAATTGTTAGTTACCGGTGCCGGAGGCCTCATTGGCTATGCTCTTAAAAGCCTTAAACTATCCGAAGCAGTCTATTTGACCAGAAAAGACGCGGATCTTACAGATTTTGCACAGACAAAAGAAATTTTTAATAAAATCAAGCCGGACAAAGTAATTCATCTTGCCGCCCAGGTAGGGGGGATCGGCGGTAATATGATGCATTCCGGGGAATATTTTCGAAATAATATAATGATAAATATTAATGTTCTGGAGGCAGCGCGTTTATGCAATGTCAAGAAATTCATTTCTTTTATGTCAACCTGTGTTTTTCCCGATGCATGTCGGTATCCGCTTAATGAAAAAGACATACATAATGGCCCGCCTCACCCGTCAAATTTTGGGTATGCTTATGCGAAAAGAATGCTTGAAGTTCAAAGCGTCGCGTACAGAAAAGAATGGGGGTGTGATTATATTGTCGCTATCCCGACAAATGTTTATGGCCCAAATGATAATTTCAGCTTAGAAGACGGCCATGTTGTTCCTTCGCTGATACACAAATGTTATCTGGCAATGAAAAATAAGATAGATCTTATATTGTGGGGTACAGGCTCGCCTCTAAGAGAAATGGTATATTCAAAAGATATCGCGGAATTAGCGTTGTGGGCTTTAGAAAATTATAGTGAAGAAGCTCCTATTATATTGTCAACCGGTATAGAAACATCGATAATGGATATCGCACAGATCATTATCAGAAAAATGGGATTTAAAGGCAAGGTAGTATATGATGCAACAAAACCGGAAGGCCAACTTAGAAAACCGTCAGATACAATCAAGCTAAGGAAATATCTTCCGGAGTTTAAATTTACACCCATAGAAAAAGGGATTGAAGAGACGGTGAAGTGGTTTGTTTCTAATTACCCGAATGTGAGGAAATAATAAAAAATGAGTGATTTGAGCGAGCATACTTTAACTTCATCGGATTTTGAATCGCTATTCGGAGAAAAACTCAGTTTATATGTTCAAGGCCGAATAAAAAAATATGATTTAAGATATTCGGATGTTACTACACAAGAGCGGGATAGTTATTTAAAAAAAATTGTATCGATCTTGCTGGGTGAAAATCTTATGTATTCTGGAGAGCATAGGCATGAGCAATGGGATAAAGGATGGAGACAGAATTTAGATGAGTTATTAAAAAGTAACGCAAGTGAGGCGATGATACCCCGCTATTTCGGAAAGTATCAGATAAACAGATTAAAGCAAAAGTTTATTAGGCCTGTTTCCAAAAATTTTGAGTATAACATGCTCGGCGTGATCCTGGATTGGCTTTTCGATAAATATCTTAGAGATTATAAAAATATTTATGAATTTGGTTGCGGAACCGGACACAATTTAACAAGGTTAAGATCATTCAATTCCAAAGCTAATCTTTGGGGGCTTGATTGGGCTGAGTCATCGCAGGCCATGATTAATAAATACGCGCTTATTAACTCTGATAAAAAGCTATTTGCTCATAAATTTGATTATTTTGCTCCGGATTTTAATTTGGAATTAAAAAAAGACTCAGCGATATACACAGTTGCTTCCCTTGAACAGGTTGGCGTAAAATATCATTTATTTGTAGATTATCTACTTAAAAAAAAACCAAATATTTGTATTCATGTTGAACCTATAGAAGAGCTGTTGCACGCAGAAAACTTAATGGACTATCTCTCTATATGCTACTTTAAAAAAAGAAAATATCTTTCCGGATATTTGACTTATCTTAAAGGCCTTGAATCAAAGAGAAAGATAAAAATCATCAAGGCCCAAAGGAGTTATATAGGCAGCTTTTTTATTGAAGGTTATTCTATTATTGTCTGGATTCCTTTGGTATAAACGTACTAAGTTGATTGAATGAAGAGAAACCAATAATTTTATGATGAATAAATCCAGAATTTTATTTGTTGTCGACAAATGGTGGTCTGGTAATATTAATTATGGCCTCTCGGAGTGGGAAGGTAATTTATGGCAGTCCCTTAAGGCCGTTAATTTAGCCGAGATAGAAGTCTTTCATTTCGACGAATATTATCGGACAAATGAAATTAAGGGCGATGAAGCGCTTTTGAGTAAAATAGCCGAATTCCAGCCGCAGTTGATTTGCCTGGTGATTTATAATCTTCCTGATACTGTCAATACCCCGTCTCTTAAAACTTTGGAAACAATAAAAAAATGTTTTTCAATTCCAATCTTCGCCATTTGGGGGGATTTCGAATGCGAAGAACAAGTAAAAATATCGGATGTATTCCAGCCTTTTATCGATTTTAATATGTTTACCGCTACCAGCGTGGTTTTTCGGCGTTGGCAAGATATGAAAAAAGATACGAAAAAATTTTCTTATTTCTGGGTGCCGAAAAATCCCAATTATTTTTATAATCCAAACAAATCAAGAGATTTAGAGATAAGCTATCCTGGTTCACCAAAACCGGATAGATTACGAAAAATAAGATATCTGGAAAAACACGGCCTTGAGGTTTTTAATACCGGAGGCGAGACCCAAAATCATTTACCGATCACAGAATTTTCTAAAATTTTTCAACGCTCTAAAATTATCTTAAGCTTTTGCCGCTCTGGCTATACACAGATTACTTGTGCTCGAACATTCGAAGCTACGAATTGCGGCGCCATGCTCCTGGAAGAGGCTAGCCCAGAAACCGCCAAATTATTCATACCCTATGTTGATTATGTGCCTTATTTTTCAAACAATGATCTCTTGAAGAAAGCCCGGTATTACCTGCAGAATGAAACTGAAAGATTAAAAATAGCAAATTCAGGCCACCTCAAAACACAACAATATTATTCGGCTTACCGTTTCTGGAAAATCGTTTTGGCTAAAGCGGAAGAAGTTATTTCGGCCAGGTTAGATGATAAAATTTTCGATAGAACTCAGCTTTATCAGCTGGATCAGGCTGATGACCAATTGATCTTAATTAACTGGGGAATAAAAACGATCGAGCTTCCTTGGCAGCGTCTAATAAAGTTACCGCTTTTTCAGGCGATGGCGCTAAAAATTACCGATTGGTTTTGTTCCTATAAATTATCGTATTTTTTCTACCTTTGTTACCAACGAATAAAGGATTGGCGTTGGTTATTGTTTAACTGTTCGTACGCATGCTTTAAAGTTTCAAGATCTATGCTTCCTAAAAAACTTGGGGCTCGTTTAAAGAAAAGTTTAAAGCCTTGCTTAAAGTTTGTTAAAACAAACTAATAGTGAATATAACGCAAGACACCCCGCGCTTAGTGGTATTGCGCGGGTGTTGTCTAGGTAGACAAGGAGATTAAATGTTTTGGAAATTACAAGAAGATGTGCTTAATAAGCGCGATTTAGAGTTACTTATTGAATTTATTAAAAGCACATCCCGTTTTACTCAGTTTACCAATGTAAGAAAATTTGAAGAAAAATTCTCCCAATGGCAAAAATGTAAAAATTGTGTCTACGTTAATTCCGGCAGTTCAGCAAACTTTCTTCTGATTAACGCATTGAAGGAATTAAATAAGTGGTTAGCGGGAGACGAAATTATTGTGCCTGCGGTTACCTGGCCTACCAATATTGGGCCGGTGATCCAAAACGGGCTAAAACCTATCTTTGTGGATGTGAATCTTAAAGATTTAGCTTTTGATTACGAAAGATTAAAAAAATCAATAACCAAAAGAACGCGGGCGATATTTGTAACTCATCTTATCGGAATACCAGCGGACATGCCTTTAATAAAAAAGATTGTCAACAGGCGCCCTATTGCTATTTTGGAGGATTGCTGTGAATCACAGGGAGCGAAAATAGGCAGCCAAAATGTAGGCAGTTTTGGAATCGGCGGCACGTTTAGTTTTTATTGGGGCCATCATATGACTACAGTTGAGGGTGGCATGATTTGTACCGATAGTGAAGAGCTTTATAAAATCTTACTATTGAAACGTTCTCACGGTTTGGCTCGCGAGCTGCCTTTTAAGTACCACGAAGAGATAAGAAAAAAACATAAAAATATTGATTTCAAATTCCTGTTCTTAACGGATGGATTTAACATGCGCAATACCGAGTTGCACGCTGAAATAGGCCTGAGCCAATTAAAAAGGGTAGATAATTATATAAAAATTCGGAATTCAAACTATGCTTATTTTATGGAATTGTGCGGGAAATATGGTGAATTGATTTTATTGAAGCCAGAAGGTATTTCATCTTTTAGCCTGCCGTTTATTTTTAAGGATAGGATAAAAAAGATGCAATTTCAGAAATTTATTGCAAAATACGGTATAGAATCACGGCCGCTTATTAGTGGAAACTTGCTGCTACAGCCATTTTTAAAGACTTATTATAACCCGAAAAATTTTAATCACGCGGATTTCCTTCATAACAATGCTTTTTATATTGGTAATAACCAATTTGTTGATACGGAGAGATTAAGAATGCTCAGTAAAACTATGGATGAGTTCTTTAAAAAAAGATGATAAAAGAGCATGAGAATTCTTATTAGGCGAAGTATAGTCTGTCTAGAATGAAAGCTAATGGGGAGAAATAGAATTATGCTAAAAATACTATGGAAGAAATTTCTGAATTTATTTCGACGGCTATTGGGCACGGAGCAGATTTTACAACAACAGCAGCAGCTGCAGCTATTACTACAGCAACAACTGATTGCACTGGGTAATAGGCAAACGTATCTTTTTACAGATCCGGAAAAAGTCAAAACAACAACCACGTATAAACGTTGCGCTGAAATTATCTCTCTGCTTTCGCCAATGGATGTAAAGGGTGGAAAGTATGTTCGAGTTGGAAAAAACCATGATGGCGGATATGTTATGTTGGATAATTTTCAGAAAGAGAATGTAGATGCGGCATATAGTCTTGGTATTGGAAATGACATTTCTTGGGATGAAACCATTGCTAGCCGTGGAATCGATGTTTTTATGTTCGACCACACGATTGATCGATTGCTGAAATGTCACCCCAAGTTTCACTACTTTAGAACGGGTGTGACTGGATGCCATAAAGGAGTCAATCTAAAAACATTAGGTGAACTTATCGTTGAAAATGGCCACACAACGTGTAAGAACTTGATCATGAAAATGGACGTTGAAGGTTGTGAGTGGGATATTTTTAGTGAAGCCGCGTCAGATGTAATCAGCCAGTTTTCTCAATTCGTTGTGGAGTTCCACGGTCTGTCTCCGGATGTCCACGATCAAAAGTACTCATCAATCGTAAATGTGCTTAAAAAGATTAATCAGACGCATCAGAGTATTCATGTGCATGGAAACTATTTAGGTGTTCCCTTATGGATTGGCGAGTTCGTTCTTCCATTATTGCTTGAGGTGACGTATATTCGGCGCGCTGATGTAAAAGATAACCTTATTGTCAACACACGGCAGTTTCCAACGGAGATTGATCAGCCAACTTTTGCAGATTGGCCGGATATTTATTTGGGAAATTTTTCTGATGATGGAGGATTTGGAAGGAAATAAGTTTGTCTCCACAAGCGTTTTGACAAACTTTTTTAAAATAAATTGATATGATTAACAAACCAAAAATCCTGTTTGTTGTCGACAAATGGTGTGCTGGAAATATTCATTGGGGCTTATCGGCCTGGGAGGGCAATTTATGGCAGTCTCTTCAGGCCGTCAATTTAGCCGAAGTGGAAGTATTTCATTTTGATGAATATTATCGGATAAACGGAATTAAAGGCGATGAAGCCATTTTGAAAAAAGTATCCGAATTTCAGCCTCAACTGATTTGTCTAGTGATTTATAATCTTCCCGACACTGTTAATACCCCGTCTCTTAAAACTTTGGAAACAATAAAAAAATGTTTTTCAATTCCAATCTTCGCCATTTGGGGGGATTTTGAATACGAAGAACAAGTAAAGATATCGGATGTATTCCAGCCTTTTATCGATTTTAATATGTTTACCGCTACCAGCGTGGTTTTTCGGCGTTGGCAAAATATGAAAAAAGATACGAAAAAATTTTCTTATTCCTGGGTGCCGAAAGATCCCAGGTATTTTTATAATCCAAACAGGCCAAGAGATTTAAACATAAGCTATCCCGGTTCAACAAAACCGGAGAGATTGCGAAAAATAAGATACCTGGAAAGGCATGGTTTGAAAGTTTATCGCACCGGTGGTGAACATGAAGAGCATTTAACGACCAGGGAATTCGGGGAAATTTTTCAACGTTCTAAAATTATCTTAAGTTTTTCTCAGGCTGGCTATCTTCCGGTTACCAATGCCCGGACTTTTGAAGCTACGAATTGCGGAGCCATGCTCCTGGAAGAGGCCAGCCCAGAAACTGCCAAATTATTCATACCCTATGTTGATTATGTACCTTATTTTTCAAAAAAGGATCTTTTAAAGAAAGCCCGGTATTACCTGCAAAATGAAACCGAAAGATTAAAAATAGCAAATTCAGGTTATCTCAAAACACAACAATATTATTCGGCTTACCGTTTCTGGAAAATCGTTTTGGCTAAAGCTGATGAAGTTATTTCGGTTAGGTCAGATGATAAAATTTTCGATAGAACCCATCCTTATCAGCTGGATCAGGCTGATGATCAACTAATCTTAGCTGACTGGGGAAGAAAAACGATCGAGCTTCCCTGGCCGCGCCTAAGAAAGTTATCGTTTTTTCAAGCGATAACGCTAAAAATTACTGACTGGTTTTGTTCTTATAAATTGCCGTATTTCTTCTACCTATGGCATAAACGAATATCGGATTGGCATTGGTTATTGTTTAACTTTTCGTACGACTGCTTTAAAGTCGCAAGATTTATTTTCCCGAAGAGAATTGGTGATCGCTTAAAAGTAAGTTTAAAACCATATTTAAAGTTAATGATGAAAGAATTGTAGATGGTTGCAAAGAGCGTAGAATGAAAATTCTGATTACAGAAATACAAAATGAATGCTAAAAAAGATTTAAATGTAAGCTTTTATAAAAAAATGTATATGATTCGTGTTTCTGAAGAGCAAATTCAGAAACATTATCATGAAGACGAGATGAAAACCCCCACGCATATGTCTATGGGGGCTGAGGCGATAGCGGTCGGAGTTTGTTCCGCTCTTAAAGAGACAGATCAGGTTTTTGGAACGTATCGTTCCCACGCTCTTTATTTAGCTAAAACCGCCGATATTGATGATTTTTTTGCGGAAATGTACGGGAAAGCTACCGCGTTATTAAAGGGCAAGGGCGGCTCTATGCATTTATGCGCGCCTCGCTATGGTTTTATGATAACGTCGGCTATTGTGGCCAGCAATATTCCTGTTGGGGTAGGAGCAGCATTTGCTAATAAATATTTAGATAATCAAAAAATGGTAGTTGTTTTTTTTGGTGATGGCGCTGTAGATGAAGGAGCCTTTTGGGAAAGTCTTAACGCGGCTTGCCTTATGAAAATTCCGATTTTATTTATTTACGAAGATAACGGTTACGCTGTGCACTCTTCGACCACTCAGCGGCATGGTTATCTTTCAATCACGGAAATAGTAAAAAAATTTAATTGCCTGGTTAAATCGTCCTATACTACAGATGTCGAGGAAATATATGATCTCACTCTAAATTCCTTGAGCGAGATCAATAAAACGGAACAGCCGGCATTTTTGCATTTAAAATATTATCGTTATCTTGAGCACGTAGGCGTTTTTGAAGATTTTAAAGTGGGATATCGCGATAGGGCCGAATTTGAAAAATGGAAAATGCGGGATCCGGTTATATTACAAAGGGATAAGCTTATTAAACTTGGTTTTTCGGAAAATGAATTATTGCATATTGAGAAAGAAATAAACGATAAGATCAGCCAGTGCATTGCGAATGCCAAAAGAGCCCCTTTCGCGGACGAGACTGAACTGCACAAGGAGCTATATTAACATGAGAAACGCAACATATCGCGAAGCTATAAATGAAGCTTTGATCCAGGAGATGGAAAGGGATCCGGGTGTTTTTGTTTATGGTATAGATGTCGCTGACCATAAAAGAATTTTTGGTACCACAAAAAATTTATTGGAAAAATTTGGCGCGCAAAGATGTTTTAGTACGCCCTTATCAGAGGATGCTATGACAGGATTTGGTTTGGGCGCCGCTATCAACGGATTGCGTCCGGTTCATGTGCATATGCGTGTTGATTTTATGCTTTTAGCGATGAATCAGCTCGTCAATATGATCTCTAGCCTTCGTTATTCTACGCGAGGAAATTTAAAGGCACCAATGGTTATCAGGGCGGTCATCGGAAAAGGATGGGGGCAATCGTTCCAGCACACCAAAACATTACATTCGTGTCTAGCGCATATTCCTGGCCTTAAAGTGGCCATGCCTTCCACTCCGAATGAAGCCAAAGGTATTCTTATTTCTGCGATAAGAGAGGATAATCCTGTTATTGTGATTGAACATCGTTTTCTCTATGATATTAACGGCCCCGTACCTGTCGAACCAGTGCCTTTTCCCCTGGGGAAGGGTAAGGTTCTGAGAATAGGAGATGCGATAACTGTAATAGCTATTTCTTTTATGAATGTTGAGGCGGTCAAAGCCGCTGAAATATTAAGTAGGAAACATAATGTTAATATTGAAGTAATTGACCCTGTATCAATCTGCCCTTTAGATGAAGATTTAATTGTTGCTTCGGTGAAAAAGACAGGACATTGTATTATTGCTGATAACGATTGGGTAAATTGCGGATTCAGCGCTGAAGTTTCCTCGCGTATTAATGAAAGATGTTTTGGTTTATTGAAAAGCCCGGTAAAAAGAATAGGTTTCGCGCCAGTGCCTTGCCCTTGTACCAGACCTTTGGAAGATGAATTTTATCCTAATGCAATTGATATCATTCGGGCTGTTGAAGAAAAGCTGGATTTGCCTAATTGTAACCTTTCCGGGGAAAAATTTTATAGTTATGAAAATCAATTTAAAGGGCCCTTCTAAATACATTTATATGAAGCAACGACTTAAACAGAAATCCCTGTGGGTTCGTAATCAGATATTGGAGAAGGTTGTGTTTGCCCGTAAAGGTCATATCGGGGGAGCATTTTCCTGTACTGATATTCTTGTGGCGCTTTACTATGGGGATATTCTTCGTTTTAACTCTAAGGATCCGGCTTGGGAGAAAAGAGATAAGTTTATTTTAAGCAAGGGGCATTCATGTATCGCTCTTTATCCGATACTTGCTGATTTGGGATTTTTTTCTTTTACTCAATGGGATAATTATTGCCAAAATGGGTGCTTGCTTGGGGGGCATCCTGATATGGATATTCCGGGTATTGAAGCCGTTACAGGTTCTCTCGGACATGGATTAGGTATTGGGGTGGGTTTGTCTTTAAGTGCAAAACTTGATGCATCTGATTGTATGTCGGTAGTTTTGCTTGGTGATGGAGAGTGTTATGAAGGTTCTGTTTGGGAGGCTGCGATGTTTGCAAGCCATCATAAATTGAACAATTTAGTAGCTATAGTTGATCGTAATAAACAATGTGTTACTGACTTTACAGAGGATTGTAACAGATTAGAGCCTTTAGCGGATAAATGGAAAGCTTTTGGTTGGGATGCTTGTGTTGTTGATGGGCATTCATTTGATGAGTTGCTTAAAGTTTTTAAGGCTTTTCGCAGGAGAAAATCCTTAAAGCCCCTTGTTATAGTGGCTCAGACTATCAAGGGCAAGGGAGTTTCTTTTATGGAAGGAAAAATTTGTTGGCATCATGGCGTGCCTTGTGGCGATGATTTAAAACTCGCTCGTCAGGAACTTGGAGAAAGCAAATAAAAGGTGTTACGTTAATGAGTAAGGCGCAAAATTCATCTGATACTTTTGATATCCGTGATGCTTTTTTTGATTCACTTTACGAAATTGCATCTAAAGATGAAAAGGTGATGTTCTTAACGGCTGATATGGATGCGGTTAGTCTTAGGAAATTTAGGGAAGGTTTAAAAAAACAGTATATCAATGTTGGTATCGCTGAGCAAAATCTTGTTAGTGTTGCTGCCGGATTAGCCTTAGGCGGCAGGAAAGTTTTTATTTATGCGATAGCTTCATTTATGACCCAACGATGTTATGAACAGATTAAAGTTGATATTTGTGGGATGCGGTTGCCGGTGGCAATAATAGGCGCTGGGCCAGGAATAACTTATAACAGCGATGGGTTTACTCATCATGCTATTGAAGATATTGCTATAATGCGTGCTCTTGGAGGAATGACTATTTTTAATCCGTCTGATCCAGGGACTGCTGCTGTTGCCGCTTCTTTAGCGGTAAAAAGTAAGGCTCCTTTTTATGTC
This sequence comes from Candidatus Omnitrophota bacterium, assembly GCA_026387315.1. Classification (GTDB taxonomy): domain Bacteria; phylum Omnitrophota; class Gorgyraeia; order Gygaellales; family Profunditerraquicolaceae; genus UBA6249. The sequence goes on from JAPLLY010000036.1 coordinate 23,899, forward strand.
AGAATTGATAAAGGAATGTTTCCATTCCTTTACAGGAAAGATCAGGATTTCGAAAAAGGGTTATCAGTTTTAAAAGACGGGAAGGATATTTTAATTATTGCTACGGGGGTCATGGTTCATCAAGCCCTGGTTGTTGCCGAGGAACTTTTAAATCATTCTATAGATGCGGCAGTCGTTGATTTGTATAGGATAAAGCCGGTCAATAGTAAAATGTTATTAAAATTGATCGAACGGATTCCTAGGGTAATAACTTTGGAAGAGCATTCTATTGTCGGTGGTATTGGAAGCGTAGTGGGTGAGATTATTATCGATGCCGGTAAAAGCGCATTGTTAAAACGTATTGCAATTCTCGAGGACTGTCGTTTAGGATACGGTAGTAGGGAATGGATGCGTTCTTCCTGTGGGCTGGATAAAAAAAGTATTGTGGACGCTATCATTGGTTGGTAGAATAATGTCTCGTTGAAACGTAAAAGGAGATAAATGATGCAGGAAGTTACTCTTAAAGATTTTGTTGAATCATTTGGGGCTGAAGAAAATAGCATGCCTCAGGAGTGTATTGATTTAGTTGCCCGGAAAGATTTTAATTATGAGGTTCTTGAAGGCGATAAAAAAGAGAAGGTTTTGCTGGAGATAATAAAAAAACTAGAAATTGATAACCAGATTATTGGCGTTAAAGAGCGTCAAGGCGTGTGGAATAATGGGTGGGGTGAAAATTTACAAGATTTTATAAATAGCGGTTACGATCTTCAAATGTTGGTTCCCAAATTTATAAGGCCTAACAAAATAATACGGTACAAACAAAAGTATATATGTCCGACTAACCCGAATTTTGAGTTAGACTATTATTCGGTCTTCAGAAAGTGGCTTTTTATGACATATTTTAGAGATTTTCGTAATATTTATGAATTTGGATGTGGAACAGGTTTTAATCTTGTTGCTCTTTCCCAGCTATATCCCGACAAAAGTTTATATGGCACTGATTTTGTAAAGACATCAGCGGATCTGGTCAATGAAATAGGCAGGGTCCATAACATAAAACTAAAGGGCTCTATTTTTGATATGATTCATCCCGATAAAAGTTTTAAACTGAAGGAAGGTAGTTTAATTTTTACAATTGGTGCGATAGAGCAGTTGGCAAGCAAATTTGAGGCTTTTTTACAGTATCTTTTGAATAACAACCCTGAGTTGTGTGTACATGTTGAGCCTATAGTTGAATTATACGAAGAGAACAATTTAATAGACTATCTTGCTCTGAAATTTCATAAAAAAAGAGGTTATACTCAAGGTTTTTTGCCAAGATTGCTGGAATTGGAAAAAAATAGTAAAATTAAAATATTAAAAGTGAAACGATTATTTTTTGGAAGTTTATATATAGAAGGATATAATCTGATAGTTTGGAGGCCCGTAAAATAATGGATTTAGGGATAAAGAATAAATATGCATTAGTTACCGGCGGAACTCATGGTATTGGTAAAGCAATAGCACTGTCTTTAGCAGATGAAGGGTGCAATGTCGCAGTATGCTCACGGACGTTTCCTCGTATCCGAGAGACACAAGAGCAATTAAAAGCCAAAGGCGTTGATTGCCTGGCTATCCAGGCGGATGTCATGATCAAGGAGGATATTAACAGGGTATTTAATATGGTTATAGAAAAATGGGGGACATTGCATATTTTGGTAAATAATGTCGGTGGAGGAGGTAGGTGGGGGAAGGAAGATATTGAAGCTACGGATGAAAAAGTCTGGCAGGAAGTTTATGAGAAAAATGTTATGAGCTCTATTAGATTCGTTAAACTTGTTATTCCATATATGCGTAAGCAAAAATGGGGTAGGATTGTTAATATAACTTCCATATACGGGAGAGAGGCTGGCGGCAGGCCATGGTTTAATATAGCGAAAACCGCGCAAACAGTCCTCATGAAAAATCTTTCATTAAAAAAAGACCTGGTAAGGAATGGAATAACTTTTAATAGTATCGCTCCGGGCGGCATAATGATACCTGATACAGGGTGGGAAGTTGAACAAAAAAAAGATCCAGTTGCTTTTAGAGCCATGCTTAATGAAAAATTCCCGTTAGGAAGGTTGGGTAAGCCGGAAGAAGTGGCGAGCGTGGTTGCTTTTATTTGTTCGGAAAAAGCAAGCTTGGTTAACGGAGCGTCTATTCCAGTTGATGGTTCAGAAGGCAGGAGTTTTTAATAGATGATCAAAACAGATATTTTAAAAAGTTTTAGCAGGAAGAATGCGCTGGTTACCGGTGGCACCGGTCTTATTGGCAGGCAGGTGGTGAAGATTTTATGTGATGTTGGCGCTAATGTAAAAATTGTTTCATTGGATAATTTTAAGGTAGATAATAGGGCTGAATATGTTTTAGGAGATTTAACGGATTTTACCTTGTGCAAAGAGCTCACTAAAGATATGGATTTTGTCTTTCATATAGCCGGGATTAAAGGGTCTGTCGATGTAACCAAACAAAAGCCCGCTAGTTTTTTTGTTCCACTCCTGATGTTTAATACTAATATGCTGGAGTCCTGCCGCATAAATAATGTTGGAAAAGTTGTTTATACCAGTTCGATAGGGGCATATTCCAGCGCGGAAATCTTTCACGAAGGTGATGATCAATCCGGGCCGCCTATGGATATGTTTCCGGGATGGGCAAAAAGAATGGCAGAGTTTCAGGTCCAAGCCTATAAAATACAGTACGGTTTGGATAATTTTGCGATTGTCAGGCTTTGCAATATCTATGGGCCGGGGGATAATTTTGATCCTGATAATGCGATGGTCATTCCTTCTCTGATGTATAGAATTGCTAAAAAAGAGGATCCGGTAATCGTCTGGGGTGATGGTTCCGCGATACGTGATTTTGCGTATAGTCGGGATGTCGCGGAAGGCGTCATCCTGGCTTTGTATCACGGTACAAAGCCAGGATTTGTTAATCTGGCAAGCGGGAAAGGGTATTCTATTAAGGAGCTTGTTGAGGCATTGAATAAGTTCATTAGGTTTAATTACAGATTTGACGCATCAAAACCATCGGGCTTTCCTAGGCGGGTCATGGATATTTCTAAGGCCAGGGAATTGATAGGGTATGATCCCTCAACAAGCTTATTGGATGGACTGAAAGAAACGTGGGAATGGTTCATCAACAACCAAAAAGAATATCTGGAAAAAAAGAATTACTTTAGGCAGCTGTAGCGGAGAATATCGTGATAGAGATCGAACGCACTAAATTGGACAGAGTCATATTGATCAAACCAACTTTTTTCCAAGATCATAGAGGGTATTATCTAGAGATATACAACAAGGCATTGTATAAAGAAAAGGGTATTGATGTCGATTTTGTAGAGGATGATATATCTATCGCTACCAGAGGTGTTATTAAAGGGATACACGGCGATAGTTTGACGTGGAAACTGATATCGTGTTTACATGGGGAGCTTTATTTGGTTGTGATCAATTACGATAAAGACTCCAAGGATTTCGGTAAATGGCAGTCTTTCGTTCTATCGGAGGCTAATAAACACCAGGTATTAGTTCCGCCAAAACATGGGAATGGGCATTTATGTTTAACGGATAAATCTATCTTTCATTATAAACAGTCGTCTTATTACGGATCGTCGAAACAGTTTACTATAATGTGGAATGATCCAAGATTTAAAATATTTTGGCCCGTAGAAGATCCGATCTTATCAGAAAGGGATTCGTTGGTGACGGACCTTTGAAAAACTCAACTTTAATACCTTATGTATCATCCTCGTGTTCTAAAAAAAATAAGATCGGTAATGCAATTCATGAATTGGCAGAGTTTGGATTTAAGAATATAGAGCTTACTGGCGGAACCATATTTTATGATGATATTGAGAGCGATTTAATTAGATTGAAAAAAGAATATGGCTTAAATTATCTTATCCATAATTATTTTCCGCCGCCTAAAGAGGATTTTGTTATAAATGTCGCTTCGCGGAAAACTGATATTCAAGACAAGACGCTAGCGCTGGTAAAAGAAGCTTTAAAGATAGCGCAAATATTCGGCAAAAACTTATACACTATGCACCCGGGATTTATAAGTGAAATGCTGCCGGAACTTAAAGACAGGTTTTTCGTAAAAGATATAAGTACAATTAATTTTAAAAATAATTTTTTCAAGGCATTAGATTTTTTTTCAGAAGAGGTGATACCGCGAAATTTTAAGATAGGGGTAGAGAACCTGGGGCTTAAAACAGCAGATGATAAATTTTCGTTTCTTTGCGGAAGAGATGATATAGAGCAGTTTTTGGAGTATTTTAAGAATAATAAGAGTATAGGCATATTGTTAGATCTCGGGCACTTGAATGTTGCTGCGCATATACTGCGGTTTGATAGAGACTTAATGCTTGATAGAATTACAGATAAATATGCTGAAAAGATATTTGCTTTTCATCTTTCCGAGAATGACGGGTATATAGATTCGCATGATGTTGTGCCGGTTAATTCTTGGCAGTTAAAGTACCTGATGAAGCATAAAAAGGTTTTTAGCGGTATTCCTGTGGTATTTGAATGGCATGGCGCTGCCAGTAAAGGAGCGTATAAGCATTCTCAAAAAATAGAAGATTTGTTAAGCTGACATTGATTTATTTTAAGTTAAGAGGGGTTGTGTAATGACAAGTATTTTCAGTAATAGAAATGTTTTGGTTGCAGGAGGATCCGGTTTCATAGGTTCAAATTTGATAAATAGGTTTTTTTCGTTGGGCGCTAATATCCGCGCCACTATTCATAAGAAAGATCCGGTCGTTATCAATGACAAGATTGAATACATTGGATGTGATTTGCTTAAGATGAAAGATTGCCGAAAGATTGTTGAAGGTATGCATTATGTCTTTATGTGCGCAGCCAATACCTCCGGGGCCGCGGTAATCGCGTCTACGCCTCTTGTGCATGTGACGCCTAATATAATCATGAATTCCCAAATATTGGAAGCCGCATATATGGCTAAGGTAAAAAAATTTATTTTTTTAAGCAGTAATGCCGCTTACCCTCCATCGGCAGATAGGCCTGTTTGCGAAGATGAGATGTTTTATGCCGATCCGTATGATATTTATTTTGGTGTGGGATGGATGAAGAGGTTTACCGAGATCCTCTGCCGTTTGTATTCGCAGAAGCTTAAAAACCCTATGCCTTGCGTAGTGGTGCGGCCCTCTAATATCTATGGGCCATATGATGATTTTGATTTCGCGACATCTCATATGATGGCGGCTACCTTAAGGAAAGTAATTGAGCGGCATGATCCGGTTAAGATTTGGGGCACGGGCCAGGATATTAGAGATTTGATTTATATTGATGATTTTATAGATGGTTTGATTTTGGCTGCGGAAAAAATTTCTACTTTTGACGCGGTGAATATCGCGCAAGGCAAAGCCTATAGTTTAAAAGAAATTCTGCGCCTGGCCCTTGAGATTGAAGGATATCAGAATGCCCGGATAGTCTATGACTCAACCAAGCCATCAATGATTCCGGTGCGTTTAATTGACATCAAAAAAGCCCAAGAGTTGCTTGGGTTTACTCCTAAAACCGATATTTATGACGGCATAGCTAAAACAATTTCTTGGTATAAGAGGGTTAACGCATGATTATTACGCGCACACCTTTACGGATTTCTTTTTTTGGAGGGGGGACGGATTATCCTTTGTGGTATAAGGAAAATGGCGGAGCTGTCCTGAGCACCACGATTAATAAATATTGTTATATCAATTGCCGGTATTTACCTCCTTTTTTTAACCATAAATACCGTATCCGTTACGTGGAACGCGAAGAAACACAGGATGTCTCTGAAATTAAGCATCCTTCTGTGCGGGAATGTTTAAAATTCATAAATATTGATCATGGGATTGAGATGATGCATACCAGTGATATCCCTGCCAGATCCGGTGTTGGCTCAAGTTCAGCTTTTACCGTAGGTTTTTTACATGCCCTCAACGCGCTTAAGGGTAAGATGATTACTAAGCGGCAATTAGCGCGTGACGCGATTAATGTGGAACATAATTTGATTAAAGAAAGCGTCGGCGCTCAGGATCAGGTTGCCGTTGCCTTTGGGGGCTTAAATAAAATTGAATTTGGCGGCGAAGATGAATTTTATGTCCATCCCATAACTATCCCTAAAGAAAAAATTGATTTATTACAGAGCCACCTAATGTTGTTTTTTACCGGGTTTTCCCGCAATGCTTCGGATATTGCGGGAGAACAGATCAAGAAGACTCCGGCATTGAAGAGCCAGCTGCAGAGGATGCAGGGGATGGTAGATAAGGCGGTAGATATTCTCAATAGCAGTTCTTGCGATATCCGGGATTTTGGCAGATTGCTGCATGAATCCTGGCAAATCAAGCGCAGTCTCACTAAGATGATTTCCACCAGCGAAATTGATGCTATTTATGAAACGGCCCGTAGCGCCGGTGCGCTTGGCGGGAAACTACTAGGCGCCGGAGGCGGAGGTTTTATCCTCTTGTTTGTTGAACCTGAAATCCAGCCTAAAATCAAAGAAAAATTAAAAAATCTTATTCACGTGCCTTTCTCTTTTGAAAAATTGGGAAGCCAGGTCATCATGTATTCAACGCAAGATTTTTACTAAGACAATTTTATGTAAAAAGAGAATAGGACGATGACTAAAATAAAACCGGATATTTTTTTAAGAATATATTGGGAAATACTACGAGAGAGGATTTAGGATGATTTCGAAAAAAGGCCTTATTTCTGTTGTCATTCCAGCGTTCAATAAACCCGAATATACTAGTAAAACGATTGACTCGTTAATGTTGCAAACGTACAGGCCGATGGAAATAATCCTCTCGGATGATAATTCTCCTAGAAGCCTAAAGGATCTTGTTGATCAGAAGAAAAGCGAGTGTGATTCGGGATTATGCATAAAATATTTTAGGCAAAAAGTAAATCTCAATTATTATTGGAATTTACAATTTGTTATTGGCGAAGCTACTGGACAGTATATAGTCCTATTGGACCACGATGATTGGTTAATAGACCATAATTATTTCTCTGATTCTATCAAAGCTATCGAAGGCCACGCTAATTGTTATTTGAGCATTGCCAACACTTTTTTTGAAAACAGCCCACAGACTATCCTTAATTTTTATTACAACAACTGGCATTATGTAGACGGGCCGGCTTTAGTAAAAAATCAACTCTTTACTACTATTCATCCTTCTAGAAGCACAATTATTCTTTGTCTAGATAAACTTAAAGAGCTCGACTATAAGCGTTATTTTGTAGATCAAGAGTCTGCGAGCAAAATGAAAGTCATGCCTGATGAGGCTTTCGTTTTAGTATGTTTGCTCGCTTCAGTAGGTAATATTGCATTAACGGGCCGGGTTGTTAGCGTCCGCGGCGTGCCGCCGGAATCTCTTTCAAGAACCGCTCTATGGCACAAAACCGGAGGGTATAAAATGTTCATCTCTCATTTTTTGCTATATCAATATTTTAAAAAAATTGAATGCAGGGATGGCATGCAGGCGATGAGCCACAATTTAATTTTACGATACCCATGTCAGGGTATCAATATAGAGATGATTAAATACTTAAACTTTAATAGATTAGCGATAGTTTTTATGGTATTAGGCGTTTTATGGTTTAATTTAAAACGGATTATTTTATTTCCGAGGCAAATCTTGGTAATTCTTAGGTCTACTATGATTTGTATTGCGAAAAAAATATTTCTTTAATTTTACTTTATGGTTCAAGCTTAGGGGGTCTATTTATCTATATTGATGAAGAAGCTAAAGGGCGTGGCGGCATTTGAATATTGCGGGGTAGTTGAAAATATGGAAATTAACTTGGTATGGATATTATAAGAAAATTTTATCACCATTTATTAAAAAAGATTGATAAATTTTTACTTCGACTTTGCAGAGGTGAGAATTTATTGTTAGTAGTTTTTCTTTCAGGCATTGCTAGGAAAATTTTCTTGCGGGAGTTTTCAATAAAAAAACATAACTATAGAAATATTGAAGAACTTAGACAGCTAGTTATAATAGCTATGAAAGAACAAGCTGCGGAGTTAGTTGGAAATTACAATAAGGAATACAACATATCGGCGGGATTAAAAATATTATTAGTTTTAAATTTAAAAACTAGTTTTGAAGATGTGTGGGTAAAGACTGCAAAAAACGCAGGTTTTAATGTTGATACTTTTGACGCAGACAAAATTTCATATTTTTCACCCGATGTTTCTAATCTAGGGGTGATGGATCAAGAAGCAGGAAAGTTGTTGCGCAAGGTTAAAGATTTCCAGCCACAATTAATTTTGTTAGATGTGAATTATCTAGGAAATCCCAATACGATTAATAATAATTTCATTCAAGAAATCAGGAAGATCCATAATTGTAAAATAGTTGGACATATGGGTGATTATTGCTCGAAGGAAGCGTTTAGCATCGCACAGTATTGGTTAAGATCACTCGATGTTGTCCTGCATAGCGCGCCTGGAATGTCAAGTGGAGGCCTTCAAAACTTTTACTACATTCATCGTTTTGTAAACGAAATGTCCTTTTATCCATCTAATGAGAGGCGAACAGATATATTTTTTTCCGGAAGCGGTAATATTTCTCGATATGTGTATTTGGCTTTTGCGAAATTGATTTCAAAAAAAAGAAAATATAGGTGCCAAATAAACGTGCATTACCATCATGACAGTTTAGCGTTAAGCCCGGAAGAGTATTCTCGCCTGATAAGGGGGTCGCGCGCAGTTTTAAATCTATCAGCAAGGCCTGCTCCGAACGTAAGGATAGTTACTCTTAGGGTGCAGGAGGCTATCGCATCAAAATCCTTATTAATAGAGGAGAAAAATGATTCAATAACCAACATCTTTACTCCTTATGCTCATTTTATCCCATTCGATTCAAAGAAAGAGCTTGCAATCGCAATGGATTTTAGTGTTAATTGCGGTGAACTAGTTGATAAGATTACTGAAGGAGCTTATAGGAAATATTTGCGCGAGTACAGTAGTAAAATAATTTGGAATCAGATATTATATCTTTGCAAAGTTTAATTTCTACAAAACAGTTAATTACTGAGCCTCCAATAAATAATGGGCGCATTGGCTGGAACGATTTTGGAGCGAGACAAGGAGAGAGGACGCCGGCGTAGTCTTGCACTACGCCAAGGACGAGCGACGCAGTCGCAGCCCAAAAGCGGCCAGCCCCTTCCGGGGTGGCCTAGCTTTGGCCTGCTGCCGCGTTGCTCCCTCCTGGCCGTAGCGCCTTGACTACGGCTTCGTCGTCGCGCCTTGCATCAGGCTCAAATCTAGGCCACCAATGTGCCCATTATTTATCGGAGGCTCAGTAGTAACGGTATAAATTTTTTTTTCGAATGAATGTTCAGAAGTTATTTTAAAAAGGTTAAACAAGGATATAAGTATTGAACAAGTATTTATCTCAAGCGGGAAGCTCAAAAACACAAATATTAAACCAATTTATTCATTTATGATTGGTTTTCCCTTTGAAACAGAAAGCGATATAAGAAAAACTCTTAAGTTGATTTATTTAATGAAAAGACAAAATAAATCCGCAATGTTTGGCGTCAGCATTCTTAATTCCTATCCAAGCAATATAATGAAGGAATGTATAGATAAAGGATTTGTTTATCCTCAAAAAACAGAAGGCTGGGCATCCGACTGGGTAAATATTAAATTACCCTGGGTGAGCGCGAGCGGCAGAATGACAGATTCAAGAAGATAGCTTTTAGCGTCGGCCTGCTTTACGATCCATTTGTTTTTAAAAGCACAGGAAAAAGGTTTCTTTCAAGTTTTTTGTTGAATTTAAGCTTGCTTAGAATTAAACATAATTTCTTTAATTTTTATTTTGAAGACAAAGTATTCAAATTCTGTAAGAATATAAAAGAAATTTATTATAAGCAAGCTAATGTATAGGAACGGAATAATGTTTTTGAATAGAAAGAATGAGTAACGTGAATCGAATTCCCATTATTGAAGATTATTTAAAAGTGTCCGTGCATCCTTTGCGGCATACAGGGGGGCGCCGCTCAGCTATTCAGCGAAAAAGCGACCCAAAGTTGCCGCTTGTAACTATTTTTACTATTGTGCGCAATCAAAAGGAAACGTTGTCTCAAACAATAATGTCGGTATTGGGCCAGAGTTATACGAACATTGAGTATGTTATTATTGATGGCGCTTCGACAGACGGCACTCTAGAAGTAATTAAGCAATTTGATGATAAGATTGATTTATGGATTAGTGAGCCGGATCACGGCACTTCTGATGCGAGTAATAAAGCAATAAGTTTGGCAGGGGGCGATTTTATCTTTTGGCTGCCGGCGGATGATTGGATTGACCCTAATTTTATTGAAATAGCGGTTAAGGCATTATTAAGGACTGGCGCTGATTTTGTTTTTGGGAATATGGCGATGTATACTAATGGAAAGTTGGTTTCATTAACTAAAGGTGATAAAGATTATGTTAAGTCTTTAGCAAGAGGGGATCCAAGTTTTAATTATCCTTGCATGGTAATAAATAAGGAATGTTTTCAGAAATTTGGTTTAATAGATTTATCTTATAAATTTTCTAATGATTATGAATGGTTATTGCGTTGTCATCAAAGCGGCGGCAAAGGGTATTATGAGAATTTACTGATTGTTCACAGGAGAACTGGAGGATTTGGAGAGAGGCATTTATTCAAGAGTACATTAGAGCAGTTAAGGATATTAAAACAGTATAGATTGCCGATGGCCAAAGCCATAAATATTTATTTAGAATGTTTTGTACGTAGGGGGATAGGGTATTGTGCTAAACTGTTTTTACCGGAGATTATTCATAAAAAGCTTAAACTTGTTGCGTGCAGGAGAAAACAATGAAAATTCCAAAAGTTGCTTTGATTACAGGTATTACCGGTCAGGATGGGGCATATCTGGCTGAATTTCTTTTAAATAAAGGATATATCGTCCATGGTATCAGGCGGCGCACTTCTCTTTTTAACACTGCCCGGATAGATCATCTTTTGCAAGATGTCCATACGCAAAATGTCCGTCTTTTTCTTCACCATGGCGATATGACGGATTCAACCAGTCTTATCCGGGTTATCCGGCAGACGCAGCCTGATGAGATATACAATTTAGCGGCTCAAAGCCATGTCGCGGTGTCATTTGAAGAGCCCGAATATACTGCTGATTCTGACGCGTTGGGAGCTTTGCGAATACTGGAGGCAATCCGGATACTTGGGCTGGAGCAAAAGACGCGCTATTATCAGGCTTCCACTTCTGAGCTTTTTGGCCTTGCGCAAGAGGTTCCTCAAAAGGAAACAACCCCATTTTACCCCCGTTCGCCATACGCGGTGGCCAAGCTTTATGCTTATTGGATTACGATTAATTATCGCGAAGCGTATGGTATATTCGCCTGCAACGGTATTTTGTTTAACCATGAGTCACCGGTGCGGGGGGAGCTTTTTGTGAGCCGTAAGATTACCCGGGCCCTGGCTCGGATTAAGCTCGGCCTGCAGGAGCGCCTTTATCTTGGTAATTTAAACGCGAAACGTGATTGGGGCCACGCCAGAGATTATGTTGAGGCGCAATGGCTGATGTTGCAACAGGAAAAACCGGAAGACCTGGTGATTGCTACCGGAGAGAATCATAGTGTGCGTGAATTCGTGGAATTAGCGGCAACTGAACTTGGCATTCAAATTACTTGGAAAGGGAAGGGGATGAATGAAAAAGGCTACACCCGGCAAGGCCGCCAGATTGTTACCGTGGACCAGCGTTATTTCCGGCCGACAGAAGTGGAAACATTGCTTGGCGATGCGAGCAAAGCAAGGGCTAAATTAGGGTGGGTTCCTAAGACTAATTTCCGTGAACTTGTTACCGAAATGGTGAGGGAAGATTTAAAGGATGCCAAACGGCAGGAGCTAATTAAGAAACATGTTTAATGGAATATGTTAAATGGGTAATGTGCTGGCGATGAAAGTTTTGCAAGATAAATTACAGATATCTAAAGCACGCCAGGAATTAATAAAAAAAGGCATCTCTTTTGTTGATTCTCCTTTAAAATTATTAATTAGAAGACTTAAGCTTATATCGTCAATCGCCATAGGAGATATGTTGAAAAGTTGGGATGTGCTTTCTAGCCTGGATTTTGTTGAGAGGAACGTGCAAAAGAATGAATCGATACTGGATATTGGTTGTTATGCGTCGGAGCTGATTGTTGCGTTACATAAATTAGGTTATTCAAATTTAACTGGTGTAGATTTGAATGTAAATTTGCGGAAAATGCCTTACCAGGATTTTATTCGCTATGAGATTAATGATTTTATGCGGACCTCTTTTGTGGATGCGTCGTTTAAGGCGATAACATCAATTTCGGTGATCGAACACGGTTTCGATGAAGAATTATTATTGAAAGAGGTGTCTCGCCTTTTGAAGCCGAGCGGTTATTTTATCGCATCATTCGATTACTGGCCGGAGAAAATTGATACAAAAGGCATAAGATTATTCGGGATGGATTGGAATATCTTTTCTAAGGATGAAATTGTTGGTTTCATCGCTAAAGCGGCAGGTTATGGTTTATTGCCAGCCGGAGATATAATGTACAGCGTTAAAGATAAGCCGATTGATTGCCAGGAAAAGCAATATACATTTGCCTGGTTAGTGCTTAGGAAGCTTGCATGAATGCGCGAATTTTAATAGTTACGGGTTCTTATCCGCCGATGAGATGCGGGATTGGCGACTATAGCTGTAACCTGGCTAAGGCGCTGGCAGCGGACCCGGAAATTCATATTGGCGTACTTACCAGCGCCTGTGTTGGCAAAATAAGTAATTCAGTTGGGATTGATTTTTTCCCCATTATAAAAAAGTGGAATTTTGCTGAAATATTAAAGTTTATAAAAATTATCAGAAGTTGGAAACCGGATATAGTGCATATCCAGTATCCGACTCAAGGTTATGGGAAGGGGTTTCTGCCTTGGATTTTGCCGATGGTTTCCTTTATGATGAAAAAGAAGATTATACAGACTTGGCATGAGGGATATGGCAGAAGAAATGCTCCGCAGCTTTTTCTCAAATCAATTGTACCAGGCGGGTTGATTCTAGTGAGGCCTAACTTTAAAGAAAACTTGCATCCGTTGCTGCGTTGGGCTTTATGGGATAAGAAACCAGTGCTTATACCGAATGCTTCGGTTATTCCTCGCATTGATTTAGATGAGGGGCAAAAGAACGCATTGAGAAAGCAATATTTGCAAGGACAGCAACGATTGATTGTTTTTTTCGGTTTCGTATATCCCCATAAAGGCGTAGAATTGTTATTTGAAATTGCCGATCCGGCTTTGGATCAGATTATTGTAGCCGGCCAAATTGACGAAAACTCAAGTTATTCGCAAAAAATTAAAAGGATTGCTTCGTCTAAATCATGGTTAAATAAATTGACCATTACCGGATTCCTTCCCGCAATTGAAGTTGCTAAACTATTAACGGCCGCGGATGCTGTAATCCTGCCTTTTCGAACTGGCGCCGGTGAATGGAATACTTCAATTCATGGAGCGGTATTAAGCGGGGCGTTTGTAATCACGACATCGCTAACTAAAAGCGGGTATGACAAAAAACGCAATGTGTATTTTGCGAAAGTAGATGATGTTCAAGAGATGCGCTCGGCTCTGGTTGCTTACGCGGGAACGCGTAGAGAATATGATGTTGATATTGATGTAGATGAATGGCGAAAGATTGCCGATGAACATTGTTTATTATATAAAATTTCTTTGTCTTGATGACTAATATAAAATGTTTTATGAATAATCAGAAGGAAGGTTTTTCAATGTGGGCTAAATATGAGTGGGCCATTTTGATGGTCGTCGTCCTATTGGGGTTTGCTATGCGGTTGTATGGGATTAATCTGCCGTTAATTGAGAGTCATCAAGCACGCCAGGCCCAGACGGCCGTGATGGCGCGTAATCTATACGAAGATAATATGGATATATTTCATACGCGGCTTGATTTTTTTGGGCAAACGCCTGGTTACGTTATTTTGGAATTCCCGCTGATGCATGCAATAACTGCGTTGCTATATTATCTTTTTGGCGCGCATGAGATAATTGGCCGCTTAGTAAGTGTGGTATTTTCTGTCGGAGCTATGTTTCTGATGTATGGCCTGGCACGCCAGTTCTTATCGGTGGTTGGCGCTTTGGCGGCACTGATTTTGTACGCATTTTCGCCAATGAATATTTTCTTTAGCCGCGCATTTATGCCTGAATCATCAATGATGTTTTTTATGATTGGCGCGGTTTATTTCTTTTTAAGATGGCTAGACAAAAAGTTCTTAGTTTTATATCTTACTGCAATAATATTTGCAGCTTTTGCCTGTTTAGCGAAACCAACGGCAGCTCTTATATTTGCACCGATACTTGCAGCTTGGTTTCTTAAAGATAAATGGGGCCTATTTAAGCGTTTTGATTTTTGGCTTTATATATTATTAGCTGTGACGCCCGGGATTCTTTGGGCAGCGTACGCTAATTATTTTAATTCGACGCTTTCCTATGGCACAGGCGGTTTTAGTGATAGTTGGATAGAGATCCTAAGGACGCGCGGTATTATAAGGCACTGGTTTAGTCCCAAGTTTTATGGATTTGTAGGAGGTTCAATTATATTTTTGCTTCTTACCCCGCTTGGTTTTATAGGAACAGCAGCGGGGGTTTTTTGTGTCAAGAAAGGAGACCGGGGTAAGATCTTGTGTGCATGGCTTGCCGCGATCATTATCTATTTTTATCTTCTTGCCGGGCCTAACAGCGGGCACATTTACTATCATCTGCATTTGCTTCCATTAGCCGTAATTTTTTTTGGTTATGCCGTTGAATGGCCTTTGGGTAAACGCAGCTTCATTAAGGAGATGTTTAAAAGAAAATTATTTATCTGGTTGGGAGCAGGCCTTGTTCTTTTAATTTTAGTTGGTTATGGAATAGGGTACTTTAAATACTTCAAGTACATGTATAGTAACAGAATGCCTTATGTGTTGGAAGTCTCAGAGATGATCAAAAAAAATGCGCCTGGAAACCGTTTAATTATTGACAATGGATCGGGACATTTAACATCAGTGATCTCGTATTATTCTCATAGCAAGGTACAGCCTTTTGGCATGAGTGGTTCGGTAATCGCGGAGCTAGAAAGGCTTCGTACGCTCGGTGCGACGACATTTGTAACAATGGAGACAGCTTATGGCAATAGTATTCAGGCAACAAAAGGGGATAAAGGTTTCTGGAATTATTTAAATGAAAATTATAAAGCGATTGCCATAACCGAGCACTATCTTATTTTTGATCTAAGAAACTCCATACGATAGGAGGAAAAATGAACGAACCGCAATTAATCGAAGGCGGCTTGGCAGTAGACGACAGAGGAGAGGTTGGATTTATAAACGGGTTTAACTTTGATAAAGTAAAGCGCTTTTATTGGATCAGCAATCATAAATCAGGTTTTATACGCGCCTGGCATGCCCATAAAAAAGAGGCTAAACACGTCACGGTTGTGAGAGGATCTGTTTTAATCTGCGCGGTCAAAATCGATGATTGGAAGAATCCGTCTAAGGACAGTAAGGTATGGCGGTATACGCTTTCGGAGCATAAACCTTCGGTGTTATTCATTCCTGCCGGATATGCTAATGGGTTTATGAATCTTACTGAAGATGCGAAACTCATTTTTTTCTCTACTTCTGATATAGAAGAGAGTAAGGGTGATGATTTTCGTTTTGATGCGCGGTACTGGGATCCGTGGCAGGTTGTCCAACGATAAAAAAGGGAAAAGATGAAAGTATTAGTTGTTGGAGGGGCAGGTTATCTTGGGGGAGCGGTTACCGATATATTATCGGGCACCAAACACGAAGTGCGCGTATATGATCTTTTACTATATGAAGAGACCTATCGTAAGAATGTGCCGTTTATTTATGGAGATATTCGGGATACTACTAAGCTTAAAGTGTCCTTAAAATGGGCTGATGTCGTTATCTGGCTTGCGGCATTAGTCGGGGATCCTGCTTGTAGTTTGAGCGCTCCGCTTACCCGTCAGATTAATACCGATTCATTACGTTTTCTAAAGGATAATTATTCCGGGAAGATTATTTTTATGTCTACTTGTTCTGTTTATGGCGCAGCCAGCGGTGAATTGAATGAAACATCGCCGCTCAACCCTTTTTCTTCTTACGCGTTTTCTAAGCTTGAGGCGGAGAAGGTCCTTGAAGGAACCAATGCTTTAATTTTTCGCCTAGGCACTTTATTCGGAATTAGTGATGTTTTTTCCCGTATCCGTTTTGACCTAGTAGTTAATACTTTAGTTATGCGGGCGCTGATGCATGGCCGGATTAGCATTTTCGGCGGCCAGCAGTATCGCCCTCATTTGCATGTGCGGGATGCCGCGCAAACTATTTGTAGCTGCCTGGAGAAAAATGCCAGTGGAATTTACAATCTGGCATCGGAAAATATTACTATCTTTGAGCTATCTACCCGGCTGAAATCATTTTTTCCGGAGTTAATTATTGAGGCTAGTGATACCGCGTTTCAGGATAATCGTAATTACCGGGTATCAAACGCTAAGGCAGTAAAAGATCTTGGTTTTAAGCCCCGTCTTTCAATTGAAGACGGGATTAGGGAGCTTAAGTCTGTGTTGGAAGAAGGACGGATAAAGAATTCATTTATCAGCAGGTTTTCTAATCTTCTATATTTAAAGCCATTGATTTCCGAATACAGTTCGCCTTTAGGAAAAGTCATTAAACAGAATATTTGAGGCCATGAACGAGCTTTCGATTATTGTCCCCTGTATTTATTCTACTTACCGCTTACCGCGGCTAATCGATGAATTATCCGCTTATTTGATGGCTAATCCCGCGGATATCGATCTAATCGTGGTGGCTAACGAACAGGCAGTTAATGCTGAAGAAGTGGTCGCTTATGTGCGTAGTAAATATCCTTGGATTAAATTTACTATGCTGCGCCTTAATGGCAGCCTGCGCAGTTACGGAGCGTTGGTCAGGTTCGGTTTGGCGTATTCTACCAGCCAGTATGCCGTATTGCTTTCCGCGCACGGTGACGATGATATTAGCCTGATACCGCGTATGTTGACAGAGATGCGTAAAGGAATTCAGGTGGTCCAAGCTGTTAGATATGTTAATGAGAATAGTAAGAAGGGTATTCAATTCAGGTTCAAATTGTATCAGTATATTTACCGAGGCTTGACTAGATTATTGCTAGGGCTTAACATTAATGATTCTACGTATAGTTTTAAAATGTTCGACCGGGTTTTTTTGCAGGCGCTGGGGCTTTCCCAGAACGGTTTCAGTATTTCTCCGGAAATTACCTTTAAAGCCTTGCTGGCTAAAGGAAAAGTTACTTATTTAGTTTCTTCTTGCAAAAATGTTCCTCTGAATAGGGATTTTAAGCTATATAAAGAAGGTATTGGTTATCTTTGGCTTCTTTACCGGGGCTTTTTACATTGTTTAGGCATTAGCTGGTTCTAAATAATTATGCGCGCTTGTATAGTAATACCAATGTATAATGAAGAGCGGATTGTTCGTCAGAGTATTAAGACGATACTGGGGTATCTGAAACAACTACCGCTTGAAGTCAAGCTGGTGGTGGTTGATGATGGGTCGCAAGACCGCACGCGCGCGCTGCTGGAAGAATACCGCGCTGAGGATCCTGGCCGGTTAATTCTGATATCCCATCAGCATAATTTGGGCTATGGGGCAGCATTACGCACTGGAATCGCCTTTGCTATACAAAACGGTTTTGAATATGCAGTGTTCATGGATAGTGATTTAACCAATCATCCCAAATATCTTACTAATTTTTACGATTTGATGCTTAAAGGTTATGATTACATTAAGGCTAGCCGTTATATCCCGGGTGCGGGGGTCTTGGGTGTTCCTTGGCATCGCAAGTTAATATCATCGTGGGGGAATAGGGCGGCCAGGTTGTTATTTGGTTTGCCTCTGCATGACTTGACTAATGGTTTTCGCGCTGTCAAAACCGCTATTTTAAGCAAGATTGAACTTACGGAGAACGGATTCGCGCTGATTTTGGAAGAATTGTTTTTGTCTAAGCCGCTAGTGCGTTCTTACGCCGAAATTCCGTATGTGCTGACTAGCAGAACTGAAGGGCAAGGCAAGACGCATTTTACCTACGATTTTAAGACTTATTTTGCCTATTTGAAATACGCCATAAGAAGTTTAGGTAAACGCAGGCCTGTTGTATAAATTGAAAGGAAAATAATGAAGATTAAAGATAAGCCATTGGGAAAATTTATTCAAAGGAGATCATGCAGGTTTTGTGAGAGTAAAAATCTGGTGAAAGTGCTGGATTTTGGTGTTGTGCCTTTGGCCGGAGCGTTTCTGAAAGAATCTGAATTCATAAATGAGAAATTTTACCCGTTAGAGCTTAATTTCTGCAAAGACTGTTGTTTGGTACAGGTTAGTAATGTTGTGCCAGCTGAAGTGCTTTTCAAGAACTACTTTTATTTTTCTTCCGCGATCAAAACTTTGGTTGAGCATCTGGCGGATTTTGCCCGGGAAACCAACAATCGTTTCCTTAAAGGAAGGGTGAATCCTTCAGTGTTTGAGATTGGTTGTAATGATGGCGTAATGCTTAAGCCATTTGCTAAGCTTGGAGTTAAGGCTGTAGGGATTGATCCGGCTACTAATGTGGTTAATTCCATTGATTCTAAAGAAATCACCGTGATTAACGATTATTTTAGCGAACCTGTGGCAGAAAGACTACGCCGCAAGCAAGGGCAGTTTGACGCGATTACCTCAAGCTATTCATTCGCCCATATAGATAATATGATTAGTGTAATTAAGGGCGTTAAAATCTTGCTTAAAGATGATGGTGTTTTTATTTTTGAGGTTTATTACCTTGGGACGCTGATTGAAGAGATGCAGTATGACATGATCTACCATGAGCATATGAACTATTATTCTCTGATGGCCTTGGATAATTTTCTCGGAGCCCAGGGCATGGAAATATTTGATATTATTTTTACGCCGGGCGTGCGTTCAGGGGCAGTGCGTTTTTACGCGCGTAATATCGGTAAACGAAATGAGCCTGTTTCCGGTGCGGTTAAAAAGATGCGCAGCGATGAAGTCAGCCGCGGTTATGACAAGGAACAAACGTTTATTAGCTACGCCAATAAGGTTGAAAAGACCCGCGCGGAATTATTAAAGGTCCTTGATGGTTTTAAAAGGCAAGGCAAGGTTATTATTGGATATGGCGCTTCCGGCAGGGGGACGATGATTATGAATTTTTGCGGTATCGATGGTAAATATCTTGATTATGTGGTTGATGACGCGCCGGCAAAACATGGTTTTTATACTCCCGGCACGCATGTGCTTATTAAGCCATGGGAAGCGGTTAAGGATGGACCTTTTCCGGAATACGCGCTTTTGTTTGCCTGGAGTTTTATTAATGAAGTCAAAAAACGCCGTAGTGATTATCTTGAGGCCGGTGGAAAATTTATTGTTCCTTTGCCGGAGGTACAAATTGCCGGAAAATAAAATAAAGATACTGGTATTGGGCGCCACTGGAATGCTTGGCCAGATGGTTATGAAGTATTTAGCTCGCGACTGGGGTTTTTCTGTTTTTGGGACACAGCCTCAAAGAAATGGAAAATGGCTCTATTTAGACGCGCTCAAGGGAGGTAAACACCTTAAAAGAATTTTTAATAACAGAGGGTTTGATTACTGTATCAACTGTATTGGTATTACTAAGAATAAAATTGATGAGGCTGATGTTGTGTCGGCTGCCAAAACGATTAAGATTAACGCGTTATTTCCACACGAACTTTCTTTTTTGGCCGCTAAAAACGGCATTAAGGTAATACAAATTTCTTCGGATGGAGTTTTCTCCGGTAAAAATAAATTTTATGATGAAAGTTTTCCCTGTGACTGCCAGGATGTATATGGTAGGAGTAAGGTTTTAGGAGAAGTAGACGCGCCGGATTTCCTTAATATCCGTTGTTCTATTGTCGGGCCAAGTCCGTTTGAAAAAGGAGGGTTATACCAATGGTTTATATCGCAGCCGAATGGCGCGAAAGTCCCGGGATATACGAATCATATCTGGAATGGTGTTACCACGCTGCAGTTTGCCCAACTTTGCCGCTTGATTATAAGAAAAGATATTTTCAAGCGGATGAGAAAAGAATCAAAGGTATTTCATTTTGCGCCAAACCAGCCGGTTACAAAATATGAGCTGATTGTTTTGCTTAAAAAGGTTCTTGATAAGGACATAACAGTCGTTCGCGCAACCAGCGGTTCTAAAGCGGTAAAAAGGATTCTGATTTCAAAGTATGCTATTATGAAAAAGCTGTATCCGCGTGTTGTTCCTATGGTATCGGCGTTAAAGGAAATGGTTAGAGGTTTTTAGATATAATCGGCAGAAAGGAAAAGGAGAATGAATAAGAAAAAACTCGCGGTAATCCTGGGTATTCGCCCGGATGTGATAAGGGCTTCTCTAGTCCTTGAAAAGCTGCGCGCTCAGAAAAAACATGAAATTATCTTTATTTGGTCAGGCCAGCATTATTCGGATAATCTTAAAGATATATTTTTTAGGGATTTAAATATTGCTCCTCCTGAAATTGAACTTGGAGCAAGCGGGAACACTGACGCGGAAGTAGTAGGTTCGGTTATTTCCAAGCTTTATCCTGTCCTGGAGAAGATTAATCCGGAAGCGGCGGTTTTTCTCGGCGATACCAATACGGTTATGGGTTGCATAGCCGCAGCCCAGCAGAATATCTCGATTGTACATATTGAGGGCTGTATGCGTTCATACGACTGGAGAATGCCGGAAGAAAAATACCGCGGGGTAATTGACCATCTTGCTGACGTTATTTATACTTACTTTCCGGAATATAAGAAGCAGGGCATCGATGAAGGGCTCAACCCCGCCAGTATAGTACTTACCACCAACCTTATTGTTGACGTAATCAATAAGTATTATTTTGAGGTTAAAGATAAGTTTGACAGCCTGGCGACAACAGCGTTTTTTAAGAAAAGGTCAATAGAGAAGAACCAGTATTATCTGATGACCTGCCACCGCCGGGAAAATGTCCACATAAAAGAGTCATTTAAGAATATTCTTAAACTGATTGGCGCTGCGAAACGGAAAATTTATTTTCCTGCCAGTTACCGGACTCAGAAAGTATTAAAAAGCTATGGTTTTAGGCTTCCGCCAAACGTTATTACGGTTGATCCTATCGGCTATACTGAGATGCTTATCTTAATGGCTAATTCCCGCGGCGTAATTACTGATTCCGGGACTGTGGTTGAAGAAACAGCGATTCTTCAAGTACCCTCAATTCAGATGCGCAAGTCAACTGAGCGGCCTCAAGTATATGATTGCGGCTCAAGCGTAAAATTTGATCCGGCGTTGCCTGAAAAATATAGAGCCAGTACGGTTTTGGATAAACTCGAGCGTCTCTATGGCAAGAAATGGGAGCATAAGCTGGGAGACGGGAAAGCTTCGCAGCGTCTGACCGCGGATCTTTTGGAGCGGTTAGATAAGGGGACGTTTAGAAGGCATAAACCTGAAGATTACCATCTGAAAATAGCGCGTTCTTATAGAGAGGATGGACTTGAGAAAAATAAAAACATTATTAATTAATCCGCCGCTTTCTACCGAAGCGTTGTACGGGAAATTCTCCCGAGGCGGTTCTGACCTGCCGCCATTATCCCTGTGTTATATTGCTTCTTATCTTTTGAAATATGGAAAACAGGTAGATATTCTTGATACGGCTAAGTTACGGTTATCGATTACAGATATAAATAAAAAAATATCGGAATATGAGCCGGATATTATTGGTTTTCATACTGTCACGCCATATATTAATTTAGTTAAATTTTTGGTATCAGAGATAAAATCCGCGCGGCCAAATATCTTGGTTATTGCAGGCGGCCCTCATTTTATGGGTGAGCCTGTTAACGATATTGAAAATTCACAATTAGATATTGCTGTTATAGGAGAAGGTGAACAGACCTGTTTAGAAATTGTAGAGGGGCTGGAACAAAGCGAAATAAATGGCTTTTTGCTTGATCTTGCTCCTAAGATCAAAGGAATTGTTTATAAGAAAAATAAAAATATTTATGTAAATCCACCGCGTGAATTAATTAACGATATTGATACGATTCCATTGCCCGCCCGCCATCTGCTTCCTCCTTTGCGCACTTATAAAGTATCGGTTGTCCAGTATAAACGTTTGCCGTCAACAGGAGTGCTCACAGCCAGAGGTTGTCCTTTCAAATGTATATTTTGCGTATGTTCAGTTTCAAGGCAAAAGGTACGCAACCATAGCGTAGAATATGTTATGGCGGAAGTCGATGAACTTATTTATCGATATGGCATCAGGGATATTACTTTTATAGATGATGTATTTACTTTAGACAAGCAGAGGACCTATAGGATTTGTGATGAGTTAGCGAAGCGAAAGGATAAACTGACTTGGTCATCCAATGTCAGGATCGGCCTGGTAGATAAAGAAATGCTTAAATATATGAAGGATTCAGGATGCTGGATGGTTTTAGTCGGAGTAGAAAGCGGCAATCAGGAAATCCTTAATAGGATAAAAAAACAAATAAAGCTCGAACAGGCTGAACAGTTAAGCAGATGGTGTAAAGAAGCAGGGTTAATGTTTCATCCCAATTATATTATAGGCCACCCCGGAGAAACTGTGGATACGATTAATCAGACAATAAACTTTGCAAAAAAGCTTTATTCTCATTTTCCGATTTTCACTATTATGACGCCTTATCCTGGTACCGAACTTTGGGATACTGCCGAAGAATACGGGACTTTAAACAAAGAAGACTTCAGTAATTTTTCTTTGGGGAGCAATAAGCCTTGTTTTGTCCCTTATGGCCTAACAGATAGATTGTTAGTAAAAAAAAGAAGCGAGGCTTATCGAAAGTGTTATCTTAATTTTCCTATGGCATTACGTCATTTTCGTTCTATTAAATCCTTTAAGGATGTAAAACGTATGTTTGATGCTTTAAATATTTTGTCCGGACTGTGATACTTTTACGCAATAGAAAGTGGAGAATTGTCAGCAAAAAATTAATTTAATGAAAACGGGATTGATTACCGGTATTACCGGTCAGGATGGTTCATATTTGGCAGAGCTTCTACTTGCGCAAGGATATCGTGTCGTTGGCGCCGTGAGAGATGTGCAGGGAGCTTCCAAAGTATTTTCTTCTTTGCCGATAAAGGGGGTAGAGTTAGTTAAATGGGATATGCTGAATCAGGCGGAGATGGTGAAGGTTTTATCGCACTATCAACCTGTTGAATTATATAATTTTGCAGCCTATTCTTCCGGAGAAGGGATGTTTGATGATCCGGTTGGTATTGGCGAAGTAAATGGGCTGGCAGTTGCGCGGATTTTAGAGGCAATTCGCCAGGTTAATAAAAATATCCGTTTTTGTCAGGCTTCAAGCAGTGAAATGTT
This sequence comes from Candidatus Omnitrophota bacterium, assembly GCA_026387315.1. GTDB lineage: Bacteria > Omnitrophota > Gorgyraeia > Gygaellales > Profunditerraquicolaceae > UBA6249. Next base: position 47,337 of record JAPLLY010000036.1, read on the forward strand.
CGGTGACGTAATCCAGAGCCCTCAGTCGGAAGAAACGGTATTTCATCCGCGCAGCCCTTACGGCGCCGCGAAACTTTACGCGCATTCGCTAGTTCAGATTTACCGCCGGCATTATGGGTTGTTTGCCTGCTCGGCGATTTTATTTAATCACGAGAGCCCGCGCCGGGGTTTTGGTTTTGTTACGAGAAAAATCACCTCTGGGGCAGCGAAGATTAAATTGGGGTTAGTCAATGAACTTTGTCTTGGCAGTCTTGACGCGCGCAGGGATTGGGGGTTTGCGGGAGATTACGCGCGCGCTATGTGGTTGATGTTACAGCAGCCACGCCCGGAAGATTATGTCGTGGCTACCGGCGAAACACATTCGGTGCGAGAACTCTGTGAAATCGCTTTCGGTCATTTGGGGCTGGATTATCGCGACTATGTGCATCCAGACGTTGCCGCACATCGCCTTGATGAATCTTTGCAATTGGTGGGAAATCCGGAAAAGGCGAGAAAACAGTTGGGTTGGGCGCCTGAGGTGGAGTTTCGCGAGATGATCAAGATGATGGTTGATGCTGACCTGAGAATACTTATTGAACAGGGTCAGATTAACCAAAAGGAATAAGGTAATGTATAAAAGAATTGAAAAATGCAGGATTTGTGGGAATAAAAATCTTGTACGAGTGTTAGATTTAGGCGCGCAGATGCTCACGGGAATATTTCCTCAAGAAAAAGGGGAGAAAATTACGATTGGCCCGTTACGTTTAGTGAAATGTATGGGGGGTGATGATGTTTGCGGGTTGTTGCAACTTGAACATTCTTATAATTTAGGGGAGATGTATGGAAAAAATTATGGCTATCGCTCCGGCCTTAATGCCAGCATGGTAGCTCATCTACATAGTAAGGTGAAAAAAATCATGAGGCTGGTTGATTTACGCCAAGGCGATCTGGTTATTGATATCGGTAGCAATGACAGCACTACGTTGCAGGCTTATCCAGCTTCCGGCCTGGCGCTTGTTGGAATTGATCCGACTGGTGTTAAATTTCACGATTACTATCCTTCACATATTAAATTGATTCCGAATTTTTTTTCTTCCGCCGTTATTAATGAATACTTTCCTAAGCAAAAAGCAAAAGTAATTACTTCCTTCTCTATGTTTTATGATTTGGAAGATCCAGTGGAGTTTATGCGGCAAGTATATGAAGTGCTTGCAGACGACGGAATTTGGGTTTTTGAACAAAGCTATATGCCAGCCATGCTGGATATGAATTCATATGATACGGTTTGTCATGAGCATCTGGAGTTTTACGCGCTGCATCAGATTAAATGGATGGCTGATCGGGTTGGTTTCAGGATTATTGCTGTTGAGCTCAACGATGTTAATGGAGGTAGTTTTTCGGTTGTGGCAGCTAAGTCAGGCGGGAATTTTTCTATTTCTCCTTCAGTGAAGAAGATTCTTGATGATGAACGCTTAAAGCGGCTAAATACTCTTGCGCCTTATGAAGCGTTCGCAAAAAGCGCGGCTCAATCTAAGCTCGACTTGCTATCCTTCATTAAAACCGCTCAGGCGGAAGGTAAAACGGTTGCGGCATTGGGAGCTTCGACAAAAGGCAATGTCCTATTGCAATACTGTGGGTTAACAGAAAAAGATGTGTCTTGTGTGGGAGAAGTAAACACTGATAAAATTGGTTGTTTTACGCCGGGTACTTTTATACCCATTGTATCGGAAAACGAGTTGCTTGCTGAGGGACCGGATTATTTAGTTGTTTTGCCGTGGCATTTTAAGAAGTTTTTTCAAATGCAAGAAAAATATAAACAATTCAATTTGGTTTTTCCGCTGCCGGATTTAGAAATTTCCAGCGCGGGTAAAAAATCATAATATGGAAAATCCCGCGGCGGAGATAAAGCTTTCTATATGTATTCCTACCTATAATCGCGCCAGATTCATCCCAGAAACTTTGGAAAGTATTATCTCGCAAGCCAGCGATAACGTTGAAATTGTCATTGTGGATGGCGCCTCAACCGATAACACCGCGCTGATCGTCGAGGACTACCGAAAGAAATTTAGAAATTTGGTTTATTTTCGTTCTGAAAAGAATATGGGCGTGGATCGGGATATGGCTAAGACGATTGAACTTGCCCGCGGCCAATATTGCTGGATGTTTTCGGATGATGATTTGCTTAAGCCGGGAGCAATTAAAACAATCTTAAAAGAGATTGAATCCGGGTATGAGATATATCTATGCAATATAACGGCCTGCAACCTGAAGATGTCTCCTTATAAAGAGATGTCTTGGCTGTCTGCTAAGATTAAAGACAGGGTTTTTAATCTGCAAAACAGAAAAGAATTCAAGTTATACTGTGATAACGCGAATTCAATCGGGGCTCTTTTTAGTTATATGAGTTCGATTATCCTGCGCCGCCAGGAATGGAATATTTCCGGATTCAATCAGGATTTTCAGGCAACGGCATACGCGCTTGCCTCTTCGCTTATTTCTTTTACTAAACGCAGGTGCAGGTTGAAATACCTGAAAAGTTCTTGGGTGTTTTGGCGTAATGATAATGAAAGTTTTCAAATCTCAGGGGGTTTAGTAAAAAGGTTTTTACTGGATTTTGACGGTTATTTAAAATTAGCAGATAAATATTTCGCGGACGATGAAAATTTAAAAAAATCATTTTTAAAAGTTATGACCCGCGAGCATCCCTGGTATACGGTTGTGCATGCCGCATCCTTGATCGACGACCGGCAATTATGGCTGCAATTCAAAAATAAGCTGATTGCTTTTGGCTATAGCCCGGTAATGGTTGAGTTTTGCCGTTTCTGGTCCAGGAATCAAGATTTGGTAGAGATGACAGTTAAACTAAAACGTAAGTTGGTCCGCAGCGGTATTTATTTATGGTTAAATGATAAAATTATTTAATTATTTATTGATTTCTAGCATTTTTACTGGAGGGTTTGTTTTTAATAATGGTCATTTTGATTTTTACCTCAGCTATATATTTATGGCCGGTTTTTTACTGGCCTGCGTCTTTTTTTACCGAAAAATAGATATCCCGCGAAAATTCCTTTATATCCTGACGGCTGTTTTTTTCCTCTCTCTGATAAATGTTTTCCAGGGTAATAATTCCCTTCCCGCATTGTTAAAAGTAATGATCGGATTTCTCCTTAATGGCGTGACTTATTACCTGTTGATTCGTCTAAACGACAATAAGGTTGATGGGCTTTTCCGTATATATATACAAATTGCCTGCGCAGTTGCCTTAATCGGGATTTTTCAGGAAATCAGTTATCTGGTAGGGTTTAAGGGAGGGTATGACTACCGATTTTTTATTCCTCGAACAGTTCGTCCTTCTACGCAATATGGGATTCTTAGGGTTATATCAATTATGCAGGAACCCGCGCATCTGGGCGCGGCGATGGCCCCGGCGTTATTTGTTTCTATCTTAAATATTATTCAAGGGACAAAATATTTCATAAATAAGAAAATGAGCTGGCTGATCATTGCGTGTGTTTTATTATCATTTTCATTAGTCTCTTATTTGGGAATTATTGCCGTTTTTGTTTTGATTATGTTTAATTATAAAAGGGTAAAAATGATTGTTGTCTGTACACTGATTCCGGTTATCTTGATATTTACGGCTTATAAAACTTTACCTGAGATCAGGTTGAGAATTGATGACACGATTGCCGTGATTAGCGGTAAAAAACCGCTTGATAGACACGTTACTTTGAGTGTTTTTGTTGTCTGTAGGAATGGTTTTGTTGCCTACCAAAGTTTTAGGAATAACCCTTTGTTTGGCTCAGGATTAGGCAGCCATCCTTTGTCGTATGGCCGCTATATCTCTCCGGAAACTGATCCGGAAATCATCATGCCTACTCTGAATAAGGAGGATGCCTCCGGGTTATTTCTCAGGATCCTTTCAGAAACAGGCCTATTGGGAGTTTTTCTTTTCTTCTATTTTATTTTCAGGTTTTATGTATCCAGAAAAAAACAGAGCCATTTTTGGGTTATCAGTAACGCGATAATTTGTCTAGTTATTTTAAATCTGCTGAGGCAGGGTAATTATTTCTACAATGGTTTTATATTCTTTATTTGGTTATATTATTTTACCTACAAGAACGCAGAAGCCAAAGAGACGCCTGTATAAATTTAGTATTATGCCGGATGAAAAAGTAAAAAAGAAGATCGTTATCTCTGCTGTAAATTTGGTTGAAGGCGGGCCTCTAACGGTATTACTGGAATGCCTCAAATATTCATCTGCTAACTTAGCGGATGAATATGAGATTATCGCGCTGGTTAACAGAAAAGGCCTGTGCCCTTTTAAAAATATAACCTATTTAGAGTTTCCAGAATCAAAAAAATCATGGATTAACCGTTTGTATTATGAATATTATTATTTTTCTAAATTGGCAAAACGGTTAAATCCTTTCCTTTGGTTATCCCTTCATGATATAACTCCGAATGTTCGTGCGAGCCGGTTAGCAGTTTATTGTCATAATCCTTCGCCTTTTCCCGCGATATCATTTAAAGATGTGCGTTGGGGCGGGTATAAGTTTATATTGTTTAAATTATTTTATCGTTATTTGTACGCGATTAACATAAAGAAGAATAACTTCGTAATTTTGCAGCAAGATAGTTTGAGGAAAAGGTTCAGGCAATTAACCGGCGTAAGTAATATTATTGTCGCTCATCCGGGTATCAGTTCGGAAATCAAGGTTAGCTCTTTATCCGGGGACGAAAATATCTTTTTCTATCCTGCTTTTCCCAGGGTGTTTAAGAATTTAGAAGTTATTTGCAGGGCTTCAGAAATACTGTTAAAGGAGGGGATTGATAATTTTAAAATTATATTTACTATTTCCGGAACTGAGAATCGGTATGCAAAGTACATTTATAATTCATTCAAGCATATAAAAAATATCAAGTTTTTGGGAATACTGAATAGGGATAAAGTTTTAGAGCTTTATCGCAGCGCAAGCTGCGTGATTTTTCCTTCGAAATTGGAAACTTGGGGAATTCCGATTACTGAAGCCAAGCTTTTTTCCAAGCCCATTCTTTTAGCGAACCTAGAATATGCCTATGAGACATTGGGAGCTTATGATAAGGTTAATTTTTTTAATCCGGATGACTTCCGGCAATTAGCTGCCCTAATGAAAGGCTTAATCAATAAAACAGCTGTTTTTGAAAAGATAGAGGCAAAGGCTATTCCGGCCCCTTTTTCGCAAAACTGGAGAGAGTTGTTTGATATTTTATTAAGGTAGAATGGGAAGGTTTACGAGATTGCTTCGTCGCCTGCGGGCTCCTCGCAATGACACATTAGTGAGCTTTGAAAAATAAATGTTAGATTTTAACCTTTTCTGCGTCTGTTGTAGTAGGAAAAAGTAATGATAACGCGGAAAAAGGAGGAAAGCATGGATACAAAGATAGCGATATTTAAAGGGCAGAAGGTGCGCAAAACCATTTATAAAAATGAATGGTGGTTTGTGGTTGAGGATGTCGTTGTGGCATTAACAGATACTGTTAATGTGAAAGATTATATAAATAAGATGCGCCTTCGGGATGAAGAGCTAGCCAAAGGGTATGGACAAATTGTCCATACCCTTCTTGTTGAAACGGCGGGCGGGAAACAACATATGAACTGTGCCAATACGGAAGGTATTTTTCGTATTATTCAATCTATACCTTCACCCAATGTTGAACCTTTTACGTTAGAAGAGGAGATTAGGGAGATGGTGAAAGAAACCGAGATTGATTCACCCGCCTTTGGCGGGTTCACAATGACGGAGAGAGGGGGTTCCGTGGGAGTGAAGTGATGTTAGACCAAAGTTAGATATATGTAAAAATAGTCTTGACTAATTTTAGATATATGATAAATTAATAAAGCGGTGTTTATTAACTATGAAGGAAAAATAAATGAAACGAATTTACACATCTATCATTAAGGAACATTTCAAGCGTCACCAACAAATGGTTTTTCTTGTAGGCCCTCGGCAAGCTGGGAAAACAACGGTGAGCCAGATGACAAAAGAGCTTACCAGCCAATTTACTTATTTAAATTGGGATAATCTAGACAACAGAAAGATTATTCTGCAAGGGGTTAATGATGTTGCCGGTTTTGCCGGATTAGATAAATTAACCTCGGAAGTCCCCATCATTATATTTGATGAAATTCACAAATACGGTAAGTGGAAGACTTTTCTCAAAGGTTTTTTTGATACATACAAAGGTAAAGTAAATATCATTGTTACGGGTAGTTCCCGGTTAGATGTTTATAAGAAAGGCGGAGATAGCCTTATGGGAAGATATTTCCTCTATCGACTGCATCAGTTATCGCTAGGGGAGTTAGGGCGGGTTGATTTATCGAAGAAAGAAATTAACGAGCCCTTTCAAAATAAGAATCAGGAGTTTGAAAATTTATTCAAAAATGGCGGGTTCCCTGAACCGTTTATAAAAAACGATACCAAATTTTTAAATAGGTGGAAAAACCTTAGGCAGAAACAGCTAATTCGGGAAGACATCCGTGATTTAAGCCGTATCCAAGAATTGGGACAAATTGAGCTTTTGGCTGAAATTCTAAGGCATCAGTCCGGACAGCTGGCCAATTACTCAAACCTCGCCAACAAAATCAATGTATCTTCGGATACCGTACGCCGCTGGATCCAAACATTACAGTCATTCTTTTACTGTTTTACCATTCAACCATGGTCTAAGAATATTCCTCGAGCTCTTATTAAAGAACCAAAAACGTATTTATGGGACTGGACCAATGTTGATGACGTTGGTAGCCGTGTGGAAAATTTCGTTGCCTCTCATTTGCTAAAAGCTGTTAATTATTGGACGGATTGCGGGTTAGGCCAATATGTTTTGTGGTTCATTAGGGATAAGGAAAAACGCGAGGTAGATTTTTTAGTTTCGCGAGACAATAATCCATGGTTTTTGGTTGAAGTAAAAACATCATCAAAAGTCGGAATAAATAAAAACCTGGCTTATTTTCAGAATAAAATTAAAACGAAACACGCGTTTCAGGTGGTATTTGACATGGAATATATTTCCAAGGATTGTTTCAAGCATACCGTACCTATTATTGTGCCTGCTCGGACATTTTTAACCCAATTGGTATAAAAGAAACATAAAACATAAATAGTGTATCTAACGTATTGAAATACAAAGAGATGCGGAACAAATACTTGGGAAACTTGCCTGTTGATAATATTAAAATCAGGAACTTACTTGGCTGGAAGCCGCCGTTTACGCTGGAAGAGGGGATTAAGGAGACGGTTAAGTACTATAAATAATAAGGACAACCTTTGTAGGGGATCTCTGAATGATCAGAAAATTGTTGACTAAGTAGCCATTTTCGGCGATAATGGAAACCATGAAATATATCCCAAGACTTTTGGAAGGCAGGATTAGGCATGCGATCGAACGGGGCAAGAGCGTCTTGCTTATGGGCGCGCGTCAGACCGGAAAGACGACATTGGCCAGGCAATTTAAGTCTGACCTGTCGATATCGTTTGTGCAGCCTGACGTGCGGCAACGCTACGAAAAGGCTCCGCAGCTGCTTAAGGGTGAGGTGGAGGCTCTCGCTCCTGATGTGAAAGGGAAGCGTCCACTCGTTATTTTAGATGAGGTCCAGAAAGTTCCGGTTATTCTTGATGTTGTTCAGGACATGATTGACCGCGGGGCGGCCAATTTTATTCTTACGGGTTCCAGCGCCCGCAAGCTTCGCCGGGGAGCGCAGGTTAATCTTCTTCCTGGCCGGGTGGTGGCGTTTCGGATGGACCCGTTTAGTTTGCGGGAATTTCCCGCGAAGGATCTCGCCGAAAGGTTGTTGTATGGATCCCTCCCCGGGATACTTGCGGTTCATTCTCTTCCTGATAGGGAGATTGATCTCGGAGCGTATGTCACGATGTATCTGGAAGAAGAAATCCGCGCTGAAGCGGTTGTGCGGAATATCGGGGATTTCGCGCGGTTCCTTGAGCTTGCCGCTTCCGAATCCGGAGGGATCATTAATTTGAGAAAATTGTCGCAGGAAATCGGCGTGTCTCACACGACGATCGGCGCGTACTATCAGATTCTGGAGGACTGCCTTATCGCCGAAAGGATCGAGCCGTTGACCCACAGCAAGACTCGAAAGAAGCTGACCAAATCTGATAAATACTTATTCTTTGATTTGGGTGTTAGGCGGCTTGCCGCTCGTGAAGGAACGAAACTTTCCCGGGATACAATGGGGCTGGTCTTCGAGCAATTTATCGGCTTAGAGCTTTTAAGAAGTGCGCACACGAATGGCCAGGGCGGCAAGCTCCGGTTTTGGCGCGATCCTGACGGCCCCGAAGTTAATTGGGTCGTTGATGTTGATGGCGTTTACATACCCATTGAAGTTAAGTGGACGGAGAATCCTGCGTCCGCTGACATTCGCCATCTCGAGGTATTTCTTTCCGAATACAAGGCCGCAGGGACGGGATACGTTGTATGCCGGGTTCCGCGCAAGGTCAAGCTGAGCGACAGGATATTCGCCATTCCCTGGCAGTCCATCGATGAGATCGGATCTTAAGCCGTGCTCGTATCATACATCTTCAATCTGTTTGCTTCTTTAAAGACAGTGTAACAAACCTTGCTGACTTTCAAAAGTAGGGGAGGTTTAAACCTCTCCTACTTTTGTGGGAATGACGTTATAAGTCAGCAGAGTTTATGATAATATCGTCACTTTTGCATTCTTTTTCGCGAAATTGGAAAGAGCTGTTTAGTATTTTATTGAGGTAGTAAAATAATGTATGATCTTTGCGCGTCTATCGTAACATTTAAAAACGATCAGGGTGCCTTAAAAAAAGCAATCAATAGCTTTTTAAATGAAAATTTAAAATCCTACCTTTATGTTGTGGACAATTCTCCGACCGACAGCCTGAGGAATTCCTGTATTCATAGAAATGTAGAGTATATTTTTAATAATAAAAATTTGGGTTTTGGGGCGGCGCATAATCAGGTGCTAGTAAGAATGCTGGATGAATCTAAATATCATTTGATTTTGAATCCGGATGTCTATTTTAGCTCCGGGGCACTGGAAAAACTATTTAGTTTTATGGAGAGGAACGATGAGATCGGGCTATTGATGCCCAAGGTGTTGTATCCTGACGGCGCGTTGCAGTATCTGTGCCGGTTATTACCTACTCCTTTGGATTTATTACTTAGAAAATTTGATAATCAAGCTTTAAGGGCTTGGATTAATTTAATAAGCAAGTATGAGCTAAGGTTTGCGGATTATAATAAGCAAATGGATGTGCCGTATTTATCGGGATGTTTTATGTTTATACGCACGGGAGCTTTTAAGAGAGCCGGGATTTTTGACGAACGATTTTTTATTTACTTTGAAGACGTTGATTTATCAAGGAGGATTAACCGGTTATATCGCACGGTATATTATCCGCAAGTTGAGGTTTATCATGGTTATGAAAGGGGATCAAATAAGGACGCTGTCCTGCTTAAACATCTTATCCGCTCCGGTATCAGATATTTTAACAAGTGGGGATGGTTTTTTGATCAAGAAAGAAAATTAATCAATAAACAAACGCTGGAAAACCTGTGATTTGGATTAGACCTACGCGGTCTACATATATGTAGACCGCGTAGGTCTAATCCCTGCGGGACAGGCGGAGCCTGAAACAGTAAGTGCCACGCCTGTAAAGGCGTGGGAATCTACCTGTATTCTGCTTAACAATGACAGAATTAAGTAAAAAGTGTGTTTTAGTTACCGGTGCCACGGGATTTATTGGGTGCAAGCTGTGCGCTGCTTTGAAAGAAAAAGGCTATTTTGTTCGAGGCGCCATACGTAATAATGCGCGCGATGTCTCTGGGGTTGATGAATATATTCAAGTGGGAGATATAAATGAGTCAACGGATTGGCAGCCAGCTTTGGCCGAAGTGGATACGGTTGTTCATTTAGCGGGTAGGGTTCATATTATGAATGATCCAGAGGTTTATCCTATTGATGCTTTCCGTAAAGTCAATGTGCTTGGAACTGAACGCCTGGCGCGAATGGCTGTAAAGGCAGGAGTTAGGAGATTGATTTTTATTAGTTCAGTTAAGGTAAATGGGGAAGGTTTCCAGGTGCCTTATACGGAAAGAGATGTTCCTGCGCCCCAAGATGCTTATGGTGTTAGCAAGCGAGAAGCTGAAGATTCATTGGCTTGCATAGCTAATGAGACCGGGCTTCAGGTAGTAATTTTACGGCTTCCTTTGGTTTATGGACCAGGGGTAAAGGCAAATTTTAAAAATTTAATTAAGCTTGCTGGTTCCGGCCTGCCGTTACCGTTTAAGGGTATTAATAACCAGCGCAGTTTTCTTTATCTTGGTAATTTGGTGGATGCAATTATTACTTGTATTAGTTATCCGCTGGCAGCAGGCGAAACTTTTTTGGTAAGCGATGGGCAGGATGTCTCTACGCCGGATTTAATAAAGATGATTGCTGGGGAGATAAAAACTCGGGGACGGTTCTGTTTTTCTGGAAAAGGTACCGGGAAAAACAGAACCGTCCCCTGTTTCTTATTTTATTTGCATCCGGGTATTTTGAAGGCGCTGTGTAGGATTGTGGGAAAGGGTGAAGAGCTGGAGAAATTAACCGGGTCTTTGCTTGTTGATAGTAGTAAGATCAGAAATCTCCTTGGTTGGAAACCGCCGTTTACGCTGGAAGAGGGGATTAAAGAAATGGTTGGTATTAAAGCGTAAAATAAGAATTTGGCTGTATTAGCGATAGGAGTTATATGAATATAAATCTTCCATCAGCACCACCAAAAAACCATCTTTATTTCAAATAGGTTATTATGTTATAATTTTTCTATTTTTATTTTGTTGGGTTTATTTACAATTTAGTAAAGTTTCTAAATTGGAACAAGAAATTGAGAGTTTGCATTATTACCTTGGAGACTGCAGGAAACAAGTTGGTGATTGTAGAAATCAAGTTTTAATTGAGATTCAAAAACAACAAAAGGAATTTCAAAAATATTCTCTTGATTTAGAAATGCTAAATTCAAAATTTGTTGTTATGGAAAAAGATAAAGAAGAACTTAAATCAAAAGTTGAAGATTTAAGAGCGTTTATTAAAATTAAACCTTGCTTGGCTGACGATAAACAAATACAGAGCAAAATAGACGGTATTACTTTATCTTTAAAGAATATTTCCGATTCTATTAAAGAAACAAAAGAAAAGGCAATCTTTCTTCAAAAAGATTTTGAAAAATTTAAGATTGAATATTTAAAAGTTCCTTTAAAGGGTAAGATAAACCAATAATTTGAATATGAATACCTCCAAGTAACAGTTATTTAAATGTTTATATGAATAGTGATAACTTTTAGGATTTTGTAGCATTTTAGGAATTCTTCAATCCTTTCACGGATAGAAAAAAAAGAAGAGAATGCTACTTCTAAAATTGTTAAGAAAGCTTATGACGTAAATTCTTTAATTCGGGGTGTAAGATTGGGTTTATTTTTTGTTTAATGGGGATAAAAAATGGGGAAAGTTATAATCCATCATAGTAAAATAGGTTTTCCATATTGTAGACCCTATGGTTATGAAATAAACAAAAATGGGATGTGTTTGGCAGCAGAATATACGGATAAAAGGGGTAGAATAAGATATTGTGCGAATCCAAACCACAATCATTATTACGCAGGGGGTTGTTTTATAGCTACTGTTTGTTATGGGGCTGATAGTAAGGAGGTATTGATTTTAAAGAAATTTAAAGACGATTTTTTGCTTAAACACAAAATTGGTGAATTTTTTGTCAATTTTTATTACAAATTTAGTCCAATTATTTCTCGTAAGATAAAGGGGCAAATAGTTATACAAGGTTTGTTTATTGTTATATTAAAGCCTATAATACATATAGCAAAAAAACTAACCGGTAACATAAATGGTAGCCAACATTTTGGAATGTAAAGAGATATAGAACAAATATTTTAGATTCAAAGAATTTTTGTTAGATTTTGCTTCTTTGGACGTCCATTGGTGTAGGAAGACTTAAATGAGCGAAATAAAGGAAAACAATGTGGTCATAAATGCATATAAATGCAAAAGGAGCTCTTTATGGAAAAATTTAACGTTTTGGGGACCGAAATAACTTATTATAAGAAAAACGATCAAGACTATATTTCATTGACGGATATGTTAAAGGCCAAGGATGGCGATTTTTTTATTTCTGATTGGCTTAGAAACAGAAATACCGTTGAATTTCTGGGTATTTGGGAACGTGTCTATAATCCAGATTTTAATTATGGCGAATTCGCCATAATTAAAAGTCAGGTTGGCTTGAATAACTATAAAATAAGCGTTAAAGAGTGGGTTGAGAAAACTAATGCCATTGGCTTGAAAGCAACAGCTGGAAGATATGGAGGAACATACGCGCATAAAGATATTGCTTTTGAGTTTGGCATGTGGATAAGCGCGGAATTTAAAATTTATCTCATTAAAGAATTTCAGCGATTAAAAGAAGATGAAAACAATCGTTTAAAATTAGGATGGAACCTGCAACGCACCTTGGCTAAAATCAACTACCGCATACATACCGATGCTATAAAAGAGAAACTGATTCCTGAAGAGTTGACTAAAGCCCAGACAAATATTGTCTATGCTTCGGAAGCTGATGTTTTGAATATGGCTTTGTTTGGCATGACCGCGCAAAAGTGGCGCGATAATAATCCTGAGAAGAAAGGCAATATCAGGGATTATGCTGATATATCGCAATTGGTATGTCTTTCAAATCTCGAGAATTTGAACGCCTTATTCATTAGCGAAAGCCTTCAGCAGGAAGAAAGATTATTAAAGCTGAATAGGATTGCTATCCAGCAGATGAAATTACTCACCGATGACCGGCGAGTGAAGAAGTTGGGGGCTAAGAAAAAATGATGTAGTGATAAATATAAACGTGACCAATTTTTTTAACAAGCTTACTTCTTGTTGATCCTGAAAAAACGGCGAATTGCCGTGTTTTAAAACGAGTCTCGACGATGTTACCATGTAAGTTTTCAACAAAGTTACCGAATTTTCAAGCGTTCGATATTCCCGAGTGCCTGATGGAAGAGTTTTTGGTGGATATAGCCC
>JAPLLY010000018.1 GCA_026387315.1 Candidatus Omnitrophota bacterium
CCTCTGAGCATACTTCAATAAGTTCACTAACAGTGAGGTTAATGAAGTGGACACTTTTAAACTCAAATTATAACAGTTTTCCGTCGTCATTGTTGATATTTTTATCACAAAACCGCGGCGATTCGCCGTTTTTTCAGGATGAGGTAAGGAATCTGGAGAAAGAGTCGGTGGATTTAACGAGCGGTTTTATTACTATTTTAAATACCAAGACTGATAAGCCTAAAGTTATTCCGATTCACCCTCAGTTAAAGTCAATACTTCAACAAGCGATGGAGCAGTCTAGAAGTAAATTAGTTTTTCCTGATTCTAAGTGGGAGTTACTTAATAAGAATAAATTCAGGTATAAGATGCGTAACATATGCGATAAGGTGGGTATTGAGAAAGCTACGCCGCATGACCTAAGGCATACCTTTGCTAGTAGACAAGGATTATCAGACAGAGTTAAGCAGATTATCGGTGGATGGAGCAGTAAGCAGGTAATGGAGAAGACTTATATTCATACGCCTGAAGATTATGTTAGGGATGAGTATTTTAAAGTTGATTTTATACCCAAGCCTAAAAAATTAATGGCTTCTTAATGGTGCAAACGGTGATTGAAATGTTTAAAATATATTGTATAATAACAACTTACGATGATAGTGGATTTTATTCCACTCATCGGCTTAACTTATGGCTTTGGCTATTGGAAGCCAAACCATAGTTCTCTAACTTATGGCTTTGCCTAGAGGAAGGCAAACCATAGTTCTCTAACTAATGGCTAGATTTCGTGAAGTTTTAAAAAATCGTAACTTCTTTTTATTGTGGAGCGGCCAGATTATCTCCCAGTTGGGGGACAGATTGGGCCAGATGGCCTTGATTGCTTTTGTCTACTTGCGCGCGCCGGGCTCAACACTGCAAATTGCCAAAATTCTATCTTTTACGATTATTCCGGTATTCCTTATCGGCCCTTTAGCCGGAGTCTATGTGGACCGTTGGGATAGGCGGCGCACGATGTATGCCTGTGATTTCCTGCGCAGTTTACTGGTTTTTACCATTCCTTTATTTTTATTCTACACTAAAAGCTTAGGCCCCGTTTATTTGATTATTTTTATTGCTTTTTCTATTGGCAGATTTTTTGTCCCGGCCAAACTTTCAATTATACCGCTCCTGGTGGATAAAAAAGATTTGTTGATTGCCAATTCTTTAATTAACACCTCTGGAATGATCGCGGCAATCTTGGGTTTTGGGATAAGCGGCGTGTTGGTAGAGAAATTGGGGGCTAAAAGCGGTTTTTATTTGGATTCTTTAAGTTTTTTAATTTCCGGGACATTAATCTTTTTGATCTCTAGGCGGTTTGTGGCCGCGATGAATTTTAATGCCGAATTTCGGCAGATAAGTAAAGAGATCGTGGAGGTAATTAGAAAATCGGTATTTGCCGAGATTAAGGAAGGCATCCTTTATTTTATCCGTAAAAAAGATATCCGTTTTACCGCGGGGATTATTTTCGCGCTTTGGTCGGCATTGGGCGCGGTTTATGTGGTGGTTATTGTTTTTGTGCAGAAGACATTGCATTCGGCAACCAAAGACCTGGGGCTTTTGGTGATGTTTTTAGGAATTGGTTTATTTCTGGGCTCTATAATTTATGGCAAGTTTGGCCAGCGTGTTTCGCATTATAAGGTTATATTTGTTTGCCTGGTCGCTAGTGGCATAATGCTGGTTATCTTTGCTTTGGGAATATATTATTATCCTAATTTTATTATCGCGGCATTTTTGGCTTTATGTTTAGGTCTGATTATTGCTCCGATTATGATTGCTTCTAATACGATTATTCATCATGTCAGCGACAATGAGATGCTGGGCAAGATTTTTAGTTCTTTAGAAATTGTGATGCATTTGGGGTTTTTATCATTTATGTTTATCAGCAGTGTGTTGGCGGAGAAATTTTCGCAGGTATTAATTTTAGTGGTGGTGGGTGGTTTATTGAGTGTGTTGGGCGCAGCCAGTTTGATTTTTAATCGGAAGGTGACATGGTTAGGTTAGCTGAAAATAAATATTATTCAGAAGATAAACTGACGCAGAGTTTGCCGCTTCCGTCAAAAGCCTACATTCCTTTAATCCAACATTTAGGTAAAGTTTGCAATCCGGAAGTAAAAGTCGGCGATACGGTTAGCCTCGGACAGAAGATTGCCAGCGTTACGGGGCATGTTTGCGCGCCAATTCATGCCTCGATATCGGGTAAGGTCGTGGCTATCCAGGATTGGCCGCACCCTGTTTTAGGCAGGGCTAAAGCCGTGGTCATCGAAGGTGATGGCCAGGATAATGCGGCGGAATTTCATTTGTTAGATCAGCGCCAGGTAGATAAATTAACGGCGCAGGATTTGAGAAAAATTGTTTTAGATGCCGGGATCGTGGGGATGGGCGGAGCAAGTTTTCCCACGCACATAAAACTTAATCCCATTAAGCCGCTGGACACTTTAATTATTAACGGGGCAGAGTGCGAGCCGTATTTAACGGCGGACGCGCGGTTGATGGTGGAGAAGGCGCCTCAGATATCCTCGGGTATCGCCTTAATTGCCAGATGTTTAGGTGTCCAAAATGTTTATATCGGGATTGAGAAAAATAAGCCGGAAGCAATAAAAATTTTCTCTAGGGTTTCTGGTATCAAGGTTAAGGTTTTGCCGTCGGATTATCCGCAAGGCGGAGAAAAGCAATTAATTCAGAAGATATTAGGCAAAGAGATTCCCCGCGGTAAGCTGCCCTTTGATATCGGCGTTTTGGTGCAAAATGTAGCGACGGTGTACGCGATTTATGAGGCGGTTTATAAAGGCAAGCCCTTGATTGAGCGGATAGTTACGGTTACGGGAAGTTGTTTGGAGAGCCCCAAGAATTTGCTCGCGCGCCTAGGCACACCAATCAAGGATTTGATAGAGTTTTGCGGGCCGCTTAAAGAGCTGCCGGCAAAAATTATTATCGGTGGGCCGATGATGGGTATTGCCCAGTATACCGACCTTGTCCCCATAATAAAATCCAGCAGTGGTTTGTTGCTGATGAATAAAAATGAGGCTAAGGTTGGCGAGGAGGATCCTTGCATACGCTGCGCGGCCTGCGTGCGCGGCTGCCCGGTGGGCCTGATGCCTTGTCAGATTAACTTAGCTTCGGAAAGATCACTTTGGAACTTAACTAAAGAGTATGGAGCTAGTGATTGTATTGAGTGCGGCATATGTAATTATGTTTGTCCCTCCAACCGTAGATTGTTGCAGACGATTAAAAGGGCAAAGTTAGAGGTAGTCAAATGAGAGAGATGGCGCGTTACGGTTTTATCTTGGCGTTTATTTGTGTAGTGGCCGCAGGGTTGCTGGGAATAGTTAATACGCTTACCGGCCCTAAAATTCTCGCCGCCGCTGTGGCAGAGGAGAAGGCAGCGCTTAAAGAAGTTATGCCTTTGGCAGTTAAATTTACCGCGGTTAAGCCGGATGCGGATAAGGAAATATTATATTATAAAGCATTTGATAGCCAGGGTAAGTTAATCGGGTTTGTTTTTAAAGCTAGAGGTAAAGGATATTCCAGTGTAATTGAAACCTTGGCCGGGATATTTCCGGATGGAAAAATCAGCGCGATTAAAATTATATCTTTGAACGAGACCCCGGGCTTAGGAATGCGGGTAACTGAAGATAAATTTACCGCTCAGTTTAATCACCAAAATAGTTTGGATTTGCCTGGCGTTGAGGCAATTACCGGGGCAACAATTTCCAGCCGCGCGGTAATGAATTCCGTGATGAAGAGGGCGCAAGAGATAAAAGAATTGATAAAAAATGATAAATAACCTTATTGTTTCAGGCTCGCCGCATATTCATAAACAAACATCCATTTCCCGGATTATGTGGACGGTGGTAATCAGCCTTATCCCCGCCGGGATTGCGGGTGTGATTATATTCGGATTGAATGCTTTATGGGTAACTTTGGTTGCGGTGGCTGCCGCGGTATTAACGGAATTGATCTTGGGAATATGGGCTAAGAAGAAGATTACGGTTCTGGATGGCTCGGCTGTAATTACCGGTATATTGTTAGCTTTTAATCTTCCCTCCGGAGTGCCATTATGGTTACCGATTGTGGGCGCGGTATTTTCTATTGCGATTGGTAAACAGGTTTTTGGCGGTTTAGGGCAGAATATTTTTAACCCGGCGCTGGTAGGCAGAGTTTTTCTGATGGCCTCCTGGCCAAAATATATGACTACCTTTATCCAGCCCCTGCGCGCAGGGGCTGGATATGATGCCATAACTAGCGCAACTCCTTTGGCCATGCTTAAAGAAGGTAAGGTTTTAGAACATATTTCGTATCTGGATTTGTTTTTGGGTAAGCACGCAGGATGCATCGGTGAGGTTTGTATCCTGGCATTATTAATCGGCGCAGGGTTACTTTTAATCAAAGGTTATATTTCTTGGCACATTCCGGTAACCTATATTTTTACCACGGCAGTGTTGGCTTATATTTTTGGAGCGGCGCAGATTTTTCACGGAGATTGGTTATTTCATATTCTAAGCGGCGGGCTGATTCTTGGCGCATTTTTTATGGCTACGGATTATGTGGCTACTCCTTTAACGGCTAAG
Organism: Candidatus Omnitrophota bacterium; assembly: GCA_026387315.1. Taxonomy (GTDB): domain Bacteria; phylum Omnitrophota; class Gorgyraeia; order Gygaellales; family Profunditerraquicolaceae; genus UBA6249. The sequence continues at coordinate 4,587 of JAPLLY010000018.1, forward strand.
GGCCAGCTAATTTTTGGCCTGGGTTGCGGTTTACTTACCGCGGTGATCCGGATTTGGGGAGGGTATCCCGAAGGCGTATCCTATGCCATATTGATGATGAATGCCGCGACTCCATTTATTGATCGGTATACTCGGAATAGAATATATGGGGTTACTAAAAAACTAAAAAACTAAAAAACTGAAAAACTAATGAAGAATCTAATAAAAGAATTTACTAAAGGGATAATTAAAGAAAATCCCACATTTGTTTTGGCTCTCGGGCTATGTCCGACACTGGCAGTTTCTGTATCGGTAGCTAACGCCATTGGCATGGGAATTGCCGCTACATTTGTGCTTCTGGGCTCCAGTTTGATTATTTCATTAATCAGAGATTTCATTCCTGAGAAGATCCGCATACCATGTTACATTGTAATCATCGCTACTTTTGTTACTATCGCTGAGTTGTGTATGAAGGCTTATAGCCCGCAGCTAGACCGCTCTTTAGGTATTTATGTCCCGTTGATCGTGGTTAATTGTATAGTTTTAGGCCGCGCGGAAGCATACGCCTGCAAGAATAATTTAGCGCGTTCATTCTTTGATGGTTTAGGTATGGGGGTAGGTTTTACCTTGGCGCTTATCCTTATTTCAGCGATTAGAGAATTTTTAGGTTCCGGCCAGATTTTGGGCCGTACCCTGATTAATGGATTCCAACCGGTTTTTGTTTTTGGCATGCCTTCCGGCGCCCTGTTAGTCATCGGCCTGCTGTTAGGTTTATTTAATCTTCTAAAGGGTAAGAAAACATGAACCTGCAAGAATTTTTAACTATATTTATCTCCGCAGTATTTGTCTACAATGTCATCCTTTCGCGTTTTTTAGGCCTTTGTTCATTTATTGCTATTTCTAAAGAGACCAAGCCGGCATTGGCGATGAGTTCGGCGGTGATGTTTGTTATTGTGATGTCATCGGCAATTACCTGGTTTGTTTATCGTTTTTTACTTTTGCCATTTAATCTGGGTTACCTGCGGACTATTTCGTTTATCCTGGTTATTGCTACCTTTGTGCAGCTGGTAGAAATGGTGATTAGAAAATTAAGCCCGCCATTGTACCGCGCCTTCGGAATCTATTTGCCCTTAATTACCGTAAACTGCGCGGTATTAGGCGTGGCGGTATTAAATATTGATATGTTTTTTATAAATGGTAAGGCGGCGGCGGGAAGTTTTTATTATTCAGTTTTTCAGGGTGTATGCGTAGGATTAGGGTATACTTTGGCAATGCTTTTAATGTCGGGCATTAGGGAGAGGCTTGAGCTTTGTAATGTTCCCAAACCCATCAAGGATTTCCCCTTGGCATTTATTATTGCTTCGATCTTAAGCTTAAGCTTTATGGGTTTTAACGGGTTCAAGTTTTAAAATGGATCCCCGCTGGAGTTAACCCTCGCGAAAGCGGGGGCGGGAATGACAGAAGATGGAAATTTTAATTGCGATTCTGGTTTTAGGAGTTTTGGGTTTGATTTTTGGCATAGGTTTAGCCGTTGCCTCAAAAAAATTCGCGGTTACGGCTAATCCGAAATTAGACCAGGTACAGCATCTACTTCCCGGATCAAATTGCGGGGCATGTGGAAATCCCGGCTGTTTTGGTTTTGCCGAAAGCCTGGTAAGCGGAAAGAGCGTTGTTGAAGGCTGCCGGGTTTGTAGTGATGAATCCAGAGAGAAGATTGCTAAGATTTTGGGTTTGGCGCTGGCGAAACAAAATAAGAAGATCGCTACCTTACATTGTAATGGTGGTTTAAGGGTTAAGGATAAATATTTATATAACGGAGTTAATGATTGCATCGGGGCAAATTTAGTTTTAGGAGGGCAGAAGAATTGCGTTTTTGCTTGCTTAGGTTTTGGCACATGCGTAAAATCCTGTCCGTTTGGCGCGATCAGTATGTCTGCGGAAGCTTTACCGGTAGTGGATAAAGTAAAATGCCGTTCATGCAATAAGTGCGTTTTGGCTTGCCCGAAAAAATTATTTTCACTGGTATTCGTAACGAATACTGTTTACGTCGCCTGCAGCTCTCATGATTTAGGTAAAGATGTCAAGAGTGTCTGTCCGGTGGGTTGTATTGCCTGTAAATTGTGCGAGAAGGCCTGTAGATTCGATGCCATACATGTTATTGATAATCTGGCGGTGATTGATTATCATAAGTGTACTTCCTGTAAAGAATGCGTAAAAGTTTGTCCGGCTAAAACCATAAGGATTAAAGAATGAATCTGGCGGTATTCGCTTCCGGCCGAGGCAGCAACTTTTCGGCAATCGTTAAAGCCATAAAACAGAATAAGATTAAGGCAAGGTTACGGATTTTGGTTTGCGATCAACCGCAAGCTTTAGTGATTAAACGCGCGCAAATCGCGGGAGTACGGGTAGTTTTAGTTAAGCGCGAAGATTTCTCCAGCCGGCTTGATTTTGAAGCGGCAATAATCCAGAGATTAGAAAACTACAAGATAGATTTAATTGTTTTAGCGGGCTTTATGCGTTTACTTAGCCCGGATTTTGTTAAGCGCTACCGCGGCCGGATTATGAATATCCATCCTTCATTGCTTCCCGCGTTTAAAGGCGCCTGGGCCATCAGAGATGCTTTTGATTCTGGCGTGGATTCTACGGGAGTTACGGTGCATTTTATCGATGAAGAGGTTGACCACGGGCCGATTATTCTGCAGCGCAAGATAAAGATTAGAAGTAAGGATACTTTGGCGTCTTTAGAGAGGAGAATCCATTCTTTAGAGCATAAGCTCTATCCCCAGGCAATTAAATTATTTATTAGCGGTAAGATAGGATAAAGGGGATGGTTCTATTTTTTAAAATTAGCTAAAATCGCTGTTTGGTTAAGAATTGTCTTTTTTTCGGTGGCCAGGTTCGCCATTTCTACAAAAGCAAAATCTTTAAATTGGTAGGCATCTAAAGTATAAGTGATTATCTTTAAGACTTCCTTATCAATATCGGCACTGGCTTGGACTTCCGGTTTTTGAAATTTCAGTTTTATCCGGCTTTGAATCTGATCCGCAATGAATTCCTCCAAAGTTATATCCCGGTAATTTAAATGGCTGCCAGTTTTGTCGCCGATGATTTGTGCGGAAATTGCCGTATCTTGCACAATACGATGCTGGTATTCGGTCTGAGAAATAAAACTATAGGAAAGTTTCTTTAAGTCTAGGAAATAAAAAGTTTGTTTTATTTCAAACCCGTTTCTAATATCCGCGGTAACAATGCAGAAAAATACAGGGATATCTTGCTTAGAGTTACCCATGCTAAAAAGCACCCGGCGAATAACCTGGAGCACATTAAAAATTTTTTCGTTAACGGATTTATCTAGAGTCATTTCTTGTTGTTTTTCTTTTTCCGTAATTGGCCGGATAAGATAATTAACCTTTAAAATTTTTTCATCCAGAAAGTTCTTTTTATCTTCTAAAAAGAATCTTTCTAGGTATTTTTCCGGCTTCTCGGGTTTAGTGACGATATTTTCAAGCGGTAGATATACCCAAAGAGTGCTACCTGAAAGTTTGGTGATGGTATCAAGCTGGTATTCTTTTTTACAAATATCTTTAACTGCTTGGGTTATATCTTCTTTTAAAAATGATGGGTTAATTGAGGAGTTGCAAGCGGATAAGAACAAAACTAAAGGGAGGATCTTAAAGACGATTTTTACCAAACTCTTTGAAGATAGCTTCGATTTCATCATAATTAAGTTCATCTTTGACTACTAGCTCTTTGGCTAGCCGATCCATGAGGGGTTCTTCTTTTTTAAGTAGCTCGGTTACTTCCACTAGGCAAGAGCTCAATATGTGTTGGACATCATAATCAAGCTTAGCTTTAACCTCTTCCGATATTTTATCTACAATTTCCCAGTTGCCTAAAAATCCGCTTTGGCCCATACCGCAAACCCAAACCATGTTGTGGGCATGGTGCATGGCGCTGGAAAAATCACCGTATACGCCGGTAGTGGTAGCGTTGTATTTGATTTTTTCGGCAGCGTATGAACCCAGGCTAATCTTTATCTTACTGAGGAGGTTGTTGGAATCTTCGATAAAAGTATCTTCTCTTTCCGGGATCCAGGTTGCGCCACCCGTGGGGCCACGCGGAGTAATCGTTATCTTAAAGACGTCTTTGGAAGGGGCAAGTAGATAGGTAATAATGGCATGGCCGCTCTCATGATAGGCTGTTTGCCACTTTTCTTTTTCGCTTAACTTAACTCTGCGTTTGATGCCTAGGGCTATTCTTTCTCGCGCCTCATCTATCTCTTTCATAGAAATTAATGCATTCTGATTGCGCACAGTAATTAGCGCAGCTTCGCGCACGATATTTGCAATATCTGCTGGGTTCTGTCCGACAGTGATTCTGGCTAGCCGATCAATCTTGACATCTACTGGGTCATATTTAACTTGTTTAAGATAATAAGCAAAAAGTTTTTGACGGTCTTCCAAATTAGGCTTATCTACGAATATCTTACGGTCGAATCTTCCTGGCCGCAGTAACGCCGCGTCAAGGCTAGATTCAGGGGCATTAGTGGCGCCGATTAAAATAATATTATGATCTTTATCTTTTAGGCCATCCATCTCAACCAGTAGTTGGTTTAGTGTAGTGTTGTGTTCCGTGGTTCCTCCGAAACCTTTATCTAAACCACGTTTTGCGCCTATGGCATCAACTTCATCGATAAAGATAATACAGCCACCTTCTAGTTCTGCCAGTTGCTGCGCCCTTTTAAAAAGAGAACGCACACGTCCAGCTCCTACACCAACAAACATTTCCACAAATTCTGATCCGGACATGGAAATAAAAGGAATTTTTGCTTCCGTAGCGATAGCTTTAGCCAGATAAGTTTTTCCACAGCCCGGAGGACCGAGCATCAGGATGCCTTTGAGGATTTTTCCGCCGATCCGCTGAAGGCTGGCGCGATCGGTGATTAATTTAACAATTTCCAGGGCTTCCTGTTTAGCTTCGTCCATCCCAATAACGTCCTCCCAGGTAATTCCGATGTCTCCTCCGGAAATGGCTTTTTTATTAGTTTGGGAAAATGATGAAGCTCCTCGTTTAAAATAGAGCCAGTACATCATATAGGAGTAGGTTGCGGCCATAATTAATCCCAAGATTACCTGTAGATATACTTGTAGAGGAATCATCGCTAGTTGCGATTGCCTGAGGTAGGATTCAGATTCATTCCAGGCGCGCAGGCCAATAATAACGAAAATCACCAGGGAGATTGCTAAGCCGCCCAGGAAAATAAAGAGCAGCGCTTTTAGCCAGTGCAGTTTTACGTAAAATCTAAATTTTTTCCAATTCATTAATGCTCCATTTTTTCCGATTCGAATATATTGAAAGTAACATATCTGGCTGTTCAAGTCAAACCTTTTCTTCCTGTTGAAAACAAGGGGAAAACAAAGGGACGGTTCTCTTAAAAAAAGAGAACCGTCCCTTTGTTTCATAAGGCAAGGGTAGCGGGGCAAGGGTAGCGGGATAGGGATCGGTCAACACATTGTTACCCCCTTGAGCCAATGAATTGGCGTATTTAACAAGCATAGCATCTAAGTCAACAGGTGGAATCATCAAGAGCCGTTTATCTAAATCAGGTTTTTTCTCTTGGATTAATTGCCAAGGCG
>JAPLLY010000044.1 GCA_026387315.1 Candidatus Omnitrophota bacterium
ATTGTTCATTAAGAGTAATGTGCGCAAGGGATTAGAGTAGTTTTACGATTGCTATTATTTAGATAATAGAGTATAGTTGTAACAGAGTTTGGAAAGCTAAATATATGAAGGTAAAGATGAAGAAGATGGATAAAATAAATAGGGATAAAAATAAAGGGGATATTTCCCCCTCCCCAGCCCTCCCCACGCGGGGGGAGGGAATAGGTATTGAAATAAAGAGAACAGCTCCTCATGGGGGGGAGGGAACGATCATTTGTAATTCCCCTCCCTTGGTGGGAGGGGCTAGGGGAGGGGAGAGCGCGGGGATGACAATCGTAAATTCCCCTCTCCTGGTGGGAGGGGCTAGGGGTGGGGGTAAGATGGCAGTCATCTTACCTATTCTGCTATTTTTGTTTATGGGGTTGGTTTGCGCTTACGCGGAAGTGGCGCTGGTCAAAGCGCCTTTGTCTTGGTATGAGGGAGGAGGCGGAGATTATGCTTTGCCGAAATTGGCAAACGCGGAGTATGGGCTGTCCGGATTTATGGCAACCGCGGGACAAGTAAAAACTATTTGCGCGAATTATGACGCGGCCGGCAAAGTGGCAATGGAAGTAAGCGTGGATAACGGTTTGCATTATTATAGAATAATAAACGGCGTGCCTTTAACCGAGAATTTTGTCAGCGGTGACCGGATAAAATGGCGCGCCAAAGTTTTGGATGAAGACTCAAAACTTAACGCGCTGAATATAACTTACACTGACAGCGCGGGGACAGTTGCCAGTTTTGGCCGCCCGGAATTAAGCGGTTTTAATTACCGTAAGAAAATTCTGCTTAAAAATCCTTCCGGCCAAGAGCTATTTAATTATCAAATAAATTTAAAGGTAGGAATAGATAAAAAAGCCAAAGGCGCGGATGTCCATTGTGAAGGAAACGTACGCCAGGATTTTCTGGACGTGCGTTTTACCGCCGCGGACGGGGAAACAGCGCTGGGGTATTATTTAGATCCCCGCTTTCGCGGGGATGACAAAGAGAAGCGCGGGGATGACAATCGAAATTCCCCTCCCCTTGTGGGAGGGGTTAGGGGAGGGGGAGAGCGCGGGGATGACAATCAGATTGTTTCTTTCTGGGTAAAGGTGCCGCAGATTCCGGTTAATGGGGTGGCGATTTATATGTATTACGGCAATCCTGACGCCGCGGATTTATCTAACCCCAAAGCGGTATTTGATTTTTATGACAGTTTTAATAATCCAGAACTCGACGCGAATTCCTGGGTGGTTAAAACAGACCCCAAAGGAAGCGTGGTTATCAAAGCCGGGCAGCTTAAGCTGGACGCCGCGGAGATTATTGCCAAAGATTTTAAATTTAACCAGGGCATAGTTGAATATGCCGTTAGAATAGAAAGCGGCTTTGACAACAGCCTGAACTTGCGGCCAAAGGCCGGGGATAGTTATGATAACCCTGGCCTGGTAGTTTACTCATCCGCCTATAAAGGCGCGGAGCACTGCATTGCCCTGGATGATATTGTCAAGGCCAATGACGCCAAGGCCAGCCTGATTGCCGCGGGCGGGAAATATAATTATCGCCTGACAGTCAATGATAAGGATATAACTTTTGAACGCATAGATCAGGCAACCGCGGCCGCGCAGGCAAAAGTAACTTACAGCGGGGCGTCGGTGGTGAAAGCCGGGTATCTGGGATTAAAATCCGGCGGCGATGGGAGCGGCAGGAATGTCATTGCTTATTCCGGAATCCGGGCGCGTAAATTCGCCTCTAACGGGCCGCAGGTGGATAAAACCGGAGCGCAGGAGCAGGTTAAGCTCCCCATTTTCTCAAACATTGCCCTCTCCCAAAAAAGCCGGCTCATCTTAAGTGATAATACTAAGGAAGGCGTATATATAGGTAAAGCCATCCCCGCGGCATTTACCGCGCGAATCATCGTTCCTACTTTTAAAGGCGCTAATGCCGGCGTAGGCGTATCCGCGGATAACGGCTTAAATTATAAAGAAGATTGCGTAAGTACTAATTATTATTATGCCTCGAAAAAAGATTTCCCAGAGGGGCAATCCTTAAAGTGGCGCCTTAAGCTTTCCCCCCAAGGCAAATCCGCGGCCAGCAGCCAATTGCAAGAGTTGGGTTTAGATTACCGGCCGGGCAAGATTTCCCTGATTACCCCTGATGGCAAGCAGAATTTAGTTGCCGGGGAAAATTATGAAATTACCTGGAGCGCTTTAGAGTATGAGCTCTCCTATAAAATGAAATTAGAATATACTTTAGACGCGGGTAAAACCTATAACTTGATCGTCCAGGACACGGGAAATAGCGGCAGTTATTTTTGGAGTGTGCCGAATAAACTTTCGCCTAAAGTAGCCGTAAAAATTTCCGACAGCCTTAACGGGCAAATAGAGGATACTTCCACGAAAAGTTTTTCCATTGTCGAGAGCCTAAAAGATGCTAAGATTAACTCGCGGGCAGAAGCAAATAATGAACAGATACAGCCGCGCAAAGAGGCAGTGAAAAAAACTAAACCCGTAGAAAAGCAAAAAACAAAATCAAGCGTTGAGCAGTTTGACGTGGATAAATTAATAAAAGCCGGCAAGCGCCCGGGCACGAGGCTTTATGAACTCTTGATTAAATTAGGGGACAATTATAATCCCAACGCGGAAGAAGACGCCCGCTCCAGTTATAAGGAAGGCGATGTGGTGATGATTAAGCCTGCCGGATATATCTGGGGCGCTGAAGAAAGAAAAAACTTTTTAATCCCGCGGGTTTATCTTACTGTTGAGGAAGCCGAAACTTTGACTAAACCTAAAGAGGCAGCCACCGGCGACATTGATGAGTTAGGCCGGCCAATGAAGAAGATAGTGCAGAGAAGGGCAAAAAGAATAGATATGCAAAAATTAGTTCCCGAAAAACCAGGGGACGGTTCTCTTAAAAATAAGAGAACCGTCCCCTTTGTTTCAGGGATGATTAAGGAGAAGTAGGGGATTCCCCCCGGGGGGAGGGAATCACGATTTCCCCTCCCCTGGTGGGAGGGGCTAGGGGTGGGGAGATTTACAAAAAGGTACGAAAGATGAGAAAGCTGTTTAGTAAAGCGAAATTTAATTCTGGGAAATCTGAAATCTGGGGACACAACACTTAATTCTAATTTTAGTAAGGTAGAATTAAGTGTTGTGTCCCCAGAATTCCCTGTTTTTTCGGGGATGATTAAGGAGAAGTAGAGGCGCTAAGATGAAAAAAATAGATAAAGATCGAAAACCGAAGTTGGCGAAGACAGAAGAAATCAGCGCGGTTAATGGGCGTGTTTGGTTTTTAATGACTGACGGTGGCTTATGTAAAGCAGGAGAAGAGATACGCCCAAAATTACGAGGGCAGCAATTATCATTTCCATTTTTATTTACCTCCTTTTCTGGGTTGAATAAAAATACTTACTATAATAAAGCTTATACAGACTACACTAAGGACTATTCTGATAATCGAGGGAAACTTTTCGAAGAAATAACTTGCCAGGCCGATGGCAAAAATGGTTTTACCCAGATCACAGATAAGTTTAGCGATAAATTCTCTGCGCGCTTCATCAATGATTATCATCGGTTTAACGTTAACACGGCGCAAGGTTTTTGTCAAGAAATTTCAAAAGCTAGTTGTAATGGGTCAGTAAACGGGGAAAACAAACAAATGTGTCATTGCGAGGAGCGCAGCGACGAAGCAATCTTGACGAGATTGCTTCGCTCACTTCGTTCGCTCGCAATGACATCCCCTGGATTCAACGTCGGGGATGATTAAGGAGAAGTAGGGAAGGATTCCCCCCTCCCTAGCCCTCCCCACGCGGGGGG
>JAPLLY010000047.1 GCA_026387315.1 Candidatus Omnitrophota bacterium
GCTATAGCCTTCTTCTCCAAGTTACGCCTTCTTTAGTATCCTCTAAAATCACGCCCTGTTCTTCAAGCTCTTTTCTGATTTTATCGGCCAGCGCGTAGTCCTGGGATTTTTTAGCATCTGCCCTGCTATGAATCTTGGATTTAATTTCATCTTCGCTGATCTGGCTGTCTATTTTTACTGCCTTAAGCGTAATGCCCAGGATCTCAAGCATCTCTTTTAATATAATTCGGGCGCTAGAAACGAAATTTGCCTTGCCTATATTTTTATTCGCCAGGTTCACTAAATCAAAAACACAAGCCAATGCTTCAGGCGTGTTAAAATCATCATCTAAAGAAGCAATAAATTTATTTTTTAACTGAATTACCTCTTGGGGATGCCTCTTGAATAAGGTTAGCGCCAGGGATAACTTAACGGCCTTAGCCTTATCCATAAAAATACTAATCCTTTGCAAAGCCTGCTTGGCCTCTTCGATTTTCGCGCCGTTGTAATCTATGGGATGGGCATAGTGCGCGGACAAAAAGAAAAACTTAAGCAGTTCGGGATTATGGTATTTGGCAATAAAATCCTTAATGGTTATAAAATTGCCCAATGACTTGGACATCTTTTGCGTATTAATCGTGAGCAGGCCGTGATGTATCCAGTATTTCGCGAATTGTTTATCGGTCAACGCCTCTGCCTGCGCGATTTCATTTTCATGGTGAGGAAAAATCAAATCCCTGCCTCCGGCGTGAATATCCAGGGTTTCGGTTTTTAAAAATTTCTGCGACATCACCGAGCACTCAATATGCCAACCCGGACGTCCCGGACCAAAGGAGCTTGGCCAAGAAGGCTCTTTTTCCTTAGAGCGCTTCCAAAGGGCAAAATCTAATGGATCTTTTTTCAGGCCGCTTGGCTCTATCCTTACCCCCTTTTGCATTTCATCTATACTTTGTCCGGACAATTTTCCATAACCAATAAATTTCCTAACGTTAAAATATACATCTCCGCCTGATTCATAGGCATACCCCTTTTGGATCAACCCTTCAATATATTTAATCATCTCCGGGATATTCTCGGTTGCCCGCGGCTCAAAATCCGCTTTTTCTATCCCTAAACTAGCTAAGTCTTGATAATAACTGGCAATATATTTGGCAACTAAATCCTTCCAATTGATATTAAGCTCGTTAGCCCGATTAATTATCTTATCGTCAATATCAGTGATATTGCGCGCGAAACTAACCTTAAAGCCGCGGAACTTTAAATACCTACGGATCAAATCAAAAATAAATAAACTGCGGGCATGGCCAATATGGCAGGCATCATAAACCGTAACTCCGCAGGTATACATTTTTACCTGCGAGTTTTTAAGGGGGATAAATTGCTCTTTTTTTCTGGAAAGGGAATTATATATAAAAATAGGCATGATTGTTAAACACTGAATTCTAAACAAAAGCTGTAAGCTGTAAGTTTTAAGCTTTAAGCTTACGACTTACGGCTTATAGCTTACAACTTACTTATTCTTCTCTAGCGTTTCAATCCTATCCTGCAGCTCTTCAATTGCCTGCATAATCGGATCCAGTATCCGCGCGTGATCCAGACTGATATCCATTTTCTTGCCATCCTGCTTAGTAATTCTGCCGGGAATACCGACCACCGTAGAATTCGGCGGGACATCTTTAATCACTACCGCGTTTGCTCCAATATAAGAGTTATCTCCGATAACAATATTACCCAGGACTTTGGCTCCGGCGCCGATTACGACATTATTACCAATCGTAGGATGGCGCTTCCCCTTAACAATTCCGGTGCCGCCTAAAGTTGAGCCTTGATAAAGCAAGACGTCATTGCCCACAATTGAGGTCTCTCCGATCACTACCCCCAGCCCATGGTCAATAAAAAAACGCTTGCCGATTTTGGCCCCCGGATGAATCTCAATCCCGGTAAAAAACCTGGCGGTTTGAGATAATAGGCGCGCTAAAAAAAATAACTTCATTTTATACAAGGCGTGCGCGATCCGGTAATAAACTAAAGCGTGCAGGCCAGGATAAAGTAAAATTATCTCTAGGCAATTCTTGGCCGCGGGATCCCTTTTTTGCGCCGCCTTAATATCAGCATAAAAAAATATCCAAATAAACGCCAGCTTAATTATAAAAATCGCTAATAGTATAATCAATAGATTAATAATATAATCCATAGTTAACCCCCTTTAGCTAAAGAAACCATCGCATAGCAAGCAATTGCTTCCAGATGGCCCACCGCGCCCAATCCTTCATTAGTTTTTGCCTTGATGTTTAAAACATCTTGCTCAATACCTAGAAGCGCGCAAAGCTTTTCTTTTATTTGTTTCTTAAAAGGCGCGAGCGTGGGTTCCTGAGCGATAATAATTACATCCAGGTTATTAATTTTATAACCGCTCTTATCCAGAAGCTCTTTAACTATTCCCAACAGGCGGCTGCTGGCAATACCCCGATATTCTGGATCCGTATCCGGGAAAAGTTCCCCGATATCCCCCAGCGCTAAGGCTCCCAGCAAAGCATCACAAAGCGCATGTATCAACACATCCCCGTCAGAATACCCAAGCAGGCCTTTAATATAAGGAATCTTGACTGCTCCTAAAAATAACGGCCTGCCTTCAATCAGACGATGAATATCATAACCTATACCAACTTTATACTGCATCAGCGCTTCCTCTTGCCAATTGCTTCCGCGAACAAAAGGTCTTCTTCAGTTGTAATTTTAATGTTTTCATAACTTCCCAGAACAATCTTTACCTTTTTTCCTAATTTTTCAACTAAAGAAGCATCATCAGTTACACTTCCTTTGGAATATTCTTGATATGCCCTAAGGATAAGTTCTTTTTTAAAAACCTGGGGAGTCTGAATTTCCCAGAGATTACTTCTATCTAGCGTTCTATCGACCAGGTCCCCAGATTTAATACTTTTAATGGTGGCTTTAACCGGTACCCCTAATATGGCGGAGCCAGTTTTTTTAGCCGCCAAAATAACTCTAGTTACAGCCTGACTATCGATAAACGGCCGCGCGGAATCATGAATCAATATCCAATCGCTATCCGGACTGACCATTCCAAGGCCGTTATACACTGAATCCTGCCGGCGCCTGCCGCCTAAAACAAAACCCTTAATCTTCTTAAAAGAATAACTCCTGATTAGCCGGGTTATTGCCCGCTGATTCTTAGCGTTTAGCACCACAATAATCTCGTCAATGTCCAGGTGTTTATCCAGGGTGTTCAAAGAATAAATTATTGCCGGCAATTTCCCTATTTTTACTAAAGGCTTAGGTACCCCTGCTTTCAAGCGTAACCCCTGCCCTGCTGCCACAATAATCGCGCTAAGCATTATTTCTCAATTTTGGTAAAAATCATTCTGCCGGCCTGAGTTTGCAAAACTGAAGTTACCGCGACCTTAACATCCTGGCCAATTAGCCGGCGCGCATCCTCAACTACCACCATCGTGCCATCATCTAAATAACCAATCGCCTGATTATGCTCCTTACCTTCCTTGATTAGCTTGATCTGCAACTCTTCGCCGGGAAAAACTACCGGTTTTAAAGCGTTAGCCAGCTCATTAATATTTAAAACTTTGATCCCCTGAATACTGGCTACCCGATTTAAATTAAAATCCACAGTAAGAATTTTCGCCTCCAGCAACTTAGCTAATAGAACTAATTTCGCGTCAACTTCCGAGGTCTCAGAAAAATCCTGCTCATGTATCACAATATCCATCCCCGGTTCGTTTTGGATAGTATTAAGTATCTCTAAACCCCGCCTGCCTCTTTGGCGTTTAATCGGATCAGTAGAGTCAGCAATCTGCTGAAGTTCTCTTAAGACAAATTTGGGAATAATCACCTTTCCTCCTAAAAAACGTGTTTTACAGATATCCACAATCCGGCCATCGATAATCACGCTAGTATCCAGGAGAACTACATCCAGCGACTGGTCCTGCCGGCGCAGGCGCACATAAGGAATAATAATATTGAATTCGTCTTTCCCTCGTAAAGCCATAACCATGCCCAGATAGCAAAAAATCAAAGTTAACCCCACCCTGATCCTGGAAAGCATATTAACATCTATAGCAGCAAGGCTAAAAGCATCCCCCACCAGCTTGGCCATAATTAGCCCTAAGATTAATCCAAATACCGCGCTGGATAAACCGCTTACCGAAACTTTACGCAAACCTGCTTCGATAAGAATCATAATTATCGCAGCCATTGCTCCAATAGCTATGCCGATAAAACCACTGCCTCCCGGGCCCGCCGCCTGATAGCCGATAAACATACTACCTAAGATAAATAATAACCGCGCTAATAATAAATTCATTTTCCTGCCTCCTCATTTTTCCCCAGCCACCGGCGCTTGGGGAAAAATGACCCCGAGCTCCCGCGAGGGGGAAGACCAACGGATTACCTATTGTTTAATTGATGTACTCAGTAAAATAATATCCAAAGCTTCCTTTAAAGTAGAAACAGCAATAATCTCCATATCTGATTTTTTAAAATTAAGATTCTTAATGCTGTTTTTTGGTAAGATACAATGCTTAAAACCTAACTTCTCCGCTTCATTTACGCGCGTAAGCACCTGAGAAATGCTTCTGATTTCACCGCTTAAGCCCACCTCGCCTAAAACTACGGCCTTAGGTATCACCACCTGATCCCGAAAACTAGAGGCAATCACCGCGCACACTGCTAAATCCGCTGCCGGGTCTTGAATCTTTATGCCTCCGGCGACATTGATAAATATATCTTCTGCCTCCAGAGCCAAACCCAGGCGCTTCTCTAAAACCGCCACCAATAAAGAAAGCCGGTTAAAATCAAAACCTTGCGCCCGGCGCCGGGCATAACCAAAGCTGCTTCTAGAAACTAAAGATTGAATCTCCACTAAAAGAGGGCGCGTCCCTTCCAGAATCGAAGTTACAATAGTGCCGGAAACATTACTCGGCCGCTCAGCAAGAAAAATCTCGGAAGGATTCTTTACTTCCACTAAACCCACCGAAGCCATTTCAAACACCCCGATTTCATTGGTAGAACCAAACCTGTTTTTCACTGCCCGCAATATTCTATAGATCGCGAAACGATCGCCTTCAAAATACAGCACCGTATCCACGATATGCTCTAAAACGCGCGGGCCGGCCAAAGTACCTTCCTTAGTAACATGGCCGATAATAAAAATGGAAGTTGCGGTAGTTTTGGCTAACTGCGTAAGGGCTGCGGCGCATTCTCTTACTTGGCTGACACTGCCGCAAGAAGAACTAACCCCGGGATCAAAAATAACCTGAATGGAATCAATCACCACTACCTGAGGCTTTAATTTTTTTATATATTCAATAATTAAAGATAAATCTGTCTGGTTAACGATATACAGATTATCGCTTCCTGACTCACCTAAGCGTTTCGCGCGCAGCTTAGTTTGGGCCACGGATTCTTCGCCGCTGACATAAAGCACGCCAATTCCCTGCTTAGTCAAGTGATTAGAAACCTGCAAAGAAATAGTGGATTTTCCCACTCCGGGATCACCGCCGATTAAAATCACTGACCCCTTAACAATCCCCCCGCCTAAAACCCGATCCAGCTCGACAATATTGGTTTTTAACCTATCCTCATCCCTGGCTACTACATCCTTTAAAAGGACAGGGCCATCTTTATACAAACTAACCCTCTCTTTAGCAGAAGAGGAAACAGGAGTATAATCTTCTTCATTAAAAGAATTCCAACTGTTACAATCCGGGCACCGGCCTAACCATTTAGGAGACTGATAACCACAGCTTGAACAGCTAAAAACTGACCTGGTTTTCACCCCGCACCTTCTAATTTATTCATTCTTTTTAACCTCTTAGCTTTTAATATTGAATACAAAGAAGGTGCGGGGTTCATTATTTCTTTTCTTTAGTTTTAATCAGCAGCTTCCAGGGATTTTTACGCACATCCGTAACCAGAGCTTCTAATTCATTATAGACCTTATCATCATAAATAAACTTGCCTAAAGACCCCTCTTTATTCCTGATCTTAATAATCCCATCATCTAAATTATGTAATATACTTTCCGCCCGATTAAATATCTCATGTATAGGTAAAGGATCAACTCCAATCAGGGACTGGTTATCTTTAAGGGAATTAGCATAATCCTTTCCAGGAATTATCTCTACGTATTTCTCACCCAGCAGGCCCAGAGTATTCACCCAAACCGTGGAATCGGCAGGCACGCGGACAATATCCCTAATCCAAACCTCCAGGCACACATCCGCGCGATTTTCAACAGGCTTAAACCGCAGATTAATCCTTTTTACCTCTCCCACATCCACTCCGGCAAAACGCACCGGCGCGCCAATCTTTACCCCGTTAACAAAATTAAAAACCAGATTAAGCCGGTAACCTGAACTCCAGGTCTTAAACCCGCCAATCGACAATACAAAAATAACTAAAACCGTTAAGCCCATAAAAACAAAAATACCTACCTTCAGTTCTAGTTTAGTTTTGCCGAATATCATTTAAACCTCCTCATTTTTCCCCAGCCACCGGCGCTTGGGGAAAAATGACCCCGAGCTCCCGCGAGGGGGAGAGTTTTTCCCCAGCCACCGGCGCTGCGCTACCTAGCGCACACCGGCGCAATTCCAATAAGCGCCGGGTGTCTTGGGGAAAAATGACCCCAAGCTCCCGCGAGGGGAAACATTATTTAGAAGTATCAACTGCATCAGTTATGGGCCCCTTAGAAAGCCCATTAATAAATTGATGTACTATCGGATCATGCGTCTCCTGAATCTGCTTAGGAGCGCCTTCCAAAATTATTCTTCCTTTATACATCATGGCAATCTTATCGGCAATGTGATAGGCGCTTTTCATATCATGAGTAACCACCAAAGAGGTAACTTTCAATTTATCATGTAATGAACGGATAAGTTCATTAATACTATCGGCGGATATCGGATCAACTCCCGTAGTCGGTTCATCATAAAGAATAATCTCAGGCTTAATACAAATCGCCCGGGCTAAAGCCACGCGTTTCTTCATCCCTCCGCTTAATTCTGATGGCATAAGGTTACCAATACCACCCAAGCCGACTAAAGATAAAGACTCCTCTACGCGCCTGACAATCTCTTTTTGGCTTATCCGGGTATGCTCCAGGAGGCCAAAACCGACATTTTCACTCACATCCATCGAATCAAAAAGAGCCCCTCCCTGAAAAACCATACTGATTTTGGAGCGCAAAGCAACTAATTCTAATTCTTTTAAACTAGCCACCTCTTTGCCCTGGACTAAGACCTTACCGCTATCCGGCCTTAATAAACCGATGATATGTTTAAGTAAAACTGATTTTCCACAGCCGCTCCTGCCGATAATCACGCAGGTCTGGCCGGTCCGCACATTTAAGCTCAATTCATTCAAGACCAGGTTATTGTTAAATTTTTTACTTAAACGCTGTATTTCGATCATGCTTTTTAAGGAAAAATAAAATAAAATAGCGCGGTAATGAAGCAATCCGCGGCAATAATCATCAGGAAACTAAAGACTACTGAACGCGTAGTGGCTCGGCCTACCCCCACTGCTCCGCCCTCGACATTAAAACCTTCATAGCAGCTTACTAAGGCAATCACCATACCAAAAATCCAAGCTTTAAATAATCCCGTGAATAAATCTTTATAAAACAGAGCGGAGAAAGTCATATTCATATACATATTGCTGGTAATCCCTAATTTTGCCACGCAGATAAAATAACTACCCAGGATACCGACAATATTGGCATACAAGGTAAGCAGGGGAAGCATAATACTTAAAGCTACGAAACGCGGCACAACCAGATACTTTACGGGATTAGTAGCCAGGGTTTCTAAGGCATCAATCTGCTCAGTAACCTGCATCGAACCTAACTCCGCGGTGTTCGCCGCCCCAACTCTTCCGGCAACGATCAAGGCGGTAATTACCGGGCCTAATTCACGCACGATAGCTAAAGCTACTAAACTGGCGATATACATCTCCGAGCCGATGCGCTGCATAAAATAACCGAACTGCAAAGCAAAAATAAAACCAATAAACAAAGCCACCACGGAAACGATCGGCAGGCTGTCATAACCGGCTTTCTTAGACTGCTCCACGATATGGCCGTATTTATAGGGCGGCTTAAATGTTTGGTACACCGTCTGCATCGAAAGACTGGTTAACCCGCCGAAAAAATACATAAAAGAAAGTATCTTATGGCCCAAGTCTATAAAAAATAGAGTGAACATTATTCAAAAATAAGCTCTTCGTTCTTACGCGTTACCTTAATCAAAGAGCCCTCCTTATATTTCTTAGAAATAATCTCATTAGCCAAAGAATCTTCCAGGAATCTTTGAATCGTTCTTTTTAAGGGCCGAGCGCCAAAAACCGGATCAAATCCCTTTTCAACCAAAAGCTCCTTGGCCTCCTGGCTGACCTCCAGGAAGATCTTTTGTTCCTTCAGGCGGCCAATCACATAACCAATTTCAATATCAATAATTTTTGTCAGATCCTCCCTGATTAATTGCCTAAAGACAATAATATCATCAATACGATTCAGGAACTCCGGTTTAAAGGAATGCTTAACTGTTTCCAATAATTTATCTTTCATCTCCTGATACGTGCCCTCTTCTTGCTTGGACTTAAAACCCAATGAACCGGTCTTGCGGATCAATTCCGCGCCGACATTAGAAGTCATAATAATAATGGTATTCTTAAAGCTGACCTTGCGGCCAAAACTATCGGTAAGCCGGCCTTCTTCAAAAACCTGCAGTAGTAAATTAAAAACATCCGGATGCGCTTTTTCAATCTCATCCAAAAGAATAACCGCGTAAGGCCTGCGGCGCACGCGCTCGGTAAGCTGGCCGCCCTCTTCATACCCCACATATCCCGGGGGAGCGCCAATCAACCGCGAAACATTAAACTTCTCCATATACTCTGACATATCCAGCTGTAACAATGCCTCCTCGTCGCCAAACATAAATTCCGCCAATGCCCGGGCCAACAGGGTTTTGCCAACACCGGTGGGGCCTAAAAATATAAATGAACCTATAGGCCGTTTAGGGTCTTTGATCCCGGCCCGCGACCGCCTCACCGCGTGGGCAATCGCTTCAATCGCTTCATTCTGCCCGACCACGCGCTTATGCAGCTGGTCTTCAATCTTAAGCAGCTTCTCGCTTTCTTTCTCTTCTAACCTAAAAACCGGAATCCCCGTCCACTGCGCCAAAATTTTAGCAATATCCTCGGCGGTTACCTCCGGGCGCATTTTATCTTTGGCCTGGCTCCACTCTTTATTTAACCGCTCCAGCTCCTGGCGGACAGAACGCTCCTGATCCCTTAAAGAAGCGGCTTTTTCAAAATCCTGGCTTTTAATATAAGCTTCTTTTTCTTTTCTTAAGGACTCGACATTGGCCTCGATACTTTTAATATTTTCCGGAACAATCAGGACATTTAAACGGCTCCGGGAACCGGCTTCATCAATCAAATCAATCGCCTTATCCGGCATAAACCTTCCGGTGATATAGCGGTCGCTTAATACCGCCGCCGCCTCTAACGCTTCGTCTTTAAAAGTAACCCGGTGGTGCGCTTCATACCTATCGCGCAGGCCTTTCAAAATTTTGAGCGTCTGCTCGACCGTAGGCGGTTCCACCATAATCGTCTGGAAACGGCGCTCTAAAGCCGCGTCCTTCTCGATGTATTTACGGTATTCACTGATGGTCGTGGCCCCAATGCATTGCATCTCCCCCCGGGAAAGCGCGGGTTTCATGATATTAGAAGCGTCGATCGCGCCTTCGGCAGCTCCGGCGCCCACTAAAGTATGCAGCTCATCAATAAAAATAATTACATCCTGAGAGCGTTTAATCTCCTCCATAATCGCTTTAATTCTTTCCTCAAACTGGCCGCGGTATTTAGTCCCGGCAACCATCAAAGCTAAATCCAAAACCACAATCCTTTTTCCCCTTAAAACTTCCGGGATATTGCCGGCGATGATTAACTGCGCCAGGCCTTCCACAATCGCGGTTTTACCTACTCCGGCTTCCCCTAAAAGCACCGGATTATTTTTAGTGCGCCGGCTTAAAATCTGGACTACCCGCTCAATCTCCTGCGCGCGGTCAATTACCGGATCCAATTTATTTTCACGAGCCAACGCCGTAAGATCCCGGCCAAAGGCGTCTAAGGCCGGAGTCTTGGATTTTGAGGTTTGGCCTCCCTGCGGGCTCATCCCCGGCAAAGCCGAACCCAAAAGGCTCATCACTTCATTACGCACGGAATTTAAATCCATGCCCAAATTTAACAACACCTGCGAAGCAATCCCTTCACCTTCGCGGATAAGCCCCAGTAAAAGATGCTCCGTGCCGATATAATTATGCCCCAAAGAACGCGCTTCCTCCGCCGCCAACTCTAAAGCTTTTTTAGCCCTAGGTGTAAATGGAATATCCCCGATAATTTGAGTCGCCGGCCCCGGCTGGACTAATTTTTCAATCTCCAGCCTGATATTTTCCAGTGAAATCTGCAGCTTCTGCAATACCGCGGCCGCCACCCCTTCTCCTTCACGAATTAACCCCAAAAGTATATGTTCAGTGCCGATATAATCATGGTTAAAACGCCTGGCCTCTTCCTTAGCTAAAATAATTACTTTTCTCGCCCTTTCCGTAAAACGATTAAACATGAGATTATCTCCTTGTCTACCTAGACAACACCCGCGCAATTCCAATTAGCGCGGGGTGTCTTGTTTACACTTAAACTCGAAATCCTAAATCCCAAAACTCAAAATTTTAAAAGTTAAAAATCTCGAGAATCCCGGGGAATCCCGGGGACGGTTCTCCTAAGAGAACCGTCCCCTTGTTTTTCGTGTTTTTTCTATAATAAATTTAATTTCTTGCGGATCAACTCCGCCCTTTTTAGATCCCTTTGATCCGATGAAAGTTTAACATTCTCCAGCTTCTGCAAATGCGCCGGCTGAGTAATGATAAAAAGTTCATTAATCGTGCGCCGGTCGATATCTTTGACCATGCCCAAATCGCTTCCTAACCTGACCATGGACAACAATTCGATCGTCTCCTGGCTGGTAATAATCCGGGCGCTTTTTAAAATACCCAGGGAGCGGTTAATCCTATCCTCTAAGATTTCTTTGCTTTTAGCCAGCATAATCTCCCTGGCCTGCGTCTCTTGTTCAATAATCTGCCGGATCAGGCCATTAATATTCTCGATGATCTCAACCTCGCCGTGGCCTAAAGAAACCTGATTGGAAATCTGAAAAAAATTACCGCTGGCCTGCGTTCCTTCGCCGTAAAGCCCGCGGGTGGTAAAACTCAATTTGGCGATAGCGGCCAATACCCGCTCGATTTGCCGGCTCATCACCAGCGCCGGTAAATGCAGCATCACCGAACCGCGCATACCCGTGCCGATGTTCGTCGGGCAAGCGGTAAGATAACCAAAATCCGCCAGATAGGCGTAATCCAGGAGCTTGGCTAAAGCATCATCAATACCATTAATAATCTCCCAGGCCTCGAAAAGATTAAACCCTGACTGCATAAGTTGAATACGTAAATGATCCTCTTCATTGATCATTACGGCGATATTTTCTTCATCATTAACCAACACCGCTTTCTGCTCTGTTTTCTGAGTATGTTCAATGGACATCAGGTGCCTTTCCACTAAAAACTGTTTATCGATACTGTCTAAATTCGCCAAAACAAAAAGCGTAGAGTTCTTAAGCAGCTCCACTTTTTCCATTGCTTGGCGGCTCTTTTCCAGAACCGCGTTTAACTGCGCCTTAGATGCCCAATGCGGAAAAGGAAATTTATTGAGATTTCTGGCCAGGCGTATCCGGCTGGAGATAACCACATCCGAATGCGGGCCAATCCCCTTAAGCCATTCACTAGTATGATTAATTAAATCGTTAATTTCCATTATTCCTTTTTGGTTTCCATTTCCTTAATCTGATCACGTAGGCGCGCTGCTTCTTCAAAAGCCTCTTGTTGAATGGCTTTTTGCAACTGGTCTTTTAATTCCGGCAAACCGGCTTTCTTTTTATAAAGCTTAGTGGGAGCTTTGGTCTTAGCCGGGTTTTTACCAATATGCTGATTTGAGCCGTGTATACGTTTTAACAAAGGGGCCAGGTATTTACGAAAAACATTGTAACACTCCCCGCAGCCCAGCCGGCCGATCTTCTTAAAATTCGCGTAAGTTAAACCACAGCTGGGGCATTTGATCGTAACTATCTCTTCTTCTTTACTGGAAGGCTTCTCGAAATCCGCCATACCCGCCAACAGGTCACTTAAACCAAACTGCTGCTCCATGGCCGCGCTCTTATGCCTGGCGCAGTCTTCACATAAATGCAGCTCATTCATCTGCTCATCAATAATCTCAGTCAAATGCACGGTTGCCGGATTTTTATTGCAAACATCGCATAACATAGTCTAGTTTATGGAATATTAAACTCTAAGCGCTAAACCCGAAACAAAAGCTGTAAGCTGTAAGTTTTAAGCTTAAAGCTTACAGCTTAAAACTAATTTAGAATTTAGGGTTTAATATTTCACTCCTTCTTTCTTGGTCATCTCTTTAAACTTCTGCATCAGGCTCAAAGTAAGTTTCCCCGGTTTGCCCTGGCCAATAACCCGGCCATCCACCTTGACTACGGGGATAACCTCGGCCGCGGTACCGGTAAGAAAACACTCATCCGAAATGTAAACTTCATGGCGCGTAATTACATGTTCGTGCGCCGAAATCTTATGCTTACGGGCAATTTCTAAAATGGAATCACGGGTAATCCCGCGTAAGGTCCCCATACACTGCGGAGGCGTGTAAAGATGCCCGTTTTTTACCACAAAAATATTATCTCCG
Organism: Candidatus Omnitrophota bacterium; assembly: GCA_026387315.1. GTDB lineage: Bacteria > Omnitrophota > Gorgyraeia > Gygaellales > Profunditerraquicolaceae > UBA6249. Next base: position 12,811 of record JAPLLY010000047.1, read on the forward strand.
GTACACTCCGCCACATACCCCAGGGAATCCAGCATAATCGCTTCATCACAGCCAGCATTGGCTGCCTCAATTTTAGCCAGAATATTATTTAAATAATTCAAAGACTTAATCTGAGGATTAAGCGCTTCGGGTAAATTACGCACCGTAGGCACGGTAACAATCACCAGGCCCGCCCGATAAAGTTCTTGCGGATACAAAGCAACTTTATCAGCGATAATAATAATTGTCCGGCCTTGACTGCATTTACGCGGATCAAGGCCCAGATCACCAACTCCACGGGTAACCACCAGGCGGATATAAGCATTGTCTAATTTATTGGCCTTAAGCGTCGCCAGGACCGCCTTAATTAGCTGCTCTTTAGTCAGGGGGATCTTTAACATAATACTCTGCGCGGATTCAAAAAGCCGGTCAATATGTTCATTTAATTTAAACACGCGGCGATTATAGGAACGGATCCCTTCAAAAACTCCGTCGCCATAAAGCAGTCCATGATCAAACACCGAAACCTTAGCCTCATCTTTGTCATAAAATTTTCCGTCAATATAAATCTTCATAACGCTCCTCCTGGCAGAGAATCCCGGGGACGGTTCTATTTTTGAGACCAGCAACAGTAGGGGAGGTTTAAACCTCCCCTACTGTTTTAGGGAAAAATAGAACTGTCCCCGTGTTTTTCTCCCGTGTTTTTCTCCTAATTTAAAATAACCCCATCCTTCAGGCGAATAATCCTTCCGGCGCCGCGAGCGATATCCGGATCGTGAGTAACGATGACAATGGTAATCTTGCGGCTTTGATTAAGCTGGATTAAAAGCTGGAGTATTTTTTTGCCGTTTTCCGAATCCAGATTACCCGTAGGTTCATCGCAGAGCAAAAGCCGCGGATGATTAACCAATGCCCGGGCAATCGCCACCCTCTGCTGTTCCCCGCCGCTTAAAGCGCTTGGCCGGTGTTTAAGCCTTCCGGATAATCCCAATCTTTCTAAAAGCTCAAGAGCGCTCCCTAAACTTTTTTTTCTATCCCACCAGGATTTTAAAATTCCCGGCAATAAAACATTTTCCAAAGCGTTTAACTCCGGTAAAAGGTGAAAAAACTGAAAAACAAAACCTATTTTCTGATTACGAAAAGCAGAACGCTTGTTTTCATCTAAGGCGTAAATATCCGCTCCCTGAAAACAAACTTTGCCGCTGGTGGGATTATCCAACCCGCCTAAAATATGCAAAAGCGTGGATTTACCCGCGCCGCTGGGCCCATGAATTACTAAAAATTCACCCGCGAAAACTGTAAAATTTATATCTTTTAATACCTCAAGATTAATTGAGTTATCGCGGTAACTTTTACAAATCGAGCTAACTTTTATTATTTCTTCACTCATGCCGAACAGCCTCGCTGGGAATTACGCGGCTGGCATAATATGCCGGATAGATACTGGCCGCTAAAGTTATTACCAAAGCAGAGATGACAATCAGGGTTACATCGCTAAGATTAATATTCACCGGAATGCGGTCAAAATAATAAATATCTTTGGGAATCAGGCTCCTGCCGATAATTTTAGAGATAATCTCTACCACTTTATCTAATGAAAACGCCAGGCTAACTCCGGCGGTTAGCCCCAAAAAAATCCCGCTGATGCCAATGGCCAAGCCTTGAAAAATAAAAATCTGTAAAATACTCTTAGTCTTAGCCCCCAGGGAACGTAAGATACCGATATCTTTAATCCGGCTCATTACCGACATGATTAAGGTGCTCACGATACCGAATGCCGCCACCACCGTGGTCATGGTCACCACGATAAACATGACGATCTTCTCCAGTTTCAAAGCTTCGATAAAATTTTTATTCGCGTCTATCCAAGTGCGCGCCTGATAGGGGCCAAAACCCGTTAACTCCCGATATAACTTCTCCTTGATATTCTCAACTTTATAAATATCCCGAACCTTAACGGCAATACCGCTTACAGCTTGAGGCATTTTGTAAAAATCCTGCGCCCCTTGGATACTTGTCAAAACTAAACTGGAATCATACAAATACATTCCGCTATTAAAAATTCCTTTAACATAGAAATCAGTTTTAACTAAAGTAACCGGAGAAATCAGGCTCAGCGTGCCCCCCACCTCCAACCCCAGGCGCGAAGCAAGCTCACTGCCTAAAGCCACTTCATTACCCGACAGGAAATAACTGCCTGATTTTATATATTCATTAATTTTAGATGTTTCTGTTTGCAGCTTGGGGTCAATACCGCGTACCTGGACACCAAAGATCGACTTGCCCGTCTTGACCAGGGCCTGGCCGTCAATAAAAGGAGAGGCGCCGCCAACATAAGGAAAAGTTTTTAATTTGTCAATTACCCCGGCTGAATCTTTGGCGCCATTATAAAACTCCAGCGACAAATGGGCATTCGTACCCACCATTTTATCCTCGAGAAACCGGTCAAACCCGCTCATCACCGAAATCACCACGATTAAAACCATTACCCCAATCGCAATCCCGACTATAGAGATTAACGCGGTAATCGAAATAATTTTCTCTTTTTTACCTGCCCTCAAATATCTCTGGCTAAGCCATAATTCTAAAAACATATTAAACTTTATCCTCTTCTTGTTCTTGTGAGCGCAGGAGAGGAAATAAAATTACATCCCTGATGGATGGCTGATCAGTAAGCAGCATTACCAGCCGGTCAACGCCGATACCCAATCCTCCGGCCGGAGGCATACCATGCTCTAAAGCTAACAAGTACTCTTCATCCACATTCTTTTTTTCCTCAGAATTAAGCCCCTGGATCTCTTCTTGGAAACGCCGGCGTTGTTCCAAGGGATCATTTAACTCAGAATAAGCGTTGGCAATTTCCATCCCCGCCAGATAAAGCTCAAACCTCTCAGAAATCCCAGGATTATCTTTTTTAGCCTTGGCTAAAGGGCAAAGGCTGGTAAAATAATCCGTAACCAATGTCGGATTCGCCTGCAGGCCCTGCTCCAGCGCGTCTTCCACAATCTTATTGACCTGAGAACGGCTCAAGCGATTTTTATCCTTAGCCAATCCTTTAGCCTGTAATTTCTCCAGCATTATTGATGGATCATCCTGCGCCTCTATACCAAATTTATCCTTAACCAATTCGGCGAATGATTGCCTGTTCCAAGGAGTTTTAAGATCGATCGCCTGGCCCTGATAAATCAGCCCCTCTTGGCCTAAAACCTCCTTAGCAACATGACAAATTAAATCCTGCGTTAAATTAACCATATCTTCATAATCCGCGTAAGCCTGATAAACTTCCAGCATGGTAAACTCCGGATTATGCCGGGTAGATACGCCTTCGTTGCGGAAGGAGCGATTAATCTCATAAACCCGGTCAAGCCCGCCCACCAGGAGGCGTTTTAAGTAGAGCTCCGGGGCAATCCTTAAATATAAATCCATACTATATTCATTATGAAAAGTCTTAAAAGGCCTGCCTGCCGCGCCCCCGGCAATATCGTGCATCATCGGAGTTTCCACTTCTAAGAATCCCCTGGCGTCTAAGAAACCGCGGATAGACTGGATAATCTTAGCCCGCGTTAAAAACACCTTTTTTACATCTTCGTTAGCCAGCAGATCCAGATAACGCTGCCGATAACGCAGCTCTACATCCTTTAGGCCATGCCATTTCTCAGGCAGGGGCCGTAAAGCCTTAGCTAATATCGTGAAATCCTGGACCTTGACCGTAAATTCTTGCGTATGCGTCTTAAAAAACTCGCCGCTGACGCTTAAGATATCGGCAATATCCAACTGCTCAAGCAGCGCGGCTTTCTCTTCGCCGATAATATCCCGCTTAATATAAAGCTGGATCTTACCGGTGGTATCCCTAAGATCCATAAAATTTACTTTACCATGCGCCCGATTAGCCATAACCCTGCCGCAGAGAGTAACTTGTTTACCTTCTTGGAAGCCGCTCAAAGCCTGCCCGATAGTAATGTGCGCAGGCACATTCGCCGGATACAAAACCACGTTTTTGCTTCCCAGCGCTTCCAATTTAGCAATTCTCTGCTGTCTAATCTCATTAATATCCATAGTGAGTAATTATATAGTATATTGGGGGTTATGTCAAAAGAAAATGGGAGAGGGTAAAATCTGAAACCTTTCAAGATAACGGGTCCTGTCTTGGGTATTTTCTTGCGCTGACGCGCTGCGAAAACACCCAAGCCACCCGTTATCTAATGCAATTCAGATTTTACTAAAAGAGAAGTGGAAGCAAAAATCAAAGGGGACGGTTCTCTTTTTTAAAGAGAACCGTCCCCGTGTTTTTCTTTTAAGCCTTATATTCTGAAAGCTTCTTGATTCGCTTAAGCATATTCGGATGCGTGCTTAAAAGCTCCAGCATCTTATCTCCGAAATTTAGGCGGATATTTGATTTTTTAAGTAACTCCAGTTCAGAGGCATCAATAATACCGTTTTTGTCCAAATCCAATTGCGATAACTCCAATACTTCTTTGCGGCCCTGAGACTGATCATTGATAAAAAAAGCTTTTAATCCCTCAGTTTGCTTCAAGTCTTCTTTATTCAATTTGGCCGATCCATAAGCCAGCTTATAGAGACTGGAAGCTAAGGCCTTCGGTTGATTTCCTAAAAGCACTGAACCCCGGTCCGCGAAATACTCCCGAATACGCGAGGCATAAAGCACCAAAAGATTAGTTACAAAATAGAATAAAAAAGCTGCCAGGCCAATTAACACGGTATTGCCGCCTCGTTCATCCCGCCGGCGGCCCAAGAATAAAAACTGCCAGGCAATCCGGTACATCACCATCGGAATAACGGAAAGCAAGGTAATCGTAAGCACGTCGCGATTCTTCAAATGGCTTAATTCATGGCCCAGCACCGCTTTTAATTCCTCTTCATTAAGCAAATTCAGGATCCCGCTAGTTACACAGACCCTGCCATCTTTGAGGCTCCGGCCGAAGGCAAAAGCGTTAGGAATAGCGATCTGGGCAATGCCAATTCTGGGCATTGGGATACTGGCGCGCACGCTTAAGCTTTCCACTATCTGGAACAAACGCGGATTTTCTTCCCTTTTAATATATTTTACCCGCATACTCCATTCGACAATCTTGGGCCCTAGCATATATTGGATTACCATCATCACCAGGGAAATGATCAAATAAAAACTAAAACCACCTACATGCAAAAAACTACTACCCACGATAACCACTAAAGCATAGATGACCCCAAAAAGAAGCGTTACCAATAACCACATTCTTAACTGTAATGACCACATTTAATCAGCCCTCCTCATTTTTCCCCAGCCTCCGGCGCTTGGGGAAAAATGACCCCGAGCTCCCGCGAGGGGGAAATATTACTTTACTTAGATTTCTTTTGAAACTTCTACTTGCGCTTTAATTGTAAATTTTATTATTTCCAAATTCGGATTATCGGTATTTACGTATACAAATTGTGTTACCGGCCCCAAGTACCCTTCTGACTTAAAAGTTACCGTTACCGTCGTGCTTTCTTGCGGTAATAAAGATTTCTTAGCTGACTCTGATACCGTGCACCCACAAGAGGTATGGATACTATTTATTCCTAAAATATTATTAGTTTCGTTTTTAAGTATAAAATCGTGCTTTAAAACCGCTCCTTGCTTAATTTGGCCAAAATCCCATTGATTAGGATCAGTTTTTTCTTTTTCCGCGCAGTACCCGGCCTTAATGGATAGGCCGGTACGCACTTCTGTGCTAGCAAACTGAAAAATCAATAAACCCAACAAAGATAAAATTATCGCCTTGCGCATTAAGCCCTCCAAAGTAAATATATCCCTAAACCAAAAAACAAAATTGCCATCAAAATTTTAATTAGCCCCAAGCGTTTCTTTAGGAAGCCAGAAAATTGCTGGCTGGTAGTGCCCAAAAGAGCCAACACGAAAATCACAATTAGCGGCGCGATAAACATAATATTATACAACAGAAGGTATCCTAAAGCTTGAAGTTTAAGCGTGGTGGATTTCAAAACAAAAGATATCGTCGGCAAATACACCTGTCCGGTACAAACCGCCTCCAAAAGCGAAACTAGAAATCCAGCAGCCAGAGCGCTAAACAGGAGCCTGCCTAAAGCCGGCTTTGTTTTTTCCTGTTTTTCCGCTAGGCTCTTACGATAAAAAAAACCTACCACTTGATGAATACGTTCTTTAATCGGCTTAGGTAGCTGCAGGATTAACCCCTCGGTAGAACCTGTCTTTTTAAAGATTATAAAATCATAAATCGCCAGAACCCCAAACATTATACTTAAAATTCCGATAATTATATTCAATAAACGCGTAATTACCCAAAACCCCGCGAATGAATAGAAGAAATTAAAAATCCCCAGGCCAATGCCTAAATAGGTCAGAAATACCGCTAGGATAAATGCCAAACCAATCAAAATAAGCTCTCTTTTGCGGTATCCCTGCAAGGCAAGAAAAGAAATAAAAAATACGATAACCGTAAAAGCGCAAGGGTTAATCCCGTCGCTAAGGCCGGCAAAAATAACTGCCGCCGGAACAAAGGTTTTAAAATAGGCCGTTAAATCCACCGAAATTAACCCTAAGGCTGAATTTCTTTTTATTCCAGCGGCGATAAAATTCCTCAGATTATCATCAAGCCGCCCCTGTGCGGTCAAAAATTTACCCCCCAGATAAAAAAGCGGAACTTGATACTTAAGCCCCGCGGAGTTTCCCCGCAATAAACCCAAAAGCCACTTATAATTCTCTATTTGGCTGACATCGCGATATTCAAAAATGATTTTATCCTTAAATTCTTTCTCGATGCCCGGCATAACCTCTTGTTTAGCCTGAATACATTGATGACAACTAGGTGAATAAAAAATAATAAGCTTAGCCGATTTGGAGTTGTCAGCGGCTATAATTTTTGCCGGTAAAAACAAAATTAGCAATAAAAAAACTAAAAGATATCGGATTATTTTACTCATGCTATTAAATATAGCACATCAAGTTCAATAATCAATAAATTCTTTAAAAATCAGAGGACGGTTCTGTTTTTCCCGAAAAACAAGGGGACGGTTCTGTTTTTTTTATAAAAAAATAGAACCGTCCCCTAGATTTTAAAACTTTTTGGTAGGCCTTGATTCAAAATATTTGCATAATTACATCTTATATGTTAGCATAAACCATGTTTGTAAAAATAAAAAATAGGATCGAAAAAGAACTGCGCGCTTATATCGGCTCAATCAACAAATTATACTCCCTAAACAAGCTCTCGCCTATTCTTTTTAAGAATATCAGAGAATTTATCTGCCGCGATGGCAAAAGAGTCAGGCCGATATTATTCTGCATCGGCTACCTGGGTTTCTCTAAAAAAGCGCCGGCCGGGCTTTACCGCAGCGCCCTATCTTTAGAACTACTGCACGACTTCTTGCTCGTCCACGACGATATTATCGATAAAAGCGATCAGCGCCGCGGTAAACCTGCCATGCACGCCTTGCTCAGGAGCTCTTTGGGGCAAAATAAAAAAGTTAAATTTAACGGAGAAGATTTAGCGATCGTGGCCGGCGATGTAATCTACGCCATGGCCCTGGATGCCTTTCTGGCCGTCAGGGAAAATATGCGCCGTAAGGAAAAGGCATTAAAACAACTATTTCTGGCAGCCTTATACACGGGCAGTGGAGAATTTATCGAGCTGTTGCTTGGGATTAAACCTATCGAAAAAGTCAGGCGGCAGGATATTTACAAAATTTATGATTATAAGACTGCCCATTATACCTTCGCCTCTCCGCTGGCCATGGGCGCCACATTGGCCGGGGCAAAACCCCGGCAAATTAAAAAGCTGTATTCATACGGGTTGCTTTTAGGCAGGGCCTTTCAGATTAAAGATGACATCATCGGGACATTCGGAGAAACCGAAGAAATCGGTAAATCCAATTTCACGGACATCAAAGAAGCTAAAAAAACTCTGTTGGTCTGGTATGCCTTTAATCACACCGGCAAAAAAGACAGGTTGCTGATCAAAAGAATCATGGAAAACAAGATTACCAAAAATACTGAGCTGATCAAAATGCGCTCGATCATTACCGATACCGGCGCCCTGGCCTACGCGCAGAATCAGATAAAATATCTCTACACCCAAGCGCTAAATCAAATCCAGGGCTTAAGCATGGATCAAAAATACAAACAGGCGCTGGATAATTTTTCCAAAAAAATACTTAACCCATGAAAATACACTTAGCGAAATCCGCGGGATTCTGCTTCGGGGTAAAAAAGGCGATTACCACCGCATTAGAAACCGCGAAAACAAAAGAACCCGTATTTATGCTTGGAGATATCGTGCACAATGAAGAGGTGGCCAGGCAGATTCAGGAGACGGGAATCAAAAAAATCAACCGGCTATCTTCGGGAAAAGGCAAAACTTTACTCATCCGGGCGCATGGCTGCTCCGAACATACTTTAAAACAGGCATTAAAACTAGGCTATAGGATTATCGATGCCACCTGTCCGATGGTAAAAGAAATTCACAAGATTGCCCGCGAGCTGGAAAATCAGGGTTATCGGATAATTATCCTCGGAGACAAAAGGCATGATGAAGTCATGGGGATTGTCGGGCAACTTAAATCTAAGGCCATGGTAATCGATAAACTCCAGAATATACCTCTGGAAAAAATAAAAAAAATCACCAAGGCCGGAATTGTAGTACAATCAACTCAAGACCTGAATAATCTTCCGGCGATCCTGGAATTACTGCGTAAGTATATCCCGGAAATTTCATTCCATAACACGATCTGCAATCCCACCAGAATGAAACAAAACGAAGTCAAAACTATGCCGCTGGAAAATTCGGTAATGATTATTATCGGCTCAAAAACAAGCGCCAACACTAAAAGGATTTTCCAGATATCAAAATCTTTAAATAAAAACAGCTACTGGGTTAATAGCGCTAAAGAAATAAAGAAAAGCTGGTTAGGTAACGCTAAAAGCGTGGGGATCACCGCGGGCGCCTCTACTCCGGAATCAAGCATCAAAGAAGTTATTTCAAAGATTAAAATTATTTGTAGTTCTTCCCCATATTTGTAGTAATAGGGAGAAAACTTTAAAAAACTATGGTTTTATTTTCATGTTTAATAATCCGGTAATCGCTATAGCTGGATAGCGCGTGCGCCAATGCTTTTTTTTCCGCACGCTTTCCTTTCCTGATTAAATCCTGGCGATTATCCTTATGTGATACATATTCAACCTCTTGAGCGATTATCGGCCCTTCATCAAGCTGTTTATTCACGAAATGTACGGTTGAACCGATAACCTTAACCCCCTTTTTAAGCGCCTGGCCGTAGGGGTCAACACCTTTAAAGGAAGGTAAAAACCCGTGGTGGATATTAATTATATCTTTATTATATTTTTGCAGAAAATCCGCCGAAAGCACCAGCATATAACGGGCGAGCACCAGAAAATCAGTTGCGCCAAGCGCATAAGACAATAACTCCGGCTCACGGCGATTATCTTTATTTGCCGGTACGTAATAATACGGAAGATTATACCCGGTTACTAATTTACGGTGTTTTTCGCAATTACTCAAGACAAAAGGAATTTTTACCTTTAGTTCTCCGGCATTCCATAAATACAATAAATCTACTAAACAATGGTCCGGTTCCGATACAAAAATTCCCATGCGTAAAATTTCCGCCCGGTCATAAAGATTCCAACTGGCGCCAAACTCGCCCGCCACCGGCTTAAAGGCCAAAGCCAGGCTCTGGCGGCTATGCTGGTCATTATCCAGGACAAACTCAACGCGTATAAAAAAATACCCGCCCTCCGGGTCCGTGCTGTGCTGATCAGCGGTAATGATGTTACCGCCGATTTTTAGAATAAAATCCGAAATTTTAGCCACAATCCCTTTGCGGTCTTGGCATTGAAACAATAAAATAAATTTACGCATCTTGCCTCCCTAGTAAATCTTGGGGACGGTTCTATTTTTTAGAACTGTCCCCCTTATTTAAAAAATAGAACCGTCCCCTTAATTCTCTCAAGATTAATTATTTCTGCGAGAGGCATAAGTAAAAGGTAAGAAGTAATTTCGCCAAGAACTTTCAGAAGACATAAACTGGTTTACCCCGGAGAAATAATCAACAATTGCTTCTCTCATACGGGTAATTTCTTTCAAGCGGGCATAGTTTCTATTATTATCTAATGTCAGATCAATTAACTCTAGGGCTCGTTCAAATGCCTTTTGAGCATAATCAGCATTTTTCTTTATTCGCCAGCTAAGCGCTCGCTCAACCTCACTCCCGATATTTGCCATTTGCTCAAGGAATGATAATTGGCTCCAACGGCCCGCGGCTAAATCTTTATGTTGATAGCTCATCGTTTAATCCTTTTCGCAACTATTGTAATAATTTTTTTACGCATTTCTTCATTTTCTATGCCACGACTTCTATTCCCTTGAGATGGACGCATATTAATCATGGAATCAAATTCAACAAAATCGTTACCCTGCATTTCAGGATAAAGATTTATACCCCAAAGGCTTTTTTGTTTTGAGCCATCCTCCAAGAGTAAAGCTTCTAAATCAGAATGAAGCTCAGCATCAACCGCGATAATTTCTCTATCGACATCAACTACGGCTTTTACCAAATTACCAAAGGTAGCCGCGGCCATCTGCTTAAGTTCGCCCGACAATAATGTTTCTGTTATTATTTTCATAGGCCAATTATACCTCAACAAAAAGCCCCCGGCAAGTCATTTGCTTACAGAAAAACAAAGAGCAAAACAGAATGCTTGGCTCTTCTAATTTGACTTGCTCCTAGCGGACAAATTTCGCAACTGGTGCGTGACGGAGAAGGTGGCAAAATCTAACCGGATTTTTATGTTCTTAAAAAAGAACTCCTTCTTTTTTAAGCAGGGCTCGTTTCATCTTCAAGCCCCCCTGATAACCGCCTAAGGAACCATCGGAACGAATAACGCGATGACAAGGAATAATTAAAGGAAAGGGGTTATTCGCTAAAGCCCTGCCAACGGCCCGAGCAGCTTTAGGCTTACCAATTTGTTTTGCAATACGTTGATAGGTGCTTATTTTTCCTAAAGGAATAGCAGAAGCGGCGCGCAAAACTTTTTGTTGAAATTTAGAGCAATGGTCAATACCAGGCATATTTAGAAGCATCTTAGACATACTCCCCGATAAGGACAAACATTTAGCTACAAACTACAATCATTACCGGTAAACAAAAGTTAACTATACGCATCTTTCCTAATACGTAAAACGGTGATCAAAATCTCACGTTCCGATATTTTATAGATAACACGGTAATCGCCCCAGCGATATCGCCAATAACCGCCAAACTCACCTTTTAAGGGCTTACCCAACTCCTTGGGGCCGCAAGCAAGATAAGTCTCAATACGGGTAAGGAGCTTCCTAACTATAGCTTTATCAAACTTCTTAAGATCTTCCTCGACTGAATCAAGATAGGCAACCTTATACACCAATCTGCTTCCTTAATTCTGCACCAGAAATAATTTTAGACTTAGGATCATTAAAACGGTCTTTGGCAATTTGCGCATCAGCATAATCTTCCAAATAGTGAGCCAAAGCATCAGTAACATAAAAAGTCTCACTGCGGCGCGTGGCTTTTGCCAATAAAGTCAGCCTATTAACTAATCCTGCCGGCAAACGAAATGCTTTTAATAATGTCATTTTTATCTCTCATTATTGATTTTGAGAGATAATATTGGCTCCCCCTATTGGACGAGCTTTGCAATTTACTAAGGAGTGAAAACGGGCAAAAACTTTGCGAAGGATTAACTATGATTATTTAGACTTATTTTTTACATTTAGTTTAAGTGAAAGAGCGTTTTTCTCTTCTTGCCGATGCAGTTCAATCTCACAACGAAGCTGTTTACCAATAATTCTTTCAACCTCCGCATTAGTATTGGCGATACTAATAATTTCTTCCTGTAATTTAATGCGTTCAGTAGTTTCCTTCTTTAACTCCGAACATCTACGCCACGCAAAAATAGCAAGAGCGATACTCAAAGTTAAGAGCGCTGTAATAACTTCATCAATATAGACTATTTTTCGAGGATGTTTTTCAAGAAATTTTACAATAAAAACAAATACATCAAAAAAATACGAAAGAATAAATATAAGAATACAAACGATAACAATTATAACCAAATCTTTTAACGCTTTTGTAGTTTGAGACTTGGAGTTTCTCTTTTTGTTCTCTAATATATTAGCCATTTTTGCTAGTATAATTTTTAACTACAGCACTTACCTGCTTTTAAAAAGATAAGAAAATTTGAAGATAACACAAAAAGGGTTGAAACGTTCTAAATCTAACCTTTACTTTTATACTCCCCCTCTAGGTCTCGAACTGGAATTAATCTCTGCCTCTATCTCTGTTTTACTGGAACCCTGCTTGAAATCACGCATGACGAAATCTTTCAAATCATTCGGTGTGATAATCTGATAGGAACTTCCTTTGTACTCTTTCCACTTTGCAAGGACCCTTGCGTATTCGCGAGGCTTCCACTTAAACTCATAACCATAAAGCCGACCTTCTCGCTCTTCAACCAAGTCCACTTCGCTACCATCATAAGTTCGCCAAAAATACTGATTCGCCTCAATATGATGATATTCACGGTATTTCATACGCTCAACAACCATGAAATTCTCCCACAAGGCGCCAAGATCATCCCGTTTATCAAGCGGGTTAAAATTGTTGATAACGGCATTACGAATGCCTAGATCATAAAAATAAATCTTTCTTAATTTAGAAAGCTCGCGCCTTTTATTACGAGTAAAAACGGGCAAATGAAATATAATAAATGTTTGTTCTAAAATATGCACATAACGCTCTACAGTTGTATAACCAATCTTAAGTAAATTCGAAAGCTCTCTATAGGAAACTTCGTTACCGATTTGATATGCCAAAGCCTTAACAAGATTCATGAACACATCGGCATTTTTCATCCCCTGAAAATCAAAGACGTCACGATAAAGATAGCTTGTTTTTAATTCCTTGAGGGTTTCGATCTTATCTTGTTTCTTTCTTGTAGTGACAACATTGGGATAGCTGCCATAAACAAGCAATGACTCCAATCTATTGCTCTGAATAACAGCGCTCTTTGAAACCTCTTCCGCAGAAACCGGATACAGCGTATAAACCTTCTTTCGCCCTGTCAAAGATTCTTGAGTTTTATCCAAAAGATTTATGGTTGAAGAACCGGTAACGATGATCTGGACGTGCTTTTTATAATAATCCGCTAGAAGTTTTAAAGTTTGCCCAATACTGGAAAGTTTCTGGCCTTCATCGATGAAAATGACTTTGGAATTACCTATGGTACTTTTTAAAGCTTCCAATCCCTTATTTTCTAAAACAGATCGGTGATCAGGATCGTCGCAATTAAAAATTAGGGTTTCCCCTTTGCTCTTAAGTGCTTTGGCAATATCCAACGCAAGAGTTGTTTTCCCAACTTGACGGGGGCCTTGGATAATTAAAACCTGCCCACGGAAAGCTTGCTGAATAATATTTTCTTTTAATATTCGCTTAATCATATGTGGCGTAATTTGTACTGTCTGATGGACATATTACGCCTAACCTCTTAAGGAGTCAAGAGTTATTTTTATCAGAGATTGGGAATGGAAAAATAGATCGTGTCCTCCAGAGCTTACCTGTCGAATTCTTAGTTTTCTTCATCCCACACCTCACCTGGCCGTTGCTTTCCTTAGGAACATGTCGCTTTGGAACACTCAACTTGCTTGCGGGTCCATACATCAACCTGAAAAAACGGCGAATCGCCGCGGTTTTGTGATAAAAATATCAACAATGACGACGGAAAACTGTTATAATTTGAGTTTAAAAGTGTCCACTTCATTAACCTCACTGTTAGTGAACTTATTGAAGTATGCTCAGA